>JBCDBK010000113.1:0-15457 GCA_039184115.1 Planctomycetota bacterium | reverse complement strand
CGAACAGTTGAAACTCGAATGTCTGCGTATTCCGCATTTTTATCGCGCGTTTTACGTCTACAAGTATGCGACCGGCTTGTCAGCGGCGATCGCCCTGAGCGAACGTGTGCTCAACGGCGGACAGCGAGAACTCGACGAGTATCTGTCCTTTTTGAAAGGCGGTTGCTCGAAGTATCCGCTCGATTTGCTACGCGATGCCGGCGTCGATATGGCCAAGCCAGCTCCCGTCGATACCGCACTCGATCGTTTCGAGATGTTGGTCGACCAGCTTGATGAATTGCTTTAGCGGAAAGGTTCACGTTGGGCATTCGTCTACCGATTGCGATCGTGCTGTTCGTCGCTATGTCGCGTCTGCTTTGCGCCGAGCCGGACGCTCGCACCACGGCTCGCCTGTCTCGACTTCGCGATTCGGTGGAAGTCTCGTTGGACGTTCCCTATGCCGCCACCGATGATCCGCGGCAGACACTGAATCTACTCTTGCCACGCAATCGCAAGACCAGACGATTACCGGTGATTGTCTATATTCACGGTGGAGCGTGGCGGCATGGAGATAAGAGCGGGGGAGTTGGCGCACTCGCCAAACCGGTGGCATCCGGAGAATACGCCGGAGTCACCGTCGGCTATCGACTGAGCGGGTCGACGATCTGGCCGGGGCAAATCCACGATTGCAAGGCCGCGATCCGATGGATTCGCGCGCATGCCGACCAGCATGGCTTCGATCCCGATCGCATCGGCGTCATGGGCACTTCAGCCGGCGGCCATCTGGCGGCGATGCTCGGAACGAGCGCGGATGCTGTGGAAATGAACGGCGACGTTGGCGCGTTTACCGACGCCTCTAGTAAAGTCGCATGCGTGGTCGACTTTTATGGTCCGGTCGACTTGCTACGGATGAACGAATTGGCGCTGCCCGAATCGACGTTTGATCACGATGCTGCCACTTCGCCGGAGTCGGAGTTGTTGGGTGGGCCAATACACGACCGTAGAGAGGCAGCGCGGTCGGCGAGTCCGTTGACTTACGTAACGCCTGATGACCCGCCGTTTTTTATTTTGCACGGAACACGCGATCCCTTGGTCGGTGTCGGTCAGTCCAAGCTACTGCATGCGGCGCTCGGCAATGCCGGTGTCGAAAGCACTCTGATCACGGTCAACCGGGGGCTGCACGGCAAGAACTTTGGGCCCGATACCAACAAGTTGGTCGACGAGTTTTTTGCCCATCATCTCTTAGGGCGAACGACAACTTGGGAAGACCAGACGGTCGAGGCGATTGATCGTTGAGGTTGAGTTTGACGTGTGGGCGACGGAGTGAGTCGGTGATTCTCGCAATCTAGGACCCAATCAGTTGCCGCAGCCGTGGACACGCCCTATGTTGATTGACAGGGGTACCTATTCAAAACACGGAGACAGCAAAATGGACGAACTCATCAAAAGCGTCGTCGGCGAATTGGGGCTTGAAGAAGGCGTGACACGCAATGCGACGGGCTCGTTGTTCGGGTTTATCAAAGAGGGCATGGGTGGCGACTTTTCGCAAATTGCCGACAAGCTGCCGGGTATTGACGACTTAATCAGCGGCGCTTCCGAAGCGACTACAGGTGACGGCGGAGGCGGTATCCTTGGTGGACTGGCCGAAGCAGCCGGTTCCATTCTTGGCGGTTCAGCAGGTGAAGGTCTCGAACTAGCCGGCATCCTCGAGAAGCTTGGCCTCTCGACCGAGCAGATTGGCTCGCTCGTGACGATGGTGATCAACTTCATCAAAGAGAACCTGGGCGACTCGGTGATCGACATGATTTTGGACAAGGTTCCGGCACTTAAGCCGTTTCTCGCATGAACTCGTGGCTGCCAGCTCGCGGCATGTCGTGTTCAAGTCGTGCGTAAGTTAGCTAGACGTGGTTTGAGGCCTTGCCACGTCGCAGCTTGACTTCGCAAGCAGACATGACTACGGTGTAGCGAAGGTGAGGCGTAGTTCCCTAATTTTTACAGCTAGAATTCGCTAATTCAGAACCGCCAAGTTGAATTCGGTTGCGTCGATACGAACACGTGTCGGCTGTCCGCATTGAACTTGGCGGTTTTTTTGCGCACTTTGTCAGAGGTTCAGTACCATGATACGCCACGATGACCAGAGGGCGATCGGAGCCGCTCGCCGCTACCAGCTCTCGTGCGCCTTACTTGGGGTCATTTCGCTGATGCCAAGTTGTTGCCTAGCAGGCGTGGGCAGCAGGTCCGGCTTCTGTCCTGATTTCAACCCGCAGCCAACGCCAATTGCTAAGCCCGCAAAGATCAATATCGCCAGCCCCAGCTTTGGTCAGCGCGATTTCTCGCCCGGTGTGGTTGACTCGGTGGTTATGCATACGACCGAGGTTTCGCTGCGAGGGACCATTGAGATTTTCCAGAATCGAGCGAATTCGGTGAGTTCACATTTTGTGATCTCGCCAGGTGGCGACATCTACGAAATGGTCGACCCGCGCGATCAAGCGTGGCATGCGACTTACTACAATTCGCGTTCGATTGGTATCGAGATGGTCGGATTTGCCGGTATGGCATCGACATGGAACGAGAAGAACCTCGCAGCACTTACCGAGCTGTTGTCCTGGATCGTGACCGCGTATCCAGAGATTCCAATCGTCCGCCCCGAGGGCAATGCGTACGACTTTCCCAACGATCGGTACGATGCACCTGGCATTGTGGCGCACAGCCAAGTGCAGCCTTGGAACAAGTCGGATCCAGGGCGTTTTTTTCCGTGGGAAGACGTGCTGGCTGATGTCGCTAGCCGCGTGGCTGCGGTGCCGGAACCAAGTTCGCTTTGTCTGATGCTTGGAATGATCGGTGCCTTGCTAAGCCGTCGGCAGCGCGGTAAACCTTTTCTCGCTTGTGCCTTTATGCGTTTGGCCGGACGCGTGACCATGTAGGTCAATCCACTGCCAAGCACGGTGCCGGCGGCGAGCATGATCAACAGTGCGGTTCGCGGTGAAGTCACCTCCGGAAAAATGTGCTGTAGGTTGGCGCCAAGTACCGCTGACAAGGTCGCGAGTGGAAAGAAGAAGGCGGCTAAGACGTTCAGCCGATGTGCAGACGTGGCCATCTGATGGCTCGCCTCTGATTGGATTTCGGATTGACGGGCAATCTCAAAGTTAAGCGACGTCTCAGCATCGGACTTCAGTAGTTCGGCGCGCCGCGATAATTCGTAGGCCGCATCGCGCCAGTTCAGTAGCTCGGCATCACCAGTATGAAGTTTTCTCGCCTCTTGCAGGGTTGCGTACATGTTGCGAGTTGTGCGTACGATAGGACTAAGCTGGCCCAGGACTTCGAAGTGAGCTTTGCTGGTCCGTGCGTCTTCGACTGCTTCGTGCAGTCGCTCGAACGCTTGTGAGTACTCCTTAAGGTGCTGTTCCAACCCGGTAGCACCTGCGCCTGGAATCGAGCTGCGCCATGTCCCGGCGGGATCGCGCCAGAACAGGCGACCGACGCGTTCGAATTGATGATGCTTGGGGATTTCGTGCAACACGATCAGTAGATGGCTATCTGCTTCGAGCACGCGTTGCCGGCCTGGCCCGTGACCAAGTCGGATTCTCAGTACCGTCGGAAGATCCCAGTCGGAGGGAATCAGAGGACAAGACTTCATTGTATGCTTCCAACGCTACTTCGTTGCTTGTGGGCTGTTCTTGCCAAATCGCGTTACCCACAAGAAGGGCTGATCCAGCTCATCGACTCGCACTTCTTCCGCCAATCTACCTTGGCTCAACAATTTTCCCACAGCAGATTTCAGATACGTGCGTTTCTTAGGCAATACCACATCAACTTGACTGGGATCGATGTCCTGTTGCCGTAGGATCCACTGGTCGATTACTACCGGCATTTGCAGAGCAGGCCCGAGGGCGCTAAGTGCCTGCGATAGAGTGAAGCCTTGGATCTCGATATTTCGTTTTTCGTAGAGTTGTGGAGCCGACCGTCGCGAGCTGACCGCCGGCTTCCAGCCAATTGGCCACGAATCGCGTTTCGCGTTGTAGGGTTCAATCACGATGCGAAGCGACTCGCCGGGAAGTTGCTCGGGTCTGAGCATCAGCCCCTCGCAGCGTAACGCGTAGGCCAACGTCGTGCCCAGCGACAATCGATGCAGTTCAACCGGGAGCGTACGATCGCTTCGTAAGCCAGTCACGCCCTCCGAATGAACAAACGAGAAGAGCTGTTGTTCGGCATGGCGGACGATTTCCGCGACGCCGAATTCAGTCGTCGAGAAGCCCGTCGGCTTGGCGAACTCGGCATAGATTTCTCGGAACTGTGCCTCCGTGAGGCCAAACCGTCCTCGCTCATCTTGATCGTGATCCGCCTGAGCTGGCAGCCGTTGGAAGTAGGTTTCCATGCCTTTTCGATCGTTCAATCGAAATCTTCGCTCTGGCAGGACGAGTTCATTTCTGGCGGTCAAGATGCCGACCACTCGATAGCGGTTGCTCGAACCGAGTTTCGTTACCTTGATCTGTGGGCGCTCGCCGCCACGCGCGGAACGCAGGCGTACGCTGCCGAGATCGAGGCGGCCAAGTGTGCTCGCCCAACTTTGTGGAGCTGTCAGCGGCACGCCCGACTCCTGGGCGACCTCCAAGTCGATTGGCAGCGCCGCTTCGACCAGCGCGGCGGACGCCGACATGGCTAGCGCAATAACAACGAATCTAACAAGTGTGCGTAGAGGATGCATGCTTCTAGAGTATAGCATTGTCTCGTGGTAGTCGTTTTCGACAGATTCAGGTGAACTTGATCGGTTGCGAAGGACGCTGATTTCGCGAAAATACGGAGCAGGCAGTCCCTCAGATCACTTCTCATCCGCGCGACTAACTGGACTAGTTGGTTGGCTGCGGCGCAGGCTTTTTCCAATACAGGAGTAACTTCGATGTCGCGTCCCGTCACCTTGTTTACTGGCCAATGGGCGGATCTTCCGTTGGATGACATGACACGCAAAGCGCGTGAGTTCGGATACGATGGCCTGGAACTTGCCTGCTGGGGCGACCATTTCGAAGTCGACAAGGCCCTGGCAGACGACGGCTATGCGGCAGCGAAACGCGAGCAACTTGAGCGGCACGATCTGCAGTGTCATGCGATCAGCGCGCACTTGGTCGGTCAGGCCGTGTGCGACAACATCGACGAGCGGCACCAGTCGATCTTGCCTGACTATATCTGGGGCGACGGCGATCCTGCAGGCGTGAACGCACGTGCGATCGAAGAGATGAAAAACACGGCTCGCGCGGCCCAGAGGTTTGGAGTCGAAGTCGTCAATGGCTTTACGGGCTCGGGAATTTGGCCGTTGCTTTATTCATTCCCGCCAGTACCCGATGCAATGATCGACAAGGGCTTTGCCGATTTCGCTGATGCGTGGAATCCGATACTTGATGTGTTTGGCGAATGCGGCGTGCGCTTCGCGCTCGAAGTGCATCCGACCGAGATCGCTTTCGACATTTACTCCGCTAAGCGTGCCTTAGACGCTCTCGGTCATCGTGAAGAGTTCGGTTTTAACTTCGACCCCAGCCATCTGATCTGGCAAGGCGTCGATCCTGTCGAGTTCATTCGCGAGTTCTCCGATCGCATCTACCACGTACACATCAAAGACGCGATCGTCACGCTCAATGGCAAGAGCGGAATTCTCTGCAGTCACATCAACTTCGGCGACTCACGACGTGGCTGGGATTTTCGTTCACCAGGCCGCGGCGGTGTGAACTTCGAAGAGATCATTCGGGCGCTCAACGACATTGACTATCAAGGTCCCTTGAGTGTTGAATGGGAAGACGCCCGCATGAATCGCGAACACGGCGCGCGTGAAGCCTGCGAGTTTACCAAACGACTGGACTTTACACCGGCCAACGTGCAATTCGATGCGGCGTTCTCTGAGGCCTAAGTCTGCCGATTTTCGTGTTACGGCAGAGTGCGTGCTACAATAGAGATACGGTTGGTCGAATCTCTACGCTTGGCAGGTCTACGTGGGTAGTCGCTTCGTACTTAGTTGTTTATTCGTGCTTTGGTTGGCTGCTCAGAGCGTGGTACGTGCTGAGAGACTGCCTCGAGTCCCCGATATCTACTCGCCAGACCGCGTCGCGCCAACAGCGCCCTCGTCGACCGATTACTTAGCCCAGGCTCGCCGTGCATGCGAGGCAGGCAGCGTGGGCGAAGCGTTGCGCCTTGCGACCTTGGCGGCACAGGTGGAGTCGGAAGAGGCTGTGACCGCGCGACGCGTGCTGGGCTACCAGCGCGCCCGCGATCAATGGGCGGGTAGATACGCAGCTCGGCGGATTGCCAAGGGCGAGATTTGGAATCCGCGTTTCGGCTGGATCGAGTCGGAAGACGTGCCACGCTGGCTCGACAACGAGCGTCCCTTCGGACGGCGCTGGATTTCGGCAGACGAGGACGCCCGTCGACACGCGACGATCGACGATGGTTGGCGTGTGCGTACCGATCACTTTCGAGTCACGACCAATCACAGCCGCGAGTCAGCAGCTAAGTTAGCAGCTCGCCTCGAGATGCTGTATCAGGTTTGGCTTCAGCAGTTTGGCGGCTTTTATCTCACTTCCGGTGAACTAGTCAAAAGGTTTGACGGCAGGGAAACCAGCGGCTATCGCAGTAAGCCTTTTGAAGTGATCTACTATCGCACGCGTGAGGAGTACAACGCAGCGCTGCGCCGCCGACAGCCTCGCATCGACATGACGCTAGGCATTTATTTTGACGACACCCGGACGACGCATTTCTTCGCCGGGGATGACCAAGATCCCGGCACGATCTACCACGAAGCGGTGCATCAGTTTTTCCACGAGTCGCGGCGTGCTGCGCGTGACGTGGGAGCCAACAGCAATGCCTGGCTCATCGAGGGAGTTGCCTGCTACTTTGAATCGCTTACCGAACATTGTGACGGCAGCGATGTCTGTGAGTGGACAATCGGCACGCCGACGGCGGGTCGTTTGCCAGCAGCATGGCATCGCCGGATGGTCAACGATTACTACGTGCCGCTAGCAGAGCTTTCAGCGCTGGGGATTCAGGATTTTCAGCAGCGCAACGATTTGCCCAGGCTTTACAGCCAATCGGCGGGTTTAGTCACGTTCTTGATGCAGTACGAGTCGGGGAAGTACCGAAAAGCGTTAGTAGAGACGTTGCAACGTCTCTATACAGGTCGCGATCGACCGAGTACGCTTGCCCAGCTGACTGGTCAGAGTTTCGCCGCCTTGGATCAAGAGTATCAGCAGTACCTCCAATCGCTGCCTCTCGATTCGAATAGCCAATCGCGCGTCAGCTCAAACTGAGGTTGGAAAACGAACCAAGGAACCCCACGATGATCAATGCACTTGCTCATATCACTCCTACCGAAGCACCTGCTGGAACGCTGCTCTTTCTCGCCGGATTCGCAGCCGGTTTCTTTGCGTGGAAGCTCGTCGCGCATTTTCGCATGCGATAAGCTTGACTTGCCCGACGCATTCCGAATCGTCGGCGTCCTCTGGCTGGTTGACCTGCCGCGCAGCGAGTTGGTACGATAATTAACCGATCCGCTGCGGTGGCTATAGCTCAGCTGGTTAGAGCGCCGGATTGTGATTCCGGAGGTCGGGGGTTCGAGTCCCCTTAGCCACCCTCTTCAGTTCGCCCGGGTTCGCCGAGCGATGCACGCTGTCTAAGCCGCGGCTGCCGTCCTGGTGGAAACACTGGAAATCGGGCAAGAAATTGTTGACATTGGCAGTGGTCGCCGGTATTTTGGCACATAGTTGTTCGCGGTATTCTCTCTGAATCAATCTGCAACGAAGCTTATGCAGTAAAAATCTCGGCTCTAGGAATCGATTAGGTACTGATTCCTTTTCTTTAGCCGCTTGATTTCTTGTGGCGCCACATGTCGGTGCTGCTCGTCATCCCACGCATTGTTTTTCACGCATAGCTTTGCGCGCTCGCATTCCGCGCTATGAGTGTCGCCGACGGTTGATTTCGGCGGCCGATGGTGTTTGCGCTGCGCGAATGGTTCGGGGAGGACCAATATGGACACCATGAAATTCCGCAGCCTCGTGTGCTGCTTACTAATTGTCGGATTTAGCGCCGGCATGGCAAATTGCCAAACCCGTACGGTCGCGTTCACACTCTCGATTGCGCCGGCCTTGGAAGGTCTGCCGGTCTCGATTGAGATGGATACCCTAACGCCGGAACTTGGCATTAGAAGCGAGGACAACACGCTGCAGCTCGAGGGTAGTATCGATGTGGAACTCGACTACCTAGACGTCGAAGGCCAACTAGTCCCACAATCGCTCCGTTTCGTGGGCGGCGAAGTCAGTCAAGAAAATCTCTATGCGCGCTACAAAATCGAAGTGGGGCAACTCGTATTCGCCAGCGAAGACGTTGAAGGTCGTTTTGAAACACTTAGCGAGAACCGTTCATTTCTGTCGACGGTGCTCATCGACGACCGCGGAATCTTTGACGCCAGCCAGGTGACGCTGACGCAAGATCAGGGAAGCGCGTCCGTCGTGTTACCGCAAAAGCTTGCGCTGGGGTTGCAATCGTTGGGCGGCGGAGAAGTGGCATTCAGCCGAATCATCGATCCGCAAGCACCCACAGGTCGGGTCGATCTTGAGATGATCGGTGCCAACGATTCGGTAAGGACCTACGCAGTCGATCTTTCATTTGAGATGTTCGGGCGGCAACTGCAGTATGACGGTATCGGCCTGCCGACGTCGCTCAACTTTGAAGGTGGATCGATCGCTGCCGTCGGTACCTTCACAATCCCTGAACCTTCAACGGCTGCGATATTGATGCTAGCGACTACCACGGTTCTGGTCAGACGCCGCTACCTTGCGAAGCCTGGAAGAACTGCCTAGAAGAATCGATTGATGAAGCAGCGAAACTCACCATCGAACAGGCGGTCGCTCGAGGTGAGTGGCACCGAGTAGCCCATCGTAAATACCGTTTCGCCGCAGCGTGCGTGTGCACCAATCGTCGAATTGAGTACCGATAGGTCTTCTAGTGGATCACCGACGATAAAGGCACTCGACAGTACTTGATCGGCATCGGTGATTGCGCTGGTGCCGTGCAATTCGACCGTGTATGCCAGCGAGTTCAGCCGGCTGCTAGGCGAATCGTCCTGATAGATAAACTGTCCCAATGACACGCTAGCTGCAATGAGCGTTTGGTCGTTCCAGACACCAATCTGCTGCAGTCCGTTTCCGTCAAGTCGTGCGAACACCGGGTTGCCATTGGTGTCGAGGTCGACGGTGACAAATACTTGGCTGAAGAACGAACTATCTTCGGGTGCGAAAAGCGCCGCCAAATACGGAATGAGATGCACCGATTCGGTGTCGATGCGGAGCAGTGAGTCTCCGCCCGCGTTTAATACCGTAATGTCATTGGCAGTCGGCAGCGTGACACCCATGCCGCAGGCGATAGCGTATTGATTTCCTGACGAAAGCAGGATTTTCGGGGCCAACACGATATCGCCAAATTCGGGGTTCGAGGTGTCGGTCGGCTGACCAATCGTCTGACTGGCATTGAGAGTCACTGCCATTGGCGTGCGAACCTCTAATGACGCTAAACCATCCCACATGGTTTTCTCGAACCCTGGCGCGAAGCGATTTACATCAATCTTTTCGCGGACGAGCGGTACATTGTGAAAAAAGTTGTAGTCGAAAAAGACGCGGTTGCGGGGGATCGCGCTGTTGTTGTCTTGGAGGCGAATGCGGCCGACGAGATCCGCGACGTTTGGTCCCGGCAAATCGATCATGACGGCTTCGAAGACATTGAATATCGTTGCATCCGGTATTGTTATCGTTCCGCCCAGTGTGTCCACAACGTCCACGGTATCTTCGGTCGCGACCGCGGTGTACGTGCCGGGCGTACTGTTGAGCGTAAGGTCTCTGTTGATTGGTTGCAGGTCATCAGCGTCAATTTGCGGGCTCAAGAAAGACCCCGGCAGCAAACCAGCAGGACCACCAACAAAGGTGGCGACGTTGGTGCCCGTCTGTAACGTCACCAAATGGATATTATCGACCGCGAACGCAGACATGGAATCTGAATCTTGATGAACTGCAATGCCAACGAAGTCGCCCACGGTGACGTTCTGCGAACCGCGTCCGAAGAAGTCGCCGATCATGAAGTTGCTTTGTCGCGCAACGCGCGCGATCGGACTATCTGAATCGACGCCTGATTGCGCTCCACCGCCAAAAAGATCAGCAAACGACTGGTCGGCGTTTGTTGAAGGTGATGGAGTCGGGGATTGTGCCGAGAAAGGATTGGGTGCGGCCGATTCCGTCGGCGCTGGTGTCGGCGTAACCGGCTGATCGGTCGCAATTGCGTCCGGTGGCCCGATTGGCTGAGCAGCCACATCGTGCGGCTCCGCAATACTTAGCAGCATGCAAAGTGCTAGCAGCTGGACCGAAGCAGGAGTTAGCGCGTAATGAAAGTAAGCAGCCACAACGGTCCCCCCAGACACTGTGCGCAAAGTACCCTGCCAACGGGCGGGTACGGTAAAACCACATCCGTAGGATTTATCGGTTGTGTGGATTGTCCGCATGAGCAGAAATTGGAGGGCATTCTGCTAGTTATTTTCAGCTAGGGTGCTGGAGCCGCGATTTTAAACGCTGAGAGCCAATTGAGCAGTTCAGCGATGTTGTTGACGCGTGAAGTGAGCCAGTCATAGTCTTGGTACTTTGAGTCCTTACCGATTTGCTCAAGGTCGTCGATCAACGTCTGAAGCACATTGATCATTTCTTCCTTCTGCGTGTCGGTTTTTGGCGTACCCAGCAATTGGATCGTATAGCGTGTGATCTCGTACAGCAGATCAGCAGCTTCGTGGTTATCTGCATCGGTGCGCAGCGATTCGATGAGCGTGATTCGAACTAAGCTCAATGCTTCGATCGCCTTCGTTCGGTCGGAAAGCAGCTGGAGGTAGAACTCAATCAGCTTCAATTGAGAAATCGCTAGTTCGCGTTGGTAGTAGTAGTTGTGAGGGTTTTCATCCGCGAGACTCTTGGACTCGCGTGCCCCTTCCAGATAACTCCGTTCCGCTTCTTCGTAACGTTCAAGCTCGCGCAGAGTTTCACCTTGTAGCCCGTAGCACTCGACCAAGTGTTTACGCGCTGCGAATTCCGTACGTATTGATTTGCCCATGCCAGTGTGTATCTCGATTGCACTGTTTGCGGCATCGAGTGCCTCTTCAAGCGCCTTTACGCGGTCTTCTAGGCGGCCAGCCCGCTTGTGAAAGTTTGCCACTTCGTGGCGAATTTTCGAGACGTTACCAAAGCCGCGGGCAAGATCTAGCTTAGAGTCGACGGTCTGCTCAGGCGAGGATGCAATCTCCTTTCGCAGTTCTTGCACCGCGGACTGCACTTCGATCGCTGTCTGCAGTTCGTTCAGGTTCGTTTGTTCTATACTTCTTGCTGCACTAGCGACGGCATAGTTCTCTTGCGCGCTTGCCATCAACCGTTGATACTCGATGAAGTCTGGCTCGAGATTGACCACTCGTTGCCGGAGCTCGAAAGCCCGTTGAGAGTAGTCAGCCCAGCGATCGAGCGGCTCGGTGTACTTCTCTGTCTGCAGGTTCCTGTTCTTATCCCAATCTAGTTTTTCAAGTCGACTGAGCTCAAAGTGCGTTTTCGCCAAAAGCATCAGCGATTCGACGTCGTCGGAGTTCGCGACCCCCAGACCAATCAGCGATCCGCGTGCTTGTTCAAAGGCTATCTTTGCATCGTCCGTTCTTGACATCGAGGTTAGAATTTTGCCACGTGTTACTTGCGCGCTCGCATACTGAGGACGTGCCGATGGATCGGCTTTCAAATCTTCGATCAAAGTTTCGTAGGTGCTCTCAGCCTTTTGCAATATCGCATTTCGAATTGGGTCCATCGTAGGATCGTTAGCCACTTCAGGAGCGTCGATGATCTCGACTGCCTCCAGCAGCAAGCTTTGCAGCTCACTAAGCGATGCGTTTGCTCGTTCAGCTTCCTGCACGGCGCGCAGTCCCAGGATGATTGACGCGACGAAGCCCAGCATGATCGATACCATGAGGCCCGCCGCAAGCGGATTGCGCTGGCACCATCTCCAGCTACGCTGTGCGGGATTGAGCGGTCGCGTCGAGATTGCTTGACCTTGCAGATAACGGCGCAGGTCGGCGGAAACTTCTTCTGCTGTTTCGTAGCGATGTTCTGGTCGCTTGGCGAGGCACTTTTCGCAGATGATTTCTAGTTCGCGCGGCAGCGTAGGAACTAGTTTGGTGAGCGGAGTGGGTGTCGATTCGATCACATCGCGCATAATCTGGTTGGGCGAATCGCCCTCAAACGGTTGCCTGCCAGCGATCAGTGCGTACAAGGTCGCACCCAGAGCGTACACGTCGGTCTTGGGTGACAGGTCTCGCTTTGAGCCGCGCGCTTGTTCGGGAGCCATGTAAGCGGCTGTGCCCAAGGCCGCGCCGGTCATGGTGAGGCTTTCCTCGTCGCTGTCGACGACTTTAGCGAGGCCGAAGTCGGTCAGCAGCGGATTCCCCGAGTCGTCGAGTAAAATGTTTGCCGGCTTAATATCGCGATGGATCACGGGCTTTGGTCGCGTGTGAGCGTAGTGCGCCGCATCGCATACTTTAGCCATGATGTCGGCGGCTCGGTTGGGTTCGATGCGTGGCGGCCGCGGCCGGTTGCGCGATCGCACATACTTTCCAAGACTGCCACCCTCAACAAGTTCCATCGTGTAGTAGTGAACATCGTGACGCTCATCGAACTCGAACACACGGACGATGCCCGGATGCTTCATGCTCGCTGTCGCTTCGGCTTCGTTGTAGAAACGGGCCAGTGCCTGCGGCGAATTGACGAAGCGCCGCGGAATGATTTTGAGAGCCACCTGTCTTTGTAGGCTGTGCTGAAAAGCTCGGTAGACGGCGCCCATTCCGCCTTCGCCTAACAAGTCGATCAGCTCGTAGTCGTCGGCGACCAGTAGGAACTGATTGCGTTGCACTGGCTCGGCTGGCATTGCCGGCTCTGACTGCGTGCGATAGATGGACATTTCCATCGAATCGGACACCACCTGCGCGCCGCGGCGGACAGAAACCGTTGAAATATCGCCTTCGTCGAAGTGCTCGGTTTCTTCGCCGTCTTGCAGTTGGGCGGCAGACTCCTGGAGTTTCTGCCAGGCGGCGTCAAATTTCTCCGACGACACGCCGGTCGAGTCACGCAAGGCATCGAGATCGGTGGCTTTGCCGGTCGATTGCAGAATCTCGACTTCGATTGCAATCAGCTCCTTGAGAATCCAGTCCCTCAGCGGTCCGGGAGCGCGTGAGATGTAGGGTGCCATCGTGACAGTTGCATCGCCTTGCCGATCGCGCTCGTAGTCATCACAGATGGTGTGAATAAAACTCCGCGAAGGGCTTGGTCGAAAATCCGATTCGTCGGGAGTCGGTGGCATTTGCTATTGCCAGCGCTAAAGTGGGAAGCAGGCAGCGGATCAGAAATGGCAGACCCCCAAATTGTAGTAGACTGGATGCGCTCTGCAACTGTCTTGCTGGCGAGAATTGCCCCTAAGCATCGCCAACAGCGGTCGCAACGGCTGAGCAAGGTTTGTCCTGGCGAAGTTAGCTAAGGCATGAGTCTTTCGAATGCCTTGTGCGAAAAGCCAGATGGGCTGAAGGCCAACAGTCGTCGCTCGAGGCGAAGTTCGCGGTGACGAGCAGGTCGATCGAAGCGTATTTCGCGGTGATCCCAAGTGCCGTGAAAAAACGTGTGAGAGGCATTTGCCTGAGGTAGCCTTTCGACGAGTATTTGCAGCCCGTGCTGCTGTTGTTGCTCGGCGAACGTCGCTGACTTGCCTGTTCGCAACATGCGCTGCGGCAGAGATGGTTGCGGGCCGGCTGCAAAGATTCGTTGTAACTCGCGATCTTGTCGGGCGCTGAGGTTGAGCGACAGCGCGTCGTCGCTGGCCATGCGGTGGCGGGAGGCCCAAGCTTGTTCGCGCGCTGTAATTTCGACGCTAGAGCAGACTACACCTGCCGCGGCAATCGTCAGCAGGAGCATAAACAGCACCGTGAGCATTGGCAGTGCCATCATCAGTTCGATCGGTGCCGCGCCATGGCGAGAATGTGATTGATGTGATCGACGCATTCCGAGGTTTACCTACTTAAGTGCAATGAAAATGAGTAGTCAATGTGTGGTCAGCGAAGCGAACTCGTCGACGATCTGAATTTCCATCGTCGGCGTTTCTTTGCCGTAGTCCGGCGTCGCGTTCGTTGCGAGTTGTTCAAGTCTTCCTGGGGCGAATGGCACGAGCTTGGCGTGCCAACCAACTTCCACGCGTGGCATCTCGTGTCGTAGCAGCGAGCCTTTGCCGATAATCTCAAACGGCATCTTGCCTTTAAGCGGTGCCCATTGCAGAGTGTCCCAGCCGATTTGAGGTTGTCGGATGGGGACAATCCGTTTGGTGCTGAGGTTGATACGGTGGCGGTGGGAACTTTGCGGTTTCGCGTTGTAGACCATTGCGCGGGCGGTTGCGACCCGCCGGTCAGGTAGGTGTCGCGAATAGAATCCATCTTCGATCATCGAATTGTCGCCGGAGCTACCTTCGTCTTTTGGAGGCAGCTCGCCGGCGATGCAGGTGATGGCGAACAAGCTCTCCAAGTCGGCGGGATCGTCGGTCCAACGTTCAAAGCCCTTGTCGGGCAATGTTGCGCGTCGCAAGACGTACAGTCCGTAGTCGTTCGCGAGTTGCATGTCGTCGCAGAGGCGAAGCGTCGTGCCGGCAGTTTCATCAAAGTACATTTTGCCGGCGTCGGAAATCGGACAGTGCTCGGTCAGATACTGCAGCACCGGTTGCCGATGGTAGTTGACCCACGGGAAAGTTGCCCGGCAGAGCTGGGTGACCTTCACAATTTGTCGACGCATGTTCGTGGCAGTGGGCACTCCCGCCGGCCGCGGAAAGTAGGTTCTCGGTTTTCGTGGTCCGTACCAATCTTGTATTTCTGCCGGCATCTGGAACGCTTTTGCCAATGGATCGACCATAACTGGTAGAGCTGGCTGCTTGGGATAAAGCTGCATTTGCACGCCGTTTTCGCGGCCGAGTTCCACTGCCGCGTCGACGGCGACCAGCGATATGGTGTCGACGAGTCTTGTGGCGTACTCATGCAATTCAGGTAGCGTCTTCCGTTTGATTTGCCGATTCGCGCGATAGGGCTCGCGGCTGGCACGTTCGCGGACACCAGTGAGGATGTTGTATTCTGCGAGGATTTCCGCCTCGTACTTGTTGAGTCGAATCAGGGCCGGGCAGTCGAGCCGGCGTAGCGCATGGCGTTTGTCTCGATAGACTTGTGCTAGTTCTGATTTGAGTACCTTTTTGGCATCGAGCACCGTCGCCTCGGCGAGTACGATGCGGCGGACTTCGTGATAGGCAAACGGGACGGCGAGCGCGGCCGCGACTTTCCATTTGCCAGGCGGATCTTTAGGTGGGTTGCGGATTGTTCGCCAGAGGTCAACGTAAGCACGCTGCAACCGTCGAT
>JBCDBK010000112.1:0-15525 GCA_039184115.1 Planctomycetota bacterium | reverse complement strand
GCCAGCGCCGGCGGACGTCCGTGACAGCCTGTCGCAACGCAGTTCGCGCCGTGGGTTCGCAAAGAAAACGCCGACGATGATGAGTGACCACCGTGAAGAAATACGACCCGCCCGCAACATACGCTCTGCGATAATTCGTCATGACGCTCAGAATACTTGAGTCGGACAACCACGACAACGACCTGTGTATCGATGGGCCGCCGCTTCGCTTTGGCCCATCCTACGACTACTTTATGTGATCTTCTATTGGCTCATCTGGGTCTGATGATTGGTAGCGAGAGGGCGACTAATACCAACACGATAGTTGATGGTTCTGGAACAATTGCTCCTTTAACAACGAATCGATGGTCTACAAATAATATTGCATCAGAAAGGTCAGAGAGATTAAACCAATCTGCTCCTGGCTGATACCCAATATAGATCGGGTTACTACTGTCCGTGTTGTTCCTCGTCGCAGCACCATCGCCATTGGTGTTAAATAGCCCACTTCCAAACACGAGCGCATAGAAGCCGGGCTGCAAGGTCAAATCGAGATCGCCGAAAACTTCGTCGGAGAGTGTGGGGAAAGTAAGCTCGGCGTGACCTAGCACGTCGCTTGAGGTGAGATCGCCTGAGTCGGGGAAATCGCTGGCGTCGTCGAGTGCCACTACCGCACCAAAAAAATCGCCACCATCTCTGCCTACAAAATGCCCGCCAACCTGACTAGTTCGCACCGGCTGTGTGAGTTCAAACCTGACGCCCGTAAAAACATTGGGTGTTACATTAGTTGCTGGTACGGAGAACTGTTCCAAGCCCGTTTGCCCCAGCGTCGCACTTTCAAACAAGATGGTGTCGGCCCGCAGGTCTCCGGCAAATAACGAAAATAACAACACCAAAGAAAATCTGTTCATAGGATTCGCCTCCAAGACCGGAAAACTCGCAGATTGCCGATCAGCTGGTAATGCCCAGATGCGGGCAGATTATTCGTCCGTTCCATGGCAATCGCACTCTCTCTACGAAGACGTCAGACCGATTCGGTCTGACGTCTTATAAGGCCGCGGGCGATTGCTTGTCTTCTCTCATCCCTAGTATTCAGCGTACCGAAAGTGAGTGGCCAATCGCAAGCGATTATTGGGAATCCGTGTATTTCCGATGCCGAACAGATGTGTTTACTCTATTTTTAGTGGAGATGGCGGCTCAAAACGCAGTATTCTGCTGTCTATGGTGGACTGAAAGTTCGACCCTAAGGACTTTTCTCCTACGGTCAGATTCACCTCATTAGCAGGTGATCGACCGATAACCGGCAATTATGTTCGGCTGTTCCCTATGAATTTTCGCGCTAAGCCATCGGTACGCGAGTCGCTTGACTAGCACGGTGTCGGCTTCGACGTGACGTTGATCCTCAGCAGCTGATAAATTCATGCCTGGCCAAAAAACAAAGCTGAATATAGAGCGTCCAATTGCTAAGCTGGAAAGGCCAACGCTGCGCCTTGGTGTGGGTTAGCTGCTTGACCCTAATTTTGTAACGCGATTACGATCGCTATGTTTCAAAAGTCGGGCGGCCGATCTCAGCATTCGCTGCGCAAGTGCTGTGATGCAAGTGGGTTGCGGCTGCGTTGGCTGGCGGAGCTTGCCGAGTTCTGTAGTTTTGAAAGGCGGGTGCAGAAAAAGCGGAAGTTACAGAACTCGCGGACCTTAAATTACTGTGGTTTGCAAGCGCAAGAGCCGAGTTTTGTAACACTCGGTGTTGCAAAAGGGTGGTGAGTAGGGAGTGGCTGGTGATGGGTGACCAGGAAACTAGCGGCGCATAAGTTGTTCGGTCGCGATCGCCCGACCGACGGCTTGCTGCTTACCAGCAACAACTCACCACCAATAACCCAACACTCACTCGGGCAATCGGTACCCTAGCGTAAGCCAGCCGTCTGTGCATTCGAGCTGCTGCAGGACGAGCTCGTAGGTGGCGTTGCCCGAGGTGGGAAGCTTGACGGGCGGCAGCGGGATTTCGAGTGGAAAACCGCCGCCATCGGCGACACGTTTGTTGATGTTGTCTTCCAGGTTCTTGCGGATACCGACCTGTTGGCCAGTGAGACGTTCGCCCCAACGGGGATCGCCGAACCACTGCGGGTCGAAGCCGGTCGGCAGCGCTTCGATCAACCCTTCGCGAGACAAGATCACCTGATTGCCACTCTGCTCGACGCGGTAGGTGACCAGGAAGTCCCAGTTGTTGATCGACTCGTCCTCGTCGTCGGACGACTTGAGCTGCGCGATGCGGATCCGCAGCGTGACGCGTCCGTCGGCGAAACTCACGCTGACTGGGTGTTCGTTGTTGAGAGTGAACGACCAGGGGCGGAAAGGCGGCCGAGGTTCGTCGTCGGCTGCGGCCGGCTGCTCGACGAATTGGTCTTTGACCTTCGGGTTGGTGGCCAACTTTTTCAGCCACGCGGGCACATCGCCTTCGATGGTTGGCGGCTGGTCCTCGCTCGCTTGGCCAATGGTGGCCCCGGCAATCAAATGGGGCAAAAAGTTGTTGACGGCCGACTCGTGCAGACGCAGTGAGAAATCGTTGCCGGTGCGGAGCCCCGGAGGCTGGCGATCGGTCGAGATTTGCTTGTAAGACGCCAGCGTCGCCTGCAATTGCACGCTGGACGACGTAGAAGACATATGCAGATTCTCGGGAAACATGCCAATTCGTTCTAGCGGCGGATGCAGACGCCGATCGTAGTTCTGTCGCGCCTCGTACAGAGCGTCTCGGACCTGACGATCGAACTTCTCGTTGATCCGATCTTCCGTGTGACGGGCCGCGATGTACTCCGACTGCGGCTTGCTTTCAGCGACTTTCTTGCGAGCGATGCGCTCGATCAGCCTGGCACCCAGCTTGCTGCCGGTCTTCTTGACCGAGCGGGTTTGTGTCTTCGTGCGAGCCGACGCGATGGACGGGAGCAATCGAAACCGCTCGTCACTAACTTCGACACGTTTGGTCGCGACGAAGTCGGTCGAACCAGTGCTACGCACGCGGACCGGCTTTTTGTAGCTGAGCGTGTGAGACTGAATGTTGCCGGCGAGCTGAAGTTCCAACTCAGCGTGATCGCTGGCAGGAATTGGCCGCACGCCAAGCACGCCGCACGAATTGGCCGTGCCACGGACGGTTGCACCCAGAATACAGTCACGCACCGGCAACGTCTCGGTGACCGGTCGTTCGGCGATTGCCTGCATGGCAGCAGTCGAAACTTCGACGAGCACGTTCGACTGATTGAACGCTTGACGCACGGCATCCGCCACCTCTGGCGAATGCCCCAGCTGCCGAATCAAGCCGACGATCTTACCGATCTGCCGCGTCGACTCGACGGTTGGTTGCTCTTGGTTGCGTGTAATCTGCTTTTCCAATTCCGCAAGGAAGTTGTTGTAGCGCGGCCGGGTGTCGCGCCGTTGCCCAAGGGCGTACCAGAAAGCGAGTTCTCGATACTGTTCGAGCTCGTCGGCTGTGTTGACGAACACTGGGTGCTCGAGTCCTGGCTGATTACTTCGCAGACGGCGCAGCGTTGCGTCGATATCGCGCAACGATTGTCCGGTGATCTGCACATCGTCCGCCAGGTGCGCCTCGACGAACGGCCAGCGCAGGTAGGTTTTCCAGCCAGCGGCCAGGCGGCTGTCGTCGCCACCAAGTCGCTGGAACATTCGCATAGAAGCGGTTCGCAGCCGAGATCGCACGGCCTCGAGGCGCTGGTCGTCGATCGGCTCGTGCGCGTCGCGTGCCGACCGGGCCAATTCGGCGAGTGCGTTGGGCTGGACTTCGACCGATGGCTGCTGGGCGGTTGCGTCGCCCTCGTCTGCCCCTCGCGCAACGCTCGAGGCATGAGACAGGATCATCTGGATCGCGAAGACCAGCCCTAGAAAACAGCGATGAAAATGCACGAGTGGGCCAGCCTAAGAGGACAGAAGGAAGCGAGCTACTCTGCCAGTATATTGCCCCTATTTTATCTGTCCTACGCCAAATGGCCATAATTTGCGGCGATTGGCTCACAATCTGTTACTGGATGGGGCCAAACAGTGGACGATTACTCGCCACGCAGGGAGTTGAAGTACTCCTCGGCGTGCTCGCGGCGCGATTTGGGCAGTTGCTCGACGGCAAGCGGATCGGCTGGCTTGCTCGCGTCGGTGGTCATTTGTGCTTTGATCGATTCGACGACGCGTCCGCGAATGTTTGGCCCATTTGCCTCGCCGACCACCACGGCGGCACCGCGGCCCGGCTTGGCCCGCACACGCGAGTCGCGGAAGCTAACGTCGTTTTTCTCATCCGGCCGAGGTCCAAAGCCTCGACCAGCGCCCATGCCATTGCCGGATTGTTCGCTGAACTGGTCGCTGCCCATCCCGCCATTCTGACACGACTGGCAGCCTTCGCCGGTGCAGGCCTCGCAATCCATCGCGTCTTTGGCCATCTGCAGTTGGTCCATGGCCGCGTCCAGCATCTCGCCTTCGTCCATCTGCTGCTGCAGTTGGTCCATTTGCTTCATCAAATCTTCCATCGCTTGCGCTGCGCCTTTGGAATCACCCTGCTGCATTTTTTGCTGCATCTCACCCAGCTTCTGCGCGAGCTGGTTCATCTGGTTGGCTTGACTCTGCTGCTGCTGCTGCATTTGGTCAAGCTTCTGTTGTAGCTCGCCGGCTTTGGACAGATTGCCCTGCTGCTTTTGCTGCTCAATTTGCTTCTTGAGGTTTTCCATCGCCTCTTGTCGTGCTTGTTTGGCCTCGTTTAGCTTCTGCTCGATCTGTTTGAGCTGCTCTTGTAGCTCCTGCTTAGCCTGTTTGTCGAGCTTGCCACTTTCGAGCTGCTCTTTGAGCTTCTGCATCTCCGCCTTGGCAGCTTTGAAGTCGCCTTTCTTCATCGCATCGACCATCTTGTCGGCGGGGCCTTTGTTGAGGTTGTTGAGCTTGTCGAACTGTTTGCGCAGCTGCTTGTCACCCCCAAGTTGCTGCCGACGCTTTTCGAGCTGTTTGGCAAGGTCGTTAATCTTGACCAAGCTGCTCTTGCGGTCGGCGTCCTTGGCTTCGGTCATCTTCTCGGTCTGTTTCTCCAACTCTCGAAATAGGCCTTCCGCGTCCTTTAACCCTTTCTTGGCTGCTTCTTTGCGGCGTTTCTCAAGGCGTTCGCGCAGCTGCTTCGCAGCATTATCACGCTGCTCTTTCGTGAGTGTGGGTGCCTTAGGATCGACACTGCTCTGTGCGTCCTGGTTGTCCACGAACGTTGCCAGCACAAATGCCAACAGAGCTGGCACAAGCGGCAACCAAGCACGTTGCTGCAGACGCAGTTTGAACTTGTCGTCTACGTCAATCCGCCCGACGGCACGTACGGCATCACTCAATAACGCTCGGCCGGCTTCGGTCTCTGCATCTGTCGGCGAAAGCGATAGACTGCTCGCGACGCGTTCCTTCAAGCCAAAGCGTTGATCGATTTCGACGGCTGCTTCCAACTCGGTTCGGCCATTTAGCCACGTCCAGGCCAGCGCTGCAATCAGTCCGGCGGCGAGTGCCACGAGGACGCAGCCAAGTGCCCAGTTCGACGGCAGGCCGGCCGCGAAGAGATGGTCAATCGACCAAACCTTTGGCACCGCTACCGCAACGACAGCCAGAGCCAGCGCCACAAACCAGCAACGCAGCAGTCTGTTGACCAACAACTCCAATGACAAACGACGCTGAGCACGCTGCACTTGTTGGCGGATCTGGTCCATAGCCTCGGCTCCTGGTATAGAATGGCAAGGTACCTTTATTGTATCGGCGTACGGTTTCCGAGTCACGCCGGACCCTTACGATGCGTTAAAATGCCGTGCTTACAGCGGTTAAAACGACACCAAGACTATGCCGACAATTTTGCCAGACCCGGACGAGCGACCAAACACCGACGTCGTTATTTATGATGGCGAGTGTGGCATCTGTACTGCGCAGGTTAGCAAGTTGCCCTGGTGGGACTGCCAACACAAGCTGTCCTACCTGTCGCTGCACGATCCGCGCGTCGCTGAGCGCTGGCCCGAGTTGACGCACGACCGCATGATGCAAGAAATGTGTATCGTCGACGCCGGTGGTTACCGACACTGGGGGGCCGAGGCAGTCCGGTATCTCACGTGGCGTCTACGTCGGCTCTGGTGGGCGATGCCGTTCATGTATTTTCCGGGTAGCATGCTGCTGTGGAAGCCGATTTACCGCTGGGTGGCGAAGAACAGATATCGACTAAGCCGTTGGCTCGGCGGCAATCAGTGCGACAACGGAAGCTGCCAGTTGCATGGTCGATAGCGATCAGAAACTGAGCGTGCTATTCGGCTGAGTATTCTCAATCTCGACGACTGCGTCCGTTAGCAGCCAGAACAGTCCGCCAGCCAACAACGCTGCAACCAGAGCAACGATTAGCACGACCATCCAGCTAGTCACTTCACCTGGTTTACCCGATCCACCCGGTAGTCCGCCGAACACGTGAGGTCGCCTCCCGCTGCATTACTCATACTCGTGTTCACGAGTCGGAAACTTGCCCTCGCGTACTTCATCGCGAAAGCTTCGTGCCGCGCCGGTGATCTCCGACTTCAGATCGGCGAAGGCTTTCACAAAGCGCGGCACGTAGTCAGTCGCCAGGCCGAGTACATCGTTGAGCACGAGCACTTGGCCATCGCAGTCGGGGCCGGCACCGATGCCGATTGTGGGAATGTCGATCTTCTCGGTAATCGTCTTGGCAATGGATGACGGCACGCACTCGAGCACGACGGCAAACGCGCCGGCTTCGGCGGCCGCACGCGCGTCGTGCAGCAAAGCCGACTCGTCGCGTTGCACACGATAGCCACCCAGCTGATGCACACTCTGCGGACGTAGCCCAACATGCGCCATTACGGGAATGCCCGCCGATACCAGTGCCGCAATCGTATCCGCTTGCGCCGCGCCGCCTTCGAGCTTAACCGCCTGGCAGCGCGTCTCTTTAAGGATCCGCCCGGCGTTCTCAATCGCCTTCGCAGCACCAAGGTGATAGCTCGGAAACGGCATATCGACGACCACCAGCGCGTGGTTGACGGCCCGTCCAACCATCTCGGCGTGATAGATCATCTCGTCCATCGTCACCGGCAACGTATTCTCGTGCCCCTGCACGACCATCGACATGCTGTCGCCGACGAGAATCCCCTCGACACCGGCTTCATCGACCAGCTTGGCCATTGTGTAGTCGTAAGCCGTCAGCATCGAGATCTTCGTCTCGCTGCCTTTCATCCCAGAGAATTGCGGGACGGTGATCCGCCGAGGTTTTTGAGAGTTTGCCATTCCCCTAAGCTGACGCACCCAAGCCGTGGAGTCAATGAGCCGTAACCGATCAAGCTACGAGTGCTTCGATTGGGTCGTCATCGGCGGATACCAACTAAAAAACCCCTCCGCTGCGACAGCGGAGGGGTTCGTCATTTGTCGAATTACTTCGCCTCGTGGCGAGGTGCCTAGCGACGGCGGATGCCGGCGAAACCGACCAAGCTCAGGCCAGCGAGGACCAACGTGGTTGGCTCGGGGATACCCCAGATGCCGCTACCGCTACCTACCTCACTACCATCATCAAAGAACGAGTAACGGTAGGTGCCAGTGCCATCGGAAACAACCTGTGCGAGTAGATAGGGATCGAACGTCGAAGCATCGTTGCTACCAAGGCTAGCAAACGTACCGGAGATACCAGTCGACAGGTCCGTAGTATCATCGACGCCGAAAGAGCTGAGGCCTTGTCCGCCAAAGTTGGTCGGAGCCGTCAGAAACGCTGAGAAGCCAGTGTCGTCACTTGGCTGCATAACCAATTCGCCACCCGTGCCTTCCTGGTTCAGTGTCGTTCCAGCATCTGCTTCGATAACCAATTCGATCGTGTCGAACGAACCTTGCATTCCAGTGGTGTCCAGTGTGAACTCGTACAGCGGCAGTCCACCAGGAGCAGTCAAAGCAGGATCTGAAACCGTCACCGAACCAGCGTTAGCAGCCGTGGTGATCGTGATAGCGAGAGCAAGAGCAGCGAAAGTTTGAGCAATTTTCATAATGATGTTTCCTTCAGAAATGTTTAATCGAATGTTGTGTAAAAAAATGTTTGCCACCCGTTATTCGCTAGTCTCGCGAAGGTGACAACTGACCCCAAAATCTGGTGAGTTTTGATCGCTGCTGTTTGAACCCATCTAAAGTAGATGACAAGAGAAGAGCGATCGAACGAATCAACCAGACTGACTTTTCATTAGCACGAACAATCCCATAGTGGACGCAAAAAACAAACCATATATCAAAACAGAGTGTTGATAGCTCTGTAGTAGCTAGGACAACTGCAAAACCATCGCCAGATAAAGACGTAGGCGGAGCCAAATACGGCTACCATTTTGCAGAGAGAAACAAGGAAAGAAGCCAAACCGACCGGCTTGGTGGGGAACCTTGTTTTAGAGAGCCATTAGAACCGTGCTTTTGCTTAATAAGAAGAACTCGTAAAGCTTATGACCTCATTGTATTCGCCGGAGCAAGCACTGCAAGACTTTTCTGCGTTTTTTATGAAAAATCTGATTCGAGCGGTATTTCCAGATGTTTCGTCACCTCTCTGGTCCGTTTGGGGCGTCGTCGGCGAAGCCCAAGCATAGCCAATCCAATGCCAGCAAGTACTACTGTCGCGGGCTCCGGAACGATCGGAGGTGTGAGCGCCGTGATGGCACGGCCGCCGGTCACCAAGTCTCCATCGTCAAACAGCGCGAATTCGAAAGAGAAGCTCACTGGCATCGAACTAACCAGCTGCGCCAGCAAGTAGCTTCCTTGAGACGACGCCTCATTGGTGCCCAAGCTGGCAATCGTCCCGGAGATGCCGGTTTCCAGATCGGTCGTGGCATCGATTCCGAACGCCGTTAGACCTTGGCCACCAAACGTAGTTGGAGCCGTTAAAAATGCCGAAAACCCGCTATCCTCACTCGGCGGCAGCACCAGTTCGCCGGGCGTACCAACCTGCTGGAAGGCGGAACCTGTCTGGACGTCAACGTCCAGTGTGATCGTGTCGAAGCCGTCAGCGTAAATGCCCGGATGCAGATGCAGCTCGACTAGTGGCCTACCGGCTTGTGTGGTACCTCGCACCAGGCGCACGGTTTGGGCCACCGCAAGATCGGCCATACCACTCAGCAAAACTGCTAGCCCAATGATCCAGCGTGCCATTCGCAGTTCCTATTGCGGTCAGTGTTTGCTCGAAACAGATTCGTGGCCAGGAGCATAGCAACAACCTGCAGGAGCACGAAGATCGTTTTTGGCTCCGGCACGCAGGAGGAGACAAAATTCAGGCCCAAGATGCCTGCTCCACCTGACACGCGGACGCCATCGTCGAAGAAGGCATACCCATAAGTAAGTGAGCTATCCCGTTCAAACGTAACTTGAGCGACCAAGTATTCGCCCAGCAGCGAAGCTTCGTTGCTGCCCAAGCTAGCAAACGTGCCGGAAATACCCGCCGAAGTGTCTGTCGTGGCATCGACGCCAAAGCTGCTCAGCCCCTGGCCGCCGAAGCTAACCGGCGCCGTTAAAAAAGCGGAGAATCCGCTATCCTCGCTCGG
This sequence comes from Planctomycetota bacterium, assembly GCA_039184115.1. Lineage (GTDB taxonomy): Bacteria > Planctomycetota > Planctomycetia > Pirellulales > Lacipirellulaceae > Bythopirellula. The sequence goes on along the minus strand of JBCDBK010000112.1, from coordinate 5,983 downwards.
CTGCATCAGCAGCTCACCTGGCGTTCCCACTTGCCGGATCGGTCCCACGTCGCTGGTGACAACCAGCTCGAAGGTGTCAAAGGCCCCCACACTGCCAGTGGGATCGAGAATGAACGATATCCCATCATATCCGGCAGAAGTGCAAAACGGCACAGCCGTGATGCTCGCTGCGAATGTGCGAGTGTCAAGCAGGGACGCAAACATAACCAGAAGCAAGATTAGTGTTCTAAGCATGGATTGGCTCCCAGCGTGACCGACGTACGAAGAGGCCCAGGCAGCCCAAGGTCGACAGCAAGAGCGACGTTGGCTCTGGGCAGAGAGTGGCTAGCCCCCCGAAACTATCCACCAAGACGCCGTCATCGAAGAAATTCGCCTGAGTCCATCCCGCACCAGGTCCTCGCCCAGTGACGATATACGCGACGTCGTAGTTCCCCTGCGTCGAGGCACTGTTGTTCCCAAGGCTGGCGAATGTGCCGGAGACAAGCGAAGTTGTGTCGACAATGCCGAACGGCGTGAGCGCCTGCCCGCCAAAGTTCATTGGCGCAATTAGGAACGCCGAAAAGCCAGTATCATTACTTGGAGCTATAACAAGGCTACTGCTAAGCTGAATAAACTCGACCGCCGACGTGCATGGCTCTACCGAAATCTCAAAGGTGTCGAAGGTACCTTCAAACCCTGTTACGTCGAGCGTGATGGTAGTTAGTACATCGCCACTCGCGGTGATGTCCCCGAAGCTAAACTGCAAGCGCTGTGCTCGGGCGTCTGCGCTTATCAAAGCCAAGGTCAGCGCGGCTACAGTCAAAGGAATTCTCATCGCGTCATCCCCCGAAGATTGCGGTTAGCCAACATCGCGAAACTGCTCAAGACGACCAGCGCCAGCGTGCTTGGCTCCGGCACGCCGAACGGTATCCGCGCACCGGTTGGACCCACAGGCAAGCCCTCGTCGAAGAAGGCGTAGCTGTAAACGCCACCACCACCGGGTGACATCACAATCTGGGCAATGTCGTAATTGCCCTGGTTGGACGCATTATTGGAACCCAAGGAGGCGAAGGTTCCCGACACAAGAGATGGCGTATCCGTTGAGGCGTCGACGCCAAAATCCGAAAGGCCGTAAGACCAAGAGAGCGGATCGTCGAGCATACGGTTAAACCCGCTGTCTTCGCCGCTACCGATCGCAAGACGCGAAGCAGGCGTCCCGACCTGAATGAATCGCTCGCTCGATTCAATCTCGATTTCAAACGTATCGAAGGTACCTTCGCCGCCGGTAACATCTAGCGAGGAGATGAACCGCTCGTTTCCCGCATCGGTGAGCTCGGGGCCCGAGACGACGATGCTCTGCGCGAAGCACGGGCAACCGACCAGAGTCAGCAAGAGGGACATCGCCGTTATGAGTACTCTCATCGGTGAATCTCCCGCTGCAAGCCGCGAGTGCTGAGGCCTAAACTAGCTAATACTGCCAGCGCCAGCGTACCTGGCTCCGGCACGCCGAACGCAATACTACCGCTCGAAGAGTTGACGAGATTGCCATCGTCGTAGAAGCCGTAGCTGTAGGTGCCGCCGCCGCCCGGTGCCGTCACGACTTGGGCGATGTCGTAGCTGCCTAAGTTCGATGCGTCGTTACTGCCTAGAGACGCGAACGTGCCAGCAACGAGTGAGTCCGTATCCGTCGCGGGCCCCAAGCCAAACCCCGACAGGAAGAAAGCTCCAAAATGAGCAGGGACGATGCCGTTGGAGGTGGGGTTGCACAGGACCAAGCAGGTATCGAAGCCACTGTCTTCGCTGCTACCGATCAATACGAGGCCGCCCGGTTCCCCAGCCTGATTGAAAAGCTTCGGGGACTGGACAGTGAGTTCAAACGTATCGAATGTGCCTTCGCCACCGCTGATATCCAGCCAAAAGATGAACCGTTCGTTCCCCGCGTCGGTCACCTCGGGGCCCGTAACGAGGATGCTTTGTGCGGCGGCGATATTGTGAATGCCAACAAGGCATAACAAGCCAATACAGATCTTTTGCACAGCAATATGTACATATCGATTGCGCAGAGTGACGCTCATCGGGAATGCTCCTAAAAGTTGGTGGCAGGGTGACACGCCAGCGACGCTGGTTGTCGGGTGCTGTCGATGAAAATCAGCAAGAAGAAGTCATTAGCCCAGATACTGCCACATCTTGGTCAGAACGTCCTAGCATAAAACTACCAGGATTCGTGGCACTATAGCTTAAGTCGTCACCAAGAGCAAGCATCGCCTGCCCAGCCCGAGAAATAGGCTGGCAGACACAAGTAACAACCAAGCTGACGGCTCGGGCACGGCGGCAATCGCCGGTGGAATCCCCTCGCCGAAAGCACCAGACAAGGCACTGACGTCAGCGGCGCCGACCCACCCGTCGCCGTTAAAGTCGCCATCGGCAAACCCGCCGATGCCATTAAAGCTACCCGACAGCACGCTCACGTCGACAGCCCCGACGTAGCCATCGTCGTTTGCGTCGCCGACAAGCTGTGGCTCGGTAATGTCGAGCACCTGATTTGTCGCGACATCGACCAAACTCTGCGAGATGCCGCTTGGCCAGTCAATCGTGATCAGATCGACAGTGCCCTCGAGATCGCCAAGACCAAAGTGTGCGGTTTTCTCGTTCTGGCTGAGATAGTTGCTGCCGGCAAAGACCTCGTGGTACATCTCGTCACCGTCGACGCTCATGTCGGGATCGACGGTAATCCACGCCCCCAGTCCATCACGATTGGAAACTCGCCCTTCTACGTCGATACGCAGATACTGATTGTTGCCGACGTCTGAGGCATCGTTCTGGTACAGGACGGGACTGCCCTGATGATTAGCCACAAAGATGTCGAGGTCGCCATCGTTGTCGTAGTCAAAAACAGCCAGTCCTTTGCCATTGCCATCGTCGGTAATGCCAATCGCGTTGCTTACCTCAGTAAAGTTACCGTTGCCGTCGTTCTCCCAAAACCGCATCGCGTCATTGTGAAAGGCGGCGTCTGCCGGCGTCGGCACATCGATTCCATTGGTCATCACCAGGTCGAGGTCGCCATCGTTGTCGTAGTCAAGAAAGCTAGTTCCCCAACCCCAGCCGCCATCGCGAACTCCTGCCGCGTCGGTGGCGTCGGAGAAGACGCGATTACCTTCGTTGCGATAGAGTCGATTTCCAGACTCTCCCCAATTGCCCGGATGATTGGGATCGGGATCGAAGATCGACGTGATGAACACGTCGAGTAGCCCATCGTAGTCATAGTCAGCGACATGAAGTCCCATTCCGTTCTCGTCGGTCCCAAAATTGGCGGTGCTGGTCGCGTCCGTAAAAGTGCCGTCACCGTCGTTAAAGAAAATGCGGCTCGTTCCAAAATCACCGGCGATTACCAAATCTTGATGTCCATCGCGATCAATGTCGGCGAAGCGTGACGAGAAAGAGTAGATTCCGCGAGATACCGGAGGGTCTGGCAAGGTATCGCCAAGTGTCAACCCAGCGGCAATCGTTCGGTCTTCGAAATGACCAGCCTGTCCCGCTGCTCCGAGGTTTCGAAGTAGCCGTGCCTGGCTATTCTCAGGCATTCCCACCGGTCCGTCGACGCCTTCAGACGGCCAGGCAAAATTACCCCATTCGTTGGTATGCAGATCGATGAAGCCGTCGTTGTCGTAGTCGCCGAAAGCTGCGCTGTACCCAGCCCCCATAGCATTGTGCGTGCTCAGCGGAACTGCTGCTCCGCGATTGACGGCGTCCTCTGTGAAGGTGCCGCCATCGTTGACGTAGAGGTGAAAACGCTCCGTCGAGTCGAACACCGTCGTCACATAAAGATCAGGGTCGCCGTCGTTGTCGACATCGCCCCATACAGCGCCGTTGGAGTTCATCAGCTGGTCGAGATTGGCGGCGACCGTAACGTCCGCAAAAGTGCCGTCACCCTGATTCTGAAACAGTATGTCCGACGTGCCAGCGCGAGTGACAAAGAGGTCTTGGAAGCCATCGCCGTCGTAGTCCGCGACCGCGACACCGCCAGTCATGAAGCTGTGCTCGAATATCGGCGGTCGGTCGCCCGGATCCTGCTGATGAAGGTAACTCACACCTGCCGAAACAGTAACGTCGGTGAATCCCGCACGCGTGACGCGCGGATCATAGAGTGAGACAAAAATGACTGCTAAGAATAGTTGTCTTGCCACGTTGGATACCTGCTCCGGCTTGCCTTGCAATGCGAGCGCCACTTTCCGGGACTAAGCCCCGGGACTAGGCCATGGTGGCCATCCCTGGAAAGCATGCAAGGACCAAGTTCTCTGTTCCAAAAAAAGATCGGCCACTCCGCCAAGCGGAGCAGCCGATCCGTTATCGTTCAAGATTTCCGCTGATTGACTAGCTGCGGCGGCGACCAGCAAGGCTGATCAGACCCAAGGCAGCAAGCATCAAGGAAGTTGGCTCAGGAATACCGTAGAAGCCACTCCCACTCGCAACTTCATCGCCATCGTCGAAGAACGCATAGCTGAATGTTCCCTTGCCACCAGGTGCAACCACAACGTATGCGGCAGTGTAAGCTCCTTGCTCAGAAGCAGCGTTGCTACCCAAGCTCGCGAAAGTGCCTGAGATGCCATCAGTTGTGTCGGTGCTAGGATCAACACCGAAAGCGCTAAGTCCCTGGCCCATAAAGTTCGGTGGAGCCTCCAAGAAGGCAGAGAAGCCACTGTCCTCGGCTGGAGTCTGGATCGCGTCGTTGCCGGTCTGGTTGATCGGATCATCGGCAACGATACGTAGTTCCCAGGTATCGAAGGTGCCTTCCATGCCGGTCGGATCCAGAACGAAGGTGTAAATGTCGTTGCCACCGCCAGTGGTGCCAGGTTCTGTTGGACTTGGCGTGACTTCAATGCTGCCGGCATGAGCAGACGTCATAAGCAGCGAAGCTGTGATTCCGAGAATCAGCGAAAACTTCTTCATGAGCTAATTTCCTTATAGGAGCTAAAGCAGAGTTAGAATCTTATCTTAAGAAAAACCAACCTCACCGGTCGACGATAATCTCGTCGACCGGCGGCGTCATTGATTCGACTAGCGTTGACGACGACCAAGACCAGCGATAGCAGCGAGGCTCAGCAGAACCAACGAAGTTGGCTCAGGAACAGCGCTGATTGCAGGAGGCGTAGCCGATCCACCGAAATTACCGGACAAAGCACTGACGTCTTCAGGGCCGACCGTGCCATTGGCACTGAAATCACCTTGGTCCCAAGTGCCAGCTCCGCCGAATCCGCCGGAAAGTGCACTGACGTCAGAAGCATTCACGTTACCATCACGATTCGCATCACCCGGGAGCAATCCGTCGGTAGCAACGCCATCGCCACGAACCGTCCAGTTAGCTACCGTAGCCTCAACAGCAGCCGAACCGCTGAATTCGTTAGCACCAGCAGTTAGCGTGCCCGAGGTTGGCAGCAAAGTCGGGCGAATAGCACCGAAGGAGCCTGATGCGAGCAAGACGTTTTCGGCCCAGATCGCTGGCGAGTTGCCAGTGAAAAGGTCGTCAGCAACGTTGCCCGTAGTGCCGGAGCCCAAGCCGAGGTCCGTTGCGCCACTGGTAAGACCCGTGTCATCGTGGCCTGTCACGATTTCCACTACCGTACCTACCTGCTGCGACTCAAAAACGGCGTAACCGCTGCCGCCAGCTGCGATGGCATCGTCGTTGATGTTGTCCACCAACGCGACCAGGCCGGCCAGGCCACCACCGGTGGAACCGGCGAGCAGTTCCCAGGTACCACCGAGGGACTCATCGCCCGGGTTGTCGTACCGCAGGTTCAACTGCACATTCACATCAGCACGAGCTGTGTGAGCCATGGCAGCTACAAGAGCAATTGCACAAAAGATTAGACTGCGTTTCATTTTTCAGTTCTCCAGTTTCCCCGTGTCAAACGCTTTTGTCACGAATAACGATGCGTTTGAGATTGATAAGGACGAATCTCAGTTTCTTTAGGGGGCCTAAGTTGTTAAGGAAGTAAGCTAGTAGCCG
>JBCDBK010000111.1:0-15545 GCA_039184115.1 Planctomycetota bacterium | reverse complement strand
TCGCCGCCAAGAGCTGGCCCGTCTGATCGTCGATTCGCGAGATTTCGATCGCGCCATGGTCAACCGCATGTGGGCTCACTTTCTCGGCTATGGCTTTACCAAGCCCATTCACGACATGGGGCCGCACAATCCGCCGTCGCATCCTGAGCTGCTCGACCAACTTGGATCGGAATTTCGAGATACCGGATTCGATTTGAAGTCACTCATGCGGTGGATTGTTCTAAGCAAGCCGTACTCGCTCAGCAGTCGCGTTGGTAAGAAGAACAAACGAGACGATCCCGCGCTCGGCGTTACACCGCAATTCAGCCGTTTCTACGTCAGGCAGATGCAAGCCGAGCAACTTTATGAGTCGCTGCTCACCGCAACCCAGGCGGACGAGACGCTCGACGACGATCGTCGCGACCGCATGCGAAAACGTTGGCTCGACCAGTTTAGCACCGCGTTTGGCACCGACGATGGCGGTGAGGCGTCCACGTTCAATGGGTCAATTCCGCAAACGCTTATGATCATGAATGGCGATCTTGTCTGTCGCGCCTGCAGCACAGAAAGCGGCAGTTTCCTCGATCAGGTTGCTAACGATTGGGAGCTCTCGAATCGCGACAAGATACGGTTTCTCTATCGCGCCGCTCTCTCACGTCTGCCTTCGAAAGAAGAAACAAAAGTCTGCAACGCGCTCCTAACGTCACGCAAAGGCAACGTCGTTGCCACCCTCCAAGACATCTGGTGGGCCGTACTCAACAGTAACGAGTTCATTCTCATTCACTGAGAAAAGACCTCCTACCTCACGCTTCGTTCCCCACTTAAACTTGACAGACCATGAACGCTCACCAAATTCCCAACGGCATGACCCGCCGGCATTTCCTTTCGCACCTGGCTGGAGCATCGGCGCTGGCTGTGCCCGCTTGGTCGCTCACACAGTCGTTGGTTGCTAACGCAGCCACGCTTAAGAGCAATCACAAGTCGTGCATCTTGCTGTGGTTGGGCGGAGCTCCACCAACGATCGACATGTGGGATATGAAGCCGGGCGCGGCAACCGGTGGGCCTAGCAAGCCAATCAGCACCACTGGCGACGGCCAGATCACTGAGCTGTTGCCCAGTCTTGCCCAGCAGATGCACCGACTGTCGATTGTTCGCTCGATGAGTACACGCGAGGCCGATCACGAACGTGGACGGTACTACATGCACACGGGTTTTGTGCCCAACCCCAATGTCGAACATCCCAGCTATGGAGCGGTGATCGCACGCGAAATGGAGAATAAGCTGAGTGCGCTAGAGATTCCGCCCTTCGTTTCCATTGGCGGTGGAAGTGCCGGACCTGGATTCTTGGGCATGGCCTACGCACCGTTCCAAGTCGACTCGAACGGCCGTGTCCGCAACGCGCAAGCAACCGTCGAAGAAGCACGCATGATGGACCGCATGAAATTGCTGGGTTTGCTGGAGAAACGCTTTATCCGTGAAAATCGCGGTCCCGCCGCCGCGGAGCACGCCAAGGTACTCGATAACACGTTGTCACTGCTGACCAGCAGCCAGATGGACGCCTTCAAGGTGCAAAGCGAGTCGCAGGCTATGCGTGACAAGTACGGAAACACCGGCCTCGGACGCGGTTGCCTAATGGCACGTCGGCTGGTTGAGACGGGTGTTCCGTTCGTCGAAGTCAACTCTGGCGGCTGGGACTTGCATCAAGATTGCTTCACTCGCTTAGAGCAGAAGCTACCCGAAGTTGACCAGGCCATGAGCGCACTGGTCGAAGACCTCGCCCAGCGTGGACTGCTTGAAAATACCGTGGTGCTGTGCATGGGCGAATTCGGCCGCACGCCGCGGATCAACGGCAACGCCGGTCGCGATCATTGGGCGCGAAGTTGGAGCGTTGTGGCCGGCGGCGGCGGGATTGAAGGCGGTAAAGTGATCGGCGCCACTAACGAGGACGGCACCCGTGTTACAACCGAACCCTACAGCGCTGAAGACCTTATGTCGTCGGTCTGCCAGGCGATGGGCATTTCCCTGAAAACAACATACACGGCCGGCAATGGTCGCCCGATGAAGATCGCTGGCGGCGGCAAGGTGATTGGCGAACTGTTTGGATAGCAGCTTCAGACATCCAGCTGCTCAGGCGAACAGCTAACGCAGGTTTAAGGGCGTTCCACGAAACGCGCGCGGAATCACCGGCCACTCGCTCGTCAGAAAGTAGGCGTATGTGCCGTCCGGAAACTCCGGCGTCTTGCAGAATCGACCGTTGCACTCGTCGAGGTGGCCAATACCTTCATCATAGGTGTAGTCCTGGACGAAAGTGCCATCATACTTGCTACCGGGGCCGTCTGGCGCCCCAGGCCGATTGCCATCTTTCACGCCAAAGCTCGACCGCAGTTCAATAGTTTTCGACGTCGGGTCTTGTGGTTCGCGGTACCCGTACTGGCAGTAGATCGGAAACCCGTCGGCTGCCCAACCGATAAGGGGCGAGTGCTTACTCGAACTATGCCCCAACTCCTTCAGCAGCATCGTCGGAATGCCATGGTAGTGATACGCGCCCGTCGGCTGCACGTGTGCGTGATTCGCGTCGACGCCAAGCGATACCGCACCGCTTAGCGCTTCGTAGTTCCAACCGGCCTGACGGTCGCCATTCCAAAACTCCGCTGTGCCCGGGTCGAAGACTACACCATTGACGGCGATACCAAATGGCATGTTCGGTGGGCCAAAATCACGCGTATTGTGTATTGGTGTAATCTTCTCAGCCGGCTTTGGATTAACGGGGAGCGAAAACTGGTAGTGTTGCGCTCGTATCGAATTGGGATTACGCCGGTTGGGAAATCGACCAACGTCGTGGTTGGGAATGCCGTTCGCCGATACATGGCGATGACCGTCATGAGGATCGAAAGTGTGCTCGCTCGCCGCTGGTGGCTTCTGATCGGCGGGGACGAGCGTTAGCCGTTGCTTGGCGACCGCCGTATGACGACGCATATGATGGCCCTGCGCCAATGCAAGCAAACCAGCCGCAAGAACGAGTGACGCACTGAATGCAAAGATCACGAGTCGACGGTTCGGCAGACGCAACTGTTGAATACGCATTTTTTCCCTGTTCGGCTAATAACTGCTCGTCAGGTTGAACACCTCACGCCACGATCAGTTCCGCGCGTACTTCAGAATAATCGACAGAATCGTCACAGCCAAATGGCCAATTCGACATCGCGCCAACTGTTATGCAATGCGGAGGTCATAAGCTGCTGGGCGAACTAGAGTTTCGTTAGACCCTGGCATTGCTAGGGAAAGTCACTCTTCTCCGCCGTTCTACTTCTTGGCCAGAGCCTGATGTTTGATCAGACCCACTTCGATAGCAGTTCCTTCGCGCCGACACTGATGGGGCAGGTGCCCATTGTGTTGCCAGACACCGTGAAAGCGCCGCAAGCGCCCACACCGATTGCCACGCATCGCGTGCTGCATGTCATCAACGGCGAACACTACTCAGGCGCCGAGCGAGTTCAAGATCTCCTTGCTTTGCAGCTGCCAAATTTCGGCTACGAAGTTGCTTTCGCCTGTGTGAAGCCTTACCGATTCTCCGCCACGCGAAAATCGCAGCAGGCGACGCTCCACGAAACTCCGCAGCGCAGCAAATTTGATCTCGACTGTGCCCGTCGGATCTCGAAGTTGATCGAGTCGCAGAAATATACGCTGGTCCACGCACACACGCCACGTTCGGTGTTGGTGGGGAGCTTCGCCGCAAAATGGGCTGGCGTGCCGCTGGTCTATCATGTCCATAGTCCCACAGGAAGCGACTCGACGCGGTGGCTTCAGAATTGGGTCAATGCCAAGCTGGAACATTGGAGCCTTCGCCACGTCGATCAGCTCATTGCGGTATCGCCTAGTCTCAAACGCTTGATGGAACAGCAGGGCTTCGCCCCGGAGAAAGTCGCGTACGTGCCCAATGGCGTACCCGAAATCGAAATCCTGCCGCGACGCCGCCCGACGGGTACGTGGACGCTAGGCTGTGCGGCACTGTTTCGTCCGCGAAAGGGAATTGAGGTACTGATCGAGGCCATCGCCGCTCTTCAGTCAAAGAACTTGGACATCCACCTGCGTGCGGTTGGCCCGTTTGAAACGCCCGAATACGAACGCGAAGTTATGCAACTCGTCGATCGGTTGGGTGTCGCTGACGCGATCACTTGGACTGGATTCACCAAGGACATCGCTGCGGAGTTGCGACAAATGGACCTGTTCGCCTTGCCTAGCCTATTTGGCGAAGGCTTACCGATGGTCGTGCTCGAAGCGATGGCAGCTGGGTTGCCAGTGATTGCCAGTCACGTGGAAGGCATTCCCGAAGCAATTCGCCATCGCGAGGAAGGCTTGCTAGTCGAAGCGGCCAGCGTGAGTCAGTTGGCCATGGCAATCGAGGAACTCACGACCAGCGAAGAGTTGGACTACGAAATGTTGAGCCACAATGCGAAACACCGACACCAGCTCTGCTTTTCGGATCGCAGCATGGCTGCCAATCTGGCGGCCGTCTACGACCAAATCCTCGGCCGGCATCAGACGGCCAGCTAACTCGATCGCTAGCGTGTCGCGGTCGGTTGCGGGTTGGTGGCATGGGGACCGGCTTGCGATCCAACAGGCGGATTCTGCACTACGCGTTTCCAGCCCAGCGGTGTGCGCGGCGCGTTGAAAAGACTGCCGAAGATCGCGTCGAAATTTCCGTTTACCTTCGGAGATTCAAACATGTAGACCGCATGGTTGCCGTTGTTGGGACCACTATTCGGATCGTACACCCGAATCGCTTTGGGTTGCATCGACTTGCGGTCGAGCATCACATCGACTTTGCTGTAATTCGCCGCGTCCGACTGCGATCGAGGATAGGCTTCAAGCCAGATCGTCTCTGGATCGGATTGTTTGCTGTAGATCCAGTAGCGACGCTTAAGCTTCTCTGCTTCGGCACCAAACAGAAACGGCAAAGGCCCGTCCACAATCGACTTGCCTTGCATCTCGGGTGGTAGCGGCTGCACGACGAGTTGCTTCTTCTCGTGTCGGTATTGGAAGACTGCCTTGCCGTCGCAGACCCAGTGCTCACCAACCTCATCCTTGTTTAATATCCAATCACCGGGTTCCCAGGTTTCTTGCTGAGGGTTCTGTTTCGTCCAACGACGGATTTTTTCGATCTTGAAGCTCCCTTTGTCCGGTTTGGAGTAGTGCACCTGTCCTTCGCTCTTGGTAAGCGGAATGTTTGCCCCGGGGCCCCAAACAAAATTGTACTCCCAGCGTTGAAATCGGCTGGTGAAGGTATTGATTCTCGCACCTTCCGTCTCCCACATCTGCAATATCTGGTCGACGAACTGCTGTTCGACGGGCGTAATTGCACGCGGTGGTCCGATCATACCCCGCTGAGCGACAGGCGATCCGATCTGACCTGGCTGCTGAGGCAAGTTCGCAACCTGAGTGACTGGCGCATTCGCGGCCTGAGTACCGACCGCGTCTGCTGGGCGTCCTGATACCGGTGTACTCGCCACCGCCGGGTACGGTGGCTGCAAATCCACCCCGGATTGAGCGACCGACCATGCTGGGTCGTAGCCGTGGAGGAATAGTATTATCGTGCACAGAATGCTCGACAGAGTTCGATGCATGGGAATGCTCTTTTGGGCGTGGTTGGAGGGGATTCCGCGGTCAGCATCACGACGGGTTCGTCGCTACGGGGATTGCCATCCGGCGCAAATGGGCCGGAAGCATAGCAATCGCTGGCTGCATCTGCCAGGGCGACTTGACGGCAAGCTAGCACGCTCGCCACGATGAGATCTTGAAGAACCAACACCTGCCTGAGACACGATGATGCGACTCCGTTGGAAAGCGAGCTTCTCGGCGAGCTGCCTGCATGCGGCTGCTAGCATGCTCGAGGGTCTGCCGATCGCCGACACGTCGGCTGCTGCCAATTTGCGGCCGTGCGTTGAGGCTTTGCGCGATGAGTTGCGCGGCTGCGGTCTCGACGCTGGGCCCACGCTGCAGCTGTTAGTCGGCTTAGCCGCAGAGTACGAAAACAATCGTCAGCTCGTAGAAGTCGCGGTGACGCGCAGTCGCGGCCGGGCAGCGATCGACGACGCGACAATTCGCCGATTGGCCGGCTGTATCGCCGATCTGGAAGCCACTTGGCTCCGTCTGCAACCGAACCTCGTAGACGAGCTGAGCGTGCGAGGTCGTCCGATGCGGGAGCAGTGGGAATCGCGCGGGCCAGGGCTGCTGCGCGCTGCGGAACGGCTCACCGACGAGGAGTTTCTCGCACCCGCGGCGGAGATCGTTCTGGTCACTCCCATTATCGGCGGACACGGACGCGCACATCTACGCAGCAATCGTGTCACACTGGAAGCGGTACTAACTAACGTCGACCCCGACTTGCCAGAAATTCTACGCGTGGGCTGGCTGCTCACGCAGCTGAATCTCGACTTACCTGTGCGAGCCGAAAGTGTCTCCGCCAAGCGCCTTCCGCAGCTGGCAAGCCTCGCGACAGTGCCACTCACTCTGGCTGCCGCCGCAGACGTCGAACTTGCTCAGCTAGACAATGCAGCGGTCACCCGAGCACTGCAAGTTTGGCACCTACCACCAGGCGTTGCCACTCAACTACTCCACTGGTGGACAAGCTACGTCGAAGATCGTCCACGTTGGGCGGTAGCGATCGCAGCGCTGGCTCAGATGTTGCCCGACTGACCTAGACGCATTTCGCTAAGGACTGTTTGCTTCAGCGTTCAACCCAAATACTGTGGGAGCAATGTTTCTGCTGGGTCGCCACAAATCAAACGACCAACGTCGCAACCCACAAAAGCAAGACAGAAATGCCTCGAAATCAATAAACCCATCAGGCGTTTTCGTGCTTCAGTGAAGAAACCGCCGTGATGACTTCCTTCATCGACTGCGCTCGCTTGGTTGGATCAGGCTCCAAGCATTTGCCGATCACTTTGGCGATGACTGGATTCAGATTCGGACAGTGCTTGGTTAGCGGCGTCGGCGCCGATTGACCGTGATTCATCGCCGCGAGACCATCGCCACTACCGCGTTGCCAAGGCAACTCGAAAGAGAACATCTCGTACATCGAAACACCAAATGAAAAGATATCGAGTCGATGATCGGTTTGTTTGCGACGCACGACTTCGGGAGCCATGTAATTCGGCGTTCCTGTTCGAATTCCCGGCTGCATGAATTGCGGCTGTGCCGGCACTGTCAGCCCAAAATCGATGAGCTTAAGTGAAGTCACATCGGCGGAGCAGACGAAATTGCGTGGGCAGATATCACGATGGATGTAGCCGGCTTCGTGGACGACTTGCATCGCTTCGGCAGCTTGGCGCATTAACGCTAGACGATTGCCGTCTAGCATCTCGCTGCGACCGATAATCAGCGAGTTTAAGCCTGGCCCGTCGAGAAACTCCATCACGATAAACTGCTCACCCTTTGTTGTGACCCCATATCCGTACGTGGTGACAATTCGAGGATGGTCGAACGCCGTGGCTATTTCGCCCTCTGCTGGCTTGTCTAGTCCGCGGAATCGCATCTCAAGCTGGTCGTGCTTCTTCTTGTCAAGAATCTTCAGTCCGACAATCTGATCGGTTTCGCGATCGCGTGCCATATGAAAGTCAGACATCGTTCCAGACACCGCATCGCGAAGCTTCTCATAGCGTCGGTTGATGTCGACCCTGCTACCTTCAAGGATCGATTTGAAGAACGAGCTGATGCCCATAGTGATGGTCTGTCCCGAAGCAGATTGAGAGATAGGAGTCTCGTCTTCCAATCTAAGCTAGCCAGTTCCGAAGGGCAAGAAACCACCCGACTCCCAGGAAAGACGTGACTCGCCCGACGATGCGCGAACGTCCTACGGCCTACAGGTTTATGTACTCATCTGCACTTGCCCCTTCGAGGCAGGCTTTGATAATTTTTTCGCCGCGCGGATGCAAATCCTCGACAAGAAACTGCTTGATCTGCTCGTGGAAGAAGTCGGTGAGCTGCTTGGCCCCTATATCGTAGGCTTCGACACCAACTTCCGGCTGCTGCGAGACGTCCATAAACCAAGTTCCGATCGTCTGGCCTTCGACGTGGATTTTCTCTTTGTGGAATCCTAGCAGCGGACAACGAGCCGCTTTCAGGTCCTCGGGCTTGAAATTAGCCGATCCTCGACGTGCCAGGTACTCGCGCGTTACCCATTGCGGAGCAAAGCCAACACTCCAACAGCCGACATGCTGGTTGGGGATCAACACGAACTGTGTTCGGTCGGTCTTCATAATTTGGTCGAGCAAGATGTTCGCTTGGTCGACCTTACGTCCGGTGGCAAATGGCCAGAACGATCCCACGCCTTCCGATTGCATGCCCCCTTTGTCGACGATGGACGGATTGCCGTGGCCGCGTGGCGCAACAAGGCGCCACAGCCATGCCAGCGACGGTGGCAGCACATGGAACAAGCCCATCACTCCATAGGTTGGATGCTCGGCAGTGCAGGGCGGGCAACGCACGCCAAAGCTGCGTATGTCGACCGTGACCGCACCGTCGACAATGCCTTTCACGTACTTTCGCGGCACAACCACGCGCGGGTTCGGACACGGAGTATCTGGTGCGTCCATCGTGTGTTCCCAGATCAGCGCCGTCGCGGCTGGCTTCGCGTCAATGTTCAAGAACAGCAACGGACCGTCCGGCTCTACCGTAAGTCGCTCTAGTGTCGGGTCGATGCCATAGTGAGTGATGTGATTCACGCGTACGAACCACGCATTCTCAGCGTCGATCAGGCTCAACTTCCCACTGGCTCCATCGAGATTCTGCAGTCGCGGATGGCAGAGCGCCATGTCGTCAGTCACCGGTCGAAGCTCGCACCCGCGTGGTAGCGTGATTGTACGCCTGTCGTCAGTTAGCGTGTTTAGTCCTAGTAGCAGCGAACCATCGGACTCACGATGCATATGCTCGAGCATCTCGCTCTTACCACCACCTGAGGCACCTTCGTGCATAATCACAGTGGCATTGTCATAGGGCGTCACCACTTCGACCGTTGAACAATGCGCGGTTGTCCAAGGCTCCTCGTAATGCTCGCCCAACGTCAGCAGCATGCCGTAGACACCCTTCTTCGCCGAGGGGCCCGGATACAGGTTGTACGCGAACAGCTCATGCAGATGCACCTCTTCGTAGCGACGGTTGTGAACAACCACTTGCTTGCCGCCAAAGTGAGTATGTCTGAATGGCGGCGCGGCGTAGACGATAGCACCGTGATGATAGTCCGCCCCTGCGGCACGGACTTCTTCCAACGGCACAATGCCTTGCAGCATCGCCAATCCGAGTGCGAAGAATCCGGCGTTCGCCGGTACGATTGCGACCGCATTCAAAGGTTCGTCCGGCAAACCGCTGCGGAAGAAAAAACAGGCAATCGGCTGCGTCTTTAGCCAAGCCAGGGTTTCGTCGCGAACCTCGGAGAATGGGCGTTCAAAACGACCTTCAAAGGTCGGCTTGTCGGTCGCCGTCGAGTCGCCAACGATCATACATTCGGGATCGCGACGGCGCATATACGGTTCCAGGTAGTTTGCTGCCACTCCATTTCGAGTCTGGCAAACCTCCGCCTCAGCGACGAAACCCTTGCCCGGCACGTCGTAGCCGACGGTGTAAATGCCATCGGGTCGCACTTCTCCCAAACCAAGCGAGCCGTCTGGCGTGGCGAGCCCAATCAGCTCATCAACTGTTCCAGCGAGATGCAATCGCCCTTCCGCTTCCGCAGCTTCGAGGACCGACATCGCACTGTGCGACAGAGTTAGTTCGGGGAGTGCAGAAAGAGGCATGGCAAACTCTTCTCAATTAGCGATGAATGGCAGATCGAAACCGACCGTCGACCGCCAGGGCGATGGAACCTATAGCGAACCCGTGATTATAGCTTTCCCGGAGTCGGGCCGCAAAGCACGCAACCTTGGTTCATCAGCAGCGGACCAATAAGCCCCCAGGCGGCACGATCGGCAAAGACTACCGAACGCCCCAAGACATCTGCTACTTGAGATACGCACCTGCTCGGATCAGCACGTACCGAATCAAGTCGGATTACTTTCCGCAGTAATCGATGACGCGTGCAATTTCGCTCTTCAGATCGGCACGCTCGACAATGCGATCGATGTAACCATGCTCAAGCAAGAACTCGCTGGTCTGAAAGCCTTCGGGCAACTCGATGCGAATAGTGGCTTTTATCGTCCGCGGACCGGCAAAACCGATGAGCGCCTTTGGCTCCGCAAAAATGATATCGCCCAACGAGGCGAAACTAGCCGCGACACCACCCATCGTCGGGTTGGTAAGCACGGAAATAAAGAGCCCGTTGGCATCGCTGTAGCGTGCCAGAGCTGCAGAGACCTTTGCCATTTGCATCAACGAGAAGATACCCTCGTGCATCCGCGCGCCGCCACCTGAACCACTGATGATAATCAGCGGTAATTGCTGCTCGGTAGCACGCTCGATCAAGCGAGCCAAACGCTCTCCAACGACTGAACCCATGCTGCCCATTATGAACTGCGAATCGGTTACCCCAATGGCAACGCGGCGCGCGCGAATCATGCCGGTGCCGGTCAGGATCGCATCGCTTAGGCCAGTCTTCTCTTGCTCTGCGACCAAGCGGTCTTTGTATTTCTTCTTGTCTTCAAACTTCAGCGGATCTGTCGGCTCAAGATTGCCGTCCCATTCTTCGAACGTTCCCTCGTCGAGTACAGCAGCAATTCGCCCTCGAGCGCTCAGGTAGAGGTGGAAGCCGCACTCGGGGCACACGTTCATCAGTCGTTCGACTTCTTTGCGGAAGATCATCTTTCCGCAATCGGGACATCCGAGCCACAGACCGCCAGGCACACCGCGTTTTTCGCGCATTGGTTTGCCCTGCTTGCCTGAGGTGTCGGTTTCGCTCGAAGCCATTGCCAAATCTGTACTCATCAGTTCTTTATGAGGCGCCGCAACAAATAAACTGCTGTTAGTATACCAGCAGCTCATCGCGTCAGCCATGCCGGGTCGCCATCTGCGGGGCACCATCTACCATAGCCGTCGCGACCGTGCCCTACACGCTGACGGCTGCGGGAGATACTTCGATGAGTTCCCACGCACGAGAGTGGTCGTCGTGGGGTTCCCACAGGTTGCCAAGCTCATCGTCGCGTAGGGCGTTCTTCAACAGACTCGTCACGGGTTCGGCGACCACAATCGCTGCGGTCCCCGTTTTGTGCTTCTTCGCAATCTTTGCAAGTGCTCGCTGTAGACGGTCTCGAACTACCTGTAGCGACTCGCCTTCCGGTGGGCAGACGGTTTCAGGATGTTCCTGCCATTGTCGATAGACCTTTGGCTGCTTGAGCTTCACATCGTTGATCAGCATGCCTTGCCACAGACCATGATCGAGATTGCGGAGGTCGTCGATCGTTTTTGATTTCAGTTTGAGTTCTTCCGCTAAAATCTCCGCCGACTGTTGCGTCGCTCGACAGGGACCTGCATAGCACGCGTCAATCTGCGTGTCGCGCAACTCGCTGGCGACCTGCTCGACTTGCTGTCGACCGTCTTCGCTAAGCGGAATATCAAGCGTGCCTTGCACACGCCCTTGGCACTCGTACTCAGTCTCGCCAGTGCGAATGAGGATAAGTTTCAACATTCAATAAATCTCTGGGTGTGCTATCAATCTTGGCGCATTGCCAATTCGGTGAGCGTCGTAATGCTCTCCGTGTAATCGTCTGCGCGGAATATCGCCGATCCAACCACCAGCAGCTGCGCGCCTGCCTCGCTACAAGCCGCGATCGTTTCGGCATTGACGCCGCCATCCACTTCTAGCAACACGTGATCACTAACCTTGCTGCGAAGATCACGCAACTTGTCCAGCGCCACGTCGTTGAACTCCTGGCCGCCGAACCCAGGCATAACGCTCATTGCGAGCACCAAATCGCAGAGTGGCAAAGCGGCGTCAATCGACTCGACCGAGGTAGGCGGATTAATCGCCAGGCCTGCACCAGCACCGAGCGAACGAATCTCTTCTAGCAGAGGACGCGGATCGCCAACGGCCTCGGCATGAATCGTCACTAGGTCGGAGCCCGCTTCCACGTAGCGCGATACGTAGTCCTGGGGGTTTGAAATCATCAGATGCACGTCCAACGGCAAGTCGGTCAGTCGACGCAAGGTCGAAACCATCGTCAGTCCGTAGGTCATGTTCGGCACAAAGTGGCCGTCCATCACGTCCAAATGCAAACCCTTAACGCCCGCCGCCTCCAGTTCTCGGATCTCGCGCTCCAAATTGCCGAAATCGCATAGCAACAGCGAAGGCATCACAGCGGGTACCGCACTTTGCAAAGCACTAATCTGTTGCGTAGACGAAATGGATGACATAACGAATCCGTCGAGTCCGCGAGCAAATGCGATCGAGCTGGTCGCAGAACACGCTACCGAGCGTACGAAGAAAGGCTGGTTGGCATCCCGAGTATCGAGACGCAATCATTCGAGAGAGGCCGTCGGGGGAACGGTGATGTTTGGAAAAGCCTCAAGCAGGCAGTTGGGTTGCAACGACGTATTTGCAAGCTAGCCGATCGACGACCGCTCTGACTATCTTAGCCGCCTAGTTTCCCAGGACGAGGCGAGATTTTAGCAAGACGCCGCCGAACTACCAGGGCCGATTTTCCGCAGACGACACCTAAGGCCATGGCAGGAAGCGACTTAGGTTGATGGAAGAAACTCACAATCCTGACTAATTCGGCTAGCAATCGTCCAGATCTTCGCTGCTGGGAAGATCTTGAGGAGAGCCAATGCGGAACAGCGAGTTAAAGCGATCGGTCGTCCAGTACAGTGGCCGACGTGGGGCATCGCTGGGACGATCAAGTCGCAGTAGTCCGCGACGCACCAGCTGGTTTAGCAGCGCGTGACTCCGATTGCCGCGAAGTTTACCAACCTCGTCCGCCGCAATTGGCTGCCGATAAGCCACCACCGATAGCACTTCAAGAGCCGGAGGCGTGAGTTTTGCTTCCCGAATCCGACCGTGAAATCGCTGGCGAACAGCATCGAACCTGGTGTCTAGCTCAAAGCGGTAGCCGACACCCACACTCTCGATACGGTAAGGTGCGCGCCACTTACGATAGTCTTCATTCAGTTCATCAATCAGCTTGTCGACGTCCTGTGGCGAGACATCGCGGATATGCGATGCGATGTCGGCGCTACCAATTGGCTGTCCCTCGGATTGCCCGACGAACAACATCCCTTCGACAATCATCCGCGGAGACAGCGTTTCGAGACTCAAACTATCGGACGGAGCGGACAATTCGTCCAACGTCTCGGCAACTTCTGTGGTCGATGGCGCCGTCGCTTGCGTGCCTGTCAGGCGCGCGAAAGCGTCCGAAAGATTT
The DNA here is from genome assembly GCA_039184115.1 of Planctomycetota bacterium. Lineage (GTDB taxonomy): Bacteria > Planctomycetota > Planctomycetia > Pirellulales > Lacipirellulaceae > Bythopirellula. The sequence goes on along the minus strand of JBCDBK010000111.1, from coordinate 2,220 downwards.
TCGAGCGAGAACCGCGCACGCTTTCTTTTTGCTTTGGGCGGCTCCGTGGAATCTGACTCTGCCATGCGCGAATCGTACGCGCCGTGTGCGACTCGCTGCAAGTGAGAAAGCCGGCCGTAGTGCTAGCATGGGCCGATGGGTGAGTGTTCCACCTCGACAGCCGCCGAGCAAAGAGCTAAATACTGGCCCGATCGTGACAGCTCCGGCTCTCGTTCATCCGTCTGGACACAATTCCTACATTGCCATGCATCCAACATCCACGTCGCAACTCGATTCGAACGAAGCCGTTCAGCAAGCTGGCGAAACGCTTTCCACGAAGGAAGATCGCTGGCAGACGCTCAAAGACCAGGTTTTCAACGGCGATTGGGATCAACTCGAAAGCGCCGATTGGTGGCTGATTGGCGAAGTCACGGTACTCAAGTCGTTGCTCGTACTGATTCTTCTCTTCGTCGCTTGGACGATTTCCGCCTGGGTGTCTGGAATCGTCGCACGTGGGTTGCGACGCGTAAAGTTCGACGAGACGCTTACTAAGTTCTCGGCCAAACTTGTTCGCTGGGGCATTCTCGGCATCGCCGGCATCATGTGCCTAAGCCATTTCGGCATCGAGACCACCAGCTTCGCCGCAGTGATCGGTGCTGCCGGTTTGGCCGTCGGCTTGGCCTTCCAAGGAACGCTGTCCAACTTTGCGGCTGGGGCGATGCTGCTGATTTTCCGACCTTACAAGGTGGGTGACGTAGTGAACGTCGCCGGCAACCTCGGCAAGGTCTTCGAGATTGAGCTGTTCACGACCGCGATCGATACGTTCGACAACCGACGGATTATCGTGCCTAACAGTCAGATTTACGGATCGGTGATCGAAAACATCACCTATCACAGTGTGCGTCGGTTCGACGTCGAGGTGGGTACTTCTTACGACGCCGACATTGACGAAACTCGCCGCGTGCTTGAACGGGCGTTTCGCGCAGTGCCGCAGATTGTCGCCGATCCCGAACCGGCTGTCGTACTCGGCGGACTGGGCGCGTCGAGCGTCGATTGGATCGTCCGCGGCTGGGCGACCAACGACGACTACGGCACCGCCAAACAAGAACTCATCCGCGCTGTGAAAATGCAGCTTGACGCAGCCGAGATCGAGATTCCCTACCCGCATTTGGAATTGCAGATGGCTCCGCCAACGAGCGTGGCGAATGCGGCGTGAGAAAATGATCAAATTTCCAATGACCGAATGGCCAATGAGGATACTTCATTGCCGACAGGCATTGGTCATTTGTTCATCGGTCATTAGGGCATTCTATATTCCAAGCTGACGACGATTGCCCGCCCGCCCTCCACGCGGTAGCCTAACGGCATGGACGTCAAAAACATCGACGAAGTGCCTGCGTTTACGACGGTCGATAGCTCTGAAATCCGCGAGCTGCTGGCCCATCGTAATTCCTGCATCGTGAACCAAAGCCTGGCCGAGGCCCGTCTGCCCGTCGGCGGTAAGACCTTGCCGCACTTCCACCCCAAGTGCGAAGAGATCTACTACCTGCTCGTCGGCACCGCCCGTATGCAGGTCGAAGACGATCTCCGAGATGTTGGCCCCGGCGACGCGATCGCGATTCCTCCCGGCGCCCGTCACCAAATCACCAACACCGGCGAAGGAGAGCTGAAATTCCTCTGCTGCTGTGCCCCCGCCTACGAGGACGACGACACCGTCATGGTCGACGATTGGCCAAAGAAAAAACTATAAAAGAATTCACCACTGAGTCATGGAGAGCACAGAGAAATATGAGATGTGTGATTGAAGATAGCAAATGTTTAGCACATCACATCTTCAATCATAGATCTCGCATCAAACATCCTCCGTGCTCTCCGTGACTCCGTGGTTTAATCACTACACACAGACGAGGACAAAGATGAGCAACACACGCACCGAAAAAGACACCATGGGCGAAATGCAAGTGCCAGTCGATGCGCTGTATGGCGCGTCGACAGCCCGCGCGGTCGAGAATTTTCCGATTGCCAATCGTCCGCTGCCGCCGGCAGTAATCCATGCGTTTGGGCATTTGAAGGCGGCGTGTGCGCAGGCGAACAAGGACCTCGGCAAGCTCGACGGCAAGCTGGCCGACGCGATCATCGCCGCCGCTGATGAAGTCGCCGCCGGCAAACACGACGAGCATTTTCCGGTCGACGTCTACCAGACCGGCTCGGGCACGTCGACGAACATGAACGCCAACGAGG
>JBCDBK010000110.1:0-15674 GCA_039184115.1 Planctomycetota bacterium | reverse complement strand
CGTTTACTTCCGACGAAGGCGGCGTGATATTGTGGTAGACATTCGTGTCGTAGATAACATTCGTGCCATTGTCGGCATTGCCGCCCATCGTACCCGTGCCAGCGGCGTAAAAGATGTTGTTGTTGAATGTCGATTCAATGGGGGTGCGATCGCGCACTAGTATCTCGGGATTAATGTTCGCGTCGAAGTAGTGCGTGTTGTTGTATACCTTGAGGTCCGTGAGATCCGAGTCGTCTTCAAAACCATAGAAGTATGCACCCAGCTCGTCATTCACGCTCAAATTGTATCGAATCGTCACGTCCGCGTTGGGACGCTTCATGATACCGGCAAACCAATTATTGCTGTGACTGTAGTTGTACTGGATGACCGTATCCCGCGAGTTGTAGTCTGCATCAAATCCGCCGCGGTCGGGTTCGTTGCCAGGGCCGGTGTTTCCATAAGCTTCGTTGAATTGGAAGGTCAAACCAATCGTTCTGAAATTAAAGAAACTGTGCCCCGTATCATGCCGACTGCTATTGGCCGACGTGTTGTACTCGTAAACGGCATAGTCGCTGTCACGCGCGATGACAGTATTTCTGCCTGTGTTGCCAACCCAGTTGTGAGCAACATAGAGGTTAGTAATCGCGTTCTCGCGATGCGTACCAACAAAGTCATGCGCGTCGACCAAGTCGTCGACGTCTGTGCCGATACCCACGCCGCCAACATCGTCGACCACGTTGTTGACAATTCTCACATCGTTGTAGGTCGCCGTCTGCGAAGAAGTCGGCGAATAGCCGTGCAGGTGGATTCCACCCCGCCTCTTGCCCGCGACACCTGGATTCACGCTGTGCACATAATTGTTCTCGATGTAAATGTGATTGTGGTACTTACCAGTATCCTCACCGAGCACATAGATTCCAAACAGGTCGCCACTCTGAACGCTACCATTGGTATTCGTAACTTCTAAGTCCCTGAGTTCAACGTACTCCGAGTTGAACAGTAGCACGCCGGCGGACACCGTCGCGCCACTTCGCGTCGGATGAGGATGAACAACGCCGTTGTTGTTAATCACCGGGCGATCGCCGGTACCAAACGCAGAGATATTGATCGGCTGACGTGCGGTGCCAACGACCGTCGGAGCAAACATGCCATTGAACGACTTCCCACGTTCGAAGTAGATATTGTCGCCAGGATCGAACGTCGCGCGACGATGAGTGTCGAAGTCGCTCTGCGAGGAAATGTAATAGTCAGCAGCACTCGCTAGCGGAACGCTGGTTAGGAATGCTAGAATCGCGCAGACGAATGCAGCATACGGAAATGGATATCCGGCGGGCGCTCGGCGAAAACGGCAAACTCGCATCTTCACCTCATGTTCCTCGATACATCACCCATACGAAGTCGAAAGTTCGTCTTGGACATGATGCAATGACGCTGGTTCAATACCACAAACCTGCGTTGTGTCCGCGAGGTTCTACACAGCGTCGCACAGCATTACTTCTCATTTGAAGTGCTAGTGAGTGCAAACTCCACTTCGTTGTCTTCGCCTGCTTTGACTTCGATTCGCAAGCCCGAGGTCGCTGGACGTGCGTAGCGGCGTGGCACGGGCACGCGTAGCTTTCTGCTCTGAGCGTCTCCTTCGTCCGCAGGCAACGCGGTGACCGTCGCGGCATGATTACCAACTTGCACACCATCTCCGGCTCGATAAGTCGACAGCACGAAGGTGCCGTCTTCTTGAATCAAAGCCTTAGAACTTCGGCCTTTGCTGGGAATGACGTAGACCATGCCTTGTGGCAGCGGTTTTCCATCCAAAGTAACTTTCCCAGACACTGGCGCCGTGTCTAGTTCGTGGGAAGGCCGACCGCAGCCAACGAGAGCTAAGCCCAGCAGACCTAGAATGCACAGTCTGACTCCGTGACCAAAAACAATCTCCATTCTCATCGGTAATGCACCCTACAAACTACTGGAGTCAATCACAGCGCCGTCGTTTCGCGTGGCTAGGTTAAATAGCACTCTTAGCTCGATATTCTCTGAGAAGAAGCTGACGGACCCGTCTGTGAATGCGAAATGACAACCGCCGGGATGCTCTGAGCCAAAACCGATGTCGTTGCGGTTGGGACCAGGGCGGTCACCACCGTTAATCGTGTAGCCGACGTTCTTTGCGGTATACATCCAGTTGCCGACCGCACCAACGATCCAAGGTCGCGTCTTATCCACTTGAGGATCGCCGAAAGCTGACTCGCCCACAATAAACGTACTGCTTGTGCCATCGGTGATCTCTCGCATTTCGGTCCTACTGAACCGGTATATGACACCACTGTTTGCAATCTTTCCATGATTGCCTGTCACGCACTCCGGAACGCTGCGGCGCGATGACCCGTCCCCGCCCTCTGTTTCAAATGAATAAGCTGTCGAAAAGTCGTCACAATAGTCTGGAAGTGGTGGTGTCCCAGTGTCCAGGTCGGTGTTGGCTCCTAAGATGGCGAAATAGTGCGTCCTTAACGATGAGTCCGCATCTTCACCAAATCCGCCTGCGTTACCTCCCGGTGCAAATAGATTTACCCACTCGAGCGGTTCGCGACTTGGGCAGTGGAACGGCTGAAGCGTCGTTGTGGATGGAATCTCGTTATTGGGATGAAACCAATCCACCGTATCATCAATGCTATCGCGAAGCGCCTGCTGTTCCATGTACGGAAGGATAAAGGTAATCCAACTGTAGTCTTCTCGGGTGGGAGGATCAGCGTTCGGATTGAGTGCATCGGTCGCAGGCGGAAAGTACCCAAACGCTGACTCATGGTTCAGGCAAGCCAGACTAATCTGCTTCATCCTGTTGATACACGTGCTCCGCCTTGCCGCTTCTCGCGCCGCCTGCACTGCCGGCAGAAGTAACGAAACCAATACGCCGATAATCGCGATGACTACCAGCAACTCGACGAGCGTGAAACCACCGGTATGACACCGTAACTGATTCGGAGTTCTTTTCATTGCTTGAAATCCATCTCGCTATCAGAAATTTCTCACAAAGCGACTGCCAGGGTCAGCCAAGAATTGCTGGCTTCGATCGGTCCTGGCTACCTCGCCACAAAACGGGGACCGTGCGACGCCTAAGCGCGCACGAACGATAGGCTGCCCCGCCTATCGATCCCCAACAGCGCCGCAAACGATATCCAAAGCAAGACCACTGCCGAGGGTTCCGGTACTGCGGCAATCGCCGGCACCTCGTTGATGGTCAGAATCACAGACGTGGCCGTTACACTGCTTGTTACCGTAAAGTTCGCGAGTAAGCCACCTGGATCGACAATATTGATTGAGTCAAAGTCTCCGGTAATTGATCCGTTGAGTGCACCCGTAGCACCGACGCTGCGTTGCCAAGCTAGCAGGTCAGAGCCATCGGTATCGCCATCGCCATCAATATCGGCGGTAACATCGAAGTTAAGATCGGCAATGCTTTGACCGTAAAGCTCCCTGAGGATCGTCAAATCGTCGCCGTCGACAGCGCCGTCCGCATTGAGGTCCGTCGGTAATGTTTCCGCGACGATCGAGACGATCTCGAAAGTATCGCCATCCGTTGGAATGTAAGATCCTTCGGTCGCTAGCGTGGTGCTGGATGTGAGTAGCGGATCAATCAGAAGTTCGAGTGTGCCGCCGAGGCTGACCGTGCCTTCTGCCGAGATTGTGTCGAACTGGTTCGCACCCGATCCTGAGATCTGGATAACTGTCGTCGATCCTGTATTCAGCGTCAGATCGCCCGACTGACTTCGCTGCGACGTTAGCTGCAGGTTTCCAGGGGCACGCCGGACTTCGCCAGAATCGTTGGTCAACTCATGACCTACATCCAGCGTACCGCCGTTGTTGACGGTCACCGAGCCAATGCGTGTGCTCGTCAAGTTGACAGCTCCGTCGACTCCGACGTCAAGCACCGCATTCTGGTTGACGACAATCTCGGCATTAGGCAGGTGTTGCCGCACCTCGACGTTGACGAAATCGTTTGTCGTCAGCGTCCCCGAATAGTCCCGTGTCGACAACCGTGTCAGGCCTTCGGACTCTGGATCTGTGGTGCCCGCTTCGAATTCGTTGAGCGAGACATCAACCGCAGATGGATCCGTAGCCGTGCCATTCACGGTAATGTTGCCGCTGCCGCTCCAGGAGCCGAAGAAACGTCGCTCGTTGCCCGCATAGGTTTTCGTGAGGTCAACCGTGACGTCGGCGTTAGCCGTCAGCGTACCCACGGAGGTCAAGCGATTGTTCCCGTTCGCTGGATCGGTGCGATGATCGATATTGCCAGGCTGGTTGAAAACGAGATTGCTTGCCAAGCCGCCAAAACGTTCGACGTTAACCGCATAAGTGTTCGTACCGGTGGAGTTCATCTCGATAACGGCCGTACTTCCCGATGGCCCTTCGTACAACAACTCGTCGCCGCTGCCATTAAACTGGACCGTTCCACCAAAAGACGATAGCGAAGTGATAAACAGTCGACCTCCCGCCGAGACATTAACCTCCGCAGTACCTGCACCTTGCAAGTCCATATCGAGCCCGGCATCTGCTCCGCCTTCGGCATCAATCGTGAGGTTTCCGTTGAGTACCATCTGGCCCAGCACGGGAGCGTTGAAATCACCTAGCAGGAACTCACCTGTGGTCGACTCGGTGACTGCCGCGCCTTCGCTGACGACAACCAAGGGCAAGTCGACCCCACTGGCCGAGTAGTCCAAGCTGCCATTGGAAACAATGAGTGCCTCACCTAAAAAAGCCGATCCGCCATCAGCAGTCACCACGTCACCGTTGACGACCGCGTACTGATTTCCAGCTGCCGGCGCGGCGCCACCCACCCAAGTCGCTCCAGCGGTAATCGAGCCACCACTAGCGGCAGACTCAATAAGATCGAACGTTAGTAGTCGCGCTGGTGCGGGAACTGCCTGAACACTTTCCTTTGATTGCAATTCGAGCGTGCTGTTCTGGCTGCCACCGATGCCAAAGGTCAACAGGGAGCTACCGCCATCCGCAAAGACTGCGTCCAAGAAGTCGGAACCGAGCATTACGGTCTGAATTGCCGTGTCGGGCGAACCTGGGGCATTGAACGTTCCCACGGCTGGGCCTGCGGAATTGAAACTAGCTACTTCAGCCTTGGCAGACTCGGGCGCAAGATTCCAGGTAATCGTATTTTCCTCAAAGTTTTGGAGCAAGGGGTCGGTGATCGCGTTGATCGTGTGCACTGAACTCGACGATCCGTCAGATTCGGTGGTGACTTCAAATATGTATAGTTGTGATGGGTTTATGGTCTGACCCGTAATGTCAAATCTTATGAGCGGCTTGCGCACTGCGTTGGTGAGCGAGCTATTTCCAGAGCGCACTTTTAGATCTTGGTCTCCTCCGTGATTCTCGTCAGCACGAGATGCGTTATCAGATTCAAACGTAATCCAAGTATCTGCTACGACCGCGTTGCTCACCACCGACTCTGCGGCGTCTACCTGTCCAACAAGGAGCAGAAAGCAGCAGCATAGAGCTAAGATTTGAAACTTGCGAATAGTCATCGACTAGTCCTTCCCCCGCCGAATTCGGGATAAATGCGAATGCCTTTAGATGAGTTGAGCTGAAGCTAGATAAGTTAATGTGTAAACCGCGCGTGACTCATTTACCGCTTCCCACGTGGACGATCACCGCCTACATCCCTAAGTCAATTCCGCTTCACTTGTGACATGGCACTGAGCCTACTATCACTCGCTTCGTGCCAGGAAACCGTGGACTGACGCGTCGTCTACTTACGGGACCACTCCTAGAGCAAATTCCTTTCTCGTCGAACACGTGGCTTGACAAGCTGGTAGCAATCTAAGTTCACTTCTGGCCATCCGACCAAACAGGAGCCAACTTGAGAATGTCCGACGAAAATTGAAGCCTGAGGAATAGGCCAATGACGAGTGTTCTGAGCCCACGTTGGAACTCGATACCCTCACAGCATAATGTAAAGGGCGCAGCGAGGAAAATCTGGACAAGCCGACTGGCAAAACATTTTGCGAAGTTGTCTTACTCGTTCGATCGCTTCCGCGCCGCAGAACGGCAGTCCGATCGTTACAACATCTTTCCTGGGAAAGACTTGCGTGCCCGCCAACGGACGGTCTTCCGAAGGCTGACCGACGAATCAAACTCGCAAAAACCATGCACTAACGTCTGCGGCAATTTGCCTTGATAGACTCGCACGCTGCCTGCTGAAGCCCGTATGCTGGGCGACGCTACAGACAAGTTTGGCAACTTTGTAAGTGGAAGATGTCCATTTTCCAACGCGGTGCGCCCTATATCAATGTGGCACGCGGCAGAGCTGACTTTTGCGCCGTGGTCCGAATAGGCCTGCTCGCTCTCTGTACGACTGGGGCATCCGCTCGCGTAATTATGCTAGGCTGGTTTATGGCTGCGTTAATCTTGTATTCGTCGCGTATTCTCGATACGGCTAGATCATGGATGAGCGTCAACGGGAGTTTGTTCGTCTCCTCACAAAGTGTGAGCGGTCACTATACGGCTATATCTTTTCATTGGTGCCAAATTGGAATGATGCGGATGAAATACTGCAGGAGACCAATATCCGTTTATGGGAAGAATTCGATCAGTTTGAACCCGGAACGAATTTTCGGAGCTGGGCAATGACGGTCGCTCACTTTCAAGTCCTCACGTGGTGTAAGCGCAAGAAACGGAGCAAGCTTCTCTTCGACGTAACGCTCATCGAGAAATTGACAAAGAGCCATGAACTGCATCACGGCCAGTACGAGGACAGACACGTTGCTCTGCGTGAATGTATGGACGAGTTGAGCGACCGCAGCCGTCAGCTATTGGCGCGTTGCTACGCGGATGGAACGAAAATGAAAGAGATCGCCGAAAGTTTGAATCGGACCACGGAGTCAGTATACAAGGCGATGCAGCGGTTGCGTGCCACCCTTCACGACTGCATACAACAGCGTCTTGCGGAAGAAGGTGCCACTTGAGTTCGCTCACCGACCCAACGTATCTACGTATTCATCAGCTCGTGACCGATTGGCTGGAAGGCGAGGACCAAGCACGCGTACGCTCTGAGTTAAGCCAGTTGCTAGCAAACGATGACCGAGCGGCCTCGATCTATCTGCAGTATATGCAGGAATCGGCGGGCTTACGCTGGCAGTCAACGCATTCGGAAATCATGCAAAACGAAATCGAATCGTTCTTGCCAGAGCGTTACGTAGAGAGCACAACCACGAAAAAAGCGGCCATACGTCCCGATGTTGGCAGACGGAGCGCAAAGTACTTTGCGGCAGCCGTAACAATTCTTGTTGCCGCTGGTACGATGTTTTGGCTCTCTGCGGGCAAACTTGGTCCTGCCGAGCAACCACCTGTCACACTTTCGAAGTCGCAAATTGGCCCCGCTGCCGACCACGGCACGGCAAGCAACCAGATTGCTACTGCCTCGATCCCGGGCGCCACTGAAACTGCGGTCGACGAGATCGCAACCCTGACGCGTCTTATTCACTCGCAGTGGCGTGATGGGACCAGCGTGCACGATGCTTTGTCGCGACTGCGGGCCGGCGATGAACTTCGGTTGGAAACAGGGCAGGCCGAAATCCTATTCGATTCGGGCGTCGAAGTCGTGCTGACCGGGCCGGCTCACCTGAAGGTTGAGTCTCAAATGAGTGCGTCGGTGGAGTATGGTACGTTCTCCGCACGAGTTGGCCCGAGAGGTAAAGGATTTACCATCCATACACCGTCGGCGGAGGTCGTCGACTTAGGTACCGAGTTCGGCTTGGCGGTCAATCAAGCCGGAGACACCGAAGTCGCCGTGTTCAGCGGAATTGTCGACCTTTCTTACGATGATTCCAATGCGGGGATCAATACGACGAGGCAGCGACTCAATCAGGGTGAAGCATTGCGAGTTGGCCTCAATGGCCAAGCACATCGAGTGGTGTCGATCGACAGCGAGCGATTTCCAATGGCGGGTTCGCAATGGGACTCGCGCTCAAAACCGGGGTCGGTCATCGAGTCGGTCAGCGACAATCTAAGTTTTAGCAATAGTCGAAGTTTCTATCGGATCGTGCGAGGTGGTTTCGCTGAGGACGCACACGCCTTTGTGGATCGCGGTCACCAATGGAATGGGCTCGATGAAAGTGGAATTCCGGACTTTCTCATCGGCGCTGATTACATCATGCCCTTTAACGATGACAAGCTGCAAGAGTCTTTGGAAGTGACCGTCGTATTGGCGAAGCCTGCGGTTGTCTATCTGCTTTTTGATAACAACATGAATCGGCCAGATTGGCTTACCGACCGCTTTGTCGACACGGGTGTTGACATTGGCTTGGATGAAGATGCGTCGATCTATCGGGCCTACAAGAGTGTGGGACTCGGACCCGCTACAAGTATCGACGATACTTTTTCAATCTGGCAATGCGAACTGCCAACCGGTGGACCAATTGTGCTTGGCGGAGTAAGCGCTCCTGAGCACAAGAGCAGGGGTTACAACATGTACGGCATTATTGCCGTACCAATGTCCGAACACGTACTCGACTGAGTCTTGTTAAACGCACGCTTTTCATCGCTACTACTCCCATCCTCAATTGACCATCAGGCAACATGCAATTGCCCAACTCTCGTTGTGTTCGATCTGCGAGCTTCGTAGCAGTTGTCGTTGCCTGGGTGCTTGGCATTGCCGCCAACGCACAGGAGTCGGCTGACATCACGCTGAGCCCACTGCGGACAGAGCTCTATCACGAGCAGTGGATCGACTTCAACAAGAACGGACAGCGCGACACTTATGAGCTCGCTGATGCCGAGATTGACGCCCGGGTGAACGATCTCCTTCAGCGAATGACCATCAATGAGAAAACTGGCCAACTCGTCACACTATACGGCTATAAGCGAGTGCTGAGAGACGACGTCCCCAACTCTAAATGGCCTCGCGAGATTTGGAAAGACGGCGTTGCCAACATTGATGAGCATATCAATGGCATTCCTGGCTGGCGTGGCAAGCAAGAAAGCCCCTATGTGTGGCCGCCTTCCGAACATGCGCGTGCGATCAACGAAGTGCAGCGCTGGTTCATCGAGGAGACACGACTGGGTATCCCCGTCGACTTTACCAATGAAGGCATCCGCGGTCTGTGTTACTATCAAGCGACCAACTTCCCGGCACAGGTTGGAATCGGGGCGACTTGGAATCCGGATCTTGTCACCCAGATCGGCCAAGTGACGGCCACCGAAGCGCGGGCAGCTGGCTACACGAATATCTATTCGCCTATCCTTGATTTAGCTCGTGACCCACGCTGGGGTCGAGTCGTCGAGTGCTATGGCGAAGACCCCTATCTAGTGGCAAAGCTGGGCATCCATCAAGCGAGAGCGCTGCAAGCGACCGGCGTTGCATCAACCGCTAAGCACTATGCCGTCTACAGCGTCCCGGAAGGGGGACGCGACGGAAACGCTCGCACCAATCCGCAAGTGACGGCGCGGGAAGTCCGCCAGATTTATCTCGCGCCGTTTGAAGCGGTAGTTCGCGAGGTCGGCATTCTAGGCGTGATGTCGTCGTACAACGATTACGATGGCGTGCCCGTGTCGGGAAGTTATGACCTGTTGACCACGCACTTACGCAGTAGGATGGGCTTTTCCGGATACGTTGTGTCCGACAGTGGAGCGGTGAGCGACCTGTGGAAGAAGCACCGCGTTGCGAGCTCCATGCAGGACGCGATTATCATGTTCTTAGAGGCGGGTGGCAACGTATGCACGGCCTTCCAGTCCCCGAAGCGGTATCTCGAACTACTGCGTGACGCGATCGCTGAAGGCAAGATCAGCCACGAGACGATCAACGCTCGCGTACGCGATGTTCTGCGCTGCAAAATGCAGCTGGGCTTGTTTGACCATCCTTATGTTCAGGACGTCGAGTTGTCGAATCAAGTCGTCGGATGCGACGAGCACAAACGGATTGCCCTGCAAGCCGCCCGCGAATCGATGGTTTTGCTTAAGAATGAGGATGGAATTTTGCCGCTCGATAAGGGTCTGAATTCTATTCTCATTTGCGGCCCGAATGCGAAATCGACCGGGCATAGCATAAGCCGCTATGGGCCGATGATGGGCGACGTGATCAGCGTCTATGATGGCATCCAAGCCGCACTAGGCGAAAATGTCGATATCCGATACGCGGAAGGGTGCGGCGTTGTCAATGAAGGCTGGCTCGAGAACGAACTCTACTCATTGAAGCCAGCAGCACATGAAGTAAAGATGATCGACGCAGCGGTGAGTAAGGCCGAGGGAGTTGACGCCGTCGTCGTTGTGCTTGGTGAGTCGGAGCATACGATCGGCGAAAGCAAAAGCCGAACTAGCTTACGGCTGACCGGACTACAGGAGGAGCTCGTTAGCCGTCTGGTGGCCACCGGCAAGCCTATTGTCGCGGTGCTTATTAATGGTCGCGCCTTGGCTATCAATCTGGTCGATCGCGACGTCCCAGGCATCGTCGAGGCCTGGTTCCCCGGCGAGTGGTGTGGCAGAGCGGTCGCAGAAGTGCTCTTTGGAGACTACAATCCCGGTGGTAAGTTGCCTGTGACTTTTCCTCGCTCAGTAGGTCAACTGCCGCTTGCATTTCCTCATAAGCCAGCAAGCCAGGCGGGCCAAGGGAAAGGGCACAATCCCAACGGCGTTGGTAACTCGCGCGTGCTGGATGAGCTATATCCGTTCGGCCACGGTCTGTCGTACACCGAGTTTGAATACAGCGATCTGATCGTCTCACCAAGGAATCTGCCGCCCGGCGAATCCGTAGTTGTTAGTTGCAAGATAAAAAATGTGGGCGACTTAGCGGGCGACGAAGTCGTGCAACTCTATCTGCGTGACGAGGTAAGCAGCGTAATCACCTATGATTACCGCTTACGCGGATTTGAACGCATCCATCTCGGCGCGGGCGAAAGCCGCCAAGTCCGTTTTATTCTCCAGCCGAAGGCGATGGAGTTTCTCGACGCGGCGATGAACGCGGTTGTAGAGCCGGGAATGTTCACCGTGATGGTCGGCAGTTCTTCAAAGGACATCCGCTTGCAGGGAGAATTTGAAGTTATGCCAACTCGTAATGAAACCTACGAAGCGAAACTCCCTCGATAGCCAGATCAGACGAAGCATTGATGTCGATTAACCAATTGCTCCTTGGCCGCCTACACCTGCTAGCAATGGTGCAGGTCTTGCTCATAACGAGCAACGCCTGCAGTGACCACGTCTACCAGGCCACCGGATTTCGCATCGGCGAAGTGACGTCTACATCGGCCATCCTCTGGACAAGGCTTACGTTGCGCGAGCAACGAAATCCAGCCGACGGCCCGACGGTAACCATCAAGTACGTTGACGATGATTTTGACAAGAGTCAGCGCCGTGGCAAGGTCGAGGCAGTTGTCTATCCCGAAGGCGTAGCCGTCGGCGATTTGCGCGGCGCTGCACCTGGCACTGCGGGCGAAGTACGAGTGAAGTATCGCCCTCCTGACACGAAAGTGTGGAGCGAGACCAAGTGGCAGGCGGTCGACGCGCAACGGGACTTCACCCATCAGTTCAAGATCGAAGGCTTAGTTCCTGACACCAAATACGAATTGATCGTTGAAGGTCGATCCGATGCGGCGTCGCTAGAGATCAACCGCCTTGAGGGCCGACTTGCTACGGCACCGTCGTCGGAGGAACCGAAGCGAGTCGTTTTTACCGTCTCGACGGGCCAAGGCAACAACGACCGAGATAGCCCAGACGGCTTTAAGATCTACGGCTCGATGCTCAAGCTGATGCCAAGCTTCTTCGCCCACACTGGCGACATGGTTTACTATGACCAGATTGGCAAAACGGTTCCGCTCGCGAGGTACCACTGGCAGCGTACGTACAGTCTCCCGTCGAATGTGAACTTTCATCGGCAGGTGCCGTCCTACTTTGAGAAGGACGATCACGACACCTGGGTCAACGATTGCTGGCCAACCATGCAATCGGACTACATGCACGAGTTCACGTTTGCACAAGGGCAATCGCTTTTCCTTGAGCAAATGCCGATCGGCCCGCAGATCTATCGCACATTTCGTTGGGGCAAAGACCTGCAGGTATGGTTGGTCGAGGGACGCGACTTTCGTAGTCCGAACAACGCTCCCGATGGGCCCGGCAAGACCATTTGGGGCGCAGAGCAGAAAGCTTGGTTCATGCGGACGATGCGCGCGTCGGACGCCACTTTCCGAGTGCTTATCAGCCCAACGCCAGTGGTTGGGCCAGATCGTTCGAAGAAGAACGACAACCACTCCAACGCCGGATTCCAGCACGAGGGACGTGAGCTACGGGCGTTTCTCGCATCGCAGAAGAACGCTGTCGTTGTCTGTGGGGATCGCCATTGGCAGTATATGTCCGCCGACCCAAACACTGGCCTGCGCGAGTACAGTTGTGGGCCAGCCTCGAATAAGCACGCCGGTGGATGGAGTAAGAGCGACTTTGTTGAAGAGTATCACCGATTTTTACGAGTCAAGGGCGGCTTTCTGTCGGTCACCATCGAGCGCGTCGACAACCGACCAACATTGACGGCGCGGTTCCACGGCGTCGGTGGCAAAGTCTACTTTGAAGACTCGTTTGTTGCTGAGTAACTGGATCGTTCGACCATGGAACGCCAACTACCTGTCCGCTTAGCTCGCTCGAAGCGTATTAGCTCGAAACGCTTGGCTGTTCTATTGGCTAGCATCATCCTGCATGCGAACCTTCACGCGAGTACGCGCGCTCGTGCGACTTCCTCGCCTAACTTCGTCGTGATACTCACAGACGACCAGAGCTGGGTCGGTTCATCGATTGTGATGGACGAGCGCTACCCAGAATCTGTCAGCGATTCGTTCAATACGCCCAACATGGCACGGATATCCGAGGCAGGCATGCGTTTCACCGACGCCTACGCGCCTGCCCCCTATTGCTGTCCGACACGCAGGGCGCTGTTAGTTGGCCAATCGCCGGCGCGACACGTGTATCAGAAGAACCGAGACGAATGGTTCAAGACATACGCAAACAGGTTGACCATTCCGAGAATGCTGAAATCAGCAAACCCTGAGTATCACACCGCTCACCTTGGCAAGTGGGATTTTCGTTTCGATCTCATATCCCCCGAAGAGTTGGGCTACGATGTCAGTGATGGTCGCACAAGCAATAGAGAGGGCGGCGGACGCAACTCCTCGAAGCGACGTTCGGCAATCACAGAGGATCCCAAGCTCGTATTCGACCTGACACGCCGGGCATGTGATTTTATCCGGGATTCCCATGCCGCGCGCCGGCCATTCTATCTGCAGCTATCACACTACGCGGTGCACCTTGACATCTACGCTTGCGAGGCTTCGCTGGCTGAGGCTGAGAGAAGAGGAGTAGGTCAGAAGCACAACGACCCGCGCTTTGCAGCCATGACCGAGGACCTCGATGAGAGCATCGGTCTGCTACTGGACGAACTGCAGTCTCTCCAACTGCTAGACAACACTTACATTTTCTTTATGTCAGACAACGGCGGGCGGAGCTCGCTGCCAGAAGTCGATGCCGACCTGAATCGCAACCACCCGCTGCGAAGTGGCAAAGGGCGAATGTACGAAGGTGGAATTCGCGTCCCGATGTTCGCTAGCGGCCCCTCGATTTCCTCCGGCTCCGTCTGCAATACACCGGTAACAGGCTTAGACTTGCTGCCAACCCTCGCCGATTTGGCAGGGTACGCGAGCCCGCTACCGGCGGATCTCGACGGCGGATCTTTGGTACCCTTGTTCGAAGGTGGAGGTGAAGGAAGCGTCGTGCGAGAAACCCCCTTCCTTATTTTTCACCATGCGTACAATCGCCAATCGCAATCTGCACTGCGACTGGAGCAATGGAAGCTTGTGCGCACCGGAAAACGACTCGAACTCTTTGACCTATCTCAAGACCTCAGCGAGGCCAAAGATCTCTCTCAAATCATACCCGGAAAGACCGCTGAGCTAGAGCGAATGATGCTCGACTATCTGACTACCGTCGATGCGGAAATGCAAGGCGGCACCAAAGCCCGCCCTCGTGGAAAGAAAAAACCCGCCATCGAACGAGACTTTGACAGGCGCAAATCGACCCGCGCATCACTGTGAGATAAATCATGAGTAACTTCTTGAAGACCTCAGCAATTCTCATCCTCGCGATTATTGCACCGTGTTTTGCCAACCGCGCAGATGCACGAACCAAGCCCAACGTGTTATTTATTGCGATCGACGATCTCAACGACTGGATTGGCTGCCTCGGTGGAAATTCCGATGCCAAGACACCCGAGCTCGACGCGTTCGCCAGGCGAAGCGTACTGTTCCGCAACGCGCATTGCCAGGTTGCACTTTGCAATCCTTCTAGAGTCTCAGTCATGACCGGACTCTACGCCTCGACGTCAGGTATCTATGCCAACAAGAAGCGCGGGGCAACCGATGCCTATAAGACAGCCGAGCACATGCCCGAGTGGTTTCAGCGCAATGGTTATCATACGATGTGCATGGGAAAGATCTACCACAACGATCACGGCAAGAAAGCATACTGGGATCTTGTCGGGCCAAAAACACTGCGTTGGGGTCCCTCTGTGCCCGGTGGCAAGCAGTTCACTAAGCGATTCGGCAAACGCGCGCGCGACACACTAGCTTGGGCCGCGCTGGATATCGAAGAAGGCGCAATGCCTGACGAACAGATTGCCACTTGGGCGAAACAGCGACTCGACCGAAATTACAAGCAGCCATTCTTCTTGGCACTCGGTTTTTACAAGCCCCACGTGCCCATGACAGCGCCCAAGCGCTATTACGATCTCTTCGATCGAGAGGAACTCAAGCTTCCGCAGGTACGCAAAGATGACCTCGATGACGTGCCGGAGATCGGTCGCCGCTGGGTGCTCGACCGACAGGAGTTGATCGCCGACGACGCAGTCGACCTTTACAGTCCAACGTACCGTCGCGAGCTAGTACACGCCTATCACGCGTGCGTCGCGCTTGTCGACGACTGCGTCGGTCAGGTACTGAGACACTTGCAGTCGAGTCGATACGCCGACAACACGATCGTGGTACTCTGGTCGGATCACGGTTGGCACTTGGGTGAGAAACGACACTGGCGTAAGTGGATGCCGTGGGAAGAATCGACCAGATCGATCGTTGCCGTCCATGTTCCCGATCGTAACGAGCAGGGTGCCATCTGCGATCGGACGATTGGCTTGATTGACATCTATCCGACGCTCGCTGACTTGTGCGCGCTCGAGCCGCCCACTCAGCTGGAAGGCCAGAGCTTTAAGCACCTACTCACTGATCCACAAGCCGCATGGAGTCGTCCAGCGCTTACATCCACGACTGCCGGAAATCACACGGTCCGATCTGATCGCTGGCGATATATTCGCTACGTGGACGGGACCGAAGAATTGTACGATCACGAGAACGACCCCAATGAGTGGGACAACTTGGCCGCTCAGGCAGAGCTGCAGTCGGTCAAGGACGAACACGCCCGCTGGATCGATCGACTGACTGCCGGCGAGCAGCTCACGCGTTAGATCAGATAAGCGGTGGCTCGCCCAAAGGTTCAATGGTTTTGCTGGATAATCGCACCCTTAGCTGATCTCGATCGCTAATCGCTGGTGCGCCATGACGAGAAAGCGGTTTAGTCATGTATCGTTCTTCCCACAAACTTAGCACGGCTAGGATGCTCGTTCGTCAGCTGCTTTCGGCACTGACAAGCATGGTCCCTTGTTGCGCAGCTGCGGG
>JBCDBK010000109.1:0-15904 GCA_039184115.1 Planctomycetota bacterium | reverse complement strand
GTCGGAGTCGCGGAACAAGGAATACATGTTCCCGATGGTCAACGTCGTCGAGTGCCCGCAGGCGAAGATGCTCAAGGCGATGGACTACACGCTGGTCGGTACGGCGATCACCGAGGACGATGATTTCCGTTTCGACCTGATTTCATCGACGCAGATCGACCGGCTGAACCTGGGGCCGATCCCAACGCCGAAGCTCGACTGGCTGCAACCGCACGAAGGGAACTTGATAGAGTTCTTGTACCAAAACCGGGCGCTGCAGCTTGCCTAGCAATAATGATGAGCGATGAATGATGAGTGATGAATACACGAGCAAGATCATTCGAAAACATTCATCATTCATAGATCATCATTCATAATTCATCACTTCCCATGCCCTCCCTCGACCTCAAATCACCGACGCGAGTCCTTTTGGGTGCGGGGCAAATCGCCTCACTTGGCGAGGCGGCAGCATGGTTTGGCGCAACGCGCGCGTTGGTCGTTTCTGATCCAGGTATTGAGAAAGTTGGTCACACCCAACGCGGCATCGATTCGTTGCAGCAAACTGGTTTGGAAACGCAGGTCTTTGATGGACTGCAAGAAAACCCAACGACTGCGCATGTCGATGCGGGACTCGCCATAGCGAAAGAGTTTCTGCCAGAGCTAATTATCGCGATCGGCGGCGGCAGCTCGATGGACTGTGCGAAGGGAATCAATTTCCTCTACTCGTGCGGCGGGCGGATGCAGGATTACTGGGGCGTCGGCAAGGCGACGGCGGATATGTTGCCGATGATTGCTGTGCCGACGACCGCCGGCACTGGGAGCGAAACGCAATCTTTCGCGCTTATCTCCGATGCCGAGACCCACGTAAAGATGGCCTGTGGTGATAAGCGGGCGGCTTTTCGCGTTGCGATTCTAGATCCAGAGCTTACGATCACGCAGCCGCGTCGGGTCGCGGCGTTGTCGGGTTTCGATGCGTTGTCGCACGCCGTCGAAACCTATGTCACGAAGAAACGAAATGATAATTCCTGCCAATTCAGCCTCGATGCTTGGCAACGGTTGGCGCCGAATTTCTTGAGCGTGCTCGAACAGCCCAACGACATCGCCGCTCGCGGGCAGATGCAAATCGGGGCCTGCTTTGCCGGGTTGGCAATCGAAAATTCGATGCTCGGCGCCGCACACGCACTCGCCAATCCACTGACGGCAACCTACGGTATTGCCCACGGCGAAGCGGTCGCACTGATGTTACCGCATGTCGTGCGGTTCAATGGTCGGCAACACGACGATTGGTATCGTGAGTTGCTCGACGCCACGTCCGACGAACCAAACTGTCCTGCTGGCGGTTCGACCGAGCTGGCCGATTTCCTCCGTCAGGTAGCTAGCGAGGCGGGCTTGCCTGCTAAACTGAAGGAGTGCAGCGTTTCGCGAGATCGTTTGCCGCAGTTAGCTGAAGACGCTGCCAAACAATGGACAGGCACTTTCAATCCTGTCGAGATGACTGTCGATGACTATCTCAGACTTTATGAAAATGCTCTTTAGACTCTCGCAAAGGCGCGAAGGCGCAAAATACTTGGGGCTGACATTGTCTCGATGCTTTGCGCCTTTGCGCCTTTGCGTGATTATTTTACTAGCGACAAAGCCAGCCCTAGCCGACTGGCCGCTCGTGCGTGGCAATGCTAAAGCAACAGGCGTGGCCACATCAACGCTCAGCGACGAGTTGGACGTGATGTGGAAGCACTCGCTCGAAGAAAGTGGCTTCGAGGCGACGGCAATCATCGCCGAGGGAAAAGTCTTCGTCGGTGACTTCGACGGTACTTTTCACGCCGTACAACTTGCTGACGGCAAGCTGGTGTGGAAAAAGCCTTACGAGGACAGTGGCTTTACGACAGCAGCTGCCTATGCGAATGGTCATCTGATCGTCAGCGACTACGAAGGCATCGTGCGTTGCCTCAAAGCGTCGGACGGCGAGGAAGTTTGGAGCTACGAAGCAACATCCGAATCGTACGCGGCACCGAACATTCATGATGGCAAAGTCTTGCTGACACTCGAAGCTGGCGAGTTGCTCGCTTTGGATTTCAAAACGGGCGATATGCTTTGGCAGTATCAAATCGAAGCTCCCTTGCGCTGCTGGCCGACGGTGGTCGAAGGGCAAGTCTTGCTGGCCGGCTGCGATCAGCGTTTTCAAGCGGTCGACGTGAATTCAGGCGAGGCGACCGAGGGACTCGACATCGACGCCCAAACTGGCTCAACACCGGCGATCATCGACAGCACCGTCTACTTCGGAACCGAGCAAGGCACTTTCTACGCGATCGACGCGAAGACGATGCAAGTCAGCTGGCAACATCGAAACACGAAACAGGGCCAACCGATCCGCGCAGCCGCGACGGCGAAGCCTGACGTAGTGGTATTTCCCAACCAAGGCAAGCTCGTAACTGCCCTAGACCCCACCAAAGGCGAAGAACTGTGGAACTTCAATGTGCGCAGTCGCGTGGAAGCTTCGCCGGTGATCGCGGGTGACCTTGTCTTCCTACCGACCAAACGCGGACGCCTTTACGCATTGGACATCAAGAGCGGTGAAGAAGTTTGGCAATACCAAGCCGGCGGAGCCTTCCTCGCCTCGCCTGCCATCAGTGACGGCAAGTTAGTGATCGGCAATGAGGATGGGACTTTGTATTGCTTTGGGAAGAAGGATTTAGCCGCAGATGGACGCTGATGTACGCAGATGTCTAGCTGACGACGAGATTACCGAAATAGTCATCGGTTCTGCATACAAAGTGGCCAATGAGCTGGGTGTTGGATTCTTGGAAAAAGTTTATGAGAATTCCTTGCTACATGAGTTACAGAAAAACGGCATTTCAGCTCAGCAGCAACATCCAATCAAAGTTGTGTATGATGATGTAGTCGTAGGCGAGTTCTTTGCGGACCTTCTCGTTGAAGATCGAATCATCGTCGAGTTGAAACACTCAAAGGCGATTGACGATGCCCATCTCGCCCAATGCCTGAATTACTTGAAAGCAACAGGCAATACATTGGGATTGCTAATCAACTTCGGCAGCCCGAGAGTCCAGGTAAAACGAGTCGTCTTGAACTACTGAGAATCATCTGCGTTTATCAGCGCCCATCCGCGGCTGTTATTTATGACCGAATCGACCAAAACCGAAGTTGGCTCTTACTTCATCAGCAACTATCCGCCCTTTTCGCAATGGACGGGCGACGAGCTGAGCGAAGTGACCAGCGCGATGGCCGATCCTCCGGCGGACGTGCCACTAGGACTCTACTTGCACATTCCGTTCTGTCGTAAACGGTGCAAGTTTTGCTACTTCAAAGTTTTTACTGACAAGAACGCCCCGGAGGTGGAACGCTACTTAGCCTCGCTCTCGCGCGAGATCGAACTGGTGAGCCAGTTGCCGGTCATGGGCGAACGACCCTTTCGCTTTGTTTACTTCGGCGGCGGTACGCCTTCGTTTTTGAGTCCCAAGCAACTTGTGCGCCTTGTCGATCGACTGCGAGCAAACATCAGCTGGGACGAGGCCGAAGAAGTCACGTTTGAGTGCGAGCCAGGCACACTCAGCGAACCAAAAGTACATACGCTACGCGAACTCGGCGTCACGCGTCTGAGCCTGGGCGTCGAGCACTTCGACGATACGATCCTCCGCGAGAATGGACGAGCACACGAGTCGGCGGAAATCTTCAAAGCTTGGCCGTGGATCCAAGCAGCCGGTTTTCAGAATGTAAACATCGATCTGATCGCGGGTATGGTCGGCGACTCCGACGAAAGTTGGCGCGACGCGGTGCAGAAGACGCTCGACTTCGCCCCCGACAGCGTGACGATCTATCAGATGGAGCTGCCGTTCAACACTGTCTACTCCAAAGACATCCTCGGCAACAAAATCGAAACGCCCGTGGCAGACTGGCCGCAAAAACGAGCCTGGGTCGACTACGCCTTCGACCAACTCGTCGCCGCAGGCTACGCCGTGTCGAGCGCCTACACAATGGTCAAAAACCCCGACGCGGTAAACTTCAGCTACCGCGACAACCTCTGGCAAGGCAGCGACCTGCTGGCCACCGGCATCGCCAGCTTCGGTCACGTATCCGGCGTGCACTACCAAAACAAACCCGAGTGGGAAGACTACTGCGGCACCCTCGAAGCCGGCGAGTTGCCGCTCAACCGTGCCTTCCGACCTACCAATCGGCAACGGCTCATCCGCGAGATGATCTTGCAGCTGAAAAAAGGTTACCTCCGAGGTGAGTACTTCCAACAAAAATTCGGCGTGGATATTTTTGCGGAGTGGCAAGAAGTCTGGCAGCAGTACGAGTCGGACGGACTGGCTCGCTTAAGCGACCAGTCTGTGGAGCTAACCCGCGATGGTCTGCTGCGTGTTGATGGCTTGCTGCCGCCGTTTTTTGAAGCAGAACACCGCGACGTGCGATATACGTAAAACTCAAAACAAAAAGCCGCCGATGAACGCTGATAAACGCAGATGGTGTGAGGCAAGAGAAGTCATCTGCGTTTATCTGCGTCCATCTGCGGCTAAATATTATCAATGTCCGAAATCCTCACTTTCATGATGGGCGAATACGCCGCCGAGTTTCCGACCGACCGTCGGTACGCGCGGAATCACATGTGGGCGAGCGAGGTCGAAGAAGGCCGCTATCGCTTCGGCTTCGCATCGTACGCTGTGCGGTTGCTGCAAGACGTCTACTTTCTCGACTGGGACATTCCCGCCGGCACTGTGCTTACCGACCGTCAGGAGATCGGTCAGATCGAAAGCCAAAAGGCTGAGGCATCGCTCTACGCCCCAATGCCGGGCAAACTGACGACCTTCAACGAAACCCTCATGAAAGACCCATCAGCCATCAACGTCGACAAGTACGGCGAAGGTTGGCTGTTCGAGATCGAAGGCCCTGGCGACGAGCTGTTCGACCCTGACGGTTACCTTGAGCATCTGGCCGCCGTGTGGGAAGTCACGCAGAAGACGATTAAAGGACAGATGAATAAGTGAAATGATGAATGACGAAATACCCAATGACGAAGTTTGTCGTTGAATGGCTATTGGACGACGTTGGTAGATATGCTTTCAAAGTACGACTATGACAAACCCTAAACTTTGGAAAACCTGGAAGGTAAGCGAAATATTACTTCGGCGCGCTCGCTCTGCACTTCCAGAACCCCCTGCGTTAGAAAAAGATAATTTCAAGCAGTTCGATGAGTCTTTCGAGGAATACCTTGATCATAACGAACATGAGATGGCATTAGACATGCTCGAAGAGATGGGTGGTCTCTGCGAGACTCGAGGCGGCTATTGGAGAGACTTGGAAAGAACAGCGATGAACATGGGGCTAGATGATCGGATTGCACATTTTCGATCCGAGTTCAATAAAGCACTCGATCGTAGTTTGTAGGGTGCGATGGAGCTACGCGAAATCGCACCCTAGCGTTACGGTGCGATTTCACTTCGTTTCATCGCACCCTACGAAGTTGCATCCGACCGCTTCGTCGTTGGGTATTTCGTCATTCGTCATTTCCCACGTGAGTTGCAATTTGCCCACCCAGGCCCGATAATGCAGGCATGCCACATCGTCTGACTGTTGTCGTTTCGCAGAGTCGTAGCCAGAACCCAAAGAAGCGGGCGCTGGAGGAGGAGATTGTTGCCGGACTGCTGGGCGAGCGCGGCATCGATGTGACGGTCGTGCCGCATTTGTACGATCTCAAGGCGGACGGCTCAGGGATGCTTTGCCTGTCAGGCATCGGCGGTGATCTGGTGGTTTGCAGCTGGCTCTTCCCGCGTGCCGCGCGGTGGATTTTGGATCGCAACCAAATCCGCGGGCACGAAGGCACTTCGCTCTTAAAATCGCAGGGAGAGTCCGACGACGAAGAAGAAGAGGAGTCGCCAGACGAAACTGACGACAAGCCACGCGTCATCGACCAGCGCGACCTGCCATCCCGTAAAGTCTACGCCCTCGACCTCCGCGCGTACGACGACGCCAAGGTCTACCTCGACGAAGTCCGCCGCATCGCCAGCGAGCTAAGCACGCCCACGGTCGAACTCACCAGTTGGATCCAAGGCAGTCCAAAACCGGAGCAAATGGAAAGATATTTGGAAGGCGCGAGTTGCGAGGCGCCAGTTGCGGGTTCTCCCGCCACCACCAACCACACACCACCCGCCACTCCCACCGTCATCGACGAAGACGCAGCGCGGCGTTGGTATCCGGTGATCGACTTCAGCCGCTGCACGAATTGCTTGGAGTGCATCGACTTCTGTTTGTTCGGTGTGTACGGCATCGATGCTCAGGAAACGATTCTCGTCGAGCAGCCTGATAATTGCCGACAAGGTTGCCCCGCGTGCAGTCGCGTTTGTCCAGAGAACGCGATTATCTTTCCGCAGCACAAGACCCCCACGATCGCTGGCAGTCCCGAAGTCGGTGGCAATCTGAAAATCGATTTGTCGCAACTGTTCGGTGCGCCCGATCCTGGCGCCAATGGTGCCGACACGGCCGTCGAAGTCGCCGCGCGCGAGCGCGACGAGCAACTGCTACTCGCCGGTCGTGAGGCCGTGGGCCTGGAAGTCGGCATTCCGAAGCGTCATGCCGATTCGGCGGTGGCAGAAAAGCCACAGGACGATCTTGATCGGCTGATGGACTCGCTCGACGAGTTGGATCTCTGACCGTCGTCCATTGCGAATTGCCGCGTGCAGGAACGCGGAATTCACAGCCCGAGTCCTCCTCTTGGCGGTCTCTGCGCCTCTGCGTGAGGCCGTCTAGTCTGCCGAGTTTCGCGGTTTTTCCTACCCCTTGGCGGTCGCGTCTCGGGTATCTATCATGGTGGGCTCTGAGGAACAGCGACGACCGGATTCACTTGCAACCGATGGCCCCCTGAGCACGCGAAACACGCTCTATTCTCTCCGCTGTTGCATCACGACGCGCTTGCCTGCTTCGTAACCGGCCGGAACCACCGCAGAGTCACCGCCTCGATGAACGAACCGATCCAGAGTCCGAATCTCAGGTGGTTGAACCGTCTACGGCTGGTGCTGGTGCTACTGCTGCTGTTCCTCTTCCTCGTCGCGATCGAGCTACTCGGTTCCTCGTTTAAGGCGATCGGAAAAGATACGGCAGAGCAACTGGTCGCGAGTGTGACTAATCCATTCGCGGGTCTGAGCGTCGGCATCTTAGCAACGGTGCTAGTGCAAAGTTCGTCCGTCACGACGGCAACCATTGTGGGGTTGGTTGG
Organism: Planctomycetota bacterium; assembly: GCA_039184115.1. Taxonomy (GTDB): domain Bacteria; phylum Planctomycetota; class Planctomycetia; order Pirellulales; family Lacipirellulaceae; genus Bythopirellula. The sequence continues at coordinate 8,700 of JBCDBK010000109.1, read as the reverse complement.
CTCGGGTCAGATTCCGCTCTCGATTGCGGTACCGATGGTCATGGGCGCGAATGTTGGTACGACGATTACGAACACACTCGTGTCGTTGGGCCACATTACGCGCGCTGACGAATTTCGCCGCGCCTTCGCAGGAGCGACCGTCCACGACTTCTTCAACTTAATCGCCGTGGCCGTGCTTTTTCCACTCGAGCTAGCAACCGGTTTCTTGCGGCGCAGCGCCGTGTTTATGGCCGCATGGCTGCAACCAGGGATGGGTGGCAAGTTGCCGAATCCCTTGAAAGATGCCGTAAAAGCGGTGTCGAAGCAGGTCGTCGGCGGCGTGGAGAGCACAGGCATCCAAGGCGGCTGGCTGGCTTTGGCACTGTTTGTGATTGCACTCGCCATGATTGTGGTTGCCTTGATGCTGATTACCAAGAATATGCGTGTCCTGATGGCCCATCGAATCGAGGGCATGCTCAACGACGTTCTCGGTCGAAGCGGTTTGCTTGGATTGTTGATCGGGATTATCATTACAGTATCGGTGCAATCGTCGAGCATCACGACTTCGCTGCTGATTCCGATGTTCGGATCAGGAATCTTGCAGCTGGAGGGTGCGTTTCCGATTATGATCGGTGCCAACATTGGCACGACGATAACTGCACTGATGGCGGCGATGGTAGCGGGCGAAGCAGGTTTGATTGTTGCTTTGGTACACCTGAACTTCAATCTGACAGCAACGCTCTGCTTTTTTCCGTTCCGTCGGATACGCAACGTACCGATCATTTGCGCCAGAGGATTGGCGGACATGGCGGTCAAGAATCGAATGTGGGTAGTTGCCTATGTCGGCGTGGTATTTGTAGTTATACCAGCCCTTGGGATACTCGTATTCCGATGGATCGGCTTAACTTAGGAAGCATCGGCGATGTTCAAATGGATCACTAGCGTTGGCGAAAATGTTCATGGAATGGAACGGATGTGCGCCGCCTTTGGACAGATGCTCGACGAAGGCCGCCACGTGTTCGTGACGGCAGCCAATGCCTACCTAGGTGGCACCGACATCGAAGTGATCCGCCAAGACCTGTTCGATACCGACAAGCGAATCAATCACACCGAACAGCAGATCCGCCGGGAAATCGTCATCCATACGACCTCACACGGCGTCAATTCCGTTCCGCAATGTTTGGTGTTGATGAGCATCGCCAAAGATGCCGAGCGGGTCGGCGACTATGCCAAAAACATCTTTGACTTGGCAGAGTTGAACCCGAAAGCACCGACCGGCAAATTCAAAGAGGACCTGATCTCGCTGAAAGATCGGATTTCGACACTGATGGTCGCTTGCCGCGAAGTCTTCGATCTGCAGGACGAGAAAGCCGCCCGGGAGTTGATTGCTGAGGCCAAATCCATTGAAGACCACTGCGACCATAAGATCTCGCAGCTCGTTTCCGAAGGTAAGAATCGCGAGTTGGGCGTCTCCTACGCATTAGCTTACCGTTATTTCAAACGTGTCACGTCGCACTCGTTTAATGTGCTCACCAGCATCGTCCAGCCACTCGACAAGCTCGATTTCTCGGAGCCAGGTCCTGAATCGAGAGCCGGATAACAGCCTCCTTCACTTCTTCGTCGATAATGGGTTGCACGAGCGGTGATTTAGGTCGAGCATAGAGTACATGTGGTCTTCACGGCTGTTTCTCAAGTTGTTTCTGGCATACGCCGCCCTGATCGTCCTCACCGTGGGTACGTGTTCCGGGATTGTCGCCGGTTGGCAAGAAAACCAATTGGTCGAGCAAGTCCGTCGCCGCCTTCGCGACTCGGCAATGCTGCTGCGGGACAATGTCAAACAAGAGATGCGCAACGGCGCGGGCAACTCGCTTCAAAGTGTTGTTCGCACACTGGGTGCGGAGACCGAAACACGTTATACGCTTGCTGATGCCGACGGCGAAGTTCTAGCAGACTCGGAACAGAAGACCATTGCGGCCGTCGAAGCGATGGACAATCACCTCGGTCGCCAGGAGTTCATTCAAGCGGAACACCGCGGCGAGGGCACCTCGCGCCGACTGAGCCCGACGTTGAAAGTGCCGTTCCTCTATTACGCGCTCAAGGTCGAGCAGAGCGACGAGACCGTCGGCTACGTACGCGCGGCGCAGCCATTGGCCGCGATACTGGCCGAAGTGGCGGCCGTTCGGCGGCTGATCGGCATGGTTGGCTTAGGCGTGGGTATAACCGGCCTACTGGTTACCTTTTGGCTTACACACCGCATCGTCCAACCAATCCGCGATCTCACCGTCGCCGCCGAGCAAATGGCCGTTGGCAAAGCGCCTCGCCGTGTCGGCATTCGCTCCCAGGATGAGGTCGGCCAGCTTGCCCGCGCGTTTGAACGAATGGTCGGACGGCTGAGCCGGCGTGAGAACGCACTCCGCGAAAGCGCCGATCGTCAGTCGACGGTGCTCGCGGCTATGCATGAGGGCGTGTTAGCGGTCGACGACAGACAGCGCGTGCTGTTCGCGAACTTAGCCGCCGGCAATATGCTGGGGTTTGTGCCCGATCAGGTAGAAGAGCGCGGCCTCCTCGAAGTCGTACGCAGCAACGACTTGCACGAGATCGCGCAGCGCTCGTTATCGACGAAACTACTGGCGGAGACGGAAATCGAATGGCAAATGGATACGGTTCGTACGCTGGATGTCAACGCCACTCCTCTGCCTGGCGATCCATGTCCCGGGGTCGTACTCGTGCTTCACGATATTACCGAACTCAAACGATTGGAAGGACTGCGTCAGCAGTTCGTCGCGAACGTGTCGCATGAGCTCAAGACACCGCTTAGCTCGATCAAGGCCTATACCGAGACGTTGCTGTCTGGCGCGCTGAACGATAGCGAAAACGCGCGACGGTTTCTCAGTCGCATCGACGACCAATCGGATCGCCTGTACGAGTTGATCATTGATCTACTGGCACTCGCGCGCATCGAGTCCGGCCAGGCGACGATCGAGCGAACTGCCGTTTCGCTTGCGCGCGTCGTCGGTACTTGTTTGGCCGGCAACGACGCGCGGGCCAGCGCTGCTCAGATTACGGTGAACAACCACATCGCCGAAGCGCAGACGGAAGTGTACGCTGACGAAGAGAGCCTAACGCAAATTCTCAGCAATCTGATCGATAATGCACTGAAGTACACGCCGACCGGAGGCAGCATCACGCTGAGCTGCCGCGAAGAGTCCAACCAGGCGTTGATCGAGGTGGCGGACACCGGACCAGGAATCGACCCCATTCACCACGAGCGACTATTTGAGCGATTCTACCGCGTCGACAAGGCCCGCTCGCGCGAGCTTGGCGGCACGGGGCTCGGGCTGGCGATCGTAAAACACCTCTGTAACGTGATGGATGGGGCCGTTACCGTGGATAGCGCCCCTGGAGAGGGGAGCACGTTCCGCGTCAGCATTCCATTGTTTCGCGAACAGCCGGCCATCCGTCAAATCTTCACATAATATTCACAGTCGACCGTTAGATTCTGGGCTCACGAAACCTGCTGGCACGCGTGCCGTGTACGCGAACCTCATATGGAAGGCATGCCGTGAGATCAGTCCCTGACATCTGTCCCAGACCTGCATTTGGCTGCTTTTTTTGGTTGTTTACCCAGTCGGCAGTAGCGACTCCATTAGTGCCAGCCGAACTGACGCTTCCCTCACCCTATAGCCAATCTCGTCAGTTGCGGCAAATATCCACCGAGGCCGGCGCCCTACTCGAAAAGTCTCGGTCAGACACTCTGGAACCAGCGTTCGCATGAGCAAATTCTTACTACGAGAAATCCATACCTGCGATGACTCTCGGTCGATTAGAGACGAACAGCGGCGAGATTGCGCGATATACCAGGACGGCGCGACCTATTGAGTCCGCCTGCAAAGGGTGTAGTTTACCTCTCAGCAACGAAACCCACTTCGATAAACCATGCCTAAAGCGAATATCTTGATTGTTGAAGACGACGCCTCGTTAGCAGAGGTGCTCGACTATAACCTCAGCCAGGAAGGCTACGCCACGGCAGTCGCACGCGATGGTCATCAAGGACTACGTGAGATGCGACTGCGCTGCCCCGATTTGGTCGTGCTCGATCTGATGTTGCCGATGATTGGCGGACTCGAGGTGTGCCGGCAATTGCGGGCTGATCCGGCGACCCAAGAAGTACTGGTGTTGATGCTGACCGCTCGGTCGGAAGAAAGTGACCAACTCGTTGGATTCTCCGTCGGCGCCGACGACTACGTGACAAAACCTTTCAGCGTCAAGGTATTGCTGCAACGCATCAATGCTTTGCTCCGACGCAAAGAACAAGGCACTGGCGACCGCGACATCTTGGTCAGCCAAGGCATCATGATCGACCGGCGTCGGCATCGTGCGACCGTCGGCGACATTCCTCTCGATCTGACGCCGAGCGAATTCGGACTGCTGTCGGCTTTTGTCCGACAGCCAGGTCGAGCGTTTACACGGGCTGAACTCATCGACGTGGCGCTTGGCGATGATGCGATCGTGCTCGAGCGAACGATCGATGTTCATATTCGGGCGCTGAGGAAAAAGCTGCTATCCAGTGCCGATCTGATCCAAACGGTACGCGGCATCGGCTACCGATTCCGCGATCCGGCAGATGTGTCGGTGCCCGAATTGGAGCCTTCGCTCTGATCGACTAGGAACGCAGTCAATGGTGGCTCTGTGTCCTCTGCTGCGGCGTCGGCACATTGGTTGCAGCATTCGCAACCGTTGCAATTGCCGCAGCAGTGCACGAGTACGCTTTTCTGGAATCCACAAGGGCAGGAAGGATTGCAGATGGTGCGATAGTACCATCGCATCGTCTCCACGTGATTCGATCGACTGAGGTCGACGATCCCGGCAATCGGCGCCTGACCGTCGCCGACGTTGTAGTTGCGCACGCCGCGGTAGTTGGCGTCGTCGCCGTAGCCACTAACGCCCGGGGCCCAATAGTTTTCCACAACACAGGCCCGGCGCTGGGCTTTCAGGCGACAGAATATCTCTTCGTGCAGCGACGTTGGTGGGTCCAGCAGGGTTAGCTGTGCTGTCGGCCCCAAGTCTTGGAGGCAGACAGCAGCTTGTGTGACGACCAACGTCCCCAAACTGTGACCGATGAGCTGAGTACAACGCGGATTCACGCCACGCGATCTCAGCGCTGAGGCCAGCATCTTGCCCTGGCATCGACCGATGCGAAACGGCTCGTCATTGAAGGGGGACACCTTCACGGCGTTCCAGTCCCAACTCAACAGGTTATAACTATCGCCGCAGCGGCATTTGATGGCATTCGCGCTAGAACACGCGAACGTCGTGCGAATGCGCTTCGGCAGCGGGTTCCAACCGTGGGTGATCACGATCGTTGGTTTGCTAGGATCGATCGGGTCACAAGGATGGGCGCCGCACGAGTAGTTCAACAGCACGCCCGTCCGACCGTTGGCACCTTTCTGCAAAATCGCGTCGTTAAGACCGCAGCCGGTGGCGAGCGAGGCTAATAGCAACAATAGAAATGATTGATAGTGTCGAGCTTCCATTGTCAGACTCTGGCAAACTTTAGCGGCGGGGTAGTCACTAACGCGCGACCTTATCGGTCAGCAAACTTGCGACGAGCACACGCACACGTCGGCGCCTGTACCTAGTTGCAATATCGGCTTCCGCCGCAGAAACACTGCAACGTCTCTTTCTCAAACCAGTGGCATGAGCAGTAGTCTTGTGCTATACGTTAACCACTCGGCAATCGGCAAACTTTAACAATTGGGGCGCGCTTCTATGGCCACCAAAAACTCGTCGGGCAAGTTCTCAGGCTTTCCACTCGGACTCTTACACTTTCTCAATGACCTATCCAAGCACAACAAGCGTGACTGGTTTCAAGCGAACAAGTCGCGCTACGAATCCGAATTGCTCGAACCATCGCTCGCGTTTATCGAAGCGATGGCCGGCCCGCTCGAAAAAATCTCTCCGCACTTTCAAGCCGTGCCTAAAAAGGTAGGCGGCTCACTGATGCGCATTTATCGCGACGTTCGATTTTCGAAGGACAAACGGCCCTACAAAACAAACGTAGGCATTCAATTTCGTCACGCGGCCGGCAAAGACGTACATGCCCCCGGCTTCTACTTTCACATCGACCCGGACGAAGTTTTTCTTGGTGCCGGCATCTGGCACCCCGACTCCAAAACGCTTGGCAAACTTCGCAAGGCGATCGACAAGAAGTCGACCGACTGGAAGCGCGCCAAAGGCGGCAAAGCCTTCCGAGATCGCTTCCAGCTGCATGGCGACAGCCTAGTGCGGCCTCCCAAGGGCTACTCGGCCGATCATCCGCTGATCGACGACCTCAAACGCAAAGACCACATCGGCGTCTGTCACCTCGACCACGACGTGCTATTCGACCCAGCCATCGTCAAAGAAACCGCCGCAGCATTTCGCGCGGCGAAGCCGTACATGAGCTTTCTTTGCAAGGCGTCGGGACTCAAATTCTAATCGGATACACGCCGATCGTCACAGCGCCGTCAGCGCTGCTAGCTCATTGCTCGTGGTTTTGAAACGTTTGAATTATGTAACACATTCTGATTTTATTTTCATTATTCTCCGGTGTAATCGGCGTGGCGTAGGGCTTAGTCGTTTCGCTGTCACCAGTTGCGCCAAGGGCATACCCAAAAGGACCGCGAATATTGAAACCTCTGAGTCCGTAGGCGTTACAAAACGGCAACCCACTCCAATGGCAGACGCGGCAGCGACAGAACTTGCGCCGTGAGTATTTTAGATCGTAGCTCGCAAGGATTCACCGACGATTTTTGGCCGGGTGAAGAGGCTATCGTAGAGGCAGTGAACAGAGAGCAGGCAGGTATCTTCGCTGGCTGTTGTTCGACTAAAGACCTATCCCACATCCCCCTCCCGTTATCGGGGGAGGGGGTTTTCAGGTTATAGAATAGACTCTAACTTGCCACGCACACATCTCATTCAAGTGTCTATTGATGAAGGTTCTTACCCGTTTCAGCCACTTGCGGATCACTTGGATATGCCGTTGACTGCAAGCGCTAACGCTATCTACCACCAGCCCGCGCAGGTGCTACCAGTGAATTCGACCAACCGGAAAAGGTAAGCGGCAACCATTCGCTCGTAAATGGGCCATTGGCTTCGTGTCGTAGAAAGCCAAGTAAGGTGGCTGGCGATCGCGGGCAGATCAGCACGGGAAACCAAAATGCTAAATCCGCTCAATACGGATGACAAATAGCGTAAGACCTATCTGACAGACAACCAGTTAGCTGCACAAGCCGACGAAGCTGAACGCCACATCTCGATTGGCACACCTACCGTCCTAGAGGCCCCAACCAGTAGCAGAACCCAAAAATTGCGAACGTCGGAATTGCGACGAGCAGCAGCACGAGAGACCTGAGAGTGTAGCAAAGCACATGCTTGCCCTCGACGAGTTGAACTGACGGCTCCTCTGACGACTTTCGAATGGTTTGCCAATTAAGCGACAACGTTGACACGAAGAGCATCAAAGCTAGAAGCACCTCGGGTTGCAGCATTGCTTCCCCAAGTGTGTAAATGTAATTCTCCCAAGTTGACCAAGAGGAATGGGGCAAGAACCAAAGAAGAAACGACAAGAGCGAGCGGGGCGTCTCGTTAACAGCATATTGACACAAAAGAACATTTGCTTGCACTCCAGCTGCAATGCAAATCATGAAAGCTGCTAGCTTCCCTGTTGCAGTAATCCTCGGTAGCCTGACTACGTTGTCATTGATTCTTTGGCGTTTGCGTGCCAATTGCAAACCCATGGCTATTGCCAAGCCAATTAGCAGCAATGGCCAGGCAACTGTATCTGGCCATATTTGCGAAGTTCCAACACTCGCAATGTCTGGGCTGATGCGAGAGAACTCATAGTTAGTAAACCAATACACGAAAGCCGCTATACAAAACATCAACAAGATGAATGTTGCTTTACTAACAACTCGCAACAAAGGTTGTATCATCGAGACATGTGACCATAGCAGCCAAGTTGCTATGACCACGCCTATCGCGGCTGTTGCAGACAGCCAAAAAGTCAGGAATCCTTCAGCAGCATGATGCGGAAAGAATCCGGTTCGCTGCATTGCAATAGGGGTGTTTATCTCTACCTCGTTAGTAGCGTAATGGGCCATCGCCACATGTTCGAAACGGTCGGTAAATATAAAAAAACCGATGATTATCAACCCAGTAAAAACAATCAAGCCAGTAATGAAAGCTCTTGTCGCTGAAATGTCCTGCTGATTTCGACTGACTAGCAGAAGACGCATTGCAGCTAGAATAGATATGGTGAGCATCAAGCTTGGCCACAGTTCAGGGTAGACATGCCACTCTGTTCGATGCACCTCTTCGATTACTCGCCGAGCCGTTAACAGCTGCAAGACCAACAGTCCTGATAGTAGAAGCAATAAGACTAGTCTTTGAATCAGGGCAATAATTAGAGCGTCTCTGGTCTCTGACTCAGCCGAGCGGCACTGACGGCCCAAGAGATGTACTTGCCTGACCAACTCACAGACCAGTAGTGCTACCCCACTACACATTAGCCCTTGTAGCCAACGCATATCCACTTCCCACATTTCCAGTTCAGGTAGAGGCGACAGGCTTACGGCCAAGCCGATCGCTGATGCTGCTGTCATGCTCAGCAAGCTGCCAACTGAAAACTTCAGAACGCAACAATTCCTACCAATAAACATAGGGCACGAAGGGATGGTTTGG
>JBCDBK010000108.1:0-16255 GCA_039184115.1 Planctomycetota bacterium | reverse complement strand
CGACGCGCCGCTCGAAATTGCGTGGCATCCAATCGGCGCTGGACAAAAAGACCTTTGCCTTTTGACCGGTGCCGAAAACCATGATCCGACTGTGTTCCAGAAACCGATCAACAATGCTGCGGACATGGATGTTCTCGGAGATTCCAGGTAATCCGGGTCGCAGGCAACACACGCCGCGCACGACCAATTCGATAGGTACGCCAGCTTGACTAGCCAGGTAAAGCGCCTCAATCGTCTCTTGGTCGACCAGGGAGTTTAGTTTAGCAAAGATCCGCGAATTCTTTCCAGAACGTGCGCGTTGTTCCTGTTCGCGAATCAGCTCGATGGTCTGTCGCCTCAGACGTTGGGGCGCGACCACCAACTTGGTCCACTCGTGGCCCTGCGAATACCCTGTCAGAAAGTTGAACAGCGCTGACGCATCGTCGGCGTAGAATTTGTTGGAGGTAAACAGTCCAAGGTCGGTGTACAGCTTGGCGGTACTCGGGTTGTAGTTGCCAGTCCCCAGATGCACATAGCGGCGCACCTTCTTGCCTTCTTGCCTAACGACCATTGCCAGTTTGCAGTGCGTCTTCATGTCCATAAACCCGTAGACGACATGCACACCGGCGTTTTCCATTTGCCGTGCCCAGACAATGTTGTTTGCCTCGTCAAAGCGCGCTTTGAGTTCGACAAGCGCGGTAACGTGTTTGCCGTTCTCCGCCGCCTTGATCAGAGCCCGCACGATCGGGCTATCGCCGCTGGTGCGATACAGCGTCTGTTTGATGGCAAGCACGTTATCGTCTTGGGCGGCGGTCTCGATGAAGTGGACGACCGGGTCGAACGCGTCGAAAGGATGGTGAAGCAGAACGTCACGTTCAGCAATCTCGGCAAAAATGTCGTCCTTCTGTCTCAGGCCTAGCGGCTGGCGAGGCTCGAAAGGCTTAAACGTTAGATGCTCGAGGTGGCTCGCCTTCGTCAGCTCCATGAGACCGGTCATATCGAGCATGCCGTTGACACGATAGATTTCGCTGTACTTTTCGCCATCCACTTCCAATTTTGTGTGGAGGTGTTCCTCTTCGACGATCATGCCAAGCAAGTCGCGATTCATCCGCGCGTCGACTTCCAGTCGGACGGCCTCAGAGTGCTGACGCTTGCGAAGGCGTTGCTCGATCGCTTGCACAAGGTCGTCGCCTTCTTCTTCCAGCAGGTCCACGTCCATGTCGCGCGTGACGCGGAACGATGCATGATGGGCGATTTCGTAACCACCAAACAGCTCCGGCAGCTTGGCCGTCAGAATGTCTTCTAGCAAGATGAATGCCTGCTCCCCCTGTGGCCCGAGACGCACGAAACGAGGCAGCACCTGGGGCAGCTGCACAACCGCGAGCAGATCGGCTGGCCCGAGACCGCTGGTACGTTGCAGCAGCGCGGCCAGATACAGCCCCCGATTATGAAAGCGAGGACTGGGGTGGCTAGGATCGATCGCCATCGGCGTAAGGATGGGAAACGCCCGTTGCCGGAAAAACTCGTTGACTAATTTCTTCTGCGACTTGTCGAGATCCTGTTGCGTCAGGATATGGATGCCCTCTTCGGCAAGCTTAGGCAAGATTGCATCGTTGAAGCACACATACTGATCGCCTACCAACTGACGGGTGCGCTGAGAAATCTTCAGCAACTGGGTCATGGCGCGGATGCCGTCGGCGGGGACGTCTTGCGCGGCAACACCACCGAACACTTGTTCGCGTAGTCCAGCCACGCGCACCATAAAAAATTCATCAAGGTTTGAACTGAAAATCGACAGAAACTTGACCCGTTCCAGCAGCGGATTAGACACATCCTGCGCTTCTTCCAACACGCGCGCATTGAACTCCAGCCAGCTCAGCTCACGGTTGATGAAATGCTCGGGTTGAAAGTCAGTCGCGTCCAAAGTCGCCGTATCCGTCGAAAAGCAATTGGGGGCTCGCCTACAGAAAGTCAATTTGCTAGTTGCAACAATTGCTTCGGGCAGCCCCTATTATAGCCTATCTTGGCCAGACGATTCGCCGGTCGCTTGTTTGGGCCACGGACCTTGAAAATAGGCGATTCTCGCCCGATCAGGCGTTTCGGATCGGTTGTCCTGCCGTGAGCAACAAGCAATCTGACGAGTTAGCCGAAGGCGTCGAAGACGCGTACGTTCGCCCAAGTATCTTTCTGACTCGCCAGAAACTGCTGGTGACGATCAGAAACCTGGTAGCGGTCATGATCCGCTTTGGTCGCGAACACCAACACCAGCGCAACATCGAAGGACTGATCGTTGACCAGGCGCTGGTAGCTATCGGCACGGGGGCCGACGCCAAAAAAGAGCGTGCCGGGGTGATCGGTAAGAAACTCGTTGCAGGCAGAGATCAGCCCCTGTCTCGCTTCGTTAGTGTTCTCGTTTAGTGTGAAGTAGACGCAGTGTGCAAGTGGCTGTGTATCTGATTCTGAGGACATTGGAATCAATCCTTCGGATTAGTTTTGGCTTGACTCGTTCGGGGGCAGTTCGTTGCGAGCCGCATCCACGCCCTGCCCGCCCGCTGCTTCTCCTAGGCTGTGTACGGAAGGCCCAACCAGCGCCTCTATTTCGTCGTGGTCTAGTATTTCTTTTTCGAGTAACGCTTTGGCTAAAGCGTCGAGCTTATCGCGATGATCGCTCAAGACTTGCTCGGCCCGATCGGATGCGCCATGCAAGATCTTTGCAATCTCTTCGTCAATAACATGAGCTGTGTGCTCGCTGTGGGTGCGATGTTCCTGGGCCATCTCGCGGCCGAGAAACGGATGTTCTTCGTTGCTGCTATAAGCGACGGGACCAAGCCGTTCGCTCATACCCCAGCGGGTGACCATATTTCGCGCTAGCGCCGTCGCGCGCTTGAGATCGTTTTCGGCACCAGCACTATACTCGCCAAACTGAATCTTCTCCGCCGTCCGACCGCCGAGCGCCATCGCCAGTTGGGCATGCATATCGCCCTGCCCCATGTTGTGGCGATCTTCTTCGGGAACCAGTTGCGTCACGCCAAGCGCTCGACCGCGTGGAACAATGGTCACTTTGTGAACGATATCGCTGCCTGGCACCAGCCACGCGAGGATCGCGTGCCCTGCCTCGTGGTAGGCGGTGATTTCGCGCTCTTCCTCGGTGAGGATATCCTCTCGCTTGGCACCCATAAGCACCTTGTCGCGGGCGTGCTCGAAGTCTTCCATCGACACTTTGTCTTTGTCTTGGCGGGTGGCCCAAAGCGCCGCCTCGTTGACCAAATTGCGGATGTCGGCACCCGTCAGCCCGACCGTCGCACGGGCGAGGCGCGTGAAGTCGACATCCTCGGTAATCGGTACCTTCAGGCTATGCAGTTCGAACAGTTCCTTGCGACCCTCTATCGTCGGTCGATCGACGGTGATGTGGCGGTCGAAACGTCCTGGACGCAGCAGCGCCGGATCAAGCACATCAGGCCGGTTGGTGGCGGCCAGTACAATGACCGTTGAGCTGGGACTAAAACCGTCCATCTCGCTGAGTATCTGATTGAGCGTTTGTTCGCGTTCGTCATGGCCACCACCCATGCCGGCTCCGCGCTGCCGCCCGACCGCGTCAATTTCGTCGATGAACAAGATCGATGGCGAACTCTCTTGGGCTGTCTTAAACATATCGCGAACGCGGCCCGCTCCCACGCCCACAAAGAGCTGTATGAACTCTGAACCGTTGATCGAAAAAAACGGCGCCCCTGCTTCGCCTGCCACGGCGCGTGCGAGCAACGTTTTGCCCGTGCCGGGAGGACCCATCAGCAAGACGCCTTTGGGAACTTGTGCGCCAAGTCGATGAAATTTCTCGGCGTCCTTCAAGAACAGCACGATCTCTTGCAGGTCTTTCTTAACACCGCCCAAGCCGGCCACGTCCTCGAAGGTCACTCGTTTATCGTCATCATCGTATCTTCTAGCGGGACTCTTAGTGACGCCACCCAACATGCCGCCGCCCATCATTTGTTCGCGAGTGCGACGGAGCATCGACCAGCCGAAGACGATCAGCAGCAACAGCGCCGCCACAGAAAAGAAAACGAACAAGTCGTCGTAAGTCGCCGGATTCTCCGCCCGAATCTCGACGTCGCTGGCTTCCAGTTGCTCGAGCCATTTGTCGCCGACCTGTAGGGGCAGCGTACAAGAAAAACGCTTAATCGGCTTTTGCTCCGAAGACTCGCGTTCCTCTTCGGTGGTCTCGCTACCCAGCAGCTCGATGGGCTCCTTAAACTCGCCGTCGACTTGTCGGCCACTGATCGTGACGCTGGCAACATTGCCCGCTGCGACTTGCTCCTGAAGCTGCGAGTACGTGATGGTCGGGCTACTGCCCCAAGCCGACAGTAGAATTAGCATCGTCAAGAACCCGAGCAGCAGCAGCACGTACCACTGCATTGGGTTCGCCCGCTTGGTAGCTTCGTCGGCCGAAGGCTTCGATTCTTTGTCCTGCTCGCTCATGCTTCGCTGTTATTGTGGACGCGTCGTCTGCTGGTAACAAGAAGGGGCCGATTCCGACCAATCTCGGGCGTCTCAGAATTCGGCAGTTGAAGACTTGGCCCGCAGGGCCGGAGAGTAACCAACTGCCAACATTCTAGGCGTTGGGCGGACAAAATTCGAGTTGGTCGCGAGGAGAATGCCGGTGGCAGTCGGGGAGACGGTGTTCTGTGCTTTCAGCTACGAAAGCGGGCCTGTGCGTGACAATGTGCGGTCTATTCGTCAAGCCGCCGCACTTTCCCCTCCCGTTTGCCGTCTTTGAAATCAAGCTCGGCAATCTTGGTACCCGACTCATCATATTCGACCATCGTGCCGTGGAATTTCCCATCCTTGAATGGAATGACGGTTCGTTTCTGTCCCGTCTCGAAGTAGGTGATTCGCTCTCCAACCGGCTTACCGTCTTCGTAGGTCACTTCAAAAAGCTGCTGCTCGCCACCTTCGAAATATGAGATCCACTTCCCATGCCGACGACCCTCGCGATAGCTTTGCTGAGCCGTCCGAGTTCCCTCCTGGTCAAACACCTCCCATTGCCCATCCGTCCGGCCAAGCTTGAAGGTGACCTTCTTGCACAGCTGGCCGTTGGGGAACCAATATTGCCAGTCGCCGTCAAATGCGCCCATCTTGTAGCTGCCTTCGACGTACTTCTTGCCATCGGGGTAATACTCGATGTACTTGCCATCGTTGACGATACGATCGTCCGACAGCTTGACAATCTGACGCTCGACGCGAACGGAGTCGTCGTCGTACTTTTCCTTGATCGTCCGGCGTTTGCCGGCACGCGCGGGTGGCTCTGGTTCTGGCTCCTCCAGATAGATCGGTTCGCTGGCGGATTCTTGCCCGATGGCTATTCCAGCGGACGGCATCAGCGCCAGCATGAGCAGGAGAATTGTGGTAAACGGCTGAAAATGCATGTGTTGTGAGTCTCCGCTCGTCGCTTCGTCGAAGGGCTCTTGGATCGTGGAAACCCACAGTATGCCATAGCCTAAGCGATCCACCAACCGTTGGAATGCGGTGCTGGTCGCAGATGATGACCGCATCGCCCCAGAATTTGCCGAATCGTCGGAATGGGACGATTTTGACGGGCAATCGGCTGTCTAGGCCTGCCAGCCGTCTGGCAAGCTGGCATTCTTTTCGACGACTAAAATGCCATCGTGAATTGCGCAGACATCGCCAACTTCGCCCTCGACGGTCTGGTTGTGGTTCACCACTTGAGCCCCCGAGCCGATGCGACAGTTCTTGTCGACGATCGCCCCCTGAATGCGGCTGCCCGCGCCAATCCCCATCGGCGGCAGTCCCTCTGCCTGCGACTGCTGCAGTTTCTCCGGAGTCTCGTAGAAGTCGGCTCCCATGACAATCGAATTGCGAATCGTCACATCCCGGCCGATGCGGCAGCGCAATCCGATGACGCTGTTTTCAATTCTCGTCCCCGGCTCGATGATGCAGCCGTCCGCAACTAGACTGCGATCGATGGTCGCACCATCGACGCGTGTAGAAGGTAAGAACCGCGGCCGCGAATAAATCGGTGCCGCCTGGTTAGCCAGCGCGAAGGGCGCGGTTGTCTGCGCTAGTTCGATGTTGGCTTCAAAAAAGGACCCGATGGTACCAATGTCTTCCCAATACCCATCGAACAGGTGCGTCTGCACACGATGATCACCAATTAGCGACGGAAAGACCTGCTTGCCAAAGTCGTGGTGGTCGGCGTTTTCCAGAGCAGCCGCCAACGTCTTGCGACTAAACAAATAGATTCCCATGCTGGCCAAGCAGCTGCGCCCATCGCTCTTAATGCCGTACGAGTCGATCCATCCCGGATCCATCCGCACCTGATCGAGCTCTTCGTCGGTCTTCGGTTTTTCGACAAAGCCACACACGCGTCCCGTGTCGTCCAGCTGCATAATGCCCAGCGCCGATGCCTCGCGGTCGTAGACGGGCTTGGCGGCGATGGTCACATCGGCATTCGATTCCTGATGGGTCTTGAGCATCTGCTGAAAATCCATCCGATAAAGCTGATCGCCCGAAAGAATGACGACGTAGTCGGTATCTTGTTGCGTCAGATAGCGCAGATTCTTGCGCACCGCGTCTGCCGTGCCTTGGTACCAATCCGTCCCCTCAGACATCGTCTGCTGAGCAGCGAGAATTTCGACGAAGCCACCGCTGAAGTTATCGAAGCGGTACGTGCCGCGAATATGCCGATGCAAACTTACCGACAGAAACTGTGTGAGCACATACACGCGCTTCAAACCGCTATTGATGCAGTTGGACAGCGGAATGTCGATTAGCCGGTATTTGCCCGCCAGTGGCACAGCTGGTTTGGAGCGATACTTCGTGAGCGGCATGAGGCGTGAGCCCTGCCCTCCGCCTAAAACAACAGCGACAACGTTACGCATGGCGAAATCTTTGGAATGATGAGTGAGGATCGATGAATGACGAACGGACGATGATCGGAAAAGTTACGAATTCCATTCATCACTTATCATTCATCGTTCATCCCTTCGTCACAAAGTTTACCAGACGGCCGGGGACGACAATAGTTTTTATCACTTCTTTGCCCTCCAAAAGCGACGCCACCTTGTCGTCAGCGCGAGCAATTTCCTCAATCTTTGCCTGATCGGCATCGGCAGGGACCATCACCTTGGCTTTCACCTTGCCTTTGAATTGCACGGGAATCTCAACCTCATCCTCGACGAGTAGCGATTCGTCGCACGCGGGCCAGGGCTCGTAGGCAAGCGTTTTCTCGTGGCCGAGAACTTGCCACAGTTCCTCGGCAATATGCGGAGCAAACGGCGACAACAGCAGCACAAACTGCTCCATCGCCATGCGAGGACGCTTTTCTTGCTTGGTGAAAAAGTTGGTGAACTCCATCATGCGGGCAATTGCCGTATTGAACGACAAGGTCGCGATGTCGTCGGTCACCGCCTTGATCGTTTTGTGTAGCACGCGATTCTGTTCATCTGTCGGCGAGTCATCGCACAGCGATGCGGCAAGCTGCAATTCGTCCTGCTTGTCGTCGACGATCATCCGCCAGGCGCGATTCAAAAAGCCAAACACGCCGTTCACCCCGTCCATGTTCCACGGCTTCATTTGTTCGAGAGGGCCCATAAACATCTCGTACAGACGCAACGAATCGGCGCCGTACTCGCTCACCACATCATCGGGATTGATCACATTGCCGCGGCTCTTTGACATCTTTTCATTATTCTCGCCAAGGATCATGCCTTGGTTGACGAGCTTTTGAAACGGCTCCAACGTGCTGACCACTCCGCGATCGTAAAGCACCTTGTGCCAGAAACGTGAGTAAAGCAAATGCAATACCGCGTGCTCAGCGCCACCAACGTACAAATCGATCGGCATCCACGCTTTTTCGATTTCCGGATCGACGGCTGCCGAATCGTTTTTCGGATCGAGGTAACGCAAGTAGTACCAGCACGAACCGGCCCATTGCGGCATCGTGTTGGTTTCGCGTTTGTACTTCACTCCGTCAATGACTGGGTACAGCCACTCGTTCGGCGCCTTATCGAGCGGTGGCTCGGGCCGTCCGTGCGGTTTGAAGTCTTCGAGGTGCGGCAAGTCGACGGGCAACTGTTCTTCCGGCACCGCGCGGACGGCCCCAGTCTTGTTCCCATCAGCGTCGAGCTCGTGCAAAACGGGAAACGGCTCGCCCCAAAAACGCTGCCGGCTGAAGAGCCAATCGCGAAGTTTGTAGTTGACGGCTTCGTGGCCGAGATCTTTTTCGCTGAGCCACTCGGTGATTTTGGTTTTGAACTCCGCGGTCGGTAGGCCATCGAATTCGCCGGAGTTGATGGCGGTGCCGTGTTCTGCGAAGACTTGTTCGCCGGCGAGGATCTTTTCTTTTTCCTCCGGCGAAACATTGTCTCGCGGTTGGACGACTGCTTTGATCGGGATGTTGAACTGTTTGGCAAATTCGAAATCACGTTCATCGTGCGCGGGTACGGCCATGATCGCACCGGTTCCGTAGCTGATCAGCACGTAATCGGCGATCCAAATCGGTACGAGTTCGCCGTTGACTGGGTTTATGGCGTAGCTGCCTGTGAATTCACCCGTTTTTTCTTTAGCGAGTTCAGTGCGATCGAGGTCGCTCTTGAGGCTCGCCTGATGGACGTACTCTTCGACTGCTGACTTATTTTCGTCGGTCGTGAGTTTCTCGACGAACGGATGCTCGGGGGCGATGACCATGTAAGTCGCCCCAAACAATGTGTCCGGCCGAGTCGTGTACACGCGCAGTGTCTGCTCGTCGTCGATTTTGAAATCGACTTCCGCACCCGTACTGCGCCCGATCCAGTTGCGTTGCAGCGCCTTCACACCCTCAGACCAATCGAGCGTTGCGAGATCCTTTTCCAAACGATCGGCGTACGCCGTAATGCGCATCATCCACTGTCGCAACGGTCGGCGTTCCACCGGGTGGCTGCCTCGCTCGCTTTTGCCGTCGATCACTTCTTCGTTGGCGAGTACCGTGCCCAGTGCCGGGCACCAATTAACGGGGGCTTCGCTTTGGTAGGCGAGGCGGTGATCGTCCTGGTAGGCGCGGACGGCGTCGTCGCCAGCTTCGCTAATTTCTTTCGGTATCGGGAGCTCGCTGATGGGGCGGCCTTTTTGCTGCTCCGCGTCGAACCACGTGTCGTAGATCTGCAAGAAGATCCACTGTGTCCAGCGGAAGTAATCGACGTCGGTCGTCGCTACTTCGCGTGACCAATCGTAGCTGAAGCCGAGCATCTTCATCTGCCGACGGAACGTGTCGATGTTTTTCTCGGTCTGCACACGCGGATGTTCACCCGTCTTGATGGCGTGTTCTTCCGCCGGCAACCCAAACGAGTCGAACCCCATCGGATGCATGACCGACTTGCCCTGCATCCGCGCGGCCCGACAAAAAATATCGGTCGCGGTGTAGCCTTCGGGGTGCCCCACGTGCAGTCCGTCGCCGCTGGGATAGGGAAACATATCGAGGGCGTAGACCTTCTCTCCGCTGGGCATTTTGGGCGTAGCGAAGGTCTGATTTTCTTCCCAGTAGGCTTGCCACTTGGGCTCAACGGTGGCGGGGTTGTAACGAGGCATGAAAGTGTGATCTCAGAAGGCAGAGTTCAGAAGTGAGGTGATGCAGAACTCAGGATTCTAACGGTGCTGGGGCTTGGCGCAAACCGCGGCGGGCGTTGACTTTGCCGCCGGTGGGCAACTACTATGGCTAGTTTGTCAGCTACGTCTTGGAGCCGCCAAACGGGTGCCAAGTTCGGACAAATTCGTCGTTCGATGCCACTGGGTGAATCGGGAACATGGAAAAAACAAAAGTCGCTATCATTGGCCTAGGAACTGTTGGCTCGGGCGTTGCGCGTCTGTTGCTCGACCACGGTGACCGCACGGCCCGTCATGCTGGCAGAGTGCTCTGGCTGGAAAAAGCCGTAGTGCGTGATTTGTCGCGGGCCCGCGATTGCCATCTGCCTGACGGCGTGCTGACTGACCAGATTCAGGACGTGATCGACGACCAAGAAATCGAAGTCGTCGCGCAGCTGATCGGCGGGCTCGAACCGGCCAAGACTATCATGCTTCAGCTGCTCGAAGCCGGCAAAGATGTCGTCACGGCGAACAAAGCGCTCCTCGCCGAGCATGGACCCGAAATTTTCGAACGAGCACGCGAGCTAGGACGTTGCGTCGCGTTCGAAGCCTCGGTAGCCGGTGGCATTCCGATCATCGCGAACGTCAGCCAATGTCTCTCGGCCAATCAGGTCACCTCGCTGCACGGCATTCTCAATGGCACGAGCAACTATATACTCAGCAGTATGCACGAAGAAGGCGGCAGTGACTACGCAGCGACCGTTGCCGACGCTCAGCGACTTGGCTACGCCGAAGCCGACCCAACGATGGATGTCGACGGAACCGACGCCGCACAGAAGTTGGCCATTCTCGCGCATCTCGCGTTTGGTGCGAAGGTCGACTGGCGTGATATTCCGCGCGTCGGCATCGATCAGGTCGATCCGCTCGATATTCAATACGCCAAGGAGATGGGCTATCGCATCAAGCTGCTGGCCGTCGCCGACTTGAAAGAAGGGGGGCTCGACTGCGAAGTTACCCCGACGATGGTGAGGGCAGGCACGCCCCTGGGCGAAGTCGGCGGACCGTTCAACGCCGTGCTGATCAACGGCGACGCGGTCGGGCCGTTGTTCTTCCACGGACAAGGGGCAGGCCAGATGCCAACGGCTTCGGCAGTGGTCGCCGACCTCATCGACGTCGCCGTGGGTCGTACGCCCATCACATTCAAAACCTTGGAACTTTGGTCCGACGAAAAAGCACGCGTCGACCAGGCCGACTTCGCCGAATCGACTGGTCGCCGATACGTCCGCCTGATGGTCGAAGATCATCCCGGCGTACTGGCCGAAGTGACGAAAGCCTTCGGCGACGAAGAAATATCCATCGCCTCCGTCCTGCAACACGAACAACTCGCAACCGAAGAAGTCCTACCGTTAGTGATCATGACGCATGCGGCGACCGAAGCCGCCATCGACCGCGCGTGCGCGACGATCGAAGCCTTACCCGCCTGTCGCGACAAGCCGGTAAAGATTTGGGTACGAGACTAAAAAGGATAAAATGAAACACGAAGCAAAAGAAGCAACAAAGAAAGGTCTTTTTTGGTGGCTGAAGCAGTTCCCGAAAATGTAGAACTGTATGCGAAGGCTGTGTTAGATGCAGCATTTCGCGTTCACAACAATCTTGGCCCTGGGCTATTGGAGTCCGTTTACGAACGATGCTTGTGTCACGAATTGCAGAAAGTTGGAGTGCCACATGAAAGTCAAGTATCACTACCAATCGTCTATGACGGAATCACAATTGAAGGTGGCCTACGTCTCGACATCCACGTGGACAAGCAGTTAGTAGTCGAACTAAAAGCTGTTGAGACACTACTGTCAATACACGAAGCACAAATATTCACGTACTTAAAACTCACGCAAAACAGATTGGGACTACTACTTAATTTCAACACAAAGCTACTGAAAGACGGCATCAAACGAATCGTGTTGTAACAACTATCACACTGTCAATTTTCTTGCTTTCCTTTGTTGCTTCCTTTGCTTCGTGTTTTACTTTTTATAGCAAATCAGCAATTATGAAATACGCCATCATCATCCCCGACGGAGCAGCCGACGAGCCGCAAGAATCGCTCGGCGGCAAAACTCCCCTCGAAGCCGCCCACACTCCGGCGATGGACGCTTTAGCGTCTGGCGGAGTCGTCGCGCGGGCCTGCCACACACCGAAATCTCTCCCTGCCGGTAGCGAAGTCGGCAACATGAGCCTGCTTGGCTACGATCCACTGGCCAACTTCACCGGCCGCGCACCGATCGAAGCTGCCGCACAAGGCATCGAACTTGGCGATCAAGATTGGGCCATCCGTTGCAATCTGGTCACCGTCCAAGATCAGACGATGAAGGATTTTACGGCCGACCATATCTCGACCGAAGAAGCGACCGAGCTGCTCGCAACCGCCCAGGAAGCATTGGGCGGCGACGGACTCGAATTCGTCCCCGGCGTTAGTTATCGCAACTTACTGATCTGGCGCGGCGAGGAGCGTCCGGCACCTTTCACGATGGACATGCGTGCCACCCCGCCGCACGATCTGACCGACAAGTCGGTGCTCAACGATTTTCCGCGCGGACCAGGCAGTGATGTGCTCAACGAGTTGATGAGCGAAACCGTCAAGCTCTTCGCCGATCACCGAGTGAACAAAAAACGCATCGCCGATGGCAAGTTGCCCGCAACCAACGTCTGGCTGTGGGGCATCGGCAAAGCCCCAAAATTGGCTCCGTTTACGGAAGCCTACGGACCGCAAGGTGCGATGATCACCGCTGTCGATCTCTTGCGCGGCTTAGCCTCACTGGTTGGTTGGAAGCGAATCGAAGTGCCCGGCGCGACGGGTTACACCGACACCGATTACGCGGCCAAAGGACGCTACGCAATGGACGCGCTGAAAGAAGTCGACTTGATCTGCGTCCACGTCGAAGCCCCCGACGAAGCCTCGCACGAGGGCGACTGTGCGGCGAAGGTGAAAGCGATCGAAGAGATCGACACCCACGTCGTCGGACCGCTGGTCGAGGCGTTAAAGACGCATGGCGATCACCGAGTTATGATTTCGCCCGATCACCCGACGTTCCTGAGCACCAAAACCCACACCCACGGCAACGTACCAGTGATCGTCGCTGGCACCGGCATAGAAGCGGATAAGTTCGACAGCTACGGCGATACGAATGCGGCCGAGTCTGAGCTAGCCTTCGAAGCTGGATGGCAAGCAATGCAGTATTTTATTGATCCAAAGTAAGCGAACCACAAAGCAACGAAGCAACAAAGGGAGCCAGTGAAAACAAGCGACTGATTTTTTTTCTTCTTTGTTTTTGTTGCTTCGTGTTTCACTTTTTTTAGAATTTGTAACAGTCATTATGAGTCTAATCGTACAAAAGTTCGGCGGCACTTCGGTCGCTGATGCAGAGAAAGTTCGGGCGGCGGCTCGTCGTGCCCTTCGTGCCCAGCAGCAAGGCCATCAAGTGGTGATGGTCGTGAGCGCGATGGGCAAGAACACCGATGCCCTCGTCGATTTGGCAGGCCAGGTTTGCGACAGTCCACCCGCGCGCGAGATGGACGTACTGCTGTCGACTGGCGAGCAGGTCACGATGTCGGTCATGGCGATGGCCATTCACGACCTCGGCGGTAAAGCGGTTAGCCTCACCGGCGGTCAGATGGGCATTCGCACCGACTCGAGCCACACGAAGGCTCGCATCCAATCGATCACGACCGACAGGATGCAGAAGCTGCTCGACGAAGGCAACATCGTCATCGCCGCTGGTTTTCAGGGCGTCGACGAAGACCTCAACATAACCACGCTTGGACGTGGCGGTAGCGACACCTCCGCGGTCGCGCTGGCAGCAGTGCTCGGTGCCGAAATGTGCGAAATCTACACCGACGTGGACGGCGTGTTCACGACCGACCCACGCGTGGTCGCCGACGCGCGTAAGATGTCGAACGTCTCGCATGACGAAATGCTCGAACTCGCCAGCCTGGGCGCCGGTGTGATGCATAGCCGTTCGATCGAATTCGGTAAGAAGTTCAACGTGCCGATCCATGTGCGCAACAGCGGAGTCTTTACCGACGAACCGGGCACCATTATCGGACCGATCGCCGAATCCGAAAATCGCGCGGTTAGCGGTTGTGCACTCACCAAAGAGGAAGCACGTATCACGGTCTCCGGCGTGCCCGACAAACCGGGCGTCAGCCTGACGATCTTTGAGAAGCTAGCAGCGGAAAACGTGGCCGTCGACATGATTCTGCAAACCGCCGGCAAGGACGGAAAGGCAGATATCTCGTTTACCGTGTTGGAAAGCGATCTCGCCCGCACATTGCCGGCTGTCGAGCAAGCCGCCGTGGCCGTGGGTGCAGACGGAGTTTCGCACGAGGCAAATGCCTCGAAGGTTTCGGTCGTAGGACTCGGAATGGCAACACAGTCGGGCGTGGCGGATCGAATGTTCCGGGCGTTGGCCGAAGCAGACATCAACGTCGAGGCAATCACGACAAGCGAGATCAAGGTTTCCTGCTTGGTGACGCGCGATCAAGGCCTGGCAGCATTGCGTGCAGTACACGACGAATTTGAACTCGGCCAGCCACCCGAGCGCCGCGTCACTTTCGCCGACTCGCTCGCAGCAGCGCGCAAAGCGAAGGAGGCCGATGCCATTGCGGTTGTCAATCGTCTACAAGCGATGGAAGATCTCACCATTCATGGCGTTGTGCTCGACGACTCGCAGGCAATCGTTGCCCTGACGGACGTTCCCGACAAGCCCGGCATCGCTGCTGACATCTTCGAGGCGGTAGCCGCCGACGGGATCATTGTCGACATGATCGTCCAAGGCATTGGTGCTGATGGAAAAACGAATCTCAGCTTTACCGTTCCGAAAGACTCAACTGAAGCTGCGCTCGCGGCAACACACACCGCTGTCGAAAAACTGGGAGGCACGGTCCAAACGCTATCTGACATTGCCATTCTGTCAGTAACTGGTGTCGGAATTCGCAGTCATACGGGCGTCGGACTGCGTATGTTCCGCGCGCTTTCGCAGGCTGGCATTAACGTCGAACTGGTCAGTACCAGCGAAGTGAAAGTCAACGTCGTCGTCCAAGCCGTCAACGGCGACACGGGACTGAAGGTGTTGCAAACAGCGTTTGAAGACGTGGTGGGGTGAGCAAAGCTGAGAAGTGAGATTTCGGAACGAAGAGTGGCAGGCTCGACAGATGTCGCACTTCTATGTGCTGAAAACCGACCTGCTAAGTTTACGAGTCTTTCATCACGTCGTTGAGCACATCTTCGTTGACGTAGATCGGTAACGTCGGGTCACAGCTTACGGCAACCGCAATCGCATCACTCGGTCGCGAATCGATTTCGATCAGTTCGCCCTCGCTTCGCACGCGCAGGACCGCGTAGTAGGTGTGATCTTTCAGTTCGGTAATCATCACGTCCTGAAACTCGCCACCCATCGCTTCTACCGCACCGACCAGCAGATCATGTGTCAACGGACGAGGCGTTTCCAAATCTTTTACCCGCCGATCGATGCTGGTCGCTTCGAAAAAACCGATCAAGATCGGAAAGGTGCGCTCGCCATCGATCTCTCTGAGAAAGATCACCTGCTCTCCGCGCACTTCGCTAATGACGATTCGCGAAAGTTCCATCGGGACAGGCATCGGACGTTTCCTCAATTTATCTAGCTGAATGACGTGACTTATTATAGTGAAGCTGTAACAGCGAAAGCTACCCTCTCAAGAATGGAACCACCAAGACACGAAGAGCACCAAGAAATAAATCACTTGCTGTCCTTGGTGCTCTTCGTGTCTTGGTGGTTCACTTTTTAGAGCTTCGCCAGCGCGGCTTCGACGGCGGCTAGTTTTTCTTCGACTTCGGCTAGCTTGGCGCGCTCGGCTTCGACGACTTCGGCGGGGGCGCGGCTCACGAAGTTCTCGTTGGCGAGCTTGCCGTTGATCGACTTGGCGAACTTGGCCAGTTTTTCTTTTTCGCCGGTGAGTCGTTTTTGCTCGGCCGCGACATCGAAGAAGTCGCTGATGTCGAGATGGACTTCCATGCCCTCAAGCGGCTTGCTGGCCGATCGTTCGGGCGCCGTGGCATCGGGACCAATCGAAGTTGCCGTCGCGCGGGCCATCGAATCGAAGTACGGCACCATCGGTTCGAGTAGCGCCTTGGTTGGCTCGTCGCAACGCACGCTGAAGCTAACCGACTCCTTCGGTGGGATGTTGTTCTCGGTGCGAATGTTGCGCACGGCCGACATCACGGCTTGGAATTGGGCGAATTGTTGCTCGATGGCGGCGTCAATGTGCGATTCTTCAGCTTCCGGCCACTGCGCGATGCAAACCGATTCCGCAGCAATCGCGGGCGTAAGCCCACGGCTGGACGCCACACTTCCCAGCAGTTGCCAAACTTCTTCGGTGAGAAACGGCGTCATTGGGTGCAACAACCGCAATAAGGTATCGAGCGCGTGGGCGAGTACGCGCTGCGCGACGGCCCGCTGCTCGGGTACGGCAAAGCGGGCCTTGGTAATCTCGACATAAAAACTGCAAAAGTCGTCCCACGCAAAACTATACAACTCGCGCGCCGCTTCGGCGTAACGGTAAGCAGCGAGGTTTTCGGTCACCTGCTTCGTCACACTTGCCAAACGGCTGAGAATCCAGCGATCTTCGATCAGCAGATCGGAATCATCGACCGCGGCAGGCTCAAAACCTT
>JBCDBK010000107.1:0-16286 GCA_039184115.1 Planctomycetota bacterium | reverse complement strand
TCCGGAGCTGTTGATCGCCGATGAGCCGACCACCGCGCTCGACGTGACGATTCAGGCACAGATACTTCGCCTGATGGATAGTTTGCGGAAGAAGACGTCGACTGCAGTGGTGCTGATCACGCATGACTTAGGCGTGATCGCACAGATATGCGATCGGGTCATCGTCATGTATGCGGGCCAAATTGTCGAAACGGCTGACGTGCATTCACTGTTTGGGCGACCTCAGCATCCGTACACCAAGGCGCTGCTCGAATCGATTCCCAAGACCGGACGCGAACAGCACCAAACGCGTTTGCCCACAATTGAAGGCATCGTGCCGAGCCTGTTTGATCTGCCTGCAGGTTGTCGTTTTCAAGATCGATGTGAGTTTCGAGATCAAGAGTGCGTTAACGCTGAACCCCAACTGAGTGACGAGATTAATCAACGTAAAGTTCGCTGCTTCTTTCCGTTGAGCGAGGCAAAATAATGGCATTGCTCGAAGTGAAAGAACTAGTGAAACACTTCCCAGTGCGTGGTGGTCTGCTTAACCGCGTGATCAAGAAGGTGCACGCGGTGAACGGCGTGAGTTTTTCGGTTGAGAAAGGCGAAATCGTCGGTGTCGTCGGTGAGTCGGGCTGTGGGAAGTCAACGCTCGGCAAGTTAATTATCCGATTGTTAAAAGCGACGTCTGGCGAAGTCTTATTCTCTGATGAGAACATCACGCACTTAAATGCAAGTGAGATGTTGCCGTTCCGTCGACGGATGCAGATGATTTTTCAAGATCCGCATGCTTCGCTCAATCCGCGGCTGACCGTAGGTGGCGCAGTCCGCGAGGTGCTGTCATTCCACGACATTGTGCGTCCGGCAGAAATCCCCAAGAAACTCGATGACCTGTTCACGCAGGTCGGTGTGAACAAGGATGCCAAGGAGAAGTACCCGCACGAGTTCTCAGGCGGACAGAAGCAGCGAGTCGGCATTGCTCGCGCGCTGGCCGTCAACCCAGAATTTATCATCGCCGACGAACCCGTTTCGGCGCTTGATGTTTCCATTCAGGCGCAAGTCTTGAATGTGCTGATGGATCTCAAGGATCAGTTTGACTTGACAATGCTGTTTATTTCGCACGATCTAAAGGTGGTCGATCACTTCTGTGATCGTACGCTAGTGATGTATCTCGGCTACGTAGTCGAGGAGTTACCTTGCCAGGACATTCACGCCGACGCCATGCATCCTTACACGAAGGCCTTGCTTGGCGCGAATCCCGTCTCTGACCCAGCGAAACGCAGCGAGCTGACCGTGCTGGAGGGCGAAGTGCCTAGTCCCTACAATCCGCCAGAGGGTTGCCCCTTTGCCACACGATGCGATCTGGTCACCGACCAGTGCCGGCGCGAGATGCCACCGCTGGTTGAGTTGCGACAGGGTCACCGAGTGGCTTGCTGGGAAGTCAACAAAACCACCGAGCCAATTACGGCGCCGAACGCATAGGCAGACGCTGTCGATTGTCAATGAGAGTAATTGTGCCTGATGGGCTGGCTTCGCTACGACCCATGACGATATCGGATCGATGCGTGCCAGCAGCATGCTCCTTTTCTTCGTTCAAGAACCAATGCTTGTCAGGGCCGGTTTGTATGCAGATTTGCACGTAATGAACGCTACCGTCCTGGAACAATACATTCTGTCCGCAGGTTCCGTGATGCGGACTCTGAAATCCAGCGACCTCATAGCTGGGCTTATCAGCCATCATGGGCTCGGAGCTACTTCCGGTGAATTTCACTTGACGATACTGGCCTTGCTGGCCGTAAAAACCGAAGCGAAAGGCGTAGCTGCCGCCCATACGTTGCAGCATATGTTGAAGTTGAGCAAACGCTGCTTGTTGCAGTTCCTGACGCGTGGGCACGCGCATTGAGTCTGCGCCGCCAAATTCTTCATCGGCGATCGCGCCAGATGGGCAGATTAGCACCCGGCACAATTCATCCGGGGAGATGACTCGACTTTCGAGCAACTTGACCGCGAATATCCCGGCATTTTCGTGCTGTCCGATCGAAGGTAGTCGACCGTGGTTCTGACGGGCGAAATGAGTGAGCGCGATGCCCAGTGTGCGCAGGTTTTCTTGGCATTGGAGTCTACGCGCGGATTCGCGGCTGTCGCGAATCGCTGGCACGAGCAACGTGGCCATGATTGTCAAAATGCTGGCGACCACTGCAAAGTCGATTATTGTCCAGCGTTTTTTCTGCGGTGCCGCCGCGTCCTGTGACTCAGACAGCTTGGTCGGTAGGACGGCCGGAGAGAGTGTGCCTTGCGAACTGGCTTTCTGCACAAACGAACATGTACGGTTTACCAAATCTGCTGGCAGGTGTTCTTCTTGAAAGGACTCGGCTTGTTGCGCTTCCTCGACGTATCGGCGGAGTCGCTCGAGTTCGTGTTGCCAGATGGGGTCGACTTCTAATCGTTGCTCGACGCGGCTGCGTTCGTTTTCGTCGAGGTCATTGAGCAGGTAAGCGAGTAGTTCGTCTCTCATGCTACCCCCCCGGGTAATACAGAGCTTCTCGTGCCGTACAATGAATGAAAAGCGTAACAAAAAACAAGCCCGTCACGGGTCGCAACAGGCTTGTCGAAGTTCTTCAAGAATTGATCACTGCGCCCAACGCTACGGCTGATTGGATTGGTGACCATCGCGCCAAGACTGGCCCAAGCGTTGCAACGCCGAGTGAAGGCGGCTCTTGACGGTACCAACGGGAACCGAAAGGGCTTGGGCGGCTTCACGATATTTCATCCCCCGGAAGTAGACCAGTTGAACGGCACTTTGCAGTGTGTCAGGCAAATTGCCAACAGCACCACGAATCCACTCCGCTTGTTCGCCGCTTTCCGCTTTGGTGTGAGGTCCCGATTCTTGGCTCGCGACCACTTCCATCAAGCTGCCTACGTCTTCGCCGCTAGTACGCTGCGACTGGTCGAGACTCAGTCGTCGGTGTCTGCGGTTGCGACGCTGGTAATCGATGGCCTGGTTGGTGGCAATCGTGTAGAGCCAAGGACGAAATTTGCGTCCCGTCTGGAACAACTCACTCTTTACGTGTACTTGCAGGAACGTCTGTTGGAATACGTCTTCGGCTTTGGCGGCATCGCCAAGAAAACGTCGTAAGTAGTTAAACAATTCGCGCTGGTAGCGGGCGACCAGTTCTGTAAAGACCGCCGCATCTTCTGTCGTGCGATACTCAAGCAACAATTCCTCGTCTGTGCGGCCGTCATGATTGACTTGCATCGCCACAGCATGGGGTGTTGCTAGGTTTGACTCTTTTTTCGCTTCCGTGTACTGCTTCTTCATAATACGAACTCCTCATACTGAGGGTTCGACGTTCCGGGGAGAAAATCCTTTCTCCCTGCCGTCCGATCTGGAATCCACCAATCCTCGCAACGTAATACAGTGCGTGTCCATGGATTGGGGAATTGTCGGTCCGCTAGCCCTTCAGTGCTAGAACCGACGTTGGGCAACCTTCCGGGGCCTTGCCCGACTCGTAGCCATTGTTACGAGTTGAGCTGGGGAGACCAGTGGATCGTTGCCGCATCTCTCAAAGGCAAGTCTCGTGCCGGGTCGAGGTGTCCATCTCGCTCTTGACCCCGCTATCAGAACCCCAAATGATGTCGAGCACTGTACTTACGTAACGTGCCTCAGTTTGGTTCACCTGCATAATCGGACGTGGTTGAGACTGCCATTATTACATGCCATTGTACGATTTTGACAGGAACTGTCCTAAAATCGGAATTCGATGTGATCAATTTTGCTACAGACACTTAATCTACGGGTTTTTGGGCAACTATTTGAGCGTTTCTCCGAAAATTTGCCGCTTCAGCTGGGGGCAAGACCCTTCGGCAACTCGACCTCCTCTGTTGCCGGCGACCTATCTTAGAGAATGTGGGTTCCAGGCGATTTGCCACCGAACTTGGTGTTCCTGATTACGATCACTCGCACCGAGCCATCTGAATCTGGGCGGGACGAGTTGAACTTAGACGCGCGCGACGCGATTGCCACCGATGCGACGGATGAGGCTGCGCATCTCGAGGACGCTGATGGTGGATAACACGCGATGCACTGGTAATCCGCTCGACTGCGTCACTTCGTCAACCAGTGATCCTTCGCCCGTGCTAATTGCCTGCAGTACCGCTTGTTCTACCTCGTTGAGCTGAACCTCAGCAGGCACGCGAATGGTAGTGCCGTCGTGCCGCTCTGCCGTATGGGCAAGCGGTCCGAGTTCTTCGAGCACATCGTCAATGTTCATCACGAGCTTTGCTCCATCGCGAATCAAGCGATGGGGACCATTCGAGACACGGCTGTTTACCGGGCCGGGGACGGCGAACACTTCTCGGTTCTGCTCCCAAGCATGACGCGCCGTGATTAGCGCTCCCGATCGATCGGCAGCTTCGACGACAATCGACCCTAGTGACAACCCGCTGATGATTCGATTCCTCTGGGGAAACATTCCACTCATCGGCGGCATGGTGGGCGCGGCTTCGCTCATGACGCAGCCTTGCTCGGCAATCTGTTCACTTAGCTTCGCATTCTCGGGCGGATAGGGCTTTAGCACACCACTGGCCAAAACTGCGATCGTGCGACCGCCAGCGGCAAGGGCTGCCTGGTGCGCGGCGGTATCGATACCGCGAGCCATTCCGCTGACGACCGTAACCCCAACTTCTGCTAAACTGGTCGCCAGCTTAGTAGCCTGCTCGATTCCGTAGCGGGTCGCATGCCGCGTGCCGACAATTCCAACAGCCAATCGATCCGCGGGTTCAAGCGTGCCACGCACGAACAGCACGCCAGGCGGATCGTGAATCTCTTTCAGCAGCGGTGGATATTGCGCGCTGGATTCCAGTAGGATATTGATGTCGTTTTCTGTCGCGATTCGTAGCTGTTGTTCGACGTCAATTTCATTGCGGGCGTTGGCGATTCGCTGTGCTAGTTTTGGTCCAATACCTTGCACCGCTTGCAACGCGCTCGAGGAACTAGCGAGTACCTGTGCCGGCGAACCGAATTGATCAATAAGCCGTCTGCGTGAAACAGGCCCGACGCCGGCGATTAGCGCCAGTAGCAGTTGATCGCGAAGCTGGATGTCTAGTTCGTCAGCTTGTTGCACGAGGCCACGCACTCCGTCGATGAATCGGGTGATCTGCCCCACTATAGCTAGTCTGTCATCGCGTGCTATGGGTTTCCTATGGAGAGACGAGACAGACCGAGCGTGGGGGAAAGACTTTGCAATTCAACCGTGAGTTCTGCTAAACTGCGAACGTGGGGGGCGTGGAGCCCCTGATGAGTGACGTTTATCGATATGTTGTTTTCCAGCCGCAAAAGCAACCGACCGCGGAGGAGGTTGCGGCGCTCAAGGCGTGTTGCGAGACGGGCAAGTTTCGCTTCGCGATCGGCGTGAACGGTGCGGACGGCGGTTTGGCGTTGGCGTTCGACGCCCGCGAGTTTGACGCGGCGCGTGCAACATCAGGTCAGTTCGCTCGTTTGCAGCGTTGGCAGGTGCGTGGTAGCGCTGTCGAGAATCGACTGCTATTCATCACGCGTCCGACGGCTTTGCAGCCGACACCCGTTGCGTTCTTGCATAAGCCAGCCGAGTTAACTGGCGAGAAGTACATCAAGCGCAAGCGGACGGCGGCACAGGAGGCTCTTGGTCAGGCGAGTTTGAAGCTGAATCGTACCTTGCAGCGACATGCTTGGGTGCAGCGCGTCGCGAAGGTCGTTCCTTATTTGCTGATGGGCTTGGGTGCGCTGGCGACAATCGGTGCGGGTATTTACGCTGGACAGCGTCTATTGGATTCTCAAGGCGAACGTCGCAGACAGACCATCCAGCGCGTGGCCGACGATGCGATGGAAGAAGGACTATCGCGACAAACCGTCGAGGATGAATCTCTAGGCCACGAAGAGCACCGAGATGATTGACGCATGGGAGGACGATGAATGGGACGACGGCGATTGGGAAGACGAAGCGTGGGATGAGCATCCAGACGACGATGATGGGTTAGACGAAGAGCAAACGGGCCCTTGTCCAAAGTGTGGTGCCGAGCTGCACGTCGACGCCGAGTCTTGTTACGCCTGCGGACACTGGCTTTCGACGGCCGAGCGACACAAGCTGTGGGATGGTGGATCGCCGGTGCGCGGAGCGATGGGTGTAGGCAAATTCCTGTTAGTTGCGATACTCCTAGCAGTTATGTCACTGTACTTTTTCGCGTGAAGGAGAGATTTCTATGTCTGCAAAAGTGCACTGCTCAAACTGTGGCGAAGAAATTGCAAATTTTTCGTTAAGCTGGGGTAAGAATCAGTGGCTATGGTCTCTGTTTGCCTTCTTGCCGATACTGATTTTTTACTGGTGGATAGAGAAATCCATATTCTTCACCGGAGAATTTCGGAACGAGATCCAAGTTTCTCTAGTAGAAACACGAATGGCTGAAAACCGTATCGATGTACTTGGGAAGTTGCAGAATACAGGTGATGAGCATTGGGACAGAATAACAGTTGAGGCAGAGTTCTTTGGGCCAGAGGGACAGTTTTTAGACGAAGTCTCAGACTACATGTCCATTGGTCTTGCTCCCGGCGATGAAGAGAATTTTCGAATTACGCTTGCGAATCCAATTCTGGAGCTGAGACGAGGAGCAGATACCGAAGTCAGGCTAAAAGTTACTGACGCAAGCACCAGTCGATTCTAGCGAGCCAGCGACGTCAGCACGTCGTCTAAGCGCACTTCTTTCACTAATTCGACGTGGCCGATTTTGGTGGGCAGGACGAAGCGCAGCTGGCCTTCGTCGGCTTTCTTATCGCGGCGCATCAGTGCGACCAGTTCGTCGCCGTCGAAGTCGGGCGTTGCCGTCGGAAGTTGCAGGGCCTCGATCAACGCGAGCTGCCGCGCAACGAAGGCCTCGTCGACGCGGCCCATGATGTTCGCCAGACGTGCGGCGCACATCATGCCGATCGATACGGCTTCGCCGTGAAGCATTTCGCCGTAGCTGCCGGCAGCCTCGAACGCGTGTGCATAAGTGTGTCCATAGTTGAGCACGGCACGTAACCCAGAAGTCTCGCGTTCGTCAGCTTCGACCACGTCAGCTTTCAATTGGCAACAGCGCTCGACGATGTAACGCAAGACGGTGGAGTCTTTGGCGTTGATCGCATCGGTGTTGAGTTCGAGGTAGGAGAAAAACCCTTCGTCCAGAATCACTCCATACTTCACAACTTCTGCCAAACCTGCACGATACTCGCGATCGGGCAGTGTTGCGAGTACGTCGACGTCGATGAGCACCCCTTCGGGTTGCCAGAACGCGCCGACCATGTTTTTAGCGCCCGGCAGATTGATGCCGACTTTGCCACCAACGGAGCTATCGACTTGCGCGAGCAGCGTGGTCGGAACTTGAAAAAACTGCAGGCCGCGCGCGAACGTGGCCGCGACAAAGCCAGCAAGATCGCCAACTACGCCTCCCCCAACCGCGATGACGACGGACTTTCGATCGGCACCTTCTTCCAGAACAGTCTCCCAGAGATCCGAAGCGACGTCGACACACTTGCTCGCTTCACCCGCATCGGCGACTAGCACATGAACTTCCCATTGCTCGTTGGCGAGTTGATCGCCTAATTGGTCAGCGTAGAGTGGGTCGACGTTGGTGTCGGTGATGATTACCGCGTGATTCGAATGGGTGCGCTCGCGCAGAAACGCCGCCAGCCCAGCCAGGTTGCCGCTGCCAATCTCAATATCGTAGCTACGTTCGGCTAAGTTTACGCGCATGGTGTCAAACTCGTCAGCCAAAGAAAATCCGGTGATTTGACCTTGGGACAGAACGCTGATGGTCGCAAGTTCGAGACAAGAACGAGTTGAACGGAATCCGCATTCGATTTGTTCTTATCAGGAGCCGACGCGTTCCAGGTCGTCGTCGGTGACAGTAATCTGGCGGCAGAAACCGGTGTGCGTGCGCACGTATTCCAGATGCGATGCATCTTCGGGACTGGCGTGCAGCAGCGCTTCTAATTCTACCTGGCGTCGCGGCTCAAGGTCGGTATCTTCGGGCCAAATCGTGTTGGTCTCTACGATGAGTGCTTCGCGATAGGGATCGAACTTATCGGCCATCAGAAAATGTCCTGAGCGGTTGGTTTCCGGATGATTATTGTTACGGTTGACAGAACAGCGAGTATACTAGGCGACCCGCAAGGTCGAAAACCCATAACTCCGGTCAATTTGAAGCCCACCGCCTCATGAATCAATCAGGTACGAAACTCGTTCTGGTGCTCATCTTTGCCGCCGTGGTGCTGGGGGGAGTTTCGTGGTGGTATCGCTACGAAGCAGCCCATCGGGCGTCGCAGTTTTGGGGGTCGGAAGCTTCTCGGTTGATCGCCGAGTCCGAAGGCTTCGATGCCATTGTATTCCAACCATGCACCGAGGAAGAACTTGCGGGGCTGGGCCTCGATTCGATCGGTAGGACCATTGCTCTACATGACGCGCGCGGACAGGCCCATCTTCGGCATGCATTCTTGAGCGACAGGAATTACCTGTGGGACGATCCGCATGACCCGGAATCCACACGGTGGCGACTGTGCCTGCGGTTCAGCGAAGGGGGTAGTGCCACCCACATACTGTTATCTGACGGTTTCGATTCGATTGCCAAGTACGATCCGGAGAGTCGCACCGTGACTGGTTTTTCCTGCGTTCCGATGACGCTCTCGCTGACGCAGTACTTTGGACCGCTTGACGCCCAGGCGGATGCTAGCACACCCAAAGAGTGACCTGGGACTGACTGCTGCTGCTCCCTACAATCCGTCGCTGACTTTGTGGCCGAATTTTTGTAGGCCCAGCGGGAAGGAAGCCCAGCGAATGCGTTCTATTGCGATCATCAACCAAAAAGGTGGCGTCGGCAAGACGACGACTGCTGTTAACCTGAGTGCAGCGCTAGCCGATCGTGGTCTCCGCGTGGGCTTGATTGACATGGATCCTCAGGCCCATGCCTCGCTGCATCTGGGCACGGGAATGCAACAGGACCAGCCGACAGTTTATGACCTGCTGACGAGCGAAGTTGGCCTTAGCGACATCTGGCAGTCTGCCGGCGAGAATCTCTCGGTTGCGAGTTCGCATATCGATTTGGCCGCGGCTGAGGTCGAACTAGCTGGCGTGGTCGGGCGAGAGCTAATTCTGCGTGACAAGTTGGCGTTGGTCGAAGATCGATTTGACTATGTGATGATCGATTGTCCGCCGTCTCTTGGAATCTTAACCATCAACGCGTTGTCCGCCGTTGACGAAGTGTTTCTGCCACTACAGCCACATTATTTGGCGCTGCACGGCCTTAGCAAACTGTTACAAACCATCGATCTTGTTTCGAAGCGTTTAAACGATCGTCTGCGATTGGCTGGCGTGATCATGTGCTTGTTTGAGTCGGGCACACGATTAGCTGCGGAAGTTAGTAGCGACGTGGAGAGTTTTTTTGCCGAGCAGGGGGTAGGCGCCTCACCATGGCAGAATGTTCATTTGTTTCAATCGAGAATCAGACGAAATATTCGGCTAGCCGAAGCACCCAGTTTCGAACAGTCGATCTTTCAGTATGCGGGCCAATCCGCCGGGGCCGATGACTATCGAGCGCTGGCAGATGAGGTCGTGTCGCTCTACCAACGGCGAGCTCTGATCACTAGTAAGCCGGTCGGTGCAGACTGCAAACAAGCCGCCTGATTCCACTGGGCAGCTTCTTGATATCGCGGCCGCAATGGCGTTAAGGTCTGACGATTAGCGTACCATTTCCGCATTCGCAAAGCCTGCCTGTGAAACTCTAGCGATTCTTCTGATCGCACCAGATGCTAGCAACAAAACCTTCGTGCTCGGCACAACCGTTACCGATGGGTGTGTCCCGTAGCGGTCGATTGGGTTCTATGGATGAGACCGTCATGCTTTGGTGCTTTGGCAGCCAAAGCAGTGGTGATGCACACGGTCCTTCGCATACGAAACGATAAATTTGCCAGCGCAGAATATCAGGCACGATTGGGGGGACCCGATACCAAGTGCTTCTCTGCAGCGGCACTGAGGTTTCGCCAAGGATGGCGAAATGACCCAACGCAAAGGAGACATGCGAATGCGATTTTCTTGGATCAGAGCACGCGGGGTGGTGGTATCGGCCGCCATCATGGCTCTGCAAGGTGCCGCGGCGCTAGCGCAGTTTGTGCCTTACACACCGAATGTCAATCAGGGCTACAATCAATACCAGGCACATACCGCCGCGCAGCCTCAGGCCCAGCCGCAGTATGGTCAGCCCCAGTACGGTCAGCCCCAGTACACCGCAATGGCGTTTCAGGGCAGTGACACGCGTGGAGCCATGCCTTCGCTGAGCCAACCAAGCGAGGCAGTCGCGCCAGGCCAGATGATGCAGGCTGCTCCGACGCAGACCTATTCGGCCGCACCAGTGCAAAGCTACTCGCCTGCTCCTGCGGCAGGTTGCAGCACATGCCAGTCTTCGTCGTCGGTGCCGGTCGCTTCAGGCTACGAGAGCTACTCCCTCGGCGGTTGCACGTCGGGTTCGTGTGGTGCATACAACACTTTTGACAGTGGCTGCGGTGTTGGCGGCTACGGTGCCTGCGGTGTCGGAAGTGGATGTGGCGTCGGCGGTGGCTGTGGCGGATGTGACGATGGATGCTGCGGCGGTGGTTACCTTGGCTGTTATGGACGGGGTTGCGGTCGTCGATGGTTCGGCGGCTTCTATGGACTGTACATGGAGCGCGCTGGCAATGACTGGCGTGCCCTGGGCTTCTCGACACTTGATACCAATGGTCCTGGCTACTATCCGACTGACACGGAGTACGTACTGAATCTTCAAGACCTCGACCAAGATACGTTTGCCGGAGCTGAGGTTCGATTCGGTTCGACGTTTGGAAAAGGACGCTGTGGTTGCGGACCTCGTTTTGGTTGGGAATTTGCCTACTGGGCACTTGATGACGAGACGCAATCCAGAACGGTGACTGACACCACGACTGACGGCAACCGTCTGTACACAATGAATTCGTACACCGGACTCGAGTACGACCCAGGCTCAGGCTATCGAAGCGTGAACGATTACGTCGACTACGCACCTCCAGTTTCCGATTACACCGCTGGCGGAACGCTGGACAATGTGGAGCTACGTAGTGTCACTGCCCGCAGCACTTTCCAGATGCAGAATATCGAAGCGAATATTCTCCGTCTTCCTGTTGTGGGGGGACCGTGCGGGTGTGGTAGCCGTTTACAAGTAACAGGCGTTGCTGGCTTTCGCTATATTCGACTGGATGACGACTTTTCGCTTCTGTATTCGGGTGAAAACACCACCACTCCAGGTACTTATAGTTTGAATCACGTCGTCGATGTCGACAGTCATCTCGCTGGTGGCCAAGTTGGTTGCAATTGCTGCTACAACTTTGGTCGGTGTGGGCGATGGGGCTTACACTGCAACAGCGTGGTAGGCGTTTTCAATAATCACATCGAGGTCTGGAACCGTATGGACGGAGTTCGATTTGCCAACAATGGTACCCCAGACTTCAACTTGCGTTACGAAGACGACTCAGTATCTGTACTCGGAGAATTGCGGGTTGGCGGCAGCTACCAATACAGCTGCCACTGCCGATTCTTCGGCGGTTACCGTCTGCTGGGTCTTACAGGGCTGGCACTAGCTCCAGATCAAGCTCTCAACCAGTCGGTCTACAGTTCAGCGAATCAGGTTAGCTATGTCGATGGAAACGGTTCGATCTTCCTGCACGGTCTGCAGGGGGGTGTCGAGTGGGCATACTAAGCTAACCGCATCATCGGATTGGAAAAAGAAAGACCCCAGTCGATGCTATTGAGCGTCGGCTGGGGTCTTTTTGCTGCGCTTTGGCTCTTAATTTTGCCAACGGTCGGGAGGCTACCCGACGGTTAGGCTCTGGAAGATCGGGTCATGGCGTAGCGGGTCGAAGTCGGGCTCATCGTGGACAAAATCGCGGAAGTTGCCGTCGATGTCGAGCGCGTTGGCCAGGTAACGCAGGGCCATACGAGGGTGTCGGGCCAGACTCCAGTAGCATGCCAGATTATAATGCAGAATTGCGTTCCCTGGTTCCACATCGACGGCCCGCTCGAGAGCATCAATAGCGTGCTCGACCTTGCCGACGCGCTTATAGCACCATGCTAACGCCATCCACACATGAATGTCGTCTGGAATCAGCTCCAAGCTTCGATGCAGCGGGGCGATCGCGGCTCGATAATGGCGCATCTCGCGCAGTGCCTCGCCGAGCAGGTAGCTACTGCGAGCATCACCCTGGATTAAACGCTCGCGCCGCTTGAGCGTTTCTAAGGCGTGCGCTGGCATGCCCAGTTCGAGATAGCCTTCGGCTTCGCGACGCGTTCGTCGAACGCGTTCGCGTAGGCATTTTGCCTTTGTCTTGCCAGACATCATTGCGGGGAGCTCCAACTGCGTGGGTTGCTACAAATGCGTCTGCCACCTACGCGGTATTCTAATTGCCGTACGTGACGAGTACAGCAGTGTTTGAGCGATTTGCTCGATTAGTAAGAGTATTCTGGAAAAGCGATTTGATTAGCGATCAAGTCACGCGAAGAGGACTGCTCGAATAGTTGCACACTTTCGATGATTGCCTCTCTAGATTTTACTCGCGAAATGGTGCGCGCCAAAATTTGCATTCGCATTTCGCGCCGTAACTCCTGTTCACTCAACCGCTAACGAATTTAATTTTGAGTTGGTCGAAAATTCGGACTGCATCGAAAGCGCAAATTCTTGTGCTGCGAGCGGCGACTCGCGCGCTGCGTCGACGTCCTTCTTGGATGATCGCCGGCCGATGTGGCCAATTGCCGACCGTAAGTGCCATTGACGTTGTGTTCTGTCAACGCGAGCTCCCGGGAACCGCCGCATCCGATTTTCGAGTTCGATCTATGTTTTTCGGGGTCAACGCGGCGATTACGGCGGTCGAGACGCGTCAGGCATATGCCTTGCGACTAGTGTGCGACGTTGTGGCTATCGTGCCACCACGATTCGCTAATTTACGCACGTCCGAGTGGGGCTTCTTCTCTTGCTACGCGCCAGCCTTAAGATCGTCGCCGTCGCGGCTCTTTGCGCGACCATTGTGCATTTGCGTGATGCTCAGGGCGATGGAACCAGCCCAGCAAGCCGGCAGGTCGATTGGGTGCGAACCGTCGATGGTTGGGAGCCGATTTCCGTGTTGACGATTGGTCCACCCCCGCCAGGGCCCCCGACGCTGCATCCAGCAGTCGTGGCAACGTTGCAACTGGGCGTCTCGGTATTCGCGCTGCTTGCGTTGCCAACCGTTCGGCATGCCGGTCGTAAGCGCTGACTCTTACTGGATTTAGCGATTTCTCAGCTAAATCGGCAGATTGTTGCACGAAATCCCTGGCGGCTGGCCACTAACAGTATATGTGACCCATGGTGCTGGTCGCCGAATACTGATCCCTAAGATTCTGAGCTTGAGGTTCCGATGAGACTCACACTTCGCACGCTACTTGCCTACATGGACGATATTTTGGAGCCTGCGGATCACGAAGATCTAGGCAAGAAGATCGAGGCTAGCGATTTTGCCACGGAGCTGATTCATCGTTCTCGCGATACCGTTCGTCGATTGCGACTGGGTGCCCCCGCAGTGTTGTCGGAAGGCAGCGACGATGTGCTCGACTCGGTTGATTTGGGTGATGCGAATGCGGTTGCTGAGTACCTCGATAATACGCTCCCGCCCGAACAGGTCGCTGACTTCGAGCGGATGTGCCTTGAGCCTGGCAATGGTCCGGATATGCATTTAGCGGAGGTAGCCTCCTGCCACCATGTGCTGACGATGGTGCTCGGTGAGCCAGCCGAAGTCGAGTCTGATCTCAAGTCGCGCATGTACGATTTGCCTGCAAAAATAGCGAATGGCCAGCGATTACGCATTGAGCCACCGCATGCTGCCGTATCATCGGTTCCTGAAACTGCCCCACCGACGTTTACGGCGTCACCAACCGCGCAGTCGAAGGTGTCGCCCAGTATTGCGGCTGACCCGGAACTGCCGGATTACCTGCGCGAAGCAGCAGCGGCAAAACGAAGAAGCCGAAATTGGGCGATCGCTGTGAGCTTCTTGGTGTTGTGTGCCGTCGGCGCATGGCTTGCCAATCCAGCCGAAGTGGAGTTGCCAACGGAAGTGGCTGAGAATTCGCTGCAAGATTTTGACGACGGCGAGCTGGATATCGAAGGGCTGGATTTGGGGGCAAGTGGTGACGGTCAAGTGACGGTGGCCGGAGATGCGGCATCTCTGGCCACAGCACCCGAGTTCGAGCTAGGTACCACTGCGGATACGCCCGCGTTCGACCCAAGTGCAGACACTTCGTCGGAGCCAGCGCCTCCGTTCACGGCTGAGGTACCGACGAACGAGGTAACCACGACAGAGCGAGTTGTTCCTATCGTGGTCTCGCCCGCGGATGCGATGGACGACACCTCTGTGCCTCTGGCAGGTGACGAATCCGACATGGCCGCGGACGCAGTCGAAGCAGCTACGACGATCGATGGTTCGGTGTCCGTATCAAGCGACGGACCGACCGAGCAGACCTTCGATGGCGAGCTAATGATTGTGGACAAACCATCGGCGCCAGGCCGTGATGAAAACGTTCCCCTGGTTGCTTCCACACCTGAGATCCCGATGCCGAGCGAGGTACCAATCGAGTCTATCGAAGTTGAAACGATCGACGAGGACATCGAACCGGCAGCACCGATTGGACCACAACGACTGGGCAACTACCTCGGCAACGACGACGTCTTGTTGTTCTACAGTGGCGACCAACGAGAGTGGATACGCATGCCACCTCGTAGCGCAATTTCGACCGGCGACACCTTACTGACACTGCCCAAGTTTTTCACGCATGTGGTACTTGCAGATGTCAACACCTACCTGTCGGGTGGCACGCGAGTGCATCTTCCGATCGAGCGATT
This sequence comes from Planctomycetota bacterium, assembly GCA_039184115.1. GTDB lineage: Bacteria > Planctomycetota > Planctomycetia > Pirellulales > Lacipirellulaceae > Bythopirellula. Next base: position 1,370 of record JBCDBK010000107.1, on the reverse strand, counting down.
CGAGAACGCCACGCCCGATGCTTTGCTGAACATGGAGATTGTCTACGGCCGAGCGATGTTCAACGCAGGTCTTGATGGCAGCGACATCGCGGTGCTGGTCGACGATCAGTTGCGCGAGTTCAATCTCGACGGATCAGCGAGCCTGGCGGTCGACGTGCAGCGCATGTTTGTTCCGGGGAACGACTACGAGAATCAAGCGGCGCCTACGATCGCAACTTGGTACCTCACTAGTGGCAGTGTCGAGTGGCCAACCGCGACGGGTGGCACCCAAACGATTCGTGGACAGATGGTGTGGAGCACGATTGATGGAATTGACGAAATACCTGTGCCACTGGAGGAGTTGCCCGAGTGGATCGGTCGAGAACCGATGACGGATATGGAGCGCAGCGCTCGAGATGACTTATCTAAGGAGCTGGAAGCGGATGGTGCGGTCGAGATTCGTCTCATGGAACTTACCGACGGCAAAGGTCTGGGGCGTCGACGGGAAGTTCGTGTGCTAGCGGCCGCGGCGAGCGTTTTCGTTGGTGAGTTCGAACCGTTGGTCAAGGCGCTGAACGACAGCGATCAAAGCCGTGCATGGGATACCCATATTCACGATTTGCGTCAGGCAATGGCGCTCAGTCCAGATGTCGCGGCGAGCGTGCGTCAAGATTTTGTAGACATTCGGGGCGAAGAGGCGGCGCTAGACTTGTTCGAGATGGTCGAAGGCTACAATGCAGCGCAGATCGGCGCAACGCGCGAAGCGAGGAAAACCGGCGCGCTAGCTCAACTGCTGAAGTGGCTGGATCACGATAGTCTCGACTATCGCGTGCTTGCCATCGATAATATTCGATCGATTACGGGCAAGACGAAAGGCTATCGACCGGACGACACGATCAAGGATCGCAAGAAGAACTTGCGCAAGTTGTGGGCAGAATTTGAATCGAACGAGTTGCTCTCGAACCCGTAATCCAACGGGTTCGCCTGCGAGTAAGTCGGCTTGCCACCTTCCACGTCAAGTGTTGGGTATGACACCCGTAGAGTGAGTTTCTTGGAAAAGAGGCCGAGAATCCCTGAAATGGGCCGCCTAGCCAGTAGAGAGAGTCCGTTTGTCCCCGGACCAAGAAATCGCTAGAATGGGCTAATTGCGGGTGACTGCGGCTTGGGACGGTGCCTTGGTCTCGCTTCAAAGCCAGCAAATTTGACAGCACTTAGAAGGAGCATCGCAGTGCAAATCAGCCTTTCAGTACGTCATGGACAACTCGCTGAGTCGACCCAAAGCAAGCTGAAAACCAAGGCTGAAAAACTGAGTCGTTACTTCGACCGTCTGATGGCAATCGAGATTGTCGTGGATCTGCAGGAAGAGCAGAATCCGTCGGTGGAGATCATGG
>JBCDBK010000106.1:0-16494 GCA_039184115.1 Planctomycetota bacterium | reverse complement strand
TGGTTCTGCCTTTACCGGCTTCGACGACACCATCGCAGACTATGTCGATACGGCGTTTATGGTTGATGGAATTGTGGCGGACCTCAATCAGTTGCGACTGGGCGGAAACGCCGCCGCATCGTTTAGTGCTGCACTAATCGACGGAATCGTGGAAGTGGCTGGTCCAACGGCACCGGCGGGTTTCTCGCTACTCTCGGAACCGATCTTTGTAACCATCGACACCGAAGCCCCCGCGACTGGCACGATTGATTTGCTTGCTTCCAGCGATACGGGCACGTTTAGCACCGACAATGTGACGTCAACGCGCACGCCGGGTTTCACCGGTACCGGGCCGGCGAATGGCATTGTGCACGTCTTTGCGCAGGCCAGCGATCCGACGACTGGCGCCGCGATTGGCAGTCCTTTGCTCGTTGGTTCCGGCACGGTGGGCAGTGATGTGACTGATACCGTTGTCGGCAACGGCCAAGGGCAATGGAATGTGACCACCATTCCGATCGACGACGGCCTTTGGTACTTCACTGCACGCTTTGAAGACGATGCGGGTCTGTTGAGTGATCCGGTCGGCGTGCCGGCACTTCCTGCCCCGGTGTTTGGCAACCAGAACTTCTCATTTGGCAGCCCAGCAACGCTGACAAGTGATGTGAGCCGCGCTAACTTCAATAGTTTCATTAGTCTGGTAGGCGACGCGGTTGGACAGATGATTCCGGTCGTCAATGTGGAAGCAACTGCTACCACTGCGCATCCGGTACCTGCGTCCGTGTCGCTATCATTAACGAGTCCTGCAGGTACGACCGTCGGGCTTTCGCCGACAGTGCCGACTGGTAGTTTCAGCGGCGAGAATGCGGTGGGCACCTGGACTTTGACAGCATCCGACTTGGTCAATGACGGAATCGATGGCACGCTGACCAATTTCAACCTTTTTGTGACGACAGCGCTGCCGGTAGTGATCGACACGATCGCGCCCAATCCGCCGATCTTGGATCTCACCAGCGATTCTGATAGTGGTCGCGATAACACGGACGAAATCACCAACGACGACACGATTACGGTGACGATGACCACGAACGATTCAGCCGTCTCGCAGACCAACCTGCTTTTTCAGGACAACTTGCGATACGTGGTTTACGATCGATTCAATACCGAGGCGGAGTTTGTGCTTTACGACTCCTCGCTCGATGCAGCTGTGGAAAGCACGAGTATATTGGGAGACCTGCTGACCTCGCAGAACTTTGTGACCGAGACTCTGGGCACCCAGTTCATCGGCCTCAACGCGCCGAACCAAGCGGTGTTAGCCGGTGGAATCTTGGCCGACGGCATTCACGAGTTGAAGTTGGAGGTGCTCGATCGTGCGGGCAACATTAGCCAATCGTTCTTGCTGCCGCTGACGGTGGACACGATCGCGCCGCCCATTAGTTTTGGCCTGTCGACCGTCGCGTCTGACGGGCTGTTTGATGGTAGCGATACGGGCACGGCTGGCGATGGCACCAGTTTCAGCGATCGGATCACCAGCGACACCGCACCAACGCTTTGGGGCATGGCCGAGGCCAATACGGTTGTCTCGCTATGGCTCGATGCCAACGGTGACGGTCTCATTCAGGCCACGGGTGCGGCCGCCGATATCTTTCTCGGCCAAACGGTCGCGAATCCACTGGATGGTAACGCCGCTTTTCCACCCGGCTACTGGCAGATTTCTTCTGCCATTGACCTCAACGATTTGACGACAATCAATGCGACAGGTGGCACGTTCGCGCGTGATGGGGCGCGACCGTTGCTGGTCAGCGCGCAGGATCAGGCGGGCAATCCCGTGGCAGCTGCGGGCGTCATCGGACCAGCCCTCAACGGTACGATTCTCGACGCGCTTACGATTGCTGTCGATACCCAAGGTCCACAGATCACTGGGGTACGAATCAACGCAGAGCAAACGGGACAATTTGGCGGCTATGATCTGTTCGATCCGAAACCTTCGATTAACAACCCAACGCCGCTGATCAACAGCATCACAATCAACTTCCAAGACCTGCCAGCACGGGTCGATGCCGCTGGGACGGCCAATGATTTCATTTACCCGGCACTCGATCCGACGGTGGCTGGTACGATCGGCAACTATCGCGTGGTGGGCGATCATGTTGGCGAGGTCGTAATCAACTCCGCGACGGTTGATCAGGCGGTGAAAGTTTCGGGCACGGTGACGGCGGCCGTCTCGACCACGACGTTTAGCGATGTTGGACTCGTTGGTGCCGCCGCGCCGCCGACGGTTGGCGACTTCGTCGTGTTTACCAGTGGTGCGAATACTACTCAGACTCGATTGATTTCTGCGTACATTCCGGGTACCGGTACGATCATGGTCGATAATGCTTATGGCGCTGCGCCCGCCGTGGGCGATGGCTATTCGATCGTCACTGCGACCAGCATGCTACACGCCGGATCGTTTTTACCCTCCACTCCGCCGAGTCTGCTGAACACCGTCACAGCACCTGCGGTCGGCGCGAATACCGCATCGGCGTTTACCATTTTTCCCACATTTACGTTGGGCGGGTCGTTTGTCTCCGCACCAACTCCCGGCGACTACCTCTACTTCCACACAGGGGTAAACGCGGGACAGATACGTCGAATCACGAACGACCCATCATTTAACTCCACCGTGACGGTCGCGAGCGCTTTTGGGGCGGTGCCTGCGATCGGCGATTCGTTTTCCGTTCTCAGAAGGTCGCTTGCTCCTGGGAACTTCAACACCGCTAGTGTCACTCTCACATTTGCAACGCCGCTGCCTGACGATCGTTTCACGCTGACGGTGAGCGACAATCTGGTTGATCCGGCGGGCAACAAGCTCGATGGCGAGTCGAATGCCACCAGCCCGGCGCCCACTAACGGATTCCCTGCGAGCGTGACGCTGCCCACCGGCGATAGCGTAGCCGGCGGTGCGTTTGCGGGACGGTTTACGGTGGACAGCCGGCCAGAAATTGGTTCGTTCGTTTCGCAGAACATCAACATCGACACCAACGGCAACTTTGTTTGGGACCCGGCCACCTCGCAAATCGGCGGAGACGCGACCAATGTCGATCTGACCTTCAACATGCAGGTTGCGAACGCCAACGGCACAGTTGGCCTAGGCAGCTACGGCAATCACGACCTGGTGTTTGCTGGTAAGTTTGGGCTCAACGGAGTTGGCATTCCGAGCGGCTTCGACACGTTGGCTGTGTATGGTTTTTCTGTTGAGACCAACACGCGCCGTTGGCTGGTTGATACGAATCACGACGGAGTGATTACGACGGGTACCGATATTATCAGCACACAACTGCCAGTCGCTGGCTTTAACGAAGTGGGTGCGTTGCCGATTGCTGGCAACTTCGACGGCAATGCCGCAAACGGCGATGAAATCGGGCTCTACTTCGCCGGGCAATGGGCGCTCGATACGAATCGCAACTTCGTGATCGATGGGGCCGATACGTTCCTCAACGGCAACATGTTCGGTCACCCGATCGTGGGCGACTTCGATGGCAATGGCGAAGACGATCTGGGCGTGTTCAATAACAACCAGTTCTTCTTTGACATGAACGTCGCCGGGTTTGACGGCAACTTTGAGAACGCGAACACGATCAACTGGGGCTTCCCAGGCGTACTCGATCGACCGGTCGCCGCGGACATGGATCAGGACGGCATCGACGACATTGGATTATGGGTGCCGCGAAACAGCGCTCAGGACAACCGTACGATTGCCGAGTGGTACTTCCTCGTTTCCGGTAATCCCCTCGCCTTTATCGTTGGGGGGGCCGCTGGTACGACCGCACTGATCAACCATCCGTTCACGCCTGTGCCCTTCGGCAATGATCTCTACGCCGAATTCGGCGACGAGTTGGCCCTGCCGATCGTAGGCAACTTCGATCCGCCAGTGGCGATCGAAGCGGCGGACGGGCAGAACGTGCCCGACACGGGAGACTTCGACGGGGACGGCGACATGGACGGTAGTGATTTCTTGGCATGGCAGCGCGGCTACACGATGACCGGTACGCCGTCGATGGCCGACGGTGATGGCAATTCCGACGGCACCGTCGATCAGTTGGACGTCGAGCTATGGGCAGCGGCTTACCAGGCCGCGGAGACTTCGAGCCTGTCGCAGTCGAATGAAGGCGGCGCAGACATCGGCAATCAGTTCGACAATGGTTCGGATTTTCTGTCCTGGCAGCGCGATCTAACCTCGACGAACGTGGCAGCGGCGATTTCGTCTTTCGACGCCGAACTTGTCGCCGCCGCTGCCGCATCGTCACGGGCGCCGTTCGCGGCACCAGCCCGCGAGATGGCCTTTGCAGACTTGGGCGAGTCTGACCCGTTCGAGTTTGGAGAGCAAGCCGCGGCGCCTCAGTCGGCCGATCTTGCTCTCGCTGCCAAGATTGCTGATGACGAGGTCAGCGCGGGAGGCACAGCGAATTCCGACGCGGCGGCTTACGCACTAGCATTGACGCTTGACGACGAGGGATTGCTGGGCGATTGGCTCTAGGTTCGGATCAATGCCCCCTAAAGCTGGCGTTTGTTGGCATTGATTGCATCGCTGCGAGCAAGCCGTAGAATAAGGTCCAGGTTGCCATTGGTCGTTGCTGGGGATCGCTGCGACCCCGTCTACCGGAACTGCTCGACACGGAAAGGAAGCAGGTGATGAAGCTGGCGTCAGCTGGAAGCGGATGGTTGTTGGGTCTAATGTTCGTTTGGCTGCCAATGCTTGGCCAAGCTGGTGAGACCACTGCCGAAAGATCGCCGGTGCTTGTCGATCCCACCTGGGTTGCCCAGTGGGCGTCACAACCCAATGTTCGCCTGTTAGAAGTTGGCCAGCGCGAAGACTACGTCGCTGGGCACATTCAGGGCGCGATGTTCGTCGACTGGATCGTCGACATTACCGATCCTGCTTGTCCGCAGCGATACAATGCCGCGCCACGCGAACAATTTGAGGCGCTACTGCGCCGCTTGGGCATCAGCGATCAGACGACAATTGTCCTCTACGACAGGTTGCAGAGCCGACTCGCGACGCGAATGTTTTGGACGCTACGATGCTACGGACATCAGCGCATTAAGATACTGGACGGTGGCGCGCAGGCGTGGCTCAGCGCGGGGAAAACCTTGGTCACAAGCGTGCCTACCGTTAGTCCGACGCAATATCAGCTTGGCCACCAAGTATCGAAGATGGAAGTCGACCGTGCGTTTATTCGCGCCAATCTCTCCCGGCCGCAATTTGTGCTCATCGATGGGCGCCCTGTTGAGCAATACACAGGTGAGCAACCCGGCAAGGTCTATCACACCGGCAAGCATCACGCGCGACTTGGGCACCTGCCGCGAGCGCTAAACATTCCCTGGGCAGACAACCTCACAGCTGACGGGAGATTTAAATCCGTCAACGAACTCCGAAAACTCTACATGAGTCGATCGATTACCAAAGACGCAACGATCGTGACCTACTGCAACGAAGGGCTGCACGCCGCCCATCCTTGGTTCGTTCTCTCCGTGCTGCTGGACTATCAAGACGTGCGATTATACGACGATTCGCTGTCCGAGTGGGCGAACTTGGCGTCCGAGCCTCTCGTCGTGAGCGGCGCGTTTGACGTTGAACGACGATAGCCAGCGGACAAATTCTAACCACGAAGTCGGCGTCCCCCGGAGTTGTCCGCGCCAGCGATGCGTGTTATTCTCGCACCTTACATGCGACGGCGCAAAAGTCTCAAGTGTCCTCGTCTCTTGCGGTATTCATCGTTTCTCTAAGGCTTATCAATGTCAGACGACGCGCGGATTGAAGCAGACCGACAGCTGTTGGTCGATGCGGAAGCGACAGGCGGTCTCGCCAAGTATGCAGCTTATGTCAAACTCTCTGGACCTGGCTGGTTGCAGAGCGCGTTGACGCTCGGTGGAGGCTCGCTAGGCGGCAGCCTCTACTTGGGCATCCTCGCCGGTGTGAGCATGATCTGGCTACAACCGTTTGCGATGATTCTGGGCGTGATCATGCTCAGCGCGATCAGCTACGTCACGCTATCCACGGGCGAGCGACCGTTTCGGGCGATCAACGAGCATATCAATCCAGTGCTCGGCTGGTCGTGGTTGGCCGCGTCGCTGATGGCCAACATGGTCTGGTCGATGCCGCAGTATTCGTTGTGCTTCGCCGTCATGGAACAAAACTTTTTCCCCAGTTGGTTCGCCGAAGGTGGCATGTTTGCTGGCGAAGCTGCCGCCCAAGGCAAATGGGTGGTTTCGATTAGCATTCTCGTGTTTTGCACGCTAATCACTTGGAGTTACGGCAGCGGTAGCGTCGGTGTCAAGATTTACGAAGGCGTGTTGAAAGTTGTCGTCGCCGTAATCGTGCTGTGCTTCTTTGGAGTCGTCATTCGAATGTCGATGGTCGGCGATGGTGTTGACTGGGCAGGTGTCCTCTCCGGTCTGATTCCCAAGTGGCGTCATTTATTCCAACCAAGCGACGATCTCAAACCGTTGCTCGATGTGATTGCCGATCCAGCCGCTCGCCAATACTGGAGCGACAAAGTTGTTAGCCAGCAGCGCGATGTGATGTTGGCTGCCGGTGCGGCTGCGGTTGGAATCAACATGACTTTCCTCCTGCCGTACAACTTGCTGTCGAGCGGTTGGACCAAAGAGTTCCGCGGCCTCTCGATCTTCGATATGTGCACCGGGATGTTCGTTCCGTTTGTGGTAGCCACCGGCTGCATCGTGATCGCCTCGGCCACTCAATTTCACGCGCAGTTCCCGGAGGGTATCGAGGTTAACGGCAGCGAGTTAGTTATGCCAACCGGCGGAATGCAAGATCAGTACGATAAGCTGATGACTGCGCGAACCTCCGATGATGCGGTAGCAAAGTATCAGTTCGCGGGTGAGCCATCCGTCGAAGAAGCCAAACTTGCGGCCACAGCACTCGTCAAACGAGACACGGGCGCCCTAGCCGATTCGCTCAAGCAACTGTTTGCCAACGAGAACGGCGAGGGTGGAGGTTTCTTCTCGAACATTGTATTCGGTGTAGGCGTCGTCGGTATGACGCTGTCGTCGATTTCTTTGATGATGGTAATATCCGGTTTCGTCGTATGCGAGGTCTGCAATGTCCCGCCGAAGGGCTGGACTTTCCGTCTAGGCTGCATGATTTCAGCGGTCGGTGTGCTCTGGCCGCTGTTCTGGGCTGGAGGCGCCAAGGCCTGGATGACCGTGGTGGCTGGTGTTTTCGGCTCGATGTTGATTCCGATAGCGTACGTCACGTTTTACTTCCTGATGAATCAAGAAACTCTGATGGGTGACGAACGCCCCAAGGGTGCCAAGCGATTGTTTTGGAACATCTGCATGGCATTTGCAGCCTTGGCCGCAACAGGGGCTGGTGTCTCGGCGGTCTACAAGCGAGGAGGGACGATGGGACTTGTCTTCGTTGTCGCCTACATAGCGCTGGTCCTGTTCGTACAGATGTCGCGCAGGCCAAACACAGCCGACCACAGTGCGGCAGTCTAGGCGATGCGGGGCACTTGATGTCGGAACGCGTTTACTGCCGGCCTGCGGCAATTGAGCTGTTTGCTGAGCAGCTCCGATCGCTCGACTCGACCAACGGATTGTTTCGGGCTGCCTTCGCTATCGCGCTGCACGAGCGTCCCGAAGCCAGCTTGGTCGAGGTGGAAACGGTCCTCGAGAATCTCGCCGATACGGTGACACGCCGCGTACAATCGCGGTCACCTGATGCGCTGCTCGCCCATTTGCACGACGTGCTATTCGACGTGTTCGGTCTGCGCGGCAATGTCGAAGACTACTACAACCCGACCAACAGCTATCTGCCAGAAGTGTTACGGACGAAGCAAGGATTGCCAATCGTCTTGGTGCTAGTTTATAAGTGCGTGGCCGAGCGGCTGGGCTTGGTCGTGCATGGCGTGAACGCGCCGGGTCACTTCTTGGCCGAAGTCGAAGTGGGCACCGATGCCAGCTACATCGATCCGTTTTTTGGCGGCAGCCTGCTCAGTCGCGACGATATCGCGCACCGAATCCAGCAGGCCACGGGGATGGACGTTCGTCCGAATCAGAGCTTGCTAGGCCGAGCGACCCACCGTCAGTGGCTGGCCCGCATGCTAAATAACTTGCAAGCAGCCTTTGCCAGGCTGGGCCAGGATCGTGATGTCTTGGCCATGCAGGAACTACAAGAGCTGCTGTAGCCAAGCCACGAGCGATTGCTCGCCCAATTGCCGGACATCGACTAAAATACAGTCACACGATAATCCTTCTTCCGCACCCCAACTTCGGAATCTGATGCAGCTCGTTCGTTGTGGTGTTGCGCTCTGCGTATTGCTTTGCTCTCAGCCATCCTGGGCAAAGGTGGCAGTACTCGCGAATCGGACGATCAATTCGATTAGGGTCGATATTGAAAGGACAGGCCAGTTGCCGACGCCGTTGACCATCGCGTCGGGCGACTCGACACCGATTTTCTTCCAGCAAGGTTTACGCATTCAGTTTGGGAGCGGGCTGCGGAGAGAGCAGTATCCCCTGCGGGCATCGAGCGCGTATTTTTTTACGCGTGGCACTGACGGGCAGAACCTTCACTTGGAGCAGATCGGACTCGGCGAACAGACGGCGGATGTTTCGACAACCGAGCCGCCACGGCCCAAATCTGCTAACGAGGCAGTGACGATCGAAGTCAAACTGCTGACCGACGACGACCAACCGACGCATCGACGGATTTGGGAGCCGAAGCTGCGCAAACGCATTCGCGACGCGTCTGCCATTCTTGAGCGTCAGAGCGGCATCCGCCTACAGGTCGTCGAAGTGGCGACTTGGCAGTCGGACGAAAATCAGAGGCACTTTCTTCAAACATTGCGAGAGTTCGAACGCAGTGTCAAAGTAAAACCTGGCCAGCTCGCGATTGGATTCAGTAGTCAATACGAAGCGCAACGTGGGCGATCGCACCTGGGTGTGACGCGTCTGCCGCTACATTCGCATATTCTGCTACGCGAACGATCTAGAAACCTCCTCGAAGTCGAACGCCTAGAGCTGCTGGTACACGAGTTGGGTCACTACCTGGGCGCTTCGCACAGTCCTGAGCCGCAGAGCGTGATGCGGCCCATGCTGACAAGGGGGCCTCAGCGAGCAGCAGGGTCGCGAGTAATTTTCGACCCAGTCAACGCATTGTTGGTGGCGATGATGGGTGAAGAGATTCGCGATTATGGCCTGACGAACGTGCGCAGTCTCTCAGCCCCAACCAGAGAGCGATTCAAGGAAATTTACCATGTCCTGAGTTCGGCGATGCCACGCGATCCGGCGGCACGCCAGTATCTGCGATTTCTAGAGATCCCAAAGATGCCGCAGAAACCAGTGGTGGTTGCGCGGAAACAGCGGGCTTCTCCCTTAGTCCGCGATACGCACGCAATCCTGACCGATCTGCTGGCATTAGCGACTCAGCACGCTGAATCGCGTGCAGCGGCGCCAGCCGAAAGCGAAGCGATGCCGACCGACGAGTTGACGAACCTGTATGTACGGCAAGCAGCCAGGTCGGCCCAGCGGCTAAACTCGCAAAATTCTAGACGAGCACTGCTGCTAGCGCTTGGTATTTTCGTCGACGACGCGACGTTCTTACGTACCTTGCCGACGACTGCGTCTCTGGTCACGCAGGTCGAGTCCGACGACGAGCGCGCGGCGAGGTTGAAAGTACTCGGCAAACCGACCATGCGCGAGCGGACGGACCTGACGAAGCACTTCTTCGTCTCTGCGCATCTGCACGTGGCGGTTGGAAAAGTAGCGACGGTCGCGGCGGGACTGGCGAAAGAGATGCGCGATGCTAATGGTGGCACTGGCTTCAGTTTTATCGACATGGCCGCCAACCGAGCCGGCATCGTCTTCGCCGAGCGACTGCTCGACGACAAACTCGACCTCGCAGAACTTGCCGAATCGTTTCACGTCGACGACTTTCTTCCCACGCTCCGCGGTCTGAAAGAGGGGCTCACGCTCGAACAACTGGAAGCCGACTACGGCGGCGAAGACCAAACGACCGTGGCAGAAGAGCTGGCCAGGGTCGAAGACCGAGTGTTGAGCCTGCCAGTCTATGATCGTTAGGCGAGTAGGACCTACGACTCGGCTAGGTCTGCGCAGTTGTCTCCAACCTGTAAAGGCAGGTGGTAGTACTGTGGCAAATCGTAGCTAGCGTTGCACTCTGGCGGTGCCGCCTTCGGCGAGGGCTTCGACTTCCGATACTGTCGCCATCGACACGTCGCCGGTGAAGGTGGTCATTAGGCCGCCGTGAGCCCAACCGAGACGCAGAGCTTGCTCAGGTTCTTGGCCGGAGAGCATGCCGTAGATCAACCCTGACGCAAAACCGTCACCGCCACCGATGCGGTCGATCACGTCGAGTTCTAACATCGGCGCTTTGAATCGTTCGCCGTCAAGCCACAGCACCGCGCTCCAGTTGTGACGGCTGGTCGATTTGACTTCACGAAGCGTGGTCGCGACCATCTTGACGTTGGGGAACTCGGCCTTCACTTTTTCGATCATGCTAAAGAACGCTTCGGGGTCGAGCTTTGACGACTTTTCAACGTCTTGTCCGACCAGACCTAGCCCCTTCTGCAAGTCTTCTTCGTTACCGATCAGCACGTCGAGATTTGCGGCGATTTCGCGATTCATGTCGATGCCTTTCTTCTCGCCGCCGGGCAGCGTCTTCCACAACTTGGCACGATAGTTCAAATCGAACGATGCAATCGCGCCCGCGTCCTTCGCCGCCTTCATGCCCTCGACAATCAGGTCCGACGTATGTTCGCCGAGTGCGGCGTAGATGCCACCCGAGTGGAACCAGCGTACGCCGCGGCCGTGAATCGCCTGCCAGTCGATGTCGCCCGGCTTGAGCATCGCGCCGGCTTCGTTGGCTCGGTTGTAGAACACAACCGGAGCCCGCACGCCGTGACCACGATCACTGTATACGGTCGCGATATTCGGTCCACGCACTCCGTCATGCTCGAAGTGCTTGTAAAATGGCGTGACGCCCATCTCGCGGACGCGTGCCTGCACGAGTTCGCCGATGCCGTAGTTGACCATCGCCGTGGCGATGCCGGTGCGCTGACCGAAGCAGCTGGCCAAGTTGGCAGCACAGTTGTACTCACCACCCGACACGTGTACCTCAAACGATCGTGCGCGGCGAAACGGAATGGTGCCCGGATCGAGCCGATGTACGAGCGATCCGAGAGCTAAAAAGTCGAGTTCACATTCACCGCTCTGTTTTATGTCGAGTCCAGCCATCACTTGTTCTTTCAAATTCGCCTTGGAGTGATTCGTTGTGTTTGTAAAAAGTTGTGGGCGTAAAGCTCGTGTCAATGGGAGCTACGCGAGAGGTCGAGAAGAGGTCGACCGTCACCTAACACGCTGCCGTGACGTGTCGACAAACCTCCGATGATAGTCAAATTGCCTAAGCTGTCTAGCGATCCTGCAGCCGCCTGGGGCATCAAACGACGAGTTTGGTCGAAACACAGAAACTGGTCACGAAAAACCGGAAATTGCAGATTATTTTCGGCACATTTCGATTTCGACATTCACCGCTCGACCATTGACCAGACCTACAGCACCAGCGATGATGATGGGCTTGTCGGCGATTGGTTGAGGTCAGCTAGGCGGTGTGCCTCTACTCCTTCTTTGTTTTTTGCGAGGTCATTGTGAGTGCAGATTGCGATTTTGGTTTGATTGGTCTGGCCGTCATGGGCGAGAACCTGGCTCTGAACGTCGAGAGCCGAGGTTTTAAGGTCGCCGTCAATAACCGCACGACAAGCGTTGTCGATAATTTCATTTCCGGTCGCGCTGCCGGAAAGAACTTCGTCGGTTGCCACACGATCGAAGAACTCGTCAAGAATCTGGCTCGTCCTCGCAAAGTGATGATGCTCGTGAAAGCCGGTCCTGCCGTCGACGCGATTATCGACACGCTGATTCCGCTACTCGAGCCGGGCGACATCATCATCGACGGCGGCAATACGTATTACGCAGACACCGAACGTCGCACGCAAAAGGTCGAAGAAGCGGGCCTGTTGTTCTGCGGCACAGGTGTTTCCGGTGGCGAAGAGGGCGCGCTTAAGGGTCCCAGCATGATGCCTGGCGGTAGCGAGGGTTCGTGGGAACACGTCAAACCGATCTTTCAGGCGATCGCTGCCAAGGTTGGACCCAACGAAGATATTCCCTGTTGCGAATGGGTCGGGCCACGCGGTGCCGGCCACTACGTCAAGATGGTGCACAACGGCATCGAGTACGGCGACATGCAGCTCATCTGCGAAGCCTACTTCCTGATGAAAGAAGCACTCGGACTGTCAAACGACGAGTTGTACGACGTGTTTGCGGAATGGAACAAAGGCGACCTCGACAGCTACCTGATCGAAATCACCCGCGACATCTTCAGCGTCAAAGACTCCGATGGCACCTACATGGTCGACAAGGTGCTCGACCGTGCGGGCGCGAAGGGCACCGGCAAGTGGATGAGTCAGCTGGCACTCGACTTAGGCGTGCCCAGTACGCTCGTGACCGAAGCCGTCTACGCACGCGGACTGTCGTCAGCGAAAGACTCTCGCGTCCGCGCGAGCAAGTCGCTCACCGGGCCTTCGCCTGCGTACGACGGCGACAAGAAGGAATTCATCGACGCCATCCGTCAGGCACTCTACGCTTCCAAAATCGTCAGCTACGCCCAAGGTTTTGTCCAACTGCAAGCGGCTGCCGAAGAGCACGATTGGCCGCTGAACTACGGCGACTGTGCCCTGCTATGGCGTGGCGGCTGCATCATCCGCGCCGTCTTCCTCGACACGATCAAAGAGGCGTTCGACAAAGAGCCAAACCTCGAGAACTTGCTACTTGCGCCCTACTTCCAGCAAGCAATCAACGACTGCCAAGACGCCTGGCGTCACGTCGTCGCAACGGCCGCAACGTTGGGCATACCCGTCCCTGCGTTCGCGACCGCCCTGGCCTACTACGACGGTTACCGCCGCGAAAACTTGCCCGCCAACCTGCTGCAAGCCCAACGCGACTATTTCGGCGCTCACACCTACGAACGCACCGATAAACCCCGCGGCGAGATGTTCCACACCGAGTGGTTGAAAGAACGAAAAGAGCCTTTTTAGAAATAGAAAGTTAACCGCCAAGGACGCCACGAGCGCCAAGAATGTGCGGTCCAATAATTTTTCTAGGCGCTCATGGCGTCCTTGGCGGTTCAATTTTTTGGAAGAATAGATGTCCTACCTAGAGAAACTATTCAGCTTCGACGGTCAGGTGGCTGTCGTAATTGGCGGCACCGGTGTCCTCTGTGGCGAGATGGCTGAAGGTCTCGCGCAGGCGGGGGCGCATGTCGTTGTCGCGGGGCGGAGCGAAGAGCGTGGCAATGCCCGCGTTGCGTCGATTGAAGAAAAGGGTGGCAAGGCGTCATTCGCCTCCGTCGATGCGATGAACAAAGGGTCGATCCAAGAGCTGTGCGACAAGGTGCTCGCCGACCACGGTCGCGTCGACGCGGTCATCAACGGTGCGGGCGTGAACTCAGCGACTCCGTACTTTGAGATCGAAGAGGACGAGTTTAACAAGATCATTCAGTCAAACCTTAACGGCACGCACTACGCCTGTCAGGTGTTCGGCAAGGCGATGATCGAGCGCGACGGCGGCGCGATCCTCAACGTCGGTAGCGTGACCAGCTTTTTGCCACTGTCGAAAGTGTTCACGTACGCGGCGAGCAAGGCGGCCGTGCTGAACCTCACCCAAAATGTCGCGCGCGAGTTCGCCACGCAAGGCGTCCGCGTGAATTGCCTCTGTCCTGGTTTCTTCCCCGCCGAGCAAAATCGCAAAATCCTGAGCGAAGAGCGTGTCGCCGACATCATGAAGCATACGCCGATGGACCGCTTTGGTGAGGCCGAAGAACTGATCGGTGCGACCCTGCTGCTGCTTTCTCGTAACGCGGGGAGTTTCATCACCGGCGAGGCAATCTACGTCGATGGCGGATTCACTTCGATGACCATCTAGCCTTCGGTGACGATCTAGAGCTGGTAGACGTTGGGCGCTAGGCGCTAGTTGTGGTACTCTACGCAAAAGCCCTCCCTCCAGAACTCGCGCCTAGCGCCTAGTAACCCGCGCCTCACTATGCCTCAAACCATTGTCATCTTCGGCGCCTCCGGCGACCTGACCAAACGCAAACTGATTCCCGCGCTCTATCAGGCGTTTCGCAAAGGCCGCTTGGAAAGTCCTCCTCGGATTGTCGGTTTTTCGCGCAGCCCATTTTCGCACGAAGATTGGCGCGCTAATCTGGCAGAAACGACCGCTCATTTCGTCGGTGAGAAGTTCGACCTCAAAGTGTGGGACGAATTCTGCCAGCGGATTTACTATCAAGCTGGTGATATCGGCAAGGCGGACGACTTCGTAGCGTTAGG
Organism: Planctomycetota bacterium; assembly: GCA_039184115.1. GTDB lineage: Bacteria > Planctomycetota > Planctomycetia > Pirellulales > Lacipirellulaceae > Bythopirellula. The sequence goes on along the minus strand of JBCDBK010000106.1, from coordinate 2,119 downwards.
TAAGTTCCTCGACGAGTTGGAAAACGATTCCAGCACGAAGCGGCTCTACTACCTCTCGACCGCACCGCGATTTTACAAGCCCGCCATCGAGCACCTGGGTCAATCGGGACTTGCAGACGAATGCGATGGCTGCCGGAAGATCGTCATCGAAAAACCGTTTGGCACCGACCTTGCCACCGCACGAGAACTCAATCGCATTACGCACGAAGTGTTCCAAGAGCACCAGGTTTATCGTATCGATCACTACCTCGGTAAAGAGACGGTGCAGAACTTGCTGGTGCTGCGCTTTGCGAATACGATCTTCGAGCCGATCTGGAATCGCAACTACATCGACCACGTGCAAATTACCGTGGCCGAAGAGGTGGTCGTCGGTAGCCGCGCTGGCTACTACGACTCGGCGGGCGTAGTGCGCGATATGATTCAGAATCATCTGCTGCAGCTGCTAATGATCACCGCGATGGAGGCACCCGTCCGTTACGAGGCGAACTCTATCCGCGACGAAAAAGTAAAAGTCTTGCACGCCGTCCGCAAGCTCGATCCAGTGACCGATACGTTCCGCGCCCAGTATCGTGGCTATTCGGCATCCGAGGGCGTTGAGCCAACCAGTCGGACGGCGACTTTTGCCGGGCTCAAGCTCTCGATCGACAACTGGCGTTGGCAGGGGGTGCCGTTTTATCTGCGCAGCGGCAAAGGCATGTCGTGCCGCACGACGCAGATCGTGATTCAGTTTCACGCCCCGCCGCATAAGCTATTTGCCGATAGCTCCGACGATCTGGGCGAAGCGAACCGCCTCGTCATTCAGGTGCAACCGGCCGAAGGCATTCAGATGCACTTTCAGACGAAGGTGCCCGACGCGGGGATGAAGATGCGCCAGACCGATCTCGAGTTTAACTATCAGAAGGAATTCCGTGGCGCGATGCCCGAAGCCTACGAACGTCTGTTGCTCGACGCCCTCGACGGCGACGCCAGCCTATTCGCCCGCGCCGACGAAGTCGAAGCCGCCTGGCAGATCTGCGACCCAGTCCTACAGGCGTGGCAAGAGAGCGATCGCCCCACCCTCTACATGTACGACCCGGGTTTCTGGGGCCCCGACGAATGCCGCCAATGGCTCCTCGACCAAGGCCGCGAGTGGTTTGATACGTGTCCGGTGCTGGGGTGAATTAGCCGCCGATGGACGCAGACAGACGCAGATGAAGGAATAAAGTGCAATTGAACGGTTTTTGTCGGAGAACCATGAAGTGAGCCCGTCCAAAAGGTCTCTTGAGGAGGTTGAAGCTTGGGCTGACGACATGATGCGTGTCATGTCGCGAGCAGTCGCAAAAGCACAAGCAGAAAGCCGCCGCCTCGGTGTGCCAAATGTCTACTCAATCAACGGTCACACGTACTACGAATTGCCGAACGGAGAATTATCTTTAGATGATCCGTATATCGAAGACGGCCAGGGCAGCTGATTCTTCAATCTTGCCGCAAGTGGTTTGATACGTTCCAGGTACGGGGTTAATTAGCCGCCGATGGACGCGGATAAACGTAGATAAAACCGGACGGCCATGTGCTTCGTACTTTACCTCGCCAGTCCGTAGGCTGCGTGCAGCGAATGCATAACGCACCATGAACCCCACATAACGGTGCGTGCCGCTATCGCTTTACGCACCCTACATAATCTCAGCGTTCGAAACTCTGCGTCCTCCGTGTCTCTGCGTGAGGCAATTTCCACCGGCCAAAAATCACCTTCGCATTTGGCCACTCAATCGGTGATAATCTGCTTGCCACGCGCTCGGGGCAAAAGGTTGCTAAACGGCACTCATCGAGTTTTGAAACGTTTTGCCAATCACTAGAAAATGCCGCAAGTTGCTGCTTGGCAACGGCTTGCGGCTTGCGCTGCCGATCTTTATGAAACACGTCGGACGCCGTTTGTTTCAAAATAATCGCGGCCAAGCGGCGAATAACGCTGTGATGTTAGTGTTTGCACCTGTGTGCGGCAGGGAGTTTTGAAAATCGGATTTGTTTTCGTTACAAAACGCCACCTTCAGTAGTTCCAAATTGAGCCGTCGGCGCTAGCTGCGGGTGACCTGCTAGCCAAGTTTTTTAGTGGTTCATCCGCGGCTAGCGCCGACGGCTC
>JBCDBK010000105.1:0-16552 GCA_039184115.1 Planctomycetota bacterium | reverse complement strand
CGTGGCCATCAGCAACAACGGCGGCCTCGATTTCTGGGGAAACCCCGTCCTAAACGGGTCAGCCGATCTAGGCGCGTCAGACTTCAACAGTCAAGCAGTACCGACAGGGGCGATTGTGCACGTGGGAATTCCGTTTCCTGATGCGAGCGACGCCGACTTGACCACTGCCATGCCCAGCCAGGCGGCCACCGGCGACGCTGCGATTGCTTCGTTGAGTCAGACTTTTCAGGTGGAGTCGCCGTTTGATCTAAAAACGATCTTCCTCGGCTACGAGTATGATCCTGCCGTCGATCCGAGTGACGTGTTAATCAATATCGAATTGTTTGAGGTTGCCGACGTTGGTGCGGCGGCGTTGGTTCAAGGCAAGTCACTGCTCACGTTGATCGGCCTGAGTCTGACCGGCCTGACAGCCAGCGACGAAGCAGCCGTCGTACTAGACAGCGCGATTGCGTTGGAAGCGAGCAGTGGCACAGCCGGATATGGACTGCGCATTACTGGTGGCGGCAACCCCGGTTTCGAATGGCGACGCACCGGAAGCACAAGTGCTTCGGTTTACGCATTGGGTCAAGCTTACGAAGACGGCTTGGAGCGATTTGGTGGCGAGCGCGATTTCGTACTCGCATTGTCCTCCGAGGGTATCAACCTTGCCGATAACGCTGACTTCGACGGTAGTGGAGCCGTCGATGGGCGCGACTTTCTGGCTTGGCAAATGGGATTTGGAACGTCGTCTGGTGCACTGCCTGCTGACGGTGACGCCGACAACGATCATGATGTCGACGGAGATGACTTGGCGATCTGGCTCAACCAGCATGGCAGCCTCGCGCTGGCGGCTAGTGTGGGAGTTCCGGAACCGTCGACGCTCCTCATCATTGCGGTTGCACTGTTGTGCGAGTCGATCCCGCCTCGCCGTCGGTACTAAAGCGTACGAGTGATTACTGCTAGAGTCGTCAATTTGCGACGGTGGAATCTGAGGCCAGGCGCATACCGCAACATCATTGGCGGCGATTTGGCACGCTCACCTCGATTGATCGAACTCGACGATGATTGCCAACCGCTCCCACCAGTAGCAAGAGACAGAGCGTGGTCGAACTAGGCTCAGGCACGGCTAAGGCCAAACTGCCGGCGACCTGCTGCTGGAACTCGCGTTGCCAGATTAGCAAATCGCTGCCGGAAGTCTCGCCGTCTTCGTCCGCGTCGCCGGTGCTGTCAATGCCGTAGCCACCTGTCCAAGTTGCCAAGTCATTGCCATCGACGTCGCCGTCCTCGTCAAAATCAGCCGGAGAAAGCGGTTCGCTTGCGAGTGTGGAGAGGACGTCGTAACCCAAATCGCGCAAGAGTGCCGCATCAAGCCGAGTGAGATACTTTCGGTCTCCACTCGTCGAATTCGGGTCGAGCAGCGCCTCGGAGATGATACCGTCAGAATCCCAGACCGTCCCTTGCACGTTGGAGTCGAAGTGACCTCCAGTGCTACTCAATGGAACTGGCCCACCAAACTCGGCGACCACGTTAGCGCCGTTTGCAAATCCGTTGGCGACATTCGCAAACGACGAGATGTTGCTGCTTGTTGTACCCAGTGCGTGCATTATTTCGTGGAGCCCGACCCCATAGAGGTCCGCCATGCCGCTGGCCGAACTGTCGATCGACCGCAAGTCGAAGCCCTTCCACGTATTACTGCTCGTCGACCAATCCCAGTTGTCGGATTGGATGTCGGTTGTGGGTGTTTTGTTCGGATCTTGCACGCCGTAGTCGTCAGTAGGGTCGACACCCGGGTTCTGACCGGTGTACCACGGGCGACCCGTATCGAAGTAAATGCGACCACCCCAAGTATTGAATTCACTGCCAGCAGCACCGGCGGCATTGCGGCTACTACCGCTGCTGCTCCAACCACCCTTGGCTTGTGCAGACGTCCCAGAGTCAAACTCAAATGCACCAACGTAAATCACATATTCGTTCGCCGCGAGGCTGGAGCGATTGGATGTCGGAAAGCTGTAGGCGAAGCCCTCGCCGTCGCTCTCCGGTGAGCCTAGAACCGTGTTGCCGTCTAAGTCTTGGAGTGAGCTGGCGGCTATATCGGTAAACGAGATATTCTGATTCAACGAACTCAGGCTATTCCAATCATCGTTCGTGATGATGGCCGATAAGAACGCGGCTGCGGCGTCGAGTGACGCGCGACGAGCTTGCCCTGCGGGCGAATCGCTAAACCAATTTGAGTTTTGCTCATCCAGCGTGTAATCGAGCACGACTTCGATGGCACTTGTTTGGGGCACACTCGCGACGCCGCAGATCAGCAGGGCGAAAAGTAACACGCAAATTCGGTGGCAACCACAGAGAATCATATTTCGCTGAATGAGCTGAAGCATCTAAAGCGACTAGCGGAATCTGGTACTAAACGCCTACAAATCGAGTGACTGAATCGTTTGTTCGTCGGTGGGGTTTCCCAGGTACATGTGAGTGCGATGGTCGAGGTCATCATTGAGAAAATGCACAGATCCGTCCACAAACACGCACATCACGCCGCCGGGGTGCCAGCCGTAGGCACAGTCGTTGACGTCGCTTCGATTGCGGTCGTCGAGAAAGCTGTGCAGTCTCTCGCGTGCCAAGTTGACCGAAGGGTCATCGTTTTCTTTCCAAAACTCTTTGACGGCTCCGAATTCGCAATTGAGCGTAAATTCCGTTTTGTACAACATCACCTCGTCCCAATCTCCACCCGGCGTGCCGATCCACATTGGCCAGCGGGCACCGTACAGATTGGTTTCAATTGCGTACGCCGCTTCTGCCACGGCAATCGTGTTACTCAGGCCATCTGGGATTTGATTGAAGCTTAGTCGGGTGAACGCCGGCTGCTCGATGCGAAGCACTTCTGGGCTCCCGCCGTCGCCTGGGCGGTATTCTCGAATGCGACCGACGTCTCGCGGGTCGGGTCGAACCAGCACACCACGTCGGCCAACCCCTTTCGATCCTTTGTAGCAAGTGGTCGCCATTCCAACCGCGAGCGGATTGGTCGCGTCGGCTGGGACGTTCAGCGGTAGGTCGGCGGACGGACAATTAAACACGTCGATCGGAATGTCCGACGAAGGAATGACGGTGCCGAGCGACTCGGCGTACTCGAAAGGCCGATAGAATTCCCAGGCCGAACCAGTGAATCCCGGCGGAACGAACTCCGCAATCTGGTCAAACCGGGCTTGCTGTTCGATGTGCGGGAGAATCCGCGTCATCCAGCTCAACCCTTGCGAATTGTCCGTCGCGTTATCTCTTGGATCGCCGTAAACACCTTGCGGAAGTGCGCCCTCGCTGTCGTGTATGTTGTGCAGCGCCAAGCCGATTTGCTTGAGGTTATTTTTGCATTGCGTGCGTCGAGCGGCCTCGCGCGCAGCTTGCACTGCCGGTAGCAGCAGTGCAACCAATACGCCGATGATTGCAATCACCACGAGCAGCTCGACAAGTGTAAAACCGATGCGCAAATCGAGATGATCAGCGGATTGTTGCCGTGATCCGGCAGGCTTAGAAATTGCCATGCTATTTCGTTCCTCCGTGAAATCACGTTCGTCGTCGCGTTTGCGTTGAGCCCAACAAAGCAAGCAAAACCAAGATGGAGCCAGTTGGCTCCGGAAGACTCGTTGCGTTTGCAGCCGCCAGCGCGCTCGTACCGTAGGTGCTTTGCCAGGCGGCGAGATCCGCCGGGGTGAAGGTATTGCCCAGCCCCCGCTGCCACGCCAGAAAGTCGCTGCCGTCCACGTCGCCATCGTCGTCGAAGTCGCCGTTCCCACCGTCAACACTTAGCGCGGCAATCGGTGCGATGCCGTCCCAGTCTTCGATATTCCACGCCGTGGGATCATCGAGATACGAGAGGCCCGTCAAACCGTTGATAACCCTGGACCGGACATCGCTGGCCGAGGCTCGCAGTGTCGTCAGCTCGGCTGCGGCAGACATCAGCGTTATCGTGCCGTCAGCATCCACCAGATCCTCGGAGGCATTGTCGCCAAGGGTCGGTGAGCCACCTAGTAGCGTCGCAACCGTCGAGCCATCCAAAACGAGACTGACCCCTTCTTGTACGGCGTCAGCGTTGAGTATCGATGCCCCCTCGAGCGTGACGACGGTGTTCTCGCCCTGCGCACCAGCAAAAATGTCTTCGATGTCGCCATTGCCATTGTTCACGTCAATCGTCGTGTCAGATACCGAAAAATCGATCTCGTAGCGGACGCCAAGGCGATCGCTCGACTCGAACGTGGCCCCCGTTACCGACGTGATCGAGTTGTCCAGCAGGATGTTATCGGCTGCGCGAAAAGTGGTGCCGGTGATGGTCGTGTCGTTGGCGTCCTGAAATTCGATGTCGTCGTCGAGCGACTCGATGGTGCCACCCGACATGATCGTTGTGCCGTGAAAAAAAATGTCTTCAAAGACGGTCATCGTCGCATCGGTAAACATGAAACCGGATCCAAATAGGAATTCGACTTCATCGACGGATTCGGGGAAATTGAGTACTGACCCGGGCGTCATTTCCAGACTGCTGCCCGACTCGAATACCGCTTTGCGACCCAGCCCGTTCGCAGGCGATCCTGAAGAAACTGTGTCGCCGTCGATCACCAATGCGTGCTGAATGCGCTGGCCAGGCTCAATGGTGTTTGCGGGCGGCGAGCTGCCTGAGCCGTCGGGCTGGTCGTTCCAATTACTCTCGTCGAAAAAATCGCCGCCTGACGGGCCGACAAAGTAGAATTCCGACGGTACCAGCCCAAGTTTCTCCGTCGTGTCCACAACGTATAGATCGTTGACTCCGTTGGTGTTGAGATCACCCAGGTAGTACACCTCTGAGGAGTCGTTCGAAAAGACAATCTGACCGCCTTCTTGCCCCGTGATCCCCGACGAGATCGACACGTCCAACTCGCCCGAGTTGATCGGTGCTGGGTCGCTAATCCGAATGCTGTTGCCCGTTCCACCTGCGATCGGCGTCAGAAATAGTTCGGCATTGGCCCCCACATTTTGGCCAGCAACATAGGCAATATGCGTACCGCTTGGCGAGATGGCGAAGCTACTCACATCGCCGGCCCAGTGCATATCCTCACTAACCCGCGTTGGTGTTCCGCCCGCAATAGGCACGGAGAACAACTCGCTCTTGCCCAGGCTCAGGTAATCGCCGATGAAGAACACGGTCAAGCCATCTGCCGAAACGCCGATTTGCTTCTCGATCGAGAAATTGTGTGCTGGTGCGGGTATCGGTATTTCTTGTCGAGTACCGCCGCTCGTGGGAATCGAGTAGATCTTCGGTCGGATATCTCCGCGATTGATGCGTTCGGCAACCGGGTTGTCCGGCGCGAAGAGGATTGAGTTTCCGCCAGGTACGACCGTGAACAATCCTGGGTCAATATCGCCGTCTGCTGGCGAGGTGACAGGAGTGACCACTCCGGCAGAAGTCCGTTTGTAGATGCGATCCCAATCGGGCCCGCTCGATTGCCACGCCGACGGACTCGAAGGATTGTTAAAGTCCGGTACCGCGGCGCCATCGAACCCGGCGTTATTATTGATGAAGTACACGTCCGTGCCAGCGAAGACCGGATGGCTATTGCCATCGCCGGGCGTAACCAAATTCGGATCCGCGCCGAATAGTCCGGTGAAGTTGGAGCTGCCCTCGCCAGTGATGGGCATTGTATAGATCGTGTTGACAGCCCCAGAGCTGCCATTGTGAGAGAATAGGATCGTCTGACCGTCGGGCGAGATCACTGGCGGGAACTCGACATCGTACGCATTCACGAGAAAACTATTGGTGCTCAGCTGCGTGAGCGAGACCGTATCGGTAGACGGATCGGCCGGCACCGGCAGCGACCAGACACGGTCGCCACCGGATGTGAACTGCCCATTCGCGACGAGCGTATTGCCGTCGGGTGTGAGGGCAATGTTGTCAAACTGAAATGGCGTACTGCCGCCAGTGGACGGCGTGGTCATGATTCGGACCGCGTCAGCAGTGCGAAGCGCTCCGCACATGACTACGCCAAATACAAAGAATCGAGCCGTCCAACTGCGCATCGACCACTCCCAACGTGCCTATCAAGTTCCGATCTTACCGTAAGTGCTTTAGTGCAATTCTGCAACGGCACAGCGCCGCTGCCAGCACTGAGCGTATCGTTAATCTCGCCGTGCTCGAGGCGAGAATGCGAGAGCCATACAGCCTAGGGCCAACGCAATCGCCGTCGGCTCAGGAATAATCTGCAGTGAAACCGCGCTAGAGCCGTCCCAATTGCTTACGTTCCAGGTGGTAGGATCTGTCGCGTAATCCAAGCCAGTGATGCCGTTGATGAGGAACGGTCGAGGGTCGACATAGTCGACGTCGCCACTGTCCAGGGCCACGATGTTCAGTTCCGCACCAGTTGTAGTCAGCGTGATTGTCGATCCTGCGTCGGTCACCCGCTCACTGAAGTGAACACCCAAGGTTGCCGTCGTGGTGCCGCCAAGAATCAGGTCGGCACCTTCTTCGACTCCGTCGGCTCGTAAAGTTGAGGCCCCCAGCAGTGTCAGAGACGAGCCAATCGCGTCGCCGGAGAAGACATTCTGAATGTCTCCGCCCGACGTGCTGCCATTGGCATCAATGTCAATCATCGAATCGATCATGACCACTTCTGCGACCCCCGAACCATCGTCGCGTAAGCCGAACTGGTCGGTCACGTTGAACGTAGCATTGGTGATCGATCCAGGCGTCGGACCGTCGAAGTACACCGTGTCCTGTGCGTTAAACGTGGTGCCGTCGATGGTCAGGTTGATGAAATCGTTTTGGAAGGTAATATCGTCGGTGATCGACGTAATGGTGCCACCGCTAAAGAGGCTGATTCCTTCGAAGCTGATGACGTCGTTCACCTCGATCGTCGAGTCGGTAAGCGAGAACGTCGAGTCGGAGTTGATATCGAAATCGTGACCGGCACCTGTGATGCTAAGCATCGACCCACTCTGAAGCGTTAGAGAGCCGGTACCAAAGTCCACCTGTCCCGCAGCTTCCACGGTATCGCCATCAATAATGAGATCGATTGAAATGGCGTTGGAAGCGCTATCGACCAGCGGGTCGCCGACCGGTGCGGTACCTAAGCCATCAGCCTGAGTGTTCCAGTTCGATTCGTCGAAGAAGTCGCCGCCTGAGGGGCCCGTGAAGAAGAACTGTGCTGAGGCAAATTGATTGGTCGCCACCAACGACGCGACGCAAGCGAACAGTAGTTGGAAAAATTTTCGATTCATTAGACTCGTCCTCCCAGTTAGTAAACAGAAAAAGCTCGCAACCGGTCAACTAACAATTGACCGTCCGCCAGCTTTTCGGATATCGATTACGATAGTGTCTTTTCGCAGAATGGCACTGTGTCAGCTAGACTGTGCCAGTTAGGTCGCTCCTCGCATCGCTTTGACATCTGCGCACTGGGCAGCTGCCTGAGGCTACCTCAAGTGATACACATTGTACGCCCGGGACCACGTGCGGCACAAGAAAATCCAGAAAAACACCCAACTACCGCGAGCTGACACTAGCCGGCACACCGCCTGTGCATACATGACGCGGACGGATCGACGTCAACGGCCGGGGTCAAGAGCCAGACTCAGACGGCCAGACATTGACCGAGCTACTCGACCGGATCAGAAGAGAAATCTGACTTCTATTGAGTGGACAGAGGCGGGCTCGAACCGCCGACACCGGCCTTTTCAGGGCCGTGCTCTACCAACTGAGCTATCTGTCCGATGGAGAGCGTCGGGCCGCATCGCGGCGACGTAAACTCCTGAAGGGGACTATGTTAAACCTCGGCCAGCGAAGTGTCAATTCGGTGTGGTCAACCGGTTAGGTTGCTTGACACTGGACGATCACGATAGCTACGATGCAAGCTTGAGCGTTTGCACAAATTGCCCGTCTAGCATTCTCCGTCAGCGTTCGCCGGACCTTCTTGTTAGGTTTGTCCCTCGGCGACGAGGCAGCTGACCCGACTAGGTATTGTGGGTTGAGTTTCTGGTGCATCGTGCGGAACAGTGTTGAGTCGAAAACGAGTAGGAAGTCGCCGATGGTAGACGGCAGGATTCTATGCGCGGGAGGCACCAATCCAGGCCGGGTTCGGTGTGCGCAGCTGACAGGACGTTCATTCTTCCGAAGACTAATGGTCGTCGCCATATTGGGGCCTGCCACGTTCTTCTCCTCAACGCATGTTTGGGCCGTGACCCCCGAAAGCCCGGAGGTGCGAAAGATGATCGAGCGCGGTCTGCAATCGCTCGATGGCCATTCAGAGACGCGTCTGGGCGGGCTCTGCCTCATTGCTCTGGCGTTTATCAAAGATGGGGCCTCGCCTGATAATCCGCACGTTCTGGCTGCCGTTGAGGCGTGCCAAAATACCACGTCGCAGCAGATGACCAACACCGACATGTATAGCAATGGTCTGGCGATCATCTTTCTGGCCGAGTTGGACGCAGCAAAGCACAAATCAAAGATATCTCAGTTTGCAGGCGTACTTAGCAATCGGCAAAAGCCACACGGAGGTTGGGGATATGGCGCCTACCGCAGTGGCGACACCTCGCAGACGCAATACGCCGCGCTTTGCATTTGGGAACTATTGCAGGTGGGTCTGCCGCCGAGTGTGAACAAAGTAGACGCCTGCGCAAACTGGCTCTTGCGAACTCAAGATCCTAGCGGTGCCTGGGGATACCAGGGTAAAGACCCAGGCAACTTTGAGCTAGTAGACCAGACAGGTGTCACCGCGAGTATGCTGGCGGCTGGTATGGGCAGCACGCTGATCTTCGGTAACGTGCTTGGATTGACCAAGCCTGGTGGAGGTACCGAAGTGACGGAAGACGCTGAGGAAGCTTCTTCCGTACTGAAGCGAGTCGAACCAGAAGGGAAAAACCGCGTGCGCACGATGTCGGGTAGCGCGGTCAGTCGTGAACGTATGATGAGCGCAATCTCGCGCGGACAGGCTTGGTTCGACAAGAACTTCAGCGCAGCCTTGATCGAAGACGCCGAGTACCCCAGTTACATGCTCTACTCGCTGGAACGCTACAAGAGTTTCGAGGAACTACTGTCAGGGGTGCCCGAAGAAGAGCCGGAATGGTATCAGATGGGGTACAAGTATCTCAAGGAAGAGCAATTGCCCGAAGGCGGTTGGAAGGGGAAATCGGGCCAGCCGTGCTCCACGGCATTTGCCGTGCTGTTCTTGTTGCGATCGACTCAGAAAAGTATCAAGGCCAATATGGGGCAGGGCACGCTCGTGGGCGGTCGCGGGCTCGCGGCAAATTTGAGTCGCATGAAGATGCGTCAGGGCCGATTGGTCACGGAGGAGAAACCCACAGAAATTGACCAGTTTTTGGGGATGCTGGACGGTGCAGGCAGCGAAGATCTCGAAGCGTTGGTCAACGATCCGACCGCACTGCAAGTGAGCAACGTCTCGCCCGACGAGGCGAGGCGATTGCAACAGCTGGTCAAAAGTGGTGACCCGGCGGGGCGAATACTCGCAGTAAGGGCTTTATCGAAGATGCGTAGTCTCGACTTTGCTCCAACGCTAATTTACGCATTAACGGACCCTGACAAGCGAGTGGTTCGCGAAGCACGCGATGGGCTTCGCTTCGTCAGTCGCAAATTCAAAGGGTTTGGTCTCGACGACAACTTTAACGACAGCCAACGGTTCAACGCCATCGATCGTTGGAAAACCTGGTACCGAACCGTTCGGCCATCGGCCCCTCCTTTGCCGTAAGCTACCCCACGCATTCAAGCCGTCATTCGTTCAGAGACCGTCTCGACTTGTCCATGCCCGATCCGCTTCAACGTACTGACGCTCAGCCGACTCTGATGCCACGTAAGTATCAGCTAACGGTCAATACGTACGATCGCACAGCCACTTTGCTAATTGCGTTGCTTATTATGGTCGGTGCTGCCGTATCCGGCTTGCTGGTCGTTTTCTTCGCAACGCGGCAGTTTCCGACGATCGAACCGATTCCGGTCGTGCCAGTCGAGGCCACCAGTCCCAACGCGAATCAAGGGTTGGCCGATGAGCCCGATCCACCGGGCGTCGAAGACGCGCCTGATCTGTCGGAACCGCAACTGCAAGACACCCTCGATGCGCTGACGGCAGCCGCGTCTATGAACGAAGTCTTGCTCTCTGACGAAATGCTGGATGCAGAGAAAGAGGCGGGTAAAGGCAAGGGCCTGGGAGATTCTCGCATGCCCGGCGCTGGCGGCGACGGTGTGGTCGAGCGTGTGCCGCGTTGGCAACGCTGGAAAATTCGGTTCGAGCCGGAGTCTTCCGCGGCATTTCAAGCTTGGCTCGACCAATTCGGCATTCGTTTAGGAGTGTTCGGACGCGATAACTTGGTCCATCTGGCTTACGACTTTCAGAAGGGCGCCAAAGTGACCTCGGGCACGAGCAAAGAGTACACCACCTGGGGATATACAGTGCCGGCCGACGGTCCGATGCCTACGCTTGCCGCGCAGCTTGCTCGCAAAGCTGGGATTGCTCGGAAAGGTCCGATTGTCTTGCTGTTCTACCCTTTCGACGTTGAGGCCGTGCTCTACACTATTGAAAACCAGTATGCCGAGCAGCAGGGCGTAACCGACGTCAACAAGTTGCGATCGACAATATTTACAGTCTTCAAAGCAGACGGTCGGTACAAATTTCAGGTGCTAACTCAGAAGTATTTTTAGCCTTCGGCCAACAACTCTTGGAATCGGAACTTAGGTCATAGTGTTATGCAAGTATTGTTCACTTATCTCGGCTACGTGGTTTACGTGGTACTAGCCCTGCTCGCGCTGTGGGGAGCCTACTGCGTAATTATGGTCTGGCGACGCGTGGCGCAGACGCGGTTTTCCGACGAGCACGAGCAAGAGGAGTTTCTCACTGAACTAGAGCAAACGCTCGAAGCGGAAAACTACAATGCCGCTACCGAACTTTGCGATGGAGATCGACGTGCCATGCCGCAGTTGGCGATGTATGCGATCAATAACCGCGAGCTCGGCTACGAGCGCGTAAGACGGCGCGTCGGCGAACGCTTTCAGCAAGACGTCATGTCCGACATCGAGCATCGACTTAGCTGGGTCACGACCGTCATCAAGAGCGCGCCGATGATTGGCTTGCTCGGCACCGTTATGGGCATGATGGGCGCTTTCTCAAATCTCAGTAGTGGCGAGAAAGTCGACACGATCAAGATGGCCGAGGATATTCAGTTTGCCTTGATCACGACCGCGTGCGGCCTGGCCATCGCCGTGCCTTTGGTGTTATGCACCGCCAGCATCAATATCCGTCTGACCAAGATGGAAGACTTGATCGGTTCGGGACTTGGCCGACTGTTTGAAAGTATGAAAGTCATTCTTTCCCGCGCCTGATTTCTGGGCAAGCGAGCGAGCAACTTAGCAGCGTTCTATGTCAAAAACTGACGATCAAGATTTCGAATTTGAAGCACCACTGGTGCGTAAGAAAAAGAATCGCGGCGACGATGTCGAAATGGACATAACGCCAATGATTGATATTACGTTCCTGCTGCTGATCTTCTTCATCGTCTGCTCAACGCCTGACCAAAAGTCATCGTTCGAATTGGCGGAAGCGCGTCACGGCAAAGGCGTCAGCGAGCGAAACTCGATATTCATCACGATCAGTGCCGAAAGTGCCGACCCTGCTCCCGTTTACCTGGCTGACGGCGTTGGCGGAGAAACGCTCACCAGCGACCCCGACGAGCAGAAGGAGATTATCCGCGAGGCGGTCGAGAAAGGGCGCAGTGAATCGAAAGAAAATGTACTGATCAAGGCCGATCGAAACGTGGCACATCGCGACGTGGCGCGCGTCATTAAGGCTGTGTCTCAGGTCGAAGGAGCGAAAATTCATCTTGCGGTCCTGGAGTCCGATTAACTCGAAACAACGATGAGCACACTGCACGAAGATGATATAGCATATGACGAGGCGGCGCACGGTCGCATGCGTCAACCCAAAAGCGAAGACGACATGGACCTGACGCCGATGGTCGATGTGACGTTTCTGCTGCTGATCTTCTTCATGATTACCGCGGCTTTCGCTTTGCAAAAATCGATCGAAGTTCCGCCAATCCAAGATGATGAGGCCGTTCCCACGCAGACCGTCGACGATTTGGAGAAGGATTCGGTGGTCGTCCGTATCGATGCCGACAATATCTTCTGGATTGGCGCGCCTCGATGGCAGGAGGAACAGCGGGCGTTGAGCACTCAAGAGATGCGTACCAAGCTCCGCGAAGCAAGAGGAGAAGATCTGTCAGGACCCGCGAAGATGCTCGTACAAGCTAATGGCGATTCACGTCATGAGTTTGTGGTTGCGGCGCTCGACGCAGGATCGGGCGCAGGCATGGAAGAAATTAGACTCATGAGCTATGAGGACGGTGACTTAGATCTCTAAGTTGTAGGGATTCAATAATTTGAGACACCGCGTGACATCACGCCCATTCGTTAGCAAGATACAGCGATGACCATCGAAGATTTTCTTCAGATTCTGGAAGACCGCGATCTCGTACCTCCCGCGGTCGTCAGCCAGGTGCGCGTGAAGGTCGAGAAAGGTGACCGTAGGATAACGCCGAAGTCGCTGCTCAAGTATCTAGTCAAAAAGGAGTTTGTGACCAAGCGTCAGGCAAAGCAGTTGCTCGAGACGACGCTCACGGTCACTCCCAGCGCCGAGTCGAGTATTCTGGGAATGGTGCCAATTCCTAAGATTCCTCCGAAGGATAAGAGCGAGAAGCAGCGAAAGTCGCTCATCGATTCGACCGAAGAGGAAGTGCCGACGATCGAGCCTACGGAGGAAAGCTCTGGCGGTCTCGTCACAGACGAAGGCTCGCAGATTGGCAGCGGGCCTAATTTATTCGGCGAGAAGCCTTCGAGTCTGCTGTCCGAATCACTCTCGAAGATTGGTGTAGAAAATGATCCCACCCTGACGGAGGCGATTCAGGAAAGCAAACTCGACGCGGATAGCGAGCCAAAGAAGAAGAAAGTTCGGAAGAAGAAGAACAAGAAAAACGAGTGGGACTCAAACTTGCTGCTACTTGGCGGCGGTGGGCTGGTGCTGCTCATTATCACCGGTGTCATCGTCTATTATCTACTGACTCGCGAAAACGCCGACGCGGTGTTGGCTGAGGCAAGAGAGTACTACGAGGGCGGTTCTTATACTCAGGCAATCAAACAATACGATCGATTCCTGGAGAACCACAAACAGCACCCAGAATACAGTGCTGCCAAGGTCAAAGTCGGATTAGCCCGCTTGTGGAAGGCATCCAGTGGCACTTCGAATTATACGCTCGCACTCACCACTGCTCGTGATGTGTTGGGGGTAATCAGCGACGAAGCTTCCTTCGGCACGGCAGCTCAACAGGAACTCGGTTCTCTGCTGCCGGAAATCGCCAAAGGGTTGGCCAATCAAGCGGAAAAGGCGTCGGACGACGAGAAAGTTCAAGAGCTAGTCAAGTTGAGCAATGAAGCGCTCGCATTTTGTGCCAATACGAAATACATCCCCAAAAAGTTTCGCGACGACTTGCTGATTGGCCAGATTGGCCAGACGCTCGAACGCGTCGAACGCTCGCGCGCACAACAAGCCGCGCTGAGCAACACGTTAACTGAGATGCAGACAGCTATCGACGATCGCAAGACAGCGCTCGCCTACCAGCTACACGAACAGCTGCTCGACGAGCATCCTGGACTGATCAAACACGAAGCATTGGCGGAAAAGATACTGGAGATCTCAACGGCCGAGGCTGCGGTTGTAAAGTACGTTGACGAGCCTAGGCCAGCGGTCACAGAACCCAGGCCTCGTCAAATTGTCGCTGAAATTGCCTTGGCAAACCGATCGGGTCCTACGGGGGTCGGAGGCGGCACAGCTGCCGTTCGGGCCAGTGGCGCCGCGTATGGATTTGACCTGGCGGATGGCGCATTGCTTTGGCGGCGGTACGTGGGAATGGCACCGACGCTGGACCCAGTCGCCCTGGATGGCGGTGAGGTCCTCGTGATTGATAGTCAGACGCACGAGTTGCTGAAGCTTGCCGGCAACACAGGGAAGCTGATCTGGCGTCAGGCGTTCGACTCGGAGGTCTCGAAACCTATCCTTGTCGGTCAGCAGGTGCTGATCAACGAACTTGCTGGAAAGCTCCACGTGTTGGACGTGCAGTCTGGCGAACGGACCGGTTACGTCCAATTCGCTCAACGTCTGTCGACATCTCCTGCCGTCGGTACCCAAGGAAAAGCAATCTATGTCGTTGGCGAACATTCGAGTTTGTACACTCTCTCGCCCACAGATTACTCGTGCCTCGGAGTGTTCTTTCTTGGCCATGCCAAGAAGAGCGTGCGTACACCACCGATTAGTGTGCTCAATAAAGTATTGGTCGCCGCTGCCAAGGGCCTTTCGACAAGTGAGTTGCAGGTACTCGGGGCCAACGCCGATGGCATTCCGACCGAGCGCGCTGGACGCCGGCGCCTCGCCGGTCTCGTCAATACTTCGCTACTATCGCAGGGACGGAGATTGGTCGTTACGACGAGCAGCGGACAGGTGATCGCTTACGAAGTAGGGTCGGGAAATGGCGATAGCGCATTGACGCAGATTGCCCAACGCGAACGTGAATCTGGCGATCTTGTCGCGCGCTATGGCCATTTGACTAAAGGGCATGTGTGGATTGCTGGTCCGAAACTCAACAAATTAGCCGTATTGCCGACGAGTGATCGCTTATCGGTGACAAATATCGACCAAGACTATGCGGGTGACATTTTCGATCATCCACTGCAGACGTTTGGTGATCTGCTGATCCACGTGCGTCGGCCAGAGGGCAGGGCAGGAGCGATTGTCTCGGCGATGAACATGAAAACGGGTGCCGCCCAATGGCAGACCGAAATTGCAGCCTCCCCGGCTGGTCCGGCGGCTGCTGATCCGGCAGGGATGCAAATCGGTGCCGTCACATCCACCGCGAGAGCGTATCTCGTCGATCGCCAGGCAATGCGAAAACGCGTGCTCAATTCCGCAGAAGCGATGCGCAGTAGTCGCGCCTTGCCGGCGCTAAGTCGGGGCCTTGATTTGGGCCAAGGACGGATCGTTGGTTCGACCGACGGCGCAGATCGGCTGGTGCACTTCCGGCCGGGATTGCCGCGCAATGCGCTGAAGTCGATCAAGCTAGTTGCGAACCTCAGCTGCGAGCCTGTCGTCTGGCATGATGGTTTTGTCGCTGCGACAGAAGCTGGACAGGTCTTCTTATTCGACAGTGAGAAGGGCGAGCCGTGGGGAAGTCCGTTCCAGCCGCCACTCAAGCCAGGTGTGACTTACCGTTGGCGGACGCCCGCGCCATACGGCGACGGAGAATCTTCTCAACTGGTGCTCAGCGACGGTACCGAACGAATTTATCTGTTGGAACGCGTCGACGGCGCGCAGCCGCATCTGACAGCTGTCGAAAGCAGTGACATAAGCACTGCCCCATTAAACACGCGGTTGGCAGTAACTGGAGATCTGGCGGTAGCAGGTGCGGAAGATGGCACGCTATCAGTCTTTCGGCTGCCAACACTGGCACCAGCAGATTCCGTCAAGCTGGGGGCGTCGGTGACTTGGGGTCCTTACGCTGTTGGGCAGAATCTGCTGATGGCGACCTCCACCGAGGAACTCGTCTGTCTCGATGATCAGGCGAAGGTTGTCTGGCGTAATTCATACTCGCACGGTCCGCCGACCGGTCAGCCGCTCGCACACGAAGGTGGCGTGGAAGTTCTATGGCAAACGGGCGGTTTGTCGAAAATCTCGTTATCCGATGGGCAGGAGTCCGGACATGTGCAGCTGCCGCAGCCCGTGGTTGCTGGTCCGGTTCCGTTTGGGAAACGTCTTGTTGTATCGGCTTACGATGGCACTCTACTAATTCTGAATCATCCCAAATGATGGAACTAAACGCCAACTTGCCAGCGAGTTCCATGAGAAATGGGTCTCAGCGATACCCATTCACGGCAGTCGCGGTGTTGATAATGCTCGCGTCACATGCGATGGCGCAAGCGCCGCCGTCGACGAACGCCGAAGCATCAAAACCCATGCGGCCGCTCGACCGGCAGCCGTTTGATCGCATTACGATCAACGCTGCCAGCGGTGGCGAAAGCATTGATACTTTGCTGCTCGAATTGCCGGCTCGCCGTGTGCCTAATCCTTTGCCAACGAGCGGGTCTCTGCAGGTGCGTCGATTGAGTGAGCCTTCGACGCTATATACGGTGCCCTGGAGTTCGATCGCCAAAATCGAGTTCTACGAGCAACTGCTGCTGAACGAAGCCATCTCGCTTGCTAGAGCTAAGCAACTGAGCGAGTCTTACGACTACCTGAAGTTTCTCTACAAGAACTATCCGGACCTGCCTGGATTAGAGCGTGCGACAGCAGGCTATCTCCGACTCGATGCACAAAGTGCTTATGCGAAGAAGGAGTACGAAGAGACTCTCACGATTCTAATTGCCCTCTATGAACTCGATCCAAACCAACGCGGACTCAAGCGTTTTGTAGAGCTGGTCACCGATCGGATGATCGATAGCCATCTGACCACACGCAATTTCAAAGCCGCGCGTGCGGTGCTCGACTTGCTGAATCAGAGCTTTGCAGAGCTT
>JBCDBK010000104.1:0-16808 GCA_039184115.1 Planctomycetota bacterium | reverse complement strand
GCCTACGACGCTTCGATTGACGGTTTGCTACGGCTCAATCAAGTGGGCTATGGACTTGATCCGAATCTCAAACTCAATTTGGTTTACAATCCCGTTGGTCCCCATTTGCCGCCGTCACAAGAAACGCTAGCAGCTGATTACCATCGCGAGCTCAAAGCACGCTTCGATCTGGTATTCAACGAATTGTGGACGATTACCAATATGCCGATCAAGCGTTGGCGCGATGGGCTCGAGCGATCCGATGAGCTTGTCGACTACATGCGGCTGCTGATCGATGCCTACAATCCAAGCACGGTTGATGGTTTGATGTGTCGTCATCAAGTGCACATCGATAGCCAAGGGCGGTTACACGACTGCGATTTCAACTATGCGTTAGGCATGCGTGTTCCCGCTCACGCGGACCGATTTCTCTGGGATGTTCCCTACGACGAGCTTACCGCACGCCGCATTGCCACCGCGGACCATTGCTACGGCTGCACTGCCGGCGCAGGTAGCAGCTGCGGTGGAAAATTGGTGTAGGCTGGCAGCCTGCTCATGATTGTGGGAGCATCCGCGGAAGCTGACGCGAGAGAGTGCCAAAGATCGCGGCGAGAACCGCGCCGAGCTGCAAGCTGGTAGGTTCCGGAACGGTCGAATAAACGAGCACTTCACCGTCGAAGAGCTTGACCAGCGCGATTTGATTGCCTGACGGATTGGAAGTCATCGATACGAATCGATCGCTGGGCGCGGCATCTTCAAAATGTTGAATGAGTTCGCCCGAATCTCCATCGTAGAGCCACGCGGCAGGTGTCACCGTGTTGCCAGCCTGCAAACTCCCAAACGAACCGATCAGAACGTTGTCTCCACTAAACTCCAGCAGCCCGCCCGAAGACGTCGTGTCAGGAAACTCGAACGCATTGAGCAGGTCGCCGTCTGTGTCAAGCAAGTAGGTGTCGCGCAGATTCTGCGCCAAGAGGATTCTGTCGTCGCGGATTCTCAGATAGTCGAAGTCACCATCTTTTTGGAACTTGACCGACTTCGTTCGCTGGCCAGAGACGGCGTCGTAGAGCAGAACAGGCGTACGTTCGTCAAAGGGTGCACCGATGGCGAGCGTGCTCCCAAAGATATCGAAGACCTCACCCCATCCCCTGGTATCGACGTCGTCAGGCGGCGTGAATGTGTGTCGCAAATCTCCAGAGACAGCATCGTAGACAAATACTCGCGCGGGAAAGGTCGGACCGAACGTAGACCCCAGCGCATAAGCACCCACAATCACATGGTCGCCACTGATCGCGACATTGCCAGCGAACCCTCCGTGGCCAGCAATCGGACTCTTCAGAGTGTGTCGCAGCTCTCCCGAGTCGACGTCGTAGAGGTGGACCTGTCGGGTCCGGCCAAAGAGCTCGACCTCGTCGACGACGGCCAGAAGGCTCTCGTTGGCGGCGAACGATCGAAAGCCGAGTGTCTCGGGAGTTGGATCGTCAAACGTGTTGAGGAGATTGCTGCCGCTGACATCGTACATGAAAATCTGTCCCGAATCGCCTGGAATGCGAAACGACGGAGCGCCCACAAACAGATATTCGTCGGTCAGGCTGACGCTGCGAAGGCCATTCTCACGATCAGGTTCCGGATGCGTAAGCGTATTGATCAGCGAATACGGCAACGGTGCCGACAATCCAACCGACGGCGCAAGCGTCAACAGCATGGCGACGAAGCAAAACGATCTCATGAGGTCAACGCTCCGCAATTCTTGATGCCGGTCAGTTGGTTATCGCGATAGGCGCACTATAGCCGACCTGTTGAGTGAGTGCAAATAGACTAATACTCGACAAACGACGCAGCTCTCGTTTCCTCTGTGAATTCAGCGTTAAAGCTCTCCTGTGAAGCAGCCCGTTGCGCGCGCTCCATATTTTTCTGTGTAACAACTAGGTTGCGATTTCGCTTGATCTTTCGTTAGGTGTTTCTGACCGCAAGTTCTGACTACACGAATAGAATGGGAGATCGACTCATGGCTCAACAATCCGATCGCAAACTGCGAATGCAAGGACTCGAACAACGGACTCTTATGGCTGGAGATCTGATGTTTGCCGCAGATCTGGCCGCTGCTACCGAAGCGGTATCCGACCATGCCGCCAAGCTGGCCGCGACCGAACTCACGCAGGTAGTCGTCGCGCAGCCGATCGAGAAGATGTCGGGCGATCCCGACGCTGGCAACCTGGTAGTTCCCAACCCGATGAGCGGGCGAAATGCGTTTCGGCCGCAGCTTGCCGATCGCCTGCGACTGTTCAACTTTGCGTCGGGTGATGGCGATGCGAGCGATCCAACAGCCAGCAACCCAGCTCGTGCCGCTTCCGGTACGGAGAAGCCTGTCGTCGGCCATGGGGTGGAATCCACCGGGCACATTGAAGATCTCAGAACGGATCTCGGTGGACGGCTGGGAGATCGCCACGAATGGGCGATGGACGGTGAAAATAACAGCGGCGAGAACACCAGTGGCGAGAACACCAATACCAGCGAAGAAGACAATCAACAGCAATGTCAGACAGAGCAATGCCACACGCCGGATGATGATGAGAAGTCTTCCGAAGAACGAAAGCGTGAGACGGTTTCGCCATTCGGCAATCCAGAGGACCAGCAGGGTCATACACCGGAGGAAGAAAAGAAGGATACGTCCGGCGTCGGTGACGTCGAAGAGAACGCATTCTTCAGCGAGCCAGAAGAGCTACCTGACAAAGGCTACGAGGGCCAGCAAGTTGGTGGTCCGATTTTCGCCTCGACACCCGTTCCGGATTTCATTGCGATCGATGGTGGCACTGTCGACGACGCCGAAGAAGATGCCGAAGACAAGCGTGCCGGATTTGTCGATCCCGGCAATCAGCTGTCTGAAGCCGAGCGTCGTGAAGCGCTAAAGTGGAGCCGCGATGCCGATCGGTTCTTTGATTCGATCGGTACGAAAGTCGATCCACTGATCAATCCTTCGCCCGACGACGGCGAGGCGAGGCCTCCCAAAGGCGAGGCACCGATTCCTGATAACGGGCTGGCCGATCCGCCGAAGCCGATCGGCGGTTCAGCTTCACTCGCCAAGTTTGGCTAGCAAGGTGCCGCACTCGACCGCCGATCGCCTTGGGCAAGTGGCCGAGTGGCAACGAAGGCTCAGCTAACAGCCATCTCAATTTTCAGCAGCCGCAATAGTCGCGACAGCGCCGGGCGCGTGAGACGGAACGCGATCAGTGCGAAGATTATGCCGAGCATGTCGCAAAACCAATCGTGAATGTCGCAATGTCGGCCGACAGGTATCTGCGTGATTTCGTCAAACGCGCCGTACAGAGTGCCAACCAACCAGACGGTGAAGTAGTGCTTCGGCTGCAGTTGCCCGATGGCCAGATCCAAGCTCACCAGCACTGAGAAAGCGAGTCCCAGGTACGCCACGCAATGCAAAATCTTGTCGGCAGCGGCGATTTCGTGCGGGATATGGTGCCCCGGGTAGTGCGTGCCAATGAACAGACACAACAGCAATGCGACCGTCGCGTAACGAGCCAAACGAGCTGCCAGCGGATGTCGGCGCGAAACGTCGAAAGGCGAAATAGGTGGCTCAGTCATGTCGGCGGGTGTCGTACATAGTTTGGGTGGGATGGCTGAATTGTACCTTCCGGATGACGGCAGAGCGAGCATTGCGGTGAATAATGAGTAGATTCGGCGAAAAGCAAGTCGCTGTCTTCTGGTACGCAACGCGGCGGTGATTCGTTCGTCCATGCGAGCCGCGATCAGTTGTGGTAAAATCTGGCCATTTGTGCCTAAATTTCTGCACAGTTTGATGAGATCGATGGAACCCGCCATTCACCAGCACTTTATGAAGCAGGCTTATGCTGAGGCGCAAGCGGCGCTGGCATCCGACGAAGTGCCTGTCGGTGCCGTGATCGTCCGCGAAGGGCAAGTGATAGCAGCTGCCCACAATGGTCGCGAGCAGTTACGTGACCCAACGGCCCACGCCGAGATGGTAGCGATAACTCAAGCGGCTGCGGCGCTGAACTCTTGGAGACTGGAGGGCTGCACACTCTATGTCACGCTCGAGCCCTGTCCGATGTGTGCAGGTGCAATTTTGCAGGCACGAATTAGCCGCGTGGTTTACGGGGCCAAAGATCCAAAAGCGGGTGCCGTCGATAGTCTGTTCGAGCTGCTAACGGACCGACGACTCAATCACCGTGCCGAGGTCACAGGCGGCGTAATGTCTGATGAGTGCGGACAAATGCTAACCGATTTTTTTGCCGCGAAACGGCGGCTTGGCAAGAAATGAGCAAAGCTCGTCGGCACAAGATTGGCAGATGTCGTGCGCTGCGGTGACCGCAGCTAGGTTGCCGGATGTGCCAATCAGGCCGATATTTCCGGCCGCTCGTTTCACTTCGTGCTCGATACCGACCGCCTACGGCCGCCGCGGGCGACTTGCGATATTATGCTCTCTGATAGGAGTTTTCCTGCTCCGAAACACCGCGATGCGGGTTGACGACGAAATTCGTTGTCTTCGATCGGCGGCAGGGATAAGATAAACTGGTTGGGAATCACTTCCCTGGACCGCGGTTTTCTGTCGGTTGGAGATGAGAACGATGGGCAAGAAATCACAACTCATGGTGTTGGCAGCGATTGTCTGCGTAGCCCTTGCTAGC
The DNA here is from genome assembly GCA_039184115.1 of Planctomycetota bacterium. GTDB lineage: Bacteria > Planctomycetota > Planctomycetia > Pirellulales > Lacipirellulaceae > Bythopirellula. The sequence continues at coordinate 12,168 of JBCDBK010000104.1, read as the reverse complement.
CAAGGCTTCGCCCAGTCGGCTACGAAGCCTTTAGGTTTTGGCACAGCAACCACCCAGAATCTGCTCCGGCAAAACAGCGCGGCCCGGTTTTCCTCTGCGCAGATCCAACAGTCGGTGCTGAATCAATCGACCACTTCGGTTGGCTCTGCCGGTGTGAACCAGAAGAACTTTCTGAACCCCTCCATTCTCTCGTCCGCTCCGCGTTCGAAACCGTTTTCCGCGGTCACGCGTGGACCGACGGTCAGTCCGTACTTGGCGCTGTCAGCGCCGCGAGCATCTGCCTCGGACTACTACAACGTGATTCGACCGCAGCAACAGCAGCAGGCTCAGAATCAACGTCAGCAGCTCCAGGCGATTCAGCAGCAGCGCCGCTTAAATCAGTTGGCAGCTCGCGCGCCGTTTTCGACAACAGGTGACGAAAACAGTGCTCCGACGGGCCACGCAGCGGTGTTCCAAAGCTTAGGCAGCTACCAAAACACGGGTGGTTATTTTCCACCTCCGAGCCAACCTAAACGTCAGTAAGCCTGGCGGAGTCCAGCCTTCGTTGCTCGGAGTCTGATCGCCGACTGTTACTGCGTCCCTCTGCGGTTGAGTTCGCTTTGGCGGTAGTATTTCCAACCCGGCAAGAAAAACGTCGCTGCTGACACGATGCCGAACAGCGACACGCCATAGGGCCAATGCTGCGCCTGGAGATAAGCCATTGCCATCGAGACGGCAAATAGCGCGGCGGCGTGAAAGTAAAAGCTGCCGGCCAAAATGCCCGCTTTGACAACGAAGACCATCCCGCTAATTAGCCCCAGTACCGGCGACAGCAACAGCACCGGCATGCCGAGCAGCGACTCGACCCAGAATAGCAGGATCACCGCGATGATACTGCCGCCCCAGGCGTGAGCGATTTGGCGTTCGACGGCCGTTACTGGACCGGCGCGGTGGCGCACTGCCCAGAAAATGGGCGCCCAGATCGCGAGGCCACCTCCCCACAGTGCGACGTAAGGCCAATGGTCGCCCATGGCCGACCAACGCGCCTGCTGCATATGCAGCCAATTGGTAATCAAGCAGAGCACCAGGAGTACGGCCGCATGCCACATCCACAACACGCCCCAATTTTCTAGCAGCGTGGCATGGTGCGTCTCGCGAAACACGCGCACGACCACGTCGGTCAGTCGACCGCTGCGGGCAAGAATAGACTCGCCGTCCAAAAACGCCTGTAGGTCTTCGGCCAGTTCACCGGCGGAGGTATAACGCAGTTCTGATGGTTTTTGCAGACAGCGCAGGACGATCATTTCGAGGTCGCGGCTGACCTGGCGATTTAGCAGACGAGGTGGCAGCAGGTCTTGCTCAAGTACCATCAGCAGCGTGTCGACCGGCGAGGTGCCTTGAAACGGTGGCCTCCCCGTCACGAGTGCGTAGAGAATGGCCCCCAAGCTGTATACGTCGCACAACGGTCCCACATCGCCACGAGCGCCGGTTGCCTGTTCGGGCGCCATGTAAGAAGGGGTACCGAGGATCGCCCCTGACTGCGTAAGCGAGGTGTTGGCTGTCGTTCGCTTCGCAAGTCCGAAATCCGTGACGTGAGGTTCGCCCTGCAGGTCGATGAGAATATTGGCTGGCTTGAGGTCACGATGAATCACTCCGCGATGATGGGCGTACTGAATCGCGCGGGCAATTTTCATGACGAGCAGGGCCGCTTCGCGTTCGGGCACGGGGCCCGTGGCAAATCGTTTGGAGAGGGTCTGACCTTCGATGAGCTTCATGCCAAAATACTGCCATCCCTGATCCGCACCGCCTTCGTAGATCGGCACGATGTTGGGATGATCAAGCTGAGCGGCGGCCGCGACTTCGGCCTGAAACCGCGCCTGCTCCGCGGGCGATGCCTGGGTTCCGTGCAAGATGAGTTTGAGCGCAACCTCACGTTCCAAGCTCGGCTGATGGGCACGATAAACGACACCCATACCGCCGCGGCCTAACTCTTCGATTAGCTCAAAGTCACCGAGTACCGGCGGCGGTGTCGTTTCCGAGATCGCCGGCGTCGAAGGCGTAGAACCGTTGGCCTGAGAGTTGTGAGCTACCGCGTCCACAACCATGACCGTGCCCCATAGCTCGCGCAGTTCGGTCGCTAAGTGCGGATGGTCGGCGGTTAGCTCGTCGAGGCTCGGACGGTATTCGATCGTCGAATCGGTCAGTCGGTCGAGGATGGCCGCCAGTTCGAGCTCGTGTTGTTCGGCATTGGGCATGGCTAAGGATCTCAGCAGTACTTCTTCAGCATAATCTATTCGTTTGTGGCGTGTCACTCGAATCGTTTATACTGAGTTGAAGCCGTTTTTCGCACCATAGCAAGCGATCCACCCGGTACTTCCCATGGACGTCTCGCCCGAAGTCGAAGAGATTTTACGACAGGTAAAGACCCTGCGAGCCAATCGGCAGCGGCGTCTGGAGCGCGACCTGCACTACATCGATGCCGCCTATGATCGACAGCTGCGACGTGTCGAGTCGAGCGCGATTTGGAACCGATCCAGCTGTACGTGCTATTCGCGACGGCCTTTCAGTGCTCAACGTTTCTGCCGACGTCGGTTTCGTTGGCTACAACGTCGTCTGGGACTGTAAGCGAAGCTCACTCTTACTGGTCTTCTTCGTCCTGCCCATCATTCATCAATTCCCGCAGACGTCGCATCGCGCGCAGGTAGCGCATGCTGGCTGCTTGTGGTGAGAGGTCGAGTGCGGCAGCCGTCTCACCGTTCGAGAGATGCTCGAAATGGCGCATCAGAACGACTTCCTGGTCTTGCGTGTCGAGTTGGTCGCAGGCGGTTTGAAAACGGCGCTGCAGCTCGTGCCAGGTGGCGGCGGCAGCAGGGGTCAGTTCGGCGTCGCGCAGCTGAGCAACTAAGTCGAGTGAAGACTCGTCGCTGGCGGCGTTGGCCAGCGGCTGTTCGCGATCCATACTGCGTCGCGCCGCTCCGCGGTGTCGGCGATGGGCGTCGATCAGACGGTCTTTTGCCATCTGCCGCAACCAGAGATGGAACGGCATCACCGGGTCTTGCAGATAGTTGTTGAGCCGGCGGTTGGCTTCGATCATCACATCCTGCACGATGTCGCTAGCATCCACCCGACGCTTGAGCACTTGGTCCATCCGCAGGTCGATCATCCGTCTAACCGCGTCACGATGTCGGTTGAGAAGCTGGTTGACAGCATTGCCATCGCCCTCGCGGGCATGGTTCAAGAGCTGCTCGGTGTTTTCCGCATCGGGCCACATATTGATTGAAAACGGCATATGCCGCTGATTCGTGCGATCGCTAGCTACTTTGTCGTTACTTCTAGTATCCTCTCAACGCGCGTCGGTGGCAACGTGAAGAATCGGTGGAATTGGTATTGTGTGGCCGCCAGACGGTTTGCTAAAAGCACCGCCACTTTTCGTAAGTCGGTCCTCTCTTCTACCACCACCGGGCCACTTCGAGCACGAGACTGTAGTTCGGAGTGCGCGGTCAAGGACGAGCCCCATGGCTAATTTCATCATGCTTCCCCGCCATCGCCTGGTCGCTGTGGCCGTATTGATAGTGTTCGCACAGAATGCGACGTCAGATGCAGCGGACCAGCCCAATCGTGTTACACGCTCAGACGTCGCGGCTGGACGCTGGATGGATGCGTTTCTTGATCCATCGACGCCCCTTCCCGCCGCGAAGTCAAAACGACAAGCTCGACCACCGCGTCGCAATCCGGCGAGCCAGCTCGGTGGTACAAGCGGCAAACTGGTCCGCAATTCGGACACGACAGACGGTCATCCTCCGTTTGCGTTGGTCGACCGTTATGGTGGCGTGGTGCGCTATGTCGAACCCGTCAAATCAGTCGATCTGGTGAAGTACCTCGACAAGACCGTCAGTGTCAAACATGACACGGGCGATACCTTGCTTGCCTCGCAACTCAATTTGCCGCGCACGCGCACTGCGTCGAGCGGCGTAACCGGTTTGCAACTGGCTCAGAACCTCGAGCCAGTACCCGCAGGTGAGCCAGTGCCAGCAGGCGAGCCCGCCGCCGAACCGGTTCCTGCCGGCGAAGTGGTTGGCAATTCCACCCCTGTCGAAGGTTACGACAACTCTCCCATTTACGTGGATGGCGGGTACGAAGACGGTTTGAACTTCGGCGGTTGTCCCAGCTGTGGCGACGTCCAATGCGGCAGCGGCGGCGGTTGTGGCTACGGTGCACGCGGCGTCATGTATCTCCACGGCGAGTACTTGCTGTGGCGACTGAAGGGAATGAACACGCCAGCGCTGGTCATCCAGTTCGACGATATCGACAGCAGTGGCGCGGCGGTTGGACCGATCACGACGATTTTCGGTCGCGGCGACACGCTCGACGATGAACGCAATGGCGGACGTATTACCTGGGGGCTGTGGCTCGACGACTACGGTCAGTGGGCGATCGAGGCCGATTACCTTTGGTTGGGTGATCTGGAAGAGAACTTTACCGCTGGCGTTCGCGATGGTCAGGCACCCACGACAGGCACCGGTTCGTTCATCGGCCGACCATTCTTCAATACGGTCGAAGTGACCGGTGCCAGCCCGGTACCCCGTGGGCCTGCGCAACAAGGCGTCGATACGGATACGGTCGACGGTACGGTGACCGTGAATATCAACAGCGAGTTCCGCTCCGCCGGCTTGCATTTGCGTCACAATCTGTGCTGTCGGCCGAGTTGCGAAACGTGCTGCGGTGACGGCGTCGCGTGCGGTGCGGGCGTCGGCTGTGGTGGAGGCTGCGGAGCCCCCGTGGTTGGTCCTTTTGCGCCGCTCAACGGTTTGCGGACCTTGCTCCGTCGCGGCACGCGTCATTCCGACGTGCTCTTTGGCGTACGCTGGGTCAGTCTGGACGAGAGCTTACGCGTCACGGAAGACTTGCAAGACATCCGACCGCCAGTTTCCGATCCCCTGAATCAGATCGATGTGTTCGACTCGTTTGTTACCGAAAACGACTTTTTTGGCGGCGAAGTCGGCTACGAAACCGACTGGAAGTATCGGCGTTGGTCGTTGAATTTTCTGACGAAAATTGCCATCGGCAACACGCGGCAGATCGCTCGCAATAACGGGCTGACAGTGCGTGATGGCGTAGTTATCAATCCTCCGAACAACAACGGTGGCTTGCTCGCACTGCAATCTACCATCAATGCAGGTACCGCCGATGAATTCACCGTTGGAAACATAGGCAGCTTTGAGCGAGACGAATTCACGATGATTCCGGAACTCGGCCTCACACTGGGCTACAACCTGACTCGGCGACTCAAGCTCACTGCCGGATACTCGATCTTGTACTGGGGCAACGTGTTGCGTCCAGGCGATCAGATCGACATCGACCTGAACGCCAACCTGATCCCAAGTGATACGGGACCAGATCCGACCACGGTGGTTCCGGGCGACCACCCGCGCTTCGAGTTCCGCCAGGACGACCTGTGGGCGCAAGGCCTCAATCTGGGAGCCGAATATATGTGGTGAGATGCCGCGTAATCTCAAGCTCCGAGTGATCTGCAGCCCTCGCGCTGGCCGATACAACCGTACGAGATTGCATCGCAATCCGTACGTCTAGTGCTAGCAATTCTGCCTTCGAGAGGGTGCTGTCATGGTCCGATTCTTTTCGCGAAAGTCTACCCATAGCGACTCCGCCGGTGCGTCGTCAGCGAATGGTCGGAAGCTAGCGATCGAACCACTCGAGTCCCGACAGATGCTTGCCGCCGACATGGCGGAGATCACCGGTGTGGTGCGAACCGACTTGCAGGGTGATGGCAATGCCAGCAATGACGTGGTCGTGGCGAACGCGACAGCGACCCTGTATCGCGACAACGGCAACGGGCAGTTCGACAGCGGCGACTCGGTGGTGGGCAGTTCGGTCCGCACCAACAGCGCCGGAGAATACACCTTCGCAAACGTGGCCGCGGGGAACTACTTCGTGCGGATCACACTACCATCGACGTTGCAGTTTCGTGATGGCGAGGAAGTGAAAGCCGTAAGGGTCACCAGCGACGAAGCCGACGGTGTGGTCGGGCCAACGATCGATGGATTCACCACGTTCCAGACGGTCGAAGCGTCGCCACCGCCGGTGTCGACTGATGCCAGCAGCCTGCTCGATCCCAGCGTCGAGGGCGGCGAACGTGACGTGTGGGTTGAGCTAACCGAAAGCACCAACCAGATTTCTTCGATCTCGTTAGCGACCAGTGACGGCAACTTGTATGTGGCTAGCGGCCCAGGTGCTACCGGCAACGTGAAGATCGTGTGGGACGGCGCCGATGGCGATGCTCGCGATGTCAACGCGACCGGACTGGGCGGGATCGATCTGACCGAGTCGGGCGGCAATACGATGACGGGCATTGCCTTGACCTCGGGAGCCGATCACCCCAACGCCAGAATCAAGCTACGCATCTACACCGACGCCAACAATTGGACCGAGTTCAGCACCTTGGTGCCAGAATCGCCAGGCGGAGCCGCAGCAGGTCAAGCAATTTTCAATTTCGACGATGTGCCGACAGGACAGTCGGGCCAGGGTGCGAACTTCGCCAACGTCGGCGCGCTGGAACTCACCTTCGAAGGTGTCACGGCCGTGGACGCACAGGTGTCGCTGGTTGGCCTGGTCGGCCGAGCGACGAAACGTCTGGACTTTACCGCATCGCCCCGGCTGGGGTTGGGCGACAAAGTTTGGGCCGATATCGACGATGACGGTATTCTCGATGCGGGCGAGCAGACGATTCCGGGGGTCAAACTCAATCTGTACGAAGATACCAACCTCGACAACCGATTCACCAGCGGCGTCGATCAGTTTGTCGCGATGCAGACGACCGGCTCCAACGGCATGTACAAATTTACGGACTTGCTACCGGGCAAATACATCGTGCAGGTCGATTCGTCGAATTTCCAAACGGGCGGACCGCTGGACGGACTGCGCAGCAGCTTAGGTAACGCCGCAGCGCCTGACCCTGACAACGACATCGACAACGACGACAACGGCACGCCGCTGGCGGGCGCTGGTGTGGTGAGCCAAGCGATCATGCTCTCTGCCGGCGACGAACCGGTGAATGACAACGACGCCGACGCACCGGTCGACAGCAATTCGAATCGTACGGTCGACTTTGGCTTCTTCGGCTTCGATTTGGTCCTCGACAAGTCGGTCACCCAGACCACCGTCGCGCCGAACGACACACTCAACTACACGATTACCGTCACTAACGATGGTCCTTCGGCCGCGGAAAACACGACGTTTGAAGACACCCTGCCGAACTTCGTGACGTTCGTATCCGGCACAACGAGTCTGCCAGGCGTCAATCTCCAGCATAGCAATGGCGTCGTCACGGCGAATTTCGGCACCATGCAGCCTGGCGATACGGTGGTGGTCACGATCAACGCCACAGTCGCCGCAAGTGCCACGGGCACGTTGGTCAACACCGCAACGGTTAGATCGCCGAAAGAGTTGAACGTGTCGAACAATACCGACAGCGTGTCGAATACGCTGAGTCCGCGCATCGACTTGCAAATCGACAAGACCGATAGCCGCGACCCGGTCGAGGCAGGCAGCACGTTCAGCTATACGCTCGACGTCCGCAACAACGGGCCGTCCAACGCGACCGGTGTTGTCATCACCGATGTGTTGCCGGCCACGGGGGTGACTTACGTTGGTGCCTCGCGCCAACCGACGACCAACGATGGTCGGACGCTCACCTTCAATATTGGCAACCTTGCACGCGGCGCTTCGACCAGTGTGACGATTGACGTGCTGGTCGATGACGACTTCACAGGGACGCTGGAAAATGAGGCACGCGTACGCGGCAACGAGACCGAGACCACGCTGAACAACAACCAAGATATCGAGCCAACGTTGGTGATTCCACCACCGCCTATTGACCTGGAGATCGATAAGTTTGATAGCGACGATCCGGTCGAACCTGGCAGTACGTTCAGCTACACGTTGAACATCCGCAATAACGGTCCCGCCGACGCGACGGGCGTCGTCATTACCGATACGCTGCCAGCTACGGGCGTCACCTACGTTGGCGCGTCGCAAACGCCGACCACCAATAACGGTCGTGTGCTGACGTTTGCGATCGGCGATCTGCCGGTCAACGGCACGACCGGTGTGACGATCGAGGTGCAGGTCGACGACGACTTTACGGGCACTTTGGTCAACGAGGCTCGCGTTGCGGGCAACGAAACCGAAGTGACGCTGGCTAACAATGTGGACTTCGAGAACACTGTGGTCGAGGCCTTACCGGCTAGCTTGGGCGGCAGCGTGTTTGTTGACCGCAACGATAACGGGGTTTTCGATCCGGGCGAAACTCCGTTGGCAGACGTGACGGTGCGACTGGAAGGCACCGACGAAGACAATAACTTCGTTAGTCTGACCACGATGACTGGTATCGACGGCTCGTACCTATTTGAAGATCTCAGTCCAGGCCGCTACCGGGTCATCGAAACGCAACCAACCCGCTACCGGGATGGACAAGATCACATTGGTACCAATGGCGGCAACCGCGGTTCGGACCCAGGGCCATTCCTCATTCCGAATAATCTGACGACTCAGGAGATCGATGATTTGTTCCTCGGAATCGAACTGTCGTCTGGAGACAATGCCGACGACTACGACTTCGGCGAACTGGCGGTTGACGTCACGAAGATCAACTTCGTTGGCGCGGCTGCTTGGTGGTAAACCGAGCGGCTGACTATCGACGCTTCCTCTTCTGAGAACGCATATGAGTATATGCTGCGCCAATTGCGCAGCTGTCCACTCAATTCATCACGCGGTCTCTTTGCGCGTGGTGTTCTGGCATCATCCACAAGTTTACGCAGAATTCACCTGCCAACTTGCGGATCGTGAACTAGGGTTTTAGTGGACGGAAATCTTTTCGCAGTGAATTGCATTTCGCCTCCTACCTTTTCTTTTCCCACCTAGTTTCCTTTTCCTCGCTCAACCGAGCGGAACCGATTCGCCCGCCGTCGTTCCAATGCTGTGCGTCGGCGATTGTATTTCACAATCGTCAGGCAGCAGAGGTGAACTACCTATGATCACGCAGATTCGCCGCCGCCGTACGACTCGTCGCGGAACCACGGTTGTCGAGACAGCCGTCGTGTTACCGGTGTTTCTAACGTTTTTGTTTGCCATCTTCGAGTTTGGACACGCCCAGATGGTCAACAACATGCTCAACAGCGCCTGTCGCGCGGCTGCACGCGTCGGTTCGGTCGAGGGGACGACGTCGGCAGATGTGATCGCACGCATCAATCAGACCATGTCGCCAGTGATTTCGCCCGACAACGTAACCATTTTTGTGAACGACGCGAGCGTGTACGACTCGGGTGGTTCAACGCCGACGTCGCCAGCCGAGCTGGAAGAATTGCCGTCCATCGAGCTTTCAGAAGCGGAGCCGCGGCAGATGTTCGTCGTTCGAGCGCGCCTCAACTACAACGATATCGCGCTGATTCCCATGTCTTTCTTGGATGGAGTCGTACTCAACAGCCAAGCGTTCATGCGTCACGAGTAAACTTTTCTCCCCTTCCGTTAGCCGGAGTTGTCCCATGAAAGTCAAATTCCAAGCCACGCGTCAAGGAGCTGTCGCGGTCGAATTCGCGTTTATTGCGCCGATGCTACTGACAATAGTATTGGGCTTGATCGAACTGACTCGCGTTTACGACGCGCAGTATCTTTTGGAAACGGCGGCACGCGAAGGGGCACGATTTGCCGCCATGGATCGCGAGGGAATGCTTGGTCCAGGCGAGACGGCAAATTCAAAAATGACCGACGACGTGACCAACTTTCTCACCTCGGCTGGTATTCCTGAAGACAGCATCGAGGTGCGAATCCTCGATCATGATGACCCAACTCAGACCTTTGACCTCGACGATCCCAACAACGACTTGCGTCTGTTTGACGTCGAGATTGTCGTGCCCTTCTCTAGCGTCAGCTTCACTCCCGTCAGCGAAGCTCACGATTATGATTTGACTGGATCGATCACGTTTCGCAACGGACGGGCCACCTTGTCCCAGTAGTGTCTTTAGGCCTAGCTTTCGCACCCGCTTCTCCCCCTTTTTCTCGGAGTATCTTCCATGACTTATCTATCAATGAATAAACCACCAAGAACGCCAGCGCCTCAACACCGTAAAGGTATCGTCGTGGTACTGACTGGCTTCGCGTTGGTCGCGGTCTTTGCCTTCGTCGCGTTATCGGTCGACACCGGACGAATCGTGCTTACAGAAACGGACATGCAGAACGCAGTCGACGCAGCATCGCTGGCTGCGGCGCAAGAGATTACCTCAGCAGTGTACGCAGCAGGGCAAGGAACGGGCTCGGCCAGTATCGACGCCAACTCGATCGCCGTCGAGGCAGCTCGTAACATGGCGGGTGTCGTGGCCGAGGCCAACGGCGTCTATATCGACCCAGCAACCGACGTCCGTTTTGGCAAACGGAAGTTCGATGCCGACACGGGCACCTGGCCGATTGAATGGGACGCCTCGCCGTACAACGTGGTGCAAGTCACCGCTCGCCGAACCGGTACCGACGACAGTACCGCGCCCGATGCTGAGTTTCCACTCGCGTTTGGTTGGGCTGTCGGTCGCGATGCCGTGCCAATCCAGACTTCTGCCACGGCGTTCGTCGAAGCCCGCGACCTGGTCGTAGTGCTTGACTTTTCGGCGTCGATGAATGATGACAGCTCCCTGCGATCGGGGCTGGGTGAGCAGGTTGCCGAAGACGCGCTGGACGACATGTGGGACGCGTTGGTGGCAGACAATCCCAAATTCAGCGGTACGAACAAGTCGAAGTTCCCCTCTGATGGGTTTGGCAACCTCGACTCCTACTACGGTTTGCATACCAACGCAAATACTTACAGTTCGATTCGCGCCGCTCTGGGCGTCGATCAGAACAACTCGAGCGGCAGCCGAAGATACCCGTTTCCGCAGGCTGGGCGCAATAATGACGGCAGCGAGAAAGGCAAGCCGAGCAATTCGACCAGCGATTCGCTGTGGAATGATTACATTTACTATGTCTACAACTTGAGCGGTACCTATAACAAGCGTTACGGCTATCGGACCTTGATGGATTACCTGCAGGAGCGACGCTACAGCAGCAGCAATTCTGAAGACCTGTGGCGCACACCCCACTATCCGTTCCACGCGATCAAGGAAGGTAGTACGCTGTTCCTCGACTTCTTGACCGAGCTCGACTTTGGCGACGAGGTCGGCTTGGTCAGCTATGGTGCTTGGGCCGTGCAAGAAATGACGCACTACGACGGCGATGTCGACATCGACATTTCCGACGACCCGATTACCAGCGACTATGCCACAATCGATACGATTCAGCGACGTCACCAAGCGGGTCACTACAGCGGTTGGACGGGCATGGGTGATGGCATCCTCAAGGCACGCGAACTGCTTGTCGGTGCTGCCGACGATCCCGACGACGATGGCTACTCTCGCTATGGTGCCCGACCGACCATGATTATTATGACTGACGGTCAGACAAACCAAGGCCCTTCCGGCTGGAGTATGCCAGGCGACTTTAACTGGGACGAGTGGACCGACTACGACGGCGATGGCAGCGCTGACTACTCCACGACGAACTGGAAGAAGCAGTACTCGTTTTGGGAAGCCAGCGAAGCAATCAAACGTGGCGTTACCCTACACACGATGGCTGTTGGTTCGGGGGCCGACCGAGAGCTGATGCAAGCAATCGCCTTCGCCGGCGGTGGTGTTTACATCAACGTGCCCGGCGGGTCGACGGTTGGCGAGCTTGAATCACAGTTGATCGATGCTTTCCGGAACATCGCTTCCAATGTGCCTCCAGCCAAACTTGTGTACGAACTCGCGGCACCAAGCAACTAGCGAGAACAGAACCCACCTTGCCTCACCCCTCTGGTAGCCGCCTTCGGGTTTGCTTTCGAGCAAGGTAGTGCAGGCGTATGGTGTTGGTGTCCTGAGCCGTATTGTCTGCCTACCGGCTACCACTACGCGCCGTTGTCACGAACAACGGCGCGTATTTTTATGCGCAGTCAGATTTCGGTAACTGTCCACGGTTTCCCGCTGAAGTTACAACGTTAACCATGGCAGCTTCGCGGAAGGCAAGTCGTACCTAGTGCAAGTGCCTCGACCGAAGTGAGAATTCGTACGCTGGTGTCGGACTTACACATATACAAGTTGGTGACATTGGGGATTG
>JBCDBK010000103.1:0-17818 GCA_039184115.1 Planctomycetota bacterium | reverse complement strand
GACTTCGAGACGAGTCACCTGCAGATCGACAACGTGACGAGCGACACGGTTGGTAGCCGTTACATCGTCGCCGAAATCGCTGGATGGGACATTCGTGGCTTTGATGCAGCCAATCAAGAACAGATTCGTTTTGGCTTTCTTGACGACGATTCTGGCACAGGCGGAAGCCGCGTGGCCGCCCAGGTCCAAATAGCGCGTGTGTCTGATTCACCGACCGACGGCCTTGCGCTAGAGGGAAATGCAATTGGCGCTAGCTCCGTCAACATTCCTGGTACGGCGCCGTTGGCTTTGGTGCGAACGTCGCCGTTTACGATGGTGCTTGAGTTCAACAAGCTGTCTGATACGTACGAAGTGTTTTACAAAGACGATAGCAATCCCTCGCAGTCTCTCGGAATGGGCACGATTGCTCCTGATCGCAACGGTAACTCTCTGCGGTTCGTCGTTAACAATAACTTCGGCAGTGACTTCAGTGAATCGTTCACGATCGACCGCGTCGCGTTGACCGACAGCAATCCTCTGACCGATTTACTTACTTTGGAAGTCGACCGCAGTTCCGGAGAGGTGAAACTCATTAATACGAGCGGCTCGACCCTGTCGGGAATCACAGGCTACACGATCGACTCGGCGGTTGGTTCCGTTGACAACGGACAATTATTACCATTCACCGGCACCCTGAACGCTGGACAGGAAGTCGTGTTGAGCAGTGTTGGTGGTGCTTGGGTTCAGAACCCAAGCGAAGATTGGCAGGCCGCGTTGTCGCTCAGCGGCGGGGGTACCCGCTCGGTCAATGTCGACTTTATCGGCAACACTGGAGAGCGTTTTGACGTGGGCGACCTGAACTTCGACGGCGAACTGACCGTCGATGACTGGACGATCTTTATCGCCGGCGCTGAGGCCAATCTGTCCGCTTTGTCGACTGCGCTCGCCTATCAATCCGGCGATCTCGATGGCGATGGCATCAACAGCATTGGCGACTTCGGTTTGTTCGAGGTCGCGTTTGACGCAGCCAACGGTGGTGGTGCGTTCGCTGCCATGCTTGCCAGTGTGCCGGAACCCAGCTCGCTGCTACTAGGCGGTCTAGCCTGCCTCGCTCTCGTGGATGGCCGAAAGTTCCGCAGTCGCTGCCGTTAAATAGACTCCAATCGCCATATGATTCAATCACCATTCGCAGGAGATACAAGTATGAACCCCTTCAATCCTATCACCGCAAGAATTTGCCTAGGCACGCTACTGATAGCCGCGGCGATGAGCGGTGCATCCAGTGCTGCGATTCTCGAGGACTTCACGTTTGACGACCCCAACGGCACGGTGCTTGGCGCAGCCGCGAATACGGGTACCAACGCAGGTAATCTGTGGGTCGAAGATGTTACCGATATGTCGAATTCGTCGGTGCTTAACGGCAGCTATCGCATACAGAAGGATAACGACAACTTCGGCACCAATTATTTGCAGATTGACAACATCGCGTCGGGACAAGCCTGGCTCGTTGCCGAAATCGCCGGCTGGTCTTTTAGTTCAATCGCCGGTCCGGGCGAGTTTGATACGGGTGAGCTAGAGGAATTTCGTTTTGGCTTCATTAACTCCGACACAGGCACCAGCGGCAGTGACAACACGGCTCAGGTCGAATTGCAGCGCACGTCGTCAGGCGGGATCGAGCTGGTTGGAAATCAGTCTTCACCAAACGGTGGTTCGAGCATTGTCGGGTCGGCGGCGCTCAATACGGTTCAAAACGATCCATTTACGATCGTTCTCGAATTGAACAAGGATACCGAGCAGTATTCTGTGTTCTACAAGGACGGCAGCAATCCGTTTCAGCAACTCGGGACGGCAAACGTCGATCCGGTACGTGACGGCAATTCGGTCCGAATGGTCGTCAACAATAACTTTAGCGGTACTGGCGAGTTTTTTGACCTCGATCGTTTTTACCTTACCGACGAAAGTCCCCTTGTCGAAGCAGTCGAAGCGCTCAAGCTGCAAGTCAACACGACCACCGGCGCGATGACGATCGCCAACGATACTTCGATCGACTTTGACATCAATTCTTATCGCATATCGAGCACCACGGATGATCTTAATTTTGCCGGCTGGAATAGCCTGAGCGATCAGGTCATCGACGCCGTGGACGGCGTCGACCCCGACTCGGTCGTGGGCAATGGGATCGGTGAGACGTGGGATGAAGCGGGTGGTTCCGACGATGGCGTGCTAGCAGAGTCTTTCTTGCAAGGTAGCTCGCTGTTCAGTAGCGGTCGGTCCGAGTCGCTGGGCACTTCGTTCAAGGTCGGCGGCGATACAGACTCGTTAAACTTCCAGTATCGTGTGGCGTCCAATGGTGCGCTGTTCGACGGCGAAATCGAAATTATCACCGGCGGTCTTGCCGCAGATGCCGACAACGATGGCGATGTCGATGGTGCTGACTTCCTAATTCTTCAACGTACCAACCGAGGGCTGATTGCACAGTGGCAGACGGAATATGGCACTGGTGCTGGCCCGCTAGCCGCGGCACAGACAGTACCCGAGCCGACGGCGTTGCTGCTGTTCACGCTGTCAGGTCTGCTAACGGCGTGCGGCCGCCGGGCAAGAGGAACGCAGGGCGAACGCGCCTTTCAGGCTAGGCCGCCAAGAGCGTATCGATAGCAACGCTGCTAAGGCTGTCCCAATCAGGGTCTGTCGATGCAACAAATCCGTTGCAAGAGTCCGCTGCGCCGAATCCATCACGACGAAATGCGTCAAAGAGCTCACGGCAAGTGCTTGCGCGCTGTGGCGTTGATACATCATTGTGCCGTGATCTCGCAGTTTCGCGTGCGGAAATGCTACGCCACTGTCGCGACTTCGGGGCACTTCGCCGGCGTGGATCGTATCGCTGTGGCGAAGTCGTGTAGCTGCGCTGCGTGACGTGCAGCCCTTGCGATGCGGTGCGAACCGATGCGCTAGTTATGGCGAGAGTGACAGTGGCGGATCGCTCCAATCCGTCCACAGGGTCTGCTATCTGTACGGACACTAATGGCGTTTGCTAGCGTTTTTTTCGAGCTCGAAACCGAGGTTGGCGCCAGTCGCGCCCTTGGGCTAGAACATATAGAACTTAAACCGACTGTGGAATGGATTTTCGCTGGTCGTATCTCGGCATCCGGCATGGACGGCGATCGCCGACTGGTTTACCGCAAGGGCTAATGCCCTTTCGATGAGTGTTCGTTATGACACTTATTGCGGCAAACGAGTTTTATTGTCGCTGGATCTAGCACCGACCGAATCACCGAAAGGTTTTTGGTTCCAGGTGCGTTAGGAAAGGAGCCCCAACATGCTCGTGCTATCTCGAGGCCTCAACGACAAAGTCGTTTTTCCCACACTTGGAATTACCGTCGACATATTTCGAATTGAGGGCAACAAAGTTCGGCTTGGGATCGAAGCACCTCGCGAGATCCCGGTTTTCCGTCACGAGATTGTGGAAAGAATGCAATTGGCTGGTGAAGAGACAACTCCGACCACGCCCGCCGCAAGCGACCTAAGCCACTCGATCCGAAACCGCCTCAATACGGCTTCGCTCGGATTGCACGTTTTGCATCGTAAGCTTGAGGCAGGTAAGACAGAGGATGCCGAGGCAGATATTTTTAGTGTCTTCAACGAACTCAAGGCCATTGAGGACGAAATCCAAGGACGAGGTCCCGCAGAGGCATCGCAAGTTCAATCCGAATGCCATCGAACTTTGGTTGTGGAAGATGACGCCAATGAGCGCGAGCTATTGTCTGGATATCTCGAAATGAGCGGATTTCACGTCGATACCGCAATGGATGGTCTGCAGGCAATGGTCAAATTGACCCGAGACGAGCGTCCCGACGTGGTGCTGCTCGACATGAGAATGCCAAAGTTTGACGGCAAGAAGACAATCTCGGCGATTCGCAATAACCCCGATTATCGTGATCTTAAGGTCTTCGGCGTAAGTGGCGAGAAACGATCGAGCCTAGACATACCACTTGGCAACCGAGGCGTGGATCGCTGGTTCTCCAAGCCCCTAAACCCACAGGAACTGGTGGTTGCGATTCACGAGGAGTTAACGACCGACCATGTATCCGCTTGACAGCGGATCGCACGTTTATAGGGGGCAGGGGCGACGGCACTGTATCGCCTCAATAGGATTGAATGTAGAGTGCGAGAGATGCCTTGCCGCAGGACAAAATCGTGATATGAACTCTAACGCGGCTTTGTCAGAACGCGAGCCAACTCATCGGGGGCAACCGGCTTGACAAGGTGCTCGTCAAAACCTGCTTCAAGGACTTTTCGGCGGTCGTCGACTTGGCCGTAGCCGGTGAGCGCGACGAGACGAATCGGCTGTTCGCAAAGCTCAGTGCGCACTTTACGCGCAAGTTCGTAGCCATCCATTCGTGGTAGTCCGATGTCTACCAAGGCGACATCTGCCGCGTCACTCATGATCGCTTTGTAGCCTGATTCTCCATCGTTGGCCACGGCTACTTGATATCCTTCCAATTGCAAAAGCTGCTCAAGCATGCGGCGGCTATCGTCATTGTCTTCGATTACAAGCACGCGAGTGCTCTTGTCGACAAGTATGTCCGCTACTTCGCTGGTCGCGGTTGGCGGTTCTTCGGTAATTGGCAGTACCACAGTGAATTCGCTACCTTGATCTTTTCCATCACTGCGGGCAGTCACGCTTCCGCCATGAAGGTCGGCCAACATGCGGGCGAGGCTGAGACCGACTCCCATGCCTCCGTCGGATCGGTCGAGAGGTTTTTCGGCTTGCACAAAAAGATCAAATATCGACGGAAGCAACTCATTTGGGATGCCCGTTCCGTTGTCGGTGACTTTGATAACGGCGTCGCAAGCTTGCTGTGAAACGCTTAGCGAGATTTTCCCACCGTCCGGCGTATACTTGGCGGCGTTCATTAGCAAGTTTTCTTGAATCTGCAGCAGCCGCGAAGGATCGCCTTCCACCCAGATAGGTCCGCTAGACACTGCCACTTCTAGACTGTGCTTCCGCCGCAGCATTTCTTTGCTAACGACTTGTACTGCGTCTTCGAGCAGGCTGGCTAGATCGACGACCTCTTTGCGTATCTCAATTTTTCCCTGCGTAACGCGTGACACATCCAGCAGGTCATCTAATAAGCGAGCCATCTGTTTCGTTTGACGAAGAATGACGTTGGAAGACTCCTTTAGCGCTGAGGATGGCACTTGTTCATGATCGAGTATGCGTACTGCGTTTGTTACGGCGCCCAGGGGATTTCGAAGTTCGTGGGATAGCATAGCGAGAAATTCGTCACGCCGTTTGACCTCTCTGTAAGCTTCGTCTTCGGCAGCCTTCCGGGCAGCGATATCCTTGGCGATGGTCGCGATACCGACAGGACGTCCGCTTTCGCCAGATAGTAGCGAGAGCGTCAAAAGAATGGGGCGGGTCTCTCCCGATTTGGTGCGCCGCCAGGTTTCGACATTGCGGACAGGTTCCTCATCGCGGCAGCGTCGACGGAGTTCGTTGGACTCTTGTAGTAATGACTTCGGAACCAGCGAATCTACTACATCTTTGCCGAGAAGCTCATCACGCGTCCAGCCGTAGGCACGCTCGGCTTCTTTGTTCAGTTCGACGATCTTACCGTTGAGGTCTTCGATAATAATCGGGTCCGCACCGTCCATGAAGACCTTAGACATGCGGCGCAATTGCTCTTCTGACTGCTTTAAATTCTCGATATCAATCAAAGTAAGGACTGCGCCATCAAACTGTGTATTCCTGCGATATGGCAAGATTCTCAGTAGGTACCACTTTCCGTGGCGATCTCTTACGTCTTGTTCAAACGGTTCGTTGGTGGTCAATACTCCTCGCACATCGTCGAGCAGGCTATCTCGCCTAATGTTGTGTGTGAAGGCGTCTAGTGGTCGACCAACATCCTGTGGCAGGATCTGAAACAGACGAGAAATCTGCGGAGTCGACTTTCGAATTCTCAATTCTGGGTCTAGGAAGATTGTGCCGATTTCCGTACTCAGCAGAAGATTATCCATGTCGTCCGTGAGCTCGGTCAATTCCGTGATTTTTCTTTGGTGTTCCGCGTTTACGGTGTAGAGTTCCTCGTTGACCGAATGTAACTCTTCGTTGGTGCTTTGCAGTTCTTCATTCGATGCGACCAATTCTTCATTGGTAGCTTGCAGCTCCTCGTTGGTCGTTTCCATTTCTTCGACAGAGGCTTGTAAGTTTTCTTTCGCGTAACGTAGTTCATCCTCGAGTTCGTTGATTCGCTCCAGTGACACTCCGTCCAAGTCAATCTCGTTGGATACCGTCTGCTGGGGTGGCTCCTTCTTTCGTGATTCGAACGTGATGAGATAGTAATCTTCACCAGTGCTTTGGATGGAGACTGGTCTCACGGATAAACGTAGCTGTTGATTTGCGTCGAGAGCGCGACAATTCACCTTTCCGTAGACAACCGGTAGTTTCTCTTTCATTGCACGCTGCAGCGCGCCCGCCAGAGCGAGCTTGAGATCCGGGTCGACGTATTCCAGAATGTCCTCAGGTGGTCTCCCATTTGGAATCGCCAAGAACTTTCCAGCGCCGGTGAAGGAATGCACTAACTTGCGACGCTCGTCGACAAGCAGGCTCGCCGGAACGTAATCTTCCAAAAGTGCATCATAGGCCTTCAGGAGCTGATGCTCCGGTATCGAGCGACGCGCTGTTTGGGAAGTTGGCGAAAGCTTTCCGCCACTCTCCAAACCCGCTGAAAGAGGCAAACGCATATTTGCGGACAAGCGGACGTCTCGCCGTTTACGAAATATTTTCCAGTGTCGATCGACGGAATCGAATTCGTCACAAAGATCCGCCGTGCTTTCGCTTGGCCCTAGGAAAAGACAACCGCCCGTCCGCAAACCAAAATGAAACAGCGACAAGGCCTTGTTTTGCGCTTCAGGCTGCAGGTAGATCAGGAGATTGCGACAGCAAATGAGATCGAGCTTCGTAAAGGGGGCATCCTTGACCACGTTATGTGGAGCGAAAACGATCATCTTGCGAAGATCTGGCGTAACCTGATAGCCAGTGCTTTGTCTTAAGAAGTACTTCTGCAATCGCTGTGACGACACTTTAGAGAGAGACTCTTCGCTGTAGATTCCCGCACTCGCAAACTCTAGCGAGGCACGGTGCACATCGGTCGCGAATACCTTAACCTTCAGCGGTAATGCGCGCTTTGAAACAGCCTCGTCCAGCAGAATTGCAACTGAATAGGCTTCTTCTCCAGTGGCGCAGCCAGCGATCCAAACTCGTAGCTCGTCGTCTGGAGCTGCGCGGCTCAGTAGCTGCGGGATTACGTCGACTTCCAGCAGATGGAATGCTTCTGAGTCACGGTAGAATTTGGTGACGCCGATGAGTAGATCGCGATATAAGGCGTTTAGCTCTTCTTTATCGCTGAGCACACTTTGGGCATAATCGCTGAGTTTGGTGAAACCACAGAGTTGCAGTCGCCGCTCGACCCGACGTGTTACCGTGGTCGGCTTGTAGTATGAAAAATCGATTCCGTAGGCTTCTCTGAGCGCGCCCACGAGTTCGGTCATGCCGACCTCCGAGATCAGTCGACCATCCTCGGACGCTTCGATATCTGTGTCATCGTAAATGCGGTGGAGAATCTCGTTCGGCATTTGCTGGGGGGCGAGTATGATGTCGACCACCCCTGTCTCAACGGCACTGCGCGGCATGCCATCGAAGCTAGCCGACTGCTCATCTTGGGCGAGAACAAGTCCGCCTGCTTCGTGAATCGCCTTGATACCGCGTGACCCATCGCTCCCTGTGCCTGAGAGTATTACGCCAATTGCCTGTTTGCCGTACTCTTGGGCCATAGATCGCATGAACGTGTCTATGGGCAGGCTAAGTGCTCGCGAAGGATCTTTGTCGGTCAAGAGCAGCCTATCGTCAGCAACGATCATTTCCTTCTTGGGTGGCATGAGATAGATTGCGTCAGGTTCGAGTTGCATTCCATCCTGGACGCGATGGATGCTTAGCTCGGTGTGTCGAGCCAGCAGTTCATTCATCAGGCTCTTGAAGTCTGGTGAGAGATGCTGAACTACGACATACGTCAGACCGCTGTCGGAAGGCACGTTGTCGAAGAACTTTTCGAGGGCTTCAAGGCCCCCGGCCGAGGCTCCCAATGCGACAACTTGAAGCGGATCTGATCGAGCTGCGTCAGACTCTTCGCCCGTTGCTGCCGGAATCGCGTGTTGCGGCGAAGGTCCATTTTCGTTAGTTGTGTCCATGTAGGTACGTTCAGCTAGCGGTGACTCCCAGTGCAGTTTAGTACTGGTTTGACTGTAGCTCTGTGAGCGAGTTAACCAACGTTGGTCGATGCGCTAAAAGTAAATCAAGTTGAAGTAGGTTTGCGTCCTAAGTTTCGGACATCAGATTCCGCAGAGTTCAGGCGACGTTGGCTTCGACTTTTGAAGCAAAATGATCGCTTAACCCACCTCGCCCTTTTCCAGATGCCCGCATCTTCTTGCGTTTCGTCTTCCGACTTAAGGTGTGTGCCGCTCGATTTGCAATTCGGTGGAGAAGTGGCAGCATCGTTTCATCACGATCCTGAATCACGATCGGTGGCATGTGGCGAAGATGCACAACGAATCGGCATTGCTTGTCGACCCCACCACGAGGTCCATTGATATCTTCAACGTAAAGACAAACGTGTCGAACCCAGTGTCGGAATCGCTCGAGTGGTGCAAGTACCGCGGCCTCCAGATTGCAGTTCAAGCGATGCGAACGTCCCACGCCTGAAAATCTAACATCGAGTTGCATGACTTCTCCCTTTTAAGTTGTGCCAGTTTGCTGTGCCTTGATTGAACTGTACGCGAGGGAAAGTATTTAGTAAATTTAATATGACGATGCTGAATATTAAATAATTGTTGATGATGGCTCCGACGATGGACTGGCTAAACTACAACCAGCTGCTGAATTTCTGGGCGGTCGCGCGCGAGGGCAGCGTTCAGCGCGCCAGCGAAGTGTTGCACGTGACCCCAGCCAGCGTGAGCGTGCAAGTAAAGCACCTTGAACAGTCGTTGGGGGTGAAGCTCGTTAAGAGGCGGGGTCGCGGACTTGTGCTGACCGAGATGGGCGAGCAGGTCTCGGTCTATGCGAATGAGATATTTGCGACGGGACGCGAGTTGATTGAGATGGTCAAAGGTCAACCAGTTGGTAGACCTTTGGAGTTTCGCGTCGGCATACGCGATGTGATGCCGAAGCTGATGGCATTTCACTTTTTGCAGCCTGCGCTGTCGTCTGAGCATCCAGTGAAGTTGGTTTGTCACGAGGGCGACATGTCGCATCTGGTGCCAGACTTGGCGGTCCACAAGCTTGACATGATATTGACCGACACGCCGCCCGATCCGTTGTATAAGGTGCAGGCTTACTCACATCGGCTAAGTGAGTCAGAGGTTGTGATCGTTGGCAGGCGAGACTTGGCGAAAAAGTACAAGAAGGGCTTTCCAGCGTCGCTGGACGGAGCTCCATTCTTGCTGCCGACAACAAACAGCGTGTTACGCAGATTGCTCGACCAGTGGTTTAATGACTTCGAATTGTCGCCGGTAGTCCACGGTGAATTCGCCGATAGCGCGATGCTGAAGATTGCCGGACGTCATGGCTTAGGGCTGTTCGCTATCCCCACCAGTATTCTTGACGACGTTGTATCCATTTACGATCTAGGTGTGGTCGGAGTCGTCGCCGGCACTAGGGAGCAGTTTTACGCCGTAACAGTGGGAAAAAAATTGAGTCATCCTGCCGTTCTGGACGTTTTGGAGCATGCGAGGTCCAGGCCGCGCATGAAAGGTTCAGCATAGCAATACGTGTTGGAAATCAGTGGTGCGTACGGTCTGACACCGCAGTGAACTTACTTAGGGAGCGGTGGCGTGCAGGAGCTAGATCTTGCCTGTCACTTCATTGATGCTGCATGTATGCTTGATTGCGAGAGTGGGGCACTGCATTTCGAGGTGTTTCAGTGTAATAAGATGGCGAAAACGGGCAAATCGACGGAGATTTTGCAGGATCGAGCTGCATAGTGACGGCTTGCGTAATAGAATGTAGATTGTATTCAAAGTTCTGACTTTCGGCACTAAGCACCAGTAGACGACGAGAATGGTTATGGATGGTGGCCCAGTATTTCGCACGATGAGGGAGCAGATAGCCGACCGAATCCGTGGTGACGTGTTGTCTGGCCGACTGGAAAAGGGATCGAGCTTGCGAGAAGTGCTGCTCGCCGAGCGCTACGGCGTCAGCCGAGCGCCCGTACGCGACGCCCTTCTGCAACTCACGCAAGAGGGGCTGCTTGTCGCCAAACCGAATTGTGGCGTAAGTGTTGGCGAAAGCGCCAATGAGAATTTGCAGCCACTCGTGGTGAAGCTGAGGCGAGAAATTGAGTCGATGGCGCTCAAACTCGCATTCGACAGATTCAGCGAGGCAGACTTCGATGCTTTGGACGCATCCGTCGCTAAACTCTTTGAGGCCTGCACCAAGCGCGATTTGGCGAAAGTAGTGGAATACGATATGGCTTTTCACCGCTATATCGTTAATGCAGCCGACGATACGGAGCTTGTGGCCTTATGGCTCCCGATTGTAAGTCGCATGCTGCTTCACTACAGCCGACACAAGAATATCTTGGAAAGTCACGCGGAGCATGCTGAGATTGCGAAAGCCATACGGTCCAAGGACCTAAAGCAAGCCACGAAGGCGCTTATCAACAACATCCAGTAGACTATATTCCCACGTTTGGCCAGTAGGTCAGCGCCCCGACGGCGAGCCCAGTGCTGCGGCCATCTCTTCGCGACTTCGCTCTGCCATACAGCGAATGATCTGCCAAGTCACTGCGCAAGTTGTTGACACGACTGCCTCAGTTGGCTATCCTCAAAGTATTGTCGATTGTAGACAATATGTGCTTTTCCGGGCCCACGGCTCGTTTTCTCCGAGCTTGTGGTACTGATTTTCGACTCAATTGCCGTGTTGGCTACTCATGTTGGAAGAACTGATGAGACTTCGAGTCACCCTTCTAGCCGTAACTCTGTGCTTACTGTTAGTTGGCTCCTCGATCGCTTCGGAAGTACCTGGTTTGACCGGGATCAGCGACGCCGCTGGTACACACGGAATCGTCCGCCTGCCGTCGATCTTTGAGGTTTGCAAGTTTACTGAGGCGAGATTGCCTCGCGAAAGCGATGCTGTGGTATTTACTAGTCCGAACAGCCATCTTGCTGGTCGCAATATTTCCGCCTTGTGGTCTGACTTCAGTAGTACGAATGGACAGTCAATGTTGGTCGATGCCGTAAAACACGGTCCGATTGATGGCGAAGGGGCATTGGACCACGCCACGTCTGTGGCGGGATGGCTTTGGGTTCGACGCTCATCTAATGACGCAAATAGCAGCGTCGTTGCCAATATGTTTGGTGGCGCACCATTTCCTTTTTTCTCGCCAAGATTGCTGGAAGCATGAGGAAGAGGAAACACTTTTGGTGCCAGCGACCAGTTGAAGTATTTTTCCGCTGAGTGCTTTGATTTCCGACATTACGAGTTGCGGGTTTGAAGAGTTTTTTTGAGATTTAGCAAGGTACGACAATGAAGATTTCACTGGTCCAGGCGGAACAGTTTAACATCCCGCTGCCAGAGGTTCTGACGGACGCGATGCATGGGGAGATGCGTCATTTCTCTATCGTGGTCGTTAGAATCAAGACAGATTCAGGCCAGGTGGGCGTCGGATACACGTACACTGTGGGTACACAGGGTGGCTCAGCGATTCTAGCAATGATTCGCGACGACCTCGCGAACGTGCTCGAGGGGGCGGATCCGCGACGCGTTGAGCAGCTCTGGGAGAAGATGTTCTGGCAGCTTCACTATGTGGGGCGTGGCGGCATCGCTTCTTTCGCGATGGCTGCGGTCGATATTGCGCTTTGGGACATCAAGTCGAAAGTGGCGAATGAGCCACTGTGGAGATTTCTTGGTGGGCATGATTCGCGCGCAAGAGTTTATGCCGGTGGTATTGATCTGCAGATGTCAATCGACCAACTGGCGAGGCAGACCGATGAGAATCTCGACCGAGGTTTTCGTGCGATCAAGATGAAAGTTGGCCGAGAGAAACTGTCTGAGGACGTCGAACGCGTCGCAGCGATGCGCCAACTTCTGGGATCGGACATCCTGCTCATGGTCGACGCCAACATGAAGTGGACAGCAGACGAAGCGATTAAGGCCTCGCGAGCGTTTGCGGATTATGACGTGTATTGGTTGGAAGAGCCCACTATTCCTGACGACATCGAAGGCCATCGTCGCGTCAAGACAGAAGGAGAACTGCCAGTCGCGACCGGTGAGAACCTGCGGACAGTCTACGAGTTTGAAAAGATGATTTCAGGAGGTGGCGTTTCGTTTCCAGAGCCCGATGTATCTAATATTGGTGGTATTACACCGTGGCTGAAAGTAGCAAAGCTTGCCGAGGTATCAAACTTACCCGTGACTACGCACGGTGTACACGAGTTGCACGTACATCTTCTTGCGGCGGTTCCAAACGCGTCACTGCTCGAGGCGCACGGATTCGGTCTCGAAAAGTATATCGTTTCACCTGTGGTGATTAACGAAGGCTGGGCCATCGCGCCAGATCGACCCGGTCACGGGGTGGAGTTTGATTGGGATCGCCTAGAGAGTTTTAGGGTGGACTCGCATTCATTGCCAAAGATTATGCCAACTCGGTGACGACGCGGTATGTGACGTGCCAAGTCACGGCTGACTAGCCAACTTGATCGTTTGCGTGCTCGGAGCATGCCGATTTACGTGATCAGAATGTTGTATAAAACGCCAACTAGCCCAAGAAGTCGATTCACTATGTCTGGGTTCTGTCTAAGAGATCTGTTTACGAAGGCGTTAATTTTCTTACTCGCCTTTTCGTCAGCGTATGGCGTATCAGCCGCCGAATTGCCTTCAGAGCCTCTGCTCTCATTCGAGGCGACTAAAATTGCGACGGATGTGATTGCAAATGGCGCTGAGATTAGCCTGATCTCAGAGTCTAGTGCCGTCACCGAGGGCGCGCAGGCAATCCAAGTTATCTGCCGCGCGAAGTCCTCGCAGGCTGGCGTGACCTTTCAAGCAGACAGGCCGTGGGATTGGGGGGCTTTTAAGAACTTTGGTTTGGCTCTCGACATCGCAAACACTGGCGACTACTCGACGCAGGTCTATGTTGCGCTAGAAGATCATCGTGGAAAGAACGAAACGCGAACCGCCTCGATCCCCGCTGAGAGCGAGGCAAGAACTTACTATCTGGTGCTGCATGACGAATCGAACGTAGACAGTGGTATGCGCGACGATCCACCTCGATGGAACTTTGAGGGGAACAAGCTAACCTGGCTTTGGGGTACCAAACAGCTCGACCTCTCGAACATTCGCAGGATAAAGGTCCACACTGGCACGATAATCAGAGATCGTGCGATCGCAATCGACAACGTTCGGTTGATCGGAAAGCCGGGCGAGCTGGTGGATCACCTCACAGGAATCTGCGATCAGTTTGGTCAGAATGCACATGCCGACTTCCCACTGAAGATCCACTCCGACTCTGAGTTGAAGTCGAAAGCAGCGGAGGAGTTGAGTCGACTTGCGGAATCTCATGTGCTGCCGGACCGTTCGAAATTTGGCGGATGGAAAACGGGTCCCCGTTTGGAGGCGACAGGCTACTTTCGAACCGAGAAAGTAGGTGACCGCTGGTCGCTGGTTGATCCTGAGGGATACCTGTTCTTCTCGACAGGAATTGCCAATGCACGCATGGCCAACACGGCGACGATGACCGGCGTTGACTTTGAGGAAGCAACGGTGCGTGATATTGACCCGGAGGAGGTCACTCCTGAGGACTCCAAGGGCTTTGTGCAGACCAGCGCAGTTTCTCGGAGGACCAAGTTTATCGCTTCAGAGCTTCGGCATCAGATGTTCGAGTGGTTGCCGAGCTACGACGATCCGTTGTCGGATAACTATACCTACGTGCGTTCGGTGCACTCCGGACCAGTACCTCACGGCGAAGCCTTTAGTTTCTATCAAGCGAATCTGGAGCGGCGCTATGGCGAACCAAGTACCGGATCGCACCTAGCAAAGTGGCGCGATGTGACGGTGGCGCGAATGCTGGATTGGGGCTTCACTAGTATGGGTAACTGGACAGATACATCCTTTTATCAAGTCAACAAGATCCCGTACTTTGCAAATGGATGGATCATTGGTGATTTCAAAACGCTCAGTTCCGGCAATGACTACTGGTCTCCCATGCCAGACCCGTATGATCCTGAGTTCGTGCGGCGGGCGAATGTCACTGCCGCAGCAATTGCCGACGAAGTGAAGGGCAACCCCTGGTGCGTCGGAATATTTATTGACAACGAAAAGGGCTGGGGGCGAATGGGGAAATTCGCGTCCCAATACGGTATCGTCATTAATGCGATGACGTTGGACTCCGCAGTTAGCCCGACGAAAGCGGCCTTTATACGCGTGCTCCGAGAGAAGTACGGGCGAATCAACGATTTGAATTCGGCTTGGGGATCGACATTTTCTTCCTGGGAGGAGCTCGCTACGGGGATTGAAGTGCCTGCCAAGACTGACGCGATGCAGACGGACTTCTCCATGTTGCTTCATGCCTACGCATGTGAATATTTCAAAGTTGTTGAAGCAGCACTTCACGAAGTCTTGCCTAACCACATGTATATGGGTGTTCGCATGGCGCATTGGGGTTTGACCCCCGAAGTGGTCAACGCGGCCAAGAAGCACTCGGATGTGATCAGTTACAATTTTTACAAGGAAGGCATTCGTGAGGAGGACTGGCCGTTTCTACCCGAAGTTGACATGCCTAGCATCATCGGCGAGTTTCACATGGGGTCCACTTCCGATACGGGCCTCTTCCATCCGGGGCTCATCGCTGCGGCAGACCAAGCCGATCGAGGTCGGATGTTTAAGGAATATATGGAATCAGTAATCGATAACCCGTACTTCGTCGGCGCGCACTGGTTTCAATATATCGATTCGCCGCTAACCGGTCGGTCGTACGACGGTGAGAACTACAACGTTGGATTCGTCACAATTACCGATATTCCGTATCCCGACATGGTAGCGGCCGCGAAAGCACTAAATCGTTCTTTGTATGAGCGTAGATATGGGAAGGTCGCCCATTCCATTGCTGTCGAGGAAGAAGACTCTCAACAGTAGCGCCGTTGGGTTCCGTGGAATCTGCCACGATTGAAGGATTCTAATGATGGTCATTCGTCCGCTAGCCACACTGGTATGCTTATATGTCGGCTTAGGCGTGCAGACGGCGAACGCTGGTGAGGATTTCTCTAAGGCGCACTTTCATGTAGCGCCGAAAGATCGAATTTGCTTCGCGCTCTATACGGTCCACGCCCACACGCTGAAGCTTACCGCACAGTTTTATCCCATCAAGAACTTTGAGCCGTTTAATGCTTCACTGCAGGTCAAGCAGGATGGCGAGTGGGTAACACGTGCGACGGCCGACATCAGCTATCCTGGCTACACGGCGACGTTCCGAATTAACGATTGGGACGACTCCAAGAAGCAAGAGTATCGCGTGACGCACAACGCGACAGCCTTTTATCGTGGAATCATCAGGCGTAATCCGCAGGACAAGCAGTCTTTTATCATGGCTGCATTCACGGGCAACTCAATTGATCCAGGGCATGGTGGCGACATTCCGAGAGCTGACATTGTTGAGAATCTAAAGAAACTCGAACCCGATTTGCTCTTTTTTTCGGGTGATCAAGTTTACGATCACAGTGAGCACTTGCTCTTCTGGCTGAAATTTGGACGCGACTTTGGAGAGGTCATCAGTAATACCCCAACGGTGTGTTTGCCAGACGATCATGACGTTGGGCAGGCGAACCTTTGGGGAGCCGATGGCAAGCGCTGCGGCCATCGCAATGGCATTGAAGGCGGCTACTACATGCCTGTGGCCTACGTGCAAGAAGTGGAACGTGCGCAGACTAGCCATCTGCCAGACCCGTTTGACCCTACTCCCATCGACCGCGGTATTGGCGTCTACTACACCGGCCTCACCTGGGGAGGCATCAGTTTTGCGATTCTTGAAGATCGCAAATTTAAGTCGGGTCCTGGCGCCTACGTCAAGCGGAACGGAAAGCCGACCGACTCGATCACTGAACGTGGTGTGGACACCCGACAGTATGATGCGCCGGGGGCCAAACTCTTAGGTGATCGCCAGCTGAAATTTCTTGAGGCGTGGACGACAGACTGGAAAGATGCGGAAATGAAGTGCGTGCTTTCGCAGACGATTTTCGCTCAAGGCTGCAACTACTCCGGAAAGCACGAAAAGGAACTGAAGGCTGA
This sequence comes from Planctomycetota bacterium, assembly GCA_039184115.1. GTDB lineage: Bacteria > Planctomycetota > Planctomycetia > Pirellulales > Lacipirellulaceae > Bythopirellula. The sequence continues at coordinate 1,509 of JBCDBK010000103.1, read as the reverse complement.
CTTCGATTCGAATGGATGGCCGCAGACAGGCAGAGACAGGGCTTTGGCCGTAATTCGAAAGAGCTACGCCTGCATGGTGGCGGGCGACCAGCATTTGGGCACGTTGATTCATCACGGAATTGATGAATGGAGAGACGCTGGCTATTCGTTTTGTGTGCCTTCCATAGCCAACTATTGGCTCCGTTGGTGGGATCCCAGCGAAGCTGGAAAGAACAAGAAGCCAGATAGTCCCGACTACACCGGAGATTTTTATGATGGTTTTCGGAATAAGATCACGATGCTGGCGACTGCTAATCCTACGACCAAGGAGAAGCAAGAGGGCGGCAAGCTGTCGACAAGAGCGGCCGGTTTTGGGGTCGTGAAGTTCGACAAACTTAACCGGACGATCACGTTCGAATGCTGGCCACGCAATACAGACATCACAGATCCGGCGAGCAAGCAGTACTCCGGCTGGCCTGTCACGATTTCGCAGGCTGATAATTACGCCATGGAAAACGGATTCTTACTTCCCAGGCTGGAAGTCTCTGAATCCGATCAAGTTGTCAGTATCGTAGATGCATCTGACAATCATATTGTCACTTCGCTACGACTAAAGGGCCAAACGATAGTACCTAAAGTGCCGCGTCCTGGGAAGTATCACGTCGCCGTTGGTGATTTAGACAATCCCGTTTGGATTCGCAATCTGGAGTCCAGTAAAGCGCGGGGGCGCACGATCAGAATCGATACCAAACAGACACGGCAAGACTCTACTTCATCCCCACAGCCGTCTTCGCAGCCAGTGCATGTGAGGCTAAGATCGAAGTGATTGAAAGTCTGGCAGATCGGAGGGCATTGGCTTACGCAGCCATCGTAACACTGGGAGGGCTCGTCTTCGGACTCGACTTGGGCGTTATTGCAGGAACATTTAGCTACGTCAAAGAGCAGTTCAGCCTAAGCGATCTGCAGGTGGGAACGGTTGGAGCCGCACCTGGATTCGGCGCAATCTTCGCCCTTTTCTTCGCGGGGGTGCTATGCGATAGAATTGGCCGCAAAAGAACGATTCAGTTAATTGCGTTGCTGTATCTGGTGTCAGCGATTTCGTCAGCATTGGCACCCACTTACTGGTGGCTCGTGGCTGCCCGTTTTGTCGGGGGGCTGGCGTTCTGCTCACTGGCCTTAGCTTCGATGTATATCGGCGAAATCTCACCGTCCCATTTGCGAGGTCGGCTCGTTGCGATTAATCAATTCAATATCGTCGTTGGACTGACTTTAGCCTACTTCATCAACTATGGGATACAGCAGCTCGCGCAAAGCGATGCGTCAATCGCCTCATCCGTGAACTTACATGAGACAGCCTGGAGATGGATGCTCGGCATGGAAGTCCCCGTAGCACTGGTTTGGTTGCTGCTGTTATCGCTGATTCCAAAGAGTCCACGCTGGTTGATGATGGTTGGTCGAGATTCCGAAGCGACAGAAGCGATGGCACAGCTGATGTCAAGGGAAGACATCCCAGGTGAAATCGCGGCGATT
>JBCDBK010000102.1:0-18048 GCA_039184115.1 Planctomycetota bacterium | reverse complement strand
CGCGCTTGGAGTCCCGGTAGTAGCTGTAGACCGGGACGCCGATGACCGCGGAGGCGACGTTTACGAACTGGAAGTGCTCCGGCGCGTGCCGCTCCGCCTCAGCGACGAGGTTCTCGGTGCCCGAGACGTTGACGGCGATTTGTTCAAGAGCGAGGGTCGGCTGATCGATGATGATGTTCGCGACGAAATGCGAGCAATCCTTTTCAAGACCGACATGGGTTACGACGCGGTCGAGGAGATCGTTGACGAGGTCGCGACTCGTATGCGCGGTCGCGTGGTACAGCTGGAAGAGCTCGTCGCGACCTGGAAAATCAAGCTCCGAGAGTTGATGGCCCAGGAGAGCGACCCGATCAAGTTCGCCTCTGCGGGTCCGACGATCATCATGGTCTGTGGCGTAAACGGCGCTGGCAAAACCACCTCGATCGCTAAGCTGGCCCATTTGCTCAAGTCCGAAGGAAAGTCAGTGGTATTAGGGGCAGGCGACACGTTTCGGGCTGCGGCTGTGCAGCAATTGACGGTCTGGTCAGATCGCCTCGGGGTAAAGATCGTCACCGGTGCCGAGGGCGCCCACCCCGCCTCGGTCGCCTATCAGGCGGTAGAAGAGTGCATTAGTACCTGCGCCGATGTGTGCATCGTTGACACGGCGGGTCGACTGCAAACGCAGAAGAACCTGATGGCCGAGCTAACAAAAATCCAGAACTCGATACGCAAGCAGATTCCCGAAGCGCCTCATGAAGTCTTGCTCGTCCTGGACGCGACGACCGGTCAGAACGGCATCAGTCAGGCAACGAACTTCACCGAGGCAGTCGATTGTACGGGCATCGTCTTGGCAAAGCTCGACGGTACCGCCAAGGGCGGCGTCGTTGTCGCCATTCGGCAGCAAGTCGGTCTACCAGTCAAGTATGTGGGGGTGGGCGAGCAACCCGAAGACTGGGCGCTCTTCAACTCCGACGAATTTGTGGACGCGCTGTTCGCGGAACTAGAATCCGACCAAGCGAATGAACCGGACTAGAAATGCTTCTGTTGCGGTGACTTTTCGGTCATGTGCTCCTGTGCCCACGCGCGCGACATTCTCTGTCTAGCTAGCGCGCATTCCTCTACAGGTAACCGGGCTGGGACAACGGATTACGCCGCCGCCCAGAACGCTAAACCCTTATCTAGTAAACTGTTGCGTCGGGCACAAGCCGTTTAACTCAGTACTGGCACGCAGGTTGCTCTTCGCCGGAGCAGCCAAATAGGCGGCTCGCAAGATGCCAACGGAATGGTATCGAGGCACAGTGAGAGGCACGATAGTTTGGGCAACCCGACGGGATGCCCGCTGGACCTACGCAGGCGGAAGTCAAGAAGGCGCGAGTAGGTCCTTGGTAAATCCCAATCCTTCTGAAAGTAAAAAAGGGCGTAATTGATGAAATTTCTCTTAGATCGGAGCTTTCGCTCCGTGCTTATCGCGATGTTTCTGTCGCTAGCTACGGTCGCCATCACGGGCGACTACGCACTCGCACAAGAAGAAGCGGCTGAAGTCGCTGAAGAAGTTGCCGAGCCGGAGGCAGTCGACCTGGGAGTTGGCTATGCGCTTGATAATGCGTTTCTGTTTATTGCAGCTGTGATGGTCTTCTTCATGCAAGCTGGTTTCGCCATGGTCGAAGCAGGTTTCAACTCGTCGAAGAACGCCGTCAATATCCTATTCAAGAACTCAATGGATATCTGCGTCGGTGTCCTTTTATTCTACTTCATCGGCTTCGGGATCATGTATCCAGGTTGCTACGGTGTCGAAGAGGTAGAAAGCAAATGGTTCGCCTTCGGTGGCGTTGGTCTTGACGGATACGAGTCCGTTGACGATCGCACTTTCAGTCCTGAAGTAGATTGGATGTTCCAAGCGGTCTTCGCTGCCACTGCCGCGACGATTGTTTCTGGCGCTGTTGCGGGACGTATGAAGGTAGCTGGTTACCTAATCTATAGTGCTGTTCTTACGGGCTTCATTTACCCGATTAGCGGAATGTGGAAGTGGGGCGGCGGGCCACTGGACGCAGAAGGTTTCTCCGACTTCGCTGGCTCGGCGGTTGTCCATGGTGTTGGCGGCTTCGCCGGTCTTGCTGGTGCAATAATTCTCGGCCCACGTATTGGTCGCTTCGTGAACGGTAAGAGCGTGCCAATGCCTGGCCATAGCCTTCCGATCGCAGCACTCGGCGTGTTCATCCTGTGGTTCGGTTGGTATGGGTTTAACCCGGGCAGCCAACTGGCGTTCCAATCTACGGCTGATATTGACGCTACTATGCATGTAGCTGTAACCACGACTCTCGCGGCGGCTTCCGGTGGTTTAGTTGCCACTCTGCTCAGCTGGTTCATGTTTGGTAAGCCAGATCTGTCGATGGGGCTGAACGGCATTCTTGGCGGACTAGTTGGCATCACGGCTTGCTGCGACGTCATGAGTTACAACGAAGCTGCCCTGATCATCGGTCCAGTTGCCGGTGCCTTGATCATCTTCGGCGTGATGATGCTTGATAAGTTTCAGATCGACGACCCTGTGGGTGCGTTCCCGGTTCATGGCCTCTGCGGTGTTTGGGGATGCCTATCGATCGGCATTTTGCACGGAGATGTTTCGTCCTTCGGCGTTCAGCTGAAAGGCACACTGTTCATCTGTGGATTTGCCTTCGTAACAATGCTGATTCTGTTCTCGGTGCTTAAGGGCATGGGTATTCTCCGTGTCTCGGAAGCGGAAGAACAGAAGGGCTTGGACGTAAGTGAACATGGCATGCAAGCTTACGGCGGTTCCGCAGCAACAATGTAAGGTTAGGAAAAATCGCGCAGGACTGAGTTGTGTGCCGGGGCATCCCTCCCCCCGGCACACGGGTCCTGCCGAAATAGAGATTTGAGGAGGACGACTTTTGCCTGGGTCGTTGACGATGTCCCCACCAGGCTCGATTGCGCTTTGCCGCCTAGGGTGCGATCGAGCCAGGGGCATCGTCTGTCCCAGGGCAATCGTTTCGATGGGGCATTCTAGAGAACTCTTTCTCCGACGAGCTCTAATTTCCCTCAGCAGGTTTACTGGAAAGGCTATCGAATCTCGAACAAGGGATGTTTGACGCGTTGTGAGGTCTACAACTCTCGACCCGCCGAACGCAAGGCCGCGAACGTGCCAGCACACTTGGATTACTTCACCGCTTTGAACATTCCTTGTTCCTGATCCGATGCCAGTTTCAAAGGCGATTCGCGCAACGATGCACCAGCTTCGACTATCACGAGCCACGATCACGGCGTCTTCGCTACTTGCACATTCCGCCGCGAACCAGAAGGATGCCCCAATGGCTTGGGCAGGTTTTCCGCCTATTCCTGTCCAGGCCGGGGTGTCTATTTGTTTGCGGATTGCGGAACTTCGGATACGGATTTAGGATTGTTGGACTAAGGGAACCGTATCGCTCCCATTTCAACGTCCCATTTCGGCTATCCGCACTCTTATGAAGCTCATCATCGCCATTATCCAGCCAGGCAAGCTGGAAGACGTCAAAGCCGCCCTTTCAAAAGTCGAGGTCGTCCGACTGACGATTATGGACGTGCAGGGATTCGGTCGCCAGAAAGGGCAGACCGAGGTGTATCGCGGACGCGAGATCACCATCAACCTGCTGCGCAAAGTGCAATTACAGATCGCAGTCAACGACGATTTTGTCGAGCCCACTATCGACGCGATTGTCGAAGGCGGGCGTACAGGCGACTCTGGACAAATCGGTGACGGCAAGATCTTTGTCCTGCCGATGGACGATTGCATTCGAATCCGCACCGGAGAACGCGGACCGGAAGCCATCTGATGTGTGGCTGCCCAAAGCAAATCGGTTTGACGCGAGCGAACGTGCCTCGGGCAAATTTTCGCGCGCTTCTCACAGTCACGCTCTATTTCCATCAATATCGACCAATCGCATCGTCGACTTCAACTACGGCTGTCCGCGTCCTATTCTTCTTACTGATTGCCTCGGTAACGCGGGCTCAAGATGCTCAACATTGGTGGGCACATTCTCCCGAGTTCCGCACGCGCTACTACAATGTCAAGACGGATCTCACAGAGTCTGATGCGCGACACCTGGCTACCCACATGGATATCACGTTCGAGGCCTACGCGAGATTGTTCGCTGGTCTAAAAGCACGGACACCCAAGAGCCTCGACCTCTACTTGTTCGCGGATCAACAAGATTACAATGCGGTGTTGGCGGAGAAGTTTCGCGCCGTTGGCACGGGCTCATGGGGCATGGCCATTACCCGCCGGGGCGAGACTTCGCTCGTCGCTTGGCAAGGCAAGTACTCACGCACCGACATGGAATCGGTCTTACAGCATGAGGGCTTTCATCAGTTTGCTCGCTACTTGTTCCCACGCCTGCCAAGCTGGGCCAACGAAGGGTTGGCCGAAGTGTTTCAGCGCGGCGTCGAAATTGATGGCAAAATTGTGCTGGGAGAAGTTTCGCCTCGAGACCTACTCATGCTGACCAAAGCAACCGAGCAGCGGCAGTTTCGCTCTTTTGCCCAGTTCTTCACTATGGACCAACGCGTGTGGAATCAGCACGTGCAATACGGTCAGGCGAACACCAACTATCTGCAGGCGTGGTGCATTGTGCACTTTTTCCTGTACGCCGATGGAGCGAAGTACCAGCCCGCCTTCATGGATTTTCTCGTCGGCTTGAATCGGCAGCTACCTTGGCAAGAGGCATTTGTCCGCGCGTACGGCTCGCCCGATTTTTCCGCGATGGAACAGAAGTGGCTGGACTATGTGGTCGCACTCCAGCAAGCCGACTATCGCGAAACCATTCGTCGCCTCGAATTTCTTGCCGCAGGAATGAGGCGACTTCACGAGGATCAAGTCTATCCACTTTCGATTTCTGAACTGCAATCGGCGCTGCTAAAGTTCGACTTTGAACACCGCAGCGATCTGTTTGAGAAACCGCGTAAGATGAGCGCGAGCGACGCGACTCTGTTTCGTGCGGCAGCCGGTAATTCGGCGGAGTCACAGATCGCTTTTCGACTGACCGACGCCAAGGGAAAACCAGTCGAGATGCCAAATAGCGAGAACGCGAAAGCCAAACTCATGCGTAAACTATCGCGTCAGCCGCTGCAAATCACCACCGTCGGCCTGGAGCCACGCGAGCTGGTGGTGCGCTGGAAGCGGGCAGGCAAGGGGAGCTTTCAACCGATGCTTTCGACGGAATAGTCGTCAGAACGGATGACCAGACGACACTTACTTTGGCTTGCGAGCAACCCGAAGCTGAGCGCGAGCCTGCGAGATTGTGCGATCACGAATCGCCAACTGCTCGTCGCCGGTCGACGTCTTGCTGAGCGCCGATTTCAACTGCTCTTCGGCCGCGGTGGTGTCGACTGATGCGGCGGCAAGCGACCGATTAGTTAGCACCGATACGACATTGTCGGCGACTTGCACGAATCCGCCATCGACGTAGAAGCGGTTCGTCTCGCCACCGCTCTTGATCCTTAGCTCGCCATAGCCCATCCTTCCGATCATCGGACTGTGATGCAGGGCGATACCGACCTCACCGTCGAACAAGGGCAGGGCGATAAAGTCTGCCGTCGTGTCGAGCACGGTCTCTTCCGGCGTAACGACGACGCAGCGCAACGTGTTTTTCGAAGTTTCAGACATTGCTTACTTCTGGCTGTCTTTCCACTGCTGTTCGGCTTGCTCGATCGCACCGACGTACATGAAGGCATCCTCGGGCAAGTGATCCCATTTGCCATCGCAGATTTCTTCGAAGCTACGGATGGTGTCGTCCAGCGAAGTAATCTCACCAGGCTTGCCCGTGAACACCTCGGCAACCAAAAACGGCTGCGACAGGAAACGCTCGATCCGTCGGGCACGATGCACGACCAACTTGTCTTCTTCCGAAAGCTCATCGACGCCGAGAATCGCGATAATGTCTTGCAATTCGCGATACCGCTGCAAAGTTGTCTGCACGCGGCGTGCGCAGTTGAAGTGCCGATCGCCTACGTACTGCGGATCGAGAATTCGCGACGATGAAGCCAGTGGATCGACTGCCGGATAGATTCCCTTCTCCGAAATCGAACGTTCCAAGTAGAGGAAAGCGTCGAGTTGGCCAAACGCCGTCGCTGGAGCAGGATCGGTCGGATCGTCGGCCGGAACATAAACCGCCTGCACTGACGTAATCGCTCCGTTCGCAGTAGACGCGATGCGTTCTTGCAACGCACCCATTTCGCTAGCCAACGTCGGTTGATAACCCACAGCCGAAGGCATACGACCGAGCAACGCAGAGACCTCACTACCGGCTTGCGAAAAGCGGAAGATGTTGTCGACAAATAGCAGCGTGTCTGCCCCTGTCTTATCGCGAAAATACTCGGCCATGGTGAGTGCCGACAGCGCCACACGCAAACGAGCACCAGGCGGCTCGTTCATCTGGCCGAACACCATGCACGTCTGATCGATAACACTGCGACCCGTATCACCAATCTTTGCTTCCTGCATTTCAAGCCACAGGTCGGTACCCTCACGCGTTCGCTCACCGACGCCAGCAAATACGGAATAGCCACCGTGTGCCGACGCGATACGAGCGATCAGTTCCGTCAGAATCACCGTCTTGCCCAGCCCGGCTCCCCCGAACAACCCGGCCTTGCCACCGCGCACAAACGGGGTCAGCAGGTCGACCACTTTGATGCCCGTCTCAAACAACTCAGTCTTGGTTGACAAGCTATCGAGTTCAGGAGCGTCACGATGAATCGGCCAATGCTCGTCAGCGGCCACTTCGCCGCGCCCATCAACCACATCGCCAAGCACATTGAATACGCGGCCCAGCGTCGCCTCACCGACAGGCACCGACACGGGTGCCCCACTATCGATGCACTCCGCTCCGCGAATGAGTCCGTCGGTGCTGCCCAACGCCACGCAACGCACTCGTCCGCCGCCAAGCTGCTGCTGGACTTCGCCGGTCAGGCTGATTTTCACGCCCTTATTCTCTGACTCAACTTTCACCGCGTTATAGATCGCTGGCAGCTGATCCTCAGCAAATTCCACATCGAATGTGGAACCAATCACCTGGGTAATGTGGCCAATGTTTTGTGTTGCAGTTGCCATTTGAATTTCAAACTTCAGATTGGGGATTGTAAATTTGAGTTGTTACTTGAGGGCTTCGACACCGCCGATGAGGTCCATTAGCTCAGACGTAATTCGGCCTTGACGGGCTCGGTTGTACTGCATGCTAAGGCTCTTGATCAGCTCTCCTGCGTTTTCCGTAGCACCTTTCATCGCCACCATCCGCGCCACCTGCTCACTCACCGCTGAATCGAGGAAGCATTTGAACAGTTTCACTTTGAAACTGGTCGGCACGACCTCTTCCAAGATGCTCTCAGGAGAAGGGACGAACTCGTACTGCGACTCGCCACCGGCACCCGTTTCGTCGTCCGCCGCAGCTTCGCCCAGCGAACCGAGCGGAAGCAGCGTCTCTACAGCGACTTCCTGCCGGGCAACGCTGTGGAACTTCATGTAGACAACGTCCAACCGGTCAACTTCACCGGTCACATATTCGTCGAGGTATCGGCTCGCGATCTCATCGACTTCATCGAACGAAGGCTTATCTTCAAAGTGGGTATATTCTTGATCTGCCTCATGACCGCGAAATCGAAATCCACCGATGCCGCGTTTGCCGGCGATCTCTAGGCGGCAGTGCGGAACCTCCTGCTGCAATTCCTCCCAACGGCGCAATCCCGTACGAATCAAATTGCCATTGAATCCCCCGCACAGACCACGGTTGGCTGTAAGCACCAGCAAGGTAGCCTTCTCGGTCTGCTCACGCTGTTCCAGGAGCGGATGACTCACTTGCAACCCTGTCTTGGTCAAGTCCGAGACCAATTGCGTAATCCGATCGGTGTAGGCAGTCGCCGCTGAGGCCCGATCCATGGCTTTCTTGAATCGCGCAGTCGCGATTAGCTCCATCGTTCGCGTGATCTTGCGAATATTGCGAATCGATTTGCGGCGCTTATCGAGTTCTCTTGGATTGGCCATGAGAGAGTTGTAAGTCGGAAGTTATTAGTTATCAGTCGACGAAGTGAATTGCTAAGCCGTCGCGGCAGGCTCCGGTTCTTCGGCACCTTCGTATTGAGTGCCAAACTCTTCGATACAGGCGGTGATCTTCTCAACCAGGTCATCGGTGAGATCTTTTTTGTCGGCAAGTTCTGAACGCACTTCCGACTTCTGATCGAGCATAAACGTAAGGAACTTTTCTTCCCAATCCTGCACCTTATCGACTGGGACTGAGTCCAAGAAACCACGTGTCCCGGCGAAAATCACCAACACTTGATCAATCACATTCAGCGGCTTGTACTGGCCTTGCTTCAGGAGTTCGACCATCCGATAACCGCGATCGAGCCGCGCTTGCGTCGCGGGATCCAACTCGGTACCCAGCTGAGCAAACGCCTCCAGTTCGCGAAATGCGGCCAGGTCAAGACGCAAACCACCGGCCACCTTCTTCATAGCCTTGATCTGGGCGGCACCACCCACACGTGAGACGGAGATACCGGCATTCATGGCCGGCTTGATGCCAGCGAAAAACAGATCGGGCTGAAGATAAATCTGCCCGTCGGTAATTGAAATTACATTGGTGGGAATGTAGGCGGAAACTTCGCCTTCGAGAGTCTCGATGATCGGGAGCGAGGTAATCGAACCGCCCCCGAGCTCATCCGACAACTTCGACGATCGTTCCAGCAAACGACTGTGGCAGTAAAACACGTCGCCAGGGAATGCCTCGCGTCCGGGCGGACGCCGCATGAGCAGCGAAAGCTCGCGATAGGCAACGGCCTGCTTACTAAGATCATCATAGACTACCAAGGCATGCCCGCCGTTAAACATGTACTCCTCAGCCATCGCCGTACCGGAATACGGAGCAATGTACTGCATCGGGGCCGGATCGCTGGCGGCAGACACAATGACCGTCGTATAGTCCATCGCACCGGCTTCGCGCAGCTTTTCCACGACTCCTGCGATGGTGGACTCTTTCTGACCAACCGCCACGTAAAAGCACTTCACGCCGGATTCGCGCTGATTGATGATCGCATCAATGGCAATCGCCGTCTTGCCGGTCTTGCGGTCGCCGATAATAAGCTCACGCTGGCCGCGTCCCACAGGCGTCATGGCATCGACAGCTTTGATCCCGGTTTGTAGCGGCTCGCACACCGGCTGACGTTCGGCCACGCCAGTGGCGATCGTCTCGACATCACGTCGTTGGTTGGTGACGATCGGGCCCTTTCCATCAAGTGGGTTGCCCAGCGGATCGACGACGCGGCCCAGGAGTTCGTCGCCAACGGGCACGCTCAACAACTTGCCAGTGCTACGGACTTCTTCGCCCTCGTTAATGTTCAAATAATCGCCGAGGATGATCACACCCACGGAATTTTCTTCGAGGTTAAAGGCCAAGCCATTGACGCCGCTGGCGAACTCGACCATCTCACCTGCCATCACGTCCGAAAGACCATACACCTGGGCGATACCGTCACCCACCTCCAATACGCGACCGACTTCGCGGACGTCGATGTGAGAGGCAAATTGCTCGATCTCTTTTTGTATGACCGAAGAAATCTCGTCGCTCTTGAACTTCATCGAAGCTCTCCAAAAGGCTTAACTTGTGATTTCGCAATGCGGATTCTTCTCAGTCCGCGTTATCTCTACTCTGCATCCGACCGCTCTAGGAACTGCTCCGGGCTGGACTGGATCGCTTCGACGGCATGCATAATCATTGACTGCCGCGACCGCTCGAGGCTAGCTCGGGTCGAGGCGTCGTATACCTTGTCGCCCACGCGGACTACGAAACCGGCGATCAGATCCGGATTGATCGTGGTCGTCACAACGGGCTCGACACCAAGCGTCCCGCGTAGCGAATCGACAACCTCTGCGTGCAACGCATCGTCCAACTCAATGGCAGTCTCCAACTGCACCGGCACCCGATTGCAACGTCGCTCCCAAAGCTGTCCTGCAACTCGCACGACTTGACGCAACACACCGAGCCGGTCGTGTTTGGTCAGCACTTTGAGAAAACTCAGAGTCGTCGTTGACACGCGCGAGCCGAACAGCCTGTCCAGCATCTCGACCTTCTCGTCGATCGAAACCAGCGCGGAGCCGAAAACTTCTTCCATGTCTGGATGAGTGTCGAGCACTTCGCTCACGATTGTCTGCAACTCGTCCAACACCTCGTCTTCCTTGTCACCCGCCGCATCGAGTGCGGCTTGGGCGTAGACGCCAGCCAATTTCTCGGCATCGACGTCAAAAACCGTCTCGCGACTGGTGTCTTTTGTTGCAGAGGTGTTCATCATGCTTACCGATCAGAACTCGCGATCTAGTTTTCGCTGGGGCTGCTGCTCGCCAAATTGCTCAGAGCTTCGCGAACGATTTCAGCCTGCCGGTCAGGCGTGATGGACTGCTTGGCCACCTTGCCCGCCCAGTCGACCGCCATATTGGCGCTAGTTTCGACCAACTTGTGCATCGCTCGGTCCGCTGCCAGATCGACCTCTCGAACCGCACGCTCACGTTCTTGATCAGCCGCTTGCTTGGCGTCCGCGATGATCTGTGCTTTGGTCGTCTCAGCATCACGTCGGGCTTCTTCAAGCAACTCACGCACCTCGTCAGCAGCCGTAGCCAGTTTGGCTTCATGCTGCGCAAGCATGTTCTTGGCTTCGGCATTCATTGCCTCAGCCTCGGCGATGCTTCCCTCAATACGCTTCTCACGCTCTTCGAGCGCGGTCACGATCTTGGGCCAGGCAAGCTTTCCAAGAATAGCCAGCAGCAACATAAAGACAGCGAACGTATACACTGCCAGATCGGTGCGGAACTCCGCTGGGCTCTCCAAGCTCGCGCCCGCGTTGCCATGCCCAAGGTCATGGTGACCCTGATCACCATGACCATCAGCACTGGCCGCAGCCGCAGCATTAGAACCCTGACAGAGCGTCAGCACGAAGCAAGCGAGGACCACTTGGGCCAATACTCTCAAACTCATGGTGCAACTATCTCTCACAGTTTAATCCTGACACAACCTGGGCGAAAACCGACCCCACGATCATCTATCCGCTGATCAATTAACCCCAAGGGTTCTGACCGGAGCAGATAAACAACGCGTAGAAGGTGAAACCTTCGATCAACGCGGCGGCAATAATCATCGCCGTCTGAATGCTACCCGCGACTTCTGGCTGGCGTGCCATGCTTTCGAGAGCAGCGCTTGCCAACTTGCCGATGCCATAAGCAGCACCAATCACCGTGAGGCCAACGCCAAACGCACCTGAAAAGCTCACTGCCGCGCCGTCAGCGGCAGCAGCCGGACTTGCCAGGACCAGAACGGTCAAAATGCTAAAAGCAACAATCTTCGTAACCTTGGTCACAGAACCAATCTCCTTCTCAATGCGAGGGACTATTGCTCATGCCTGCAGCCACATTCCATCTAATGGTGATGAACGGCTGAGCCGATGAACAACGCAGACAAAAATGTAAAAACGTAAGCTTGCAAAAACGCAACAAACAATTCCAAACAGCTGAACAGCGCCGATCCCACTACCGCAATACCGGCAGTAATTGGCCAATTCGCGCTTGCTGCCGCCGCGACCGCCAACCCCATAATGGCCAAAAGTACCAGGTGACCGGCCACCATGTTGGCAACCAGGCGGATCCCCAGCACGGCATGCTTAATCAGCAGACCCAGCACTTCGATCAAGAAAATCATTGGCACGATCGGAATGGCAAGCGGCAATGGTAATCCCATACTAGGGACTTGGTTCTTCCAGAAACCGACGACACCGAACCGCATCGAACCAGCCACAAGCACGGTAGCAAAAGTGACCAGAGCCAAGCCAATCGTGACACTAAACGAACCCGTCGGAGCGCCCACCCAGGGGATCATACCCAGCAGATTGCAGCCCAGAACGAAAATGAAAATCGTCCACAACAGTGGTACGAATTTATCTGCATCGTGCTTGCCAATCGCTGGGCGGGCGATTTCGTCTCGAATGAACAGCAAGAACGCTTCGAGCATGTTCCACAGCTTGCCCTTCGCCGGACGTCCGTTACGTACGACATCCGCCAGTTTCTTAAAGGCGAAAATCATCGCCACGGCGACAAGCAAAAGTAGGATCATAAACTTCGAAATCGCGAATCCTGATTCTGGCTCGTAGTTGTTTTTGAGCTTGCCAAACGGCTGCGGAATCAGAACTTTGCCGTGAAGCTGCGCGTTGTACTCTTCAATTTTCTCGTCCGACCATGCCGGCGCCGATTCATCGAAGGCACTGACGTCTTCGGCTTCGCTCTTGATGTCTGCCCAGATACTTCGCAGCGGTCGAGCATCCTTAAGGCGCGCGTCAACGGCCTCTTTCGATTCGTCGCCCACTTTCTTCGCGAACTTCCCGAGCGCTAGCTGCTCTTGAAACCAATCCGCCTCTTCCGACTCTTCTAGGAACCGGTCGAAGGGCTTGGCAAAGTTCTCGCCCTCGTGACGCCACGCTTCGTAGACTTTGAGAACGCCATCTTTAGGTTTCAGATTTTCAAAAGCCGGGTTGGCCGCTAACAAGTCGTATTGACGAGCTGCTTCCCAATCTTGGTACTCATCATCCAATCGAATCCAGTACTCGGGGAACTCCGCGCGCTCCGACCTATCTGATCGCCACAGCGCCTTCGGTACTTCGAAGTAGTAACTGTCCTTAATGTGCAGTAACGATGACATAAGTTGTATTGATTCAGGTCTACGCGAGGCCGGCCTCGCGGCAAATAATTACGAACTCGAACCGTTCAGACCAGATTCACTGAGGCGACCGGAATCGCACTGGCCTGTCGGATTGGTGGGCTTCGATGGATTAATGAACTGCAGACTTAGCAAGGTCTCGATCGGCAGCGCAACCAAGTAGTTGATCGTGAGTAATCCGAAGAACCCAGCCTGCATCAGCGGGTGCTTGGTCTGCATCAGCAACATGACCACCAGCAGAGGCAGGCCCATGCGTACCAGCATTGCCAACAGGATCCCCGTGACATTGCTGGAACCTGCGGACGAGCTGCTGGATGTGGACGAATCGCTCTGACGGCAATAAAGATAGGTCAGCACTAGTGCAATACTACCAGCAATGCCAACCACCACTGCCGCAGCGGCCCCTGCCACGTAGGCTTGTGACCCAACCGACCGAGACACCCACGCGCTACCGATTGTGCTGGCTGCCACCAGGCACAAATTCAATAGCAGAATGTATTTCAGTACCTTGTTCACAAACTCTGTTCGCAACTACTTCTAGTATCCGTCGTTTTCAGGTATCCGCCGTTCGATCGCGTGCGCCAGTGCCTTCAGCTAGTTCTTTTTCTTTGCGTCTGTCTGTGTGACTGCAATTAGGTAGGACATCGATACAAAAATCCCTAAAGCGAAGCCAAGCAACGCAAAAAACCCAGCTCCGAGTCGGCCATCCAGCCATTGCCCAGCAAGGCCTGGTAGCACCATCATCATGCCAGCTGCGATGATTCGGGCGACCCACTGCATGGCCGCGCCCATCGGATGTTGTTGAGGAGATTTCGACATCTCACTCTCCCCACCGGACAACAACACAAGCCCTTATCCAGCAATCACTTACGACGAAATCGAAGTCCGCAGCTAGCCGCCGCACAAAACCGTTCTCGCCTCTAGCGCACACAATCTATTTCCGTTAAAATCTAGTGTCAACGGCGGAAAGGCGAATTCGTGCATTTTTTCACAAAGTATTTCGCGTTCACACAAATCGAGCTAGGACAACGATTTATGGCTGCCTAGTCAGGGAGCCAATCGGTCGCGGCTGGCGATCCCCCATGGTGCGGGCGAGCTGATCTTTCCGTGGCTGGATATGGCATTCCCTAAATCGCATAAACCTTTTCCGAGAATGCACTTACGTTGCTCAGTTGCGACTAATTCCTTGTGGTTACCTGCACATTAGGTTAATATGAATTATGACGGTTGTCGGGCCGGAATCGCCCTCGCTTGTGTGCTTCAGCTAATTCTGCGAAGTCATCACACGAGTCAGCCTTCGGACGGGGCCATCCCTTCGACTGTCAACCCGACTGGTTCAGGGAAGCCCGGTGGGACTTTCCGTGCTTGGTAACCAGTCTGGGGCAGCTTCTTTCGTCGTCTGTGCTAGACCTGTAGCGTCCGCTCAGCACACCTCTGTCAAGGACGACCCCCACACTCGCGCTTTTTGGTTCGAAGCGGAGAGTTTTAGATTTGTTTGGGAGGTTCGTCGCCGATGACTGCTGCGACATTGCGTTCACATACCGCGAAAGATCTCGCTCAAATGGCTCGCCAGCATGGAATTGCCGGTTGGCATTCCATGCGTAAAGAGGAATTGGTTTCCGAACTTGTGCGAATCGCACGTAATCGATCGTTGTCAAAGCCGACAAGTAACGGCAATGGCACCACAAACGGGGGAGCCCGCAAGGCAAACCCACGAGTGCAGCAAAAGATCGACCAACTTAAGCGCAAGCTCGCCAACGCGAAGAATCTGGCCCTGTGCACGCCAGAGCATAGCCAAGGACCGCCGGTTGAAGATCGGCTGGTCGTCATGGTACGAGATCCGTACTGGCTGCACGCCTTCTGGGAACTGTCGCAGCGAAGTGTCGACCGCGCTCAAGCCGCTATGGGTCAACATTGGCACACCGCTAAACCGGTACTTCGGCTATTCACAATTCAAGAGGCCGGTAGTTCGACCCTCGAACGTGACATTGTTATTCATGGTGGCGTCAGCAACTGGTACATCGATGTACAGAATCCCCCCTGCGAATTTCGCATGGAGATCGGATATCTGTCTGAGAACGACTCGTTCTACTGCCTGGCACGTAGCAACACCGTGCAAACGCCACCTGCCGGTACCAGCGACGCAGTTGATGACAATTGGAAGCACGTGGCTGAGCAGGCAGATCGAATTTTCGCCATGAGCGGAGGATACTCACCACAGGGCACGAGCCGAGAGTTGCAAGAACTGCTGGAAGAACGGCTGCGTCGACCACTTGGCTCACCGATGGCAACGCGATTTGGAAACGGTGCTAATGGCCTGATGCAAACCAACGGTGCCGAAATGCCATTCGCCGTGGACGCCGAGGTGATCATTTATGGCGCTGCAGACCGCAATGCCCACGTCACGCTCAAGGGAGAGCCCGTCCAATTGCGTGCAGACGGCACCTTCGCGGTTCGCGTCAGCCTTCCTGATCAACGGCAAGTCATTCCTATCGTGGCCAGCTCCGGCGATGGTGTTGAGCAGCGGACCATCATCCTGGCGGTCGAACGCAACACGAAAGTGATGGAAACCCAGCTGCGTGACGCGACCGTACGCTGATTTGGCTGCCGACAGATAGCATCCGCTATTCACACGTCGCGGACGCCGTGTTCCAATATCGGTTATGCATGATAAGAGCGGCCCTGCTGACGACGTCGCTAAAGACTGCCTCGTAACGCGAATCGCCGAGCTGCCAAGCTGTCTGATCGCGTTCTCGGGCGGCGTCGATAGCGCTGTCGTTACGAAGGCGGCGCAGCTAGCGCTCGGAGATCAGGCAATTGCCATCACGGGCGTCAGCTCTAGCTTGGCCGATGGCGAGTTATCGCTAGCACGCCGCACTGCTAGGGCAATTGGCATCCGCCACGAAATGCTCGACACCAACGAATTCAGTAAAACCGGCTACCTAGAAAACCAACCCGATCGATGTTGGC
Source organism: Planctomycetota bacterium (assembly GCA_039184115.1). Taxonomy (GTDB): domain Bacteria; phylum Planctomycetota; class Planctomycetia; order Pirellulales; family Lacipirellulaceae; genus Bythopirellula. The sequence continues at coordinate 2,368 of JBCDBK010000102.1, read as the reverse complement.
ACTGCAAAACGGAGCTGTACGAGCAGCTGCAAGTCTTTGGTAAACGGCTTGGCATTAAGCACATTCTCAATGGAGCCAATGCCGACGATGCCGGCGATTTCCGTCCCGGCATGAGAGCTGCCTCTGAACGTCAGGTGCTCAGCCCGTTGCTCGAATGCGATATCAATAAGCAAGCCGTGCGAAGGATTGCGAAGTCCTGGGATCTGGAAGTTTGGAACAAGCCGGCAATGCCGTGCCTGTCGAGTCGGGTCGTGTATGGACTCGAAGTCACACCGGAGCGTCTGGCCCGAGTTGATGACGCAGAACAGCTGCTTCGAGGCCTAGGAATCGGCGACGTCAGGGTCAGATATCACCACGACGACTTAGCTCGTATCGAAGTCTCTGCTAACCAATTGGCGAGGCTTTGCGAACCGAAACTACGCGCTGAGATCGTATCGCAACTGCGCGAGGTTGGTTTTCAATACGTCACGATCGACCTGGAAGGATTTCGATCGGGCAGCTTCCAACAGCTTGTGCCAGCTGACGAGCTAACGCGTTATCTCGGTTAGACGAAACGTGGCTCCAACGCACCTCATCGCGGTGGCCGGCCTCCCGGTGGACCGAATGGAGGTCGACCGCCCTTCATCGGCTCCAGACCGAGCTCTTCACGGCGATCGTTGATGAGGTCCTTGATCTTGTCCATCTTCGCTCGCTGATCCGGCGAGGTGCGATCTAACATTTGCTTGTGGCGCTGATCCCGCTCTGCCTGCGATCCGCCGCCACGTCCACGATCAGGCCTGCCTTCTCCTCCGCCACCACTCTGGCGGCGTTCTTCCATGCGCTGAATAAGTTGGTCAATCTCCTGAATCTGCTGCTCTCGCGGCATAGCCAGTAGCTGATCCATGCGCTGCATGAAAAAGCGACGGAACCCTTCACCCAGCTGCCGACGCTGATCTTCGCTGAGGCCCTGGGCCATCTGCCGAAAATTGTCGCGGCTTTCCCGCCGCTCATCGGGCGACATCGATTCCATTTTCTGCAGCATTTCCGACTGCATCTGCTTGGCTTCGACCATTTCTGCATCGTCGCCAGACCACAGTGCCCAGCCGACGCCGGCAAGTAGTGCCACAATCAGCGTCGCGACAATAATGTGCTTCTTTTCCATGTCCTCACTCCTAAATTCGATCTTATGCAGAGGATCATTCTGCGACGATTAGTGCATCAACATGTCCGTCGAGATAGAGAAAATTTCTGGCGCCGTCGTTTCCAGGCGAGCCGTGAAAGGACTCGAAATCGTAGACGACCCAAACCTCCCCTGACCCGCGAATCTCGCCTCGTCGCGTCTCTAGAACGTCTTGTCGCGTTCGACCTTCCAATCGAAACGACGGATACTCGTAACTTAAGCCTTCATTGTCAAAATAGGGATCGCCCGGCACATAGTCCCACCCGTCAGGGCGTTTGTAGCCGGTACCATTTTCGTCGTCGTAGGTATACTCAGCGATGTCGTCGAGATTGAGCGGACCGAAGTCGCTCGGACAGCGGTAAATCTCCCGGTTATTTTCGGAGTAATCACCCAGCACCTTGTACAGCGGCCAGGTCGACTTGTCATCCTCTTCAAAGGGCCGAATCGAAGGCAAAATCGCAGCCTCGGGAAAAGTGGCTCGCTCTCCCTGGCGATCGAGATACTGCGTTAGCGCCAGCCCAATCTGCCGCAGGTTCGATTTACACTGCGTCCGCCTCGCCGCCTCACGGGCTGCCTGGACAGCAGGCAAAATCAAGGCGATCAGCACGCCAATAATCGCGATGACTACCAGCAGCTCAACCAGCGTAAATCCGCGTCCGGATGATTGAAAACGTCGCACGAAGGCTTCCCCACAAGCGGTAAACTAGACCCTCTTCGGCCAGTTTAACCCCGGTTGTGGCGAGGAGTTTCGCAGTTTTGAGGAAATCCTTCTCAAAAAAATGCGATGTAGAGTGCGAGTGTCAGTAAAACGACGACCCCCCCGAAGAACTTGGCTCCCGATGAGCTGGTGAGGTCGATTGCGTCGTTCTTCGGTAGTTCTACTGGCTCCTCAAGCGGGTTCAGCTTCGTCATTACCGCCAATACGGCTAGCACCAAGGCGAAGCAAATTGCCATTCGATCAAGAAAAGCGATCCCTGGGGCGAGATACTTGAGAGTTCCATAAAGGATTGGGTTCAGCAGTAGCCCAACCGTTCCAACCGATCGGGGTGCACGATGCACAAGTAACCCGAACAAGAAGATTGCCAAGACTCCAGGTGAAATGAAACCTTGGAACTCCTGGATAAACGTAAAGATATTGCCGAACTTTGGACTGCCCAAATTGGGAGCAATCAATAATGCGATCAACACAAAGATAAGCGTGCAGCCTCG
>JBCDBK010000101.1:0-18054 GCA_039184115.1 Planctomycetota bacterium | reverse complement strand
GACAAGTCGGCGGAAGAGAAAACAGACTTCGCGAAGTCCGTGTTAGAAGCGAAGTGCTACGTTTGCCATCAAGGGCGGAAAAAGAAAAATCGTAATGCTTATGGTTCGGAGTTGGCAAAGCTCCTTGATAAGAAGAAAGATGCCAAAAATCCCAAGAAAATCATCGAAGCGTTAGAGAAAGTCGCCAAACTACCAAGTGACGCCAAAGACAAAGACAGCCCAACCTTTGGCGACTTGATTAAAGCTGGCAGGTTGCCGGGTGGTTCGTTGTCAGACGCGAAGAAAGAACCTGCAGCCGGCTCCGATGCTAAAGGATCTGGACGCAAGGGCTGAGTCTCGTTCTTGAGTCGGCCCGCCGCGAAAGTGAGTCCAAAGCCGCAGAGCAGCAATTGCTCTGCGGCTTTTTTGGTGGGAGACTATTGTTAAGTGAGGTATCGCTGAGTTCTGTTTGTGCTGCCGTTAATTCGGTCGCACGCTGGCGTGTACCGATCAGCGAGACGGTCATTAAGAGGACAATAATCATCAGTAGCCAGCTTGGGTGACGAAGCTCGCTCGCCGTGACTTCGCCGATCGCAATCGTGAGCAGCTTTTGTAACAACATTAGAGTCAGCAGGAGCGCAGTCGCGAAAGCTGCGCTGGCGGTCAAGTTTTCACCCATCAGCGCCCCAAGCCCCGACTTGGGTAGTGAGGCAACCAACCACACACCCACGGGTAGCTGCAGTGCCGATACGATCAGAGCGATCCAGGCCGCCCCGCGCGCGAGTGACATTTGTCGTCGTGCCTTCTCCGTCGCACCAGACCCGCTCATAAAGTAGAGAATGGCGATTGCCGCAACAGCGATCGACGCCAGCGCGAAGTGAGTCGTTAGCGCAACGATCTCTGGTCTTCTCATCAGTGTTAGCAATGCCGGGCGATCCAGTACTTCAGCCTTCGCCCACGCCGGGTCTGCGGCGACTTTTCCAAGTACGCTCATCAGTGGTGGGAAGTGATAGAGCAGATTGCTGCTGGAGAGTAGCGCAATCGACGCGTGTAGTTTTCGACGATGACGGAGCTTGTTCCAACTCGCCAGATAACCGCTGAGACATGCCACTGAAAACAATAACTCCAATCCGGCAAACCACAACGCACGACGAGGCAGTCGATTGATGGCTTCCAACAGACCGTCAGACCGCGTTAGCCACAGTTGCGCGCCGCCTAACGCCATGCCAGCGATCAGGCCGAGGATCGACCAATACGCCATCTGTCGTCCGAGAGAATCAGGCGAACCAGCGGTATCTTCGTTCTGCGGTTCGTGCCGACCACGTAGCCAGATGCAGAGCAGCGGTCCACCACTCGCAATATTCATCGCCAGCAAATGAGCGGCAAGCAGTAGTATGTTCAGCAATTCGAGCAAACTCAGTCTCCGTGGGATCGTCGCGAGCATTGACACCGACGAGCTATTCGAGCTACCATCTTCTCTTGCCGCGACGGCAATTCAAGGGCGATTAGCTCAGTTGGCTAGAGCGCTTCGTTTACACCGAAGATGTCGGGGGTTCGAGTCCCTCATCGCCCACTAAAGGAATCGGCATGCTTTTGCATTGGGCAGAAGCACTCTTCCGACCGGGCGACCTTAAGCCGTTTGCGGTGCCTGGTTGCATCTCTGTGCTGGCCCGCTTCACTCCAATCTGCGGCGCTTTCTCCCGGTGACAGCAGCGAAGTGCTGATCAGTCGCCTGCAAGCAGTAGTTCTCGGCAATGCCCTGGCTGTTGCCAAACGAATCGCATAGCACATTGAGCGGAAACAAGCGGCAGATTTGGTGCTGACATGACATAAGTGGTTAACTTCTCCCCGCATAGACCTCTTATTCTGCAGTATTTGGAACATGGTCCCTCTCTTCCGACGCAATTGCATAGATCGCCGCTCCAATAGCGCCAAGTTTGGACGTTTTCGATTCGAACGCCTTGAACCTCGCGACTTGCTTGCGGTGGTTGTTGCCGACTATATCGATGACTACGCTGCTCCCGCCGCCCCCGCCGGATGGCAATATCTTTGGAATCAAAACGGTGACTTCGGTACCCCCGGAAGCTACTCCGCAATGACGCATGATTCTTGGCGGTATCGTCCGTCGGCTTCGGTGGACTTCCCGTATCTGGGGGCAACTTTCGCACATCCGGGGTCCGGCGTTGATGAGTCCGATTCCGGTGGAATTGACCGTTACGCGATCGCTGCGTACACAGTTAGCGAGGCTGGGCATTACGAGATCACTGACAGCTTGATTACTCGCGATGGCGAGTTTGGTGATGGTGTTGAAGTTTCTGTGCACGTGAATCAACAGCCGGTGACTGAGCTGCTAAGCCTCGCTCCGTCGAGTTCAGGGAACTTTGATACAGTGCTAGGAAACCTGTCGTCAGGAGACACAATTTACGTTGGTATCGGACCGGACGGTCCCGGCGGTGGCTCGAGCAAAGGCAACGACGGAGTCAGCTTCGACTTCTCGATCTCGCTGGGCGAAGTGGCCCCGGTTACAGTCTCTATCGATCTGGCGACACAGCGATACTTGGGTGATGTATCGTCACTAGATCGCGACAAGTATTTCACGTTTCATTCTGGTGCGGGCTCGGACCAGCAGATCGCCGCTTTCCGAGCTGAGTACGATGTGGAGTTCGGTCGTCAGTTCTGGGGTCCTTTGCCCTACGCAAAAAATCAGACAGGCCAGGTCGGTGTGTACCCCAACACGACGCCGTCGACCGACCAGTCACTCCGACCCGTTTCTCAAATGGTGCAAACCGGTCACCCGAGAGATGCGTTGCGGTATGACACTGACGTCGCGGCGGCGGCGGATTGGGTGACGACGTACTACACGACTGTGGTGAGCGAGGTTCCGGCATTCTATGAGCCCATGAACGAGCCGTTTGTTCATGCCGGGGATGCCGAATTCTCGGATGCGCCGAGCACTGAAGCCATGCGTATGAAGATGGCCGAGTTATATGCAGCCATCGGCGAAGCCGTCGATGCGACGCCTGCTCTGGCCAACATGAACGTCGTTGGGTACGCAAGCGCATGGCCATCAATGGAGCTTTGGGACTTTGGCCATTGGGACTCGCGAATGAAGATGTTCATGGATGTTGCAGGTGACCACATGGATGCATTCTCGACCCACCTCTACGATGGCGTGAATGTCACTGGTCAGAACAACCGTCGTTCTGGAAGCAACTCGGAAGCCATTCTTGATCTTATCGAGACGTATAGCTACGTGAAGTGGGGTGAGGTAAAACCACACGCTCTCACAGAGTACGGCGGAATCGAGCAGGGATACGGCGAGCAATACAGTGACATCAGGTCTGCTCAGAGCTTACGATCCATCAATCACCTGCTATTCAATTTTCTTGAGCGAGAAGATGACGTCCTGATCAGCATCCCATTCATCACAGACAAGTCGGAGTGGTTCCTTTCGTCCGGAAATAATTGTGAACCTTATGGTGGCGCATTGTGGAAGCTGGCCGACGGGCACACCTCGAATTGCAGCGGTACTTTTGAGTACACGTGGCGAATTAACTTCTTCGATCTATGGAAAGATGTTGCGGGCGAGCGTGGTGTCATTAAGACCTCAGATCCGGATGTCCAAGCCCAACTGTTTGTTGATGGCAACACGGCCTACGTCGCTGTCAACAACTTGGCCGACAATACGCAGACGATCGATCTTCAATTCTTGTCAGGAATGCCGGGACTTCAGAACGTCGAAGTTCGAGAAATGGAAATTCCGATCAGCGCGTCACTCGAGCCAACATACACAGAAACGACTCAGTCTTCGGCGCCCGACAGTGTTACCTTGAATACGGGTGGAACAGCGGTGCTGGTTTACAACTTTGATTCGCCCGTCGAGTTTAGTCAGACGGTACATTCTGAAAAGTACTACACCGACACGCATCTTCAGCCAATCGCTGCAAATCAGGCAATAACGTTCGATTTTGCGGGAGTGCAGACAGCCAGCGAAGGCGAAGCAACCTTGCGAATGAGCATCGGAAGGAAGCACGACCGATCAAAAGCACCTGAGGTCGTCGTTAACGGCAATTCTGTCGAAGTGCCCACAGACTGGAAAGGCTACGACCAGGCCAACCGTGACGACTTTTTCGGCATGATCGAGATCCCGGTGCCCATCGAGCTTATTGGAGAAAGCAATACCGTGTCGGTGACATTCCCTGACAGCGGAGGCCGAGTCAGTTCGATGATCCTTGGCGTCGAAGCGCTGACGGCAACGGGTCCAGCTGGCGACTTCGACGGCGACGCCGATATCGATGGCAATGACTTCCTCGTCTGGCAACGCGGCTTGGGAGGAACTTACGACTCCGGCGACCTTCAAGACTGGACCAATAGCTATAGCAGTACCGCCACCGCTAGTACCGCGGTGCAAGGTGTGCAGGCGACAGCAGTAGACTCCGCGTTAGCTACGGATGACGGTCAGTTGTTGAGTGCCGCAATCGCCTGGCAGCAGCTCAGTAGTGTAGAAGACGAGGAGACGATTGTCGTCGAAGAGTCCATCACGCCCGACAATACGTTGATTGACTTGTCGTTGGACGGTCGCGAAGGCTCAAAGGATGCTGCGATCGAATACGATTCGTTTGCTGCTGAAGAGGAGATCCCAGCGAACGCTGATGGTAGCGACTGGCTGGATGACGAACTTCTCGACCGCGTGTTTGGCTAGTCTGCGACGACGGGATGTATGACGACGTGTGCACTTCAAACACTCGACGCGACCCAGAAAGTCTTTGGGACACGCACAAGACGTTTTCTACCGGCACTTGAGAAATCCGACGGGTAGGTTCGTTTGGCCCGTCATCGCGATGTCGGCCATTGCTTGGCCTAACACCGACGAGAATTTGAAGCCGTGCCCTGAGAGTCCCGCGGCAAACACGATGTGTTCATGGTCGGGATGACGGTCGACAACAAAGTGCCCGTCTTCGCTCATCGTATAGAGACAGACTGAGTGTGCCGCAAACTGCTGTTTAGTGAAGTCTCGGACCCTTTGCAAATCTTCGGGATCGACTTTACGCGAGACGAGCAGCGGGTCGTCGACTGGTTGACCGCCAGAGTGCTCGGCAATCTTGACGCCGCGCTCGTCGATTGGCGGCATGCCATAAAAGACGCCGTCGGGCAAATCGAACAAGAAGCAAGGAAGCCCATCCAGTCTTGCCAAGGTACCGGCATCTGGCGTCAGCCAGAACAAGCTCTTGCGAAGTACCGTCAGCTCGAGTGATAGACCTTCCAATAGCTGCCCAGACCATGCGCCGGATGTGATGATGAGGCGATCGGCAGTGTAGTGGCCTTCGCTCGTCTGCACAGATACTGGAGGGCCAGGCTGCCACGAGAAGACTTCCACCGGACTATGAACTTCAGCGCCAGCGCCTAGTGCAGCGTGAAGGTGCGCGTCGACACACTGTTCGACGAGCAAGTAGCCCGCCTGCGACTCGAAGACGCCGATTGCGTCCTCGGGCACGCGCAAAGTAGGCCAACGCGTTTCTATTTCTTGCGGCGATAAGCGATCAATCGAAAGGTTGTGTTGCTCAGCCGCCTGGATCACGCCAGCCACCACTTCGCCGTCTGCGGGACCAATCTGGAGCACACCTTGCTGGTGATACAGAGGTTGGTCGAGGTGTTGCGAGAGCTCGTCCCAAAGTCGGTAGGCTTCCAGTACCAGCGGCACGTACTCAGGATGCTCGAAGTAAGCTTGACGGATGATTCTTGATTGCCCGTGCGAGCTGCCGTAGCTGTGTGGGGGCGGAAAACGGTCGAGCGCGACAGCTCTTATACCCCGCTGTGCCAGGTGCCAGAGCGCCGCGCTGCCAACGCCACCTGCTCCTAGCACGATGGCCTCGTAATGTCGCATTTTTGGGCTCTTCGATGTGGGGGGACAGACGCAGCGTTTGTTGAATTGTAGCCAGGACGCCTCGGCACCATCTAGCGCAATCCGCGTGAGCTAGAAAAACCCTGGCTCTGGCGGTAGACTGCAGCACTTCGTCACTATCTCTGTCCATCAATTTGCTTTCTCGACTATGTCGCTAAATTCAGAGTCGCTGCTTTCTGATTTGCGTTGGCGTGGGCTCGTCCACCAAACCACCAACGACGAGGGCATTGAGGACTGGCTTGAGGAACGGTCGCGTACGGTCTACGCGGGCTTCGACCCGACCGCCGATAGTTTGCATGTAGGCAGCCTATTGGGGCTGATCGTGTTGCGACGGTTTCAGAAAGCGGGGCACAAACCGATAGCCGTCGTCGGTGGCGCCACCGGCATGATCGGCGATCCGAGCGGCAAGAGTGACGAACGCAATTTACTTTCAAAAGAGGATCTGCAGCACAATGTTGCGGGCCTAGGCGAACAGATGCGCCGCTTTCTCGATTTCGACGCGGGCAAATACTCCGCCGAATTGGTCAACAACTTCGACTGGACGGGACCGTGGAGCTACTTGGAATTCCTACGCGACATCGGCAAAAATTTTCCAGTGAACGTCATGCTGGCCAAGGATTCGGTCAGGAGTCGACTTGGCCGCGATGACGACGCTGACAGCGGTGGGATGAGTTACACCGAGTTCAGCTACATGTTGCTGCAAGCCTACGACTTCGTGCATTTGAACATAGAATTTGGGTGCGAACTGCAGGCGGGTGGCAGCGACCAATGGGGGAATATCACTGCAGGCATCGACTTAGCGAGGCGCATGGGGCGTCCTCAGCTGTTTGGAGTCACCTGGCCGCTGCTGACAAAAAGCGATGGCACGAAGATGGGTAAGACTGAAAGCGGCGCCGTCTGGCTATCGGCCGAGCGGACGAGTCCCTACCAGTTCTATCAGTATTGGATCAACGTTGACGATGCGGACGCGGGTGGGTGTCTGCGCATGCTGACGGAGCTGGGGCGAGAAGAAATCGAGTCACTGGACGTCGCTCGTGAAGGCGATCCAGGCAAGCGCGAGAGCCAGCGGCGGCTGGCGGAGGAACTAACCAAGCTGGTGCATGGCGACGAGGGGCTCGCGGTTGCGCAGAAAGCGACAGAGATCTTTTTTGGGGCAGAGATCAATGAATTGAACGACGCGTTGTTGGGCCAGATTTTTGCCGATGTGCCGAGTAAGGAGTTGCCGCGCGAGCGACTGGGCGACGCCAGTCTGACGATTATCGATGCGTTTGTCGAAGCGGGGCTCGCCAAGAGCAAGGGCGAGGCACGTCGCACGATCGGTCAGGGCGGAGCTTACGTAAACAACTGCCGGGTAGAGGGTATCGAGACGGTCCTCAGTTCTGATCACCTGGCGAGCGAGACCGTGATTGTGCTACGCAGCGGCCGCAAGAAGTACGCACTTTTGCGATTTCAATAGTGCGCGGTCCGCATGGCGAACCGTGACGACTTGGTCGGTCGAAATCAGTCGCGGGAGGTGGTTACTACGTCGCCGTCGACAGTAGCAATGCGACGTGGATTCTCGCGGTCAAGAATCGGCCGAGTCTTGTTCGTCAAGCGCCTCATCGATGAGACTGGCGATGTCGAAATCCCCGCTGTCGATCGAGTCGAAGATCGACTCGTGCGTGGTTTGGCTGTCGTACTCGGCGACTTTGGCAAGAATTCGCTCGATCTGCGCCGCGTTGTGCCCTTGGGATTTGAGCCACTCGATCAGCTCATGATGCCGTGGGTCTTGCTCGCTCATCGGAAAGATCTCTCGCCACGATATAGTCTTTGTCCCACTAACGCTGATTTCACTTATCGTAGCAAGATCCGGCGGGTCTGTCTCTGGTCGAACCGTGGCCGGCTTTACTGTCGTGTTGACGATTGCCGATTCTGGAACCCGAGCGCTCGTAACAGGCTGAACGAGCGTGCCGGACTTCGACGCTCGACACGCTGCCGTTGCTCGGCGAGACGTCGTTGCTCGGCGCTGTCGAGTTGCAGCGTACCGATCTCAGCGTAACTTTCGGTTTCGACCATCGGTAGATGGCTGCTCGCAGACGTCGGAGCGGATTTTGGGGTAGGCTCGGCTAGCAGCCAGGCAGGCTGGCGCATCGCCGCAGACTGTTCTGTGCGAAAGGCGCGAGGCAGTTGGCCGACCTGTTCAGGCTGCCACGGCAAGACTGAGGCGGGTTGCCGAATTGGCTCGGTAGCAGTCGCGTGATCACAGCATACGATTGCGAACGACACCATTAGTGCGAGTCGAGAAGCGTTCTTCAATAGCAACATAATTGCCGCCTCCGTGGGCCGGTTGTCCGTCAGATGGACTTTTAAATCTGCGTCGCGTTAGCGTGCAATTCCACTTCGCACTGGGCTTCGACGCCGTCTGATAGAAGTCTCTTCGACAATGCTAGCGGAGGGCACGCTTGGTAGATAAACACCCATCACCAACAGGGCATCGCGTGCGTCTAGCACAGGTGTTACGACCCCGATGCTAGAAAGCGGAAAATCCGCACCAGTTGCCTGCGAGAATTGCTAAGGCAGATTCTAAACCTACGACTGGTACAATTGGGACTGTGGTCGACCACCAAGATATCTATTTCCTTGGCCGCTACAAGCCATACAGCTATTGCAACCGAACGAGCGCTGTCCACAGAAACCGCAGCATTTGGATTTGCATGCTACTTGCGGTATGCTGAATTCCGCCGACATTAACGAGTTCGTCCACCCAACGCGGCTTACGTTGTCCAAGACTGATTAAATGCCGAGCGTTTCTGTCATATTACCGGCAGCCGGAGCAAGTCGACGGTTCCATGACAAGAACTATAAGAAGCCGTTTGCGCCACTTGGCGGCAAGGCTGTGTGGTTGCATTCGGCAGAGAAATTTCTCGGGCGGCCGGATGTCAAACAGTTGATCGTGGTTGTCTCGCCTGACGATCGCGACGAATTTGATCGCAAGTTTGGGGCCAACGTGGCGGTTCTTGGGGTCGAAGTGTGCACCGGCGGTGCCGAACGAACGGATTCTATCAGCAACGGGCTGGCAAAGGTCTCGGCGGACGTCGAGCTGGTTGCTGTGCACGATGCCGCCAGACCTTGCTTGGCGGACAAATGGATCGACGCTGTGTTTGCGGCGGCGGCGCGAGACGGAGCCGCAATTTTAGCGGACCCGGTCGCTGCCACGCTCAAGAGAGTCGGCGATGGCAATCGTATCGAATCGACAATCGACCGGCGTGGCCTGTGGGCGGCCCAGACTCCGCAAGTCTTCCGACGCGACCTCATCGCCAACGCGTACGCGCAGCGGGCTGCGAAGTCCGTGACCGACGATGCGGCGCTGGTCGAGCAGCTGGGCGAAACGGTTACCGTGGTCGCAGGTTCGCCGCTCAATATCAAGATCACGACTCGAGACGACTTACGACTTGCAGAACAGATATTAAAAGTGCTCCCTCGTCCAAAAGGCCCAGCCGGAAATCCATTTGCGGATGACGACTTGTGGCGATAGTGCTCGTGTCGTCGCAAGTCGCGCGGCAGAGGAAACTAGATTGCATCCGGCGCAGTTATCGATCGACGATTTACTTGCCGACTGCGAAGTCAAACGCTCTCGACGTTCAGGTCCGGGTGGACAGCATCGCAATAAAGTTGAGACGGCCGTCATCGTCACTCACCTACCGACAAGTCTGCGTGGCGAGGCGAGCGAGCGACGCAGCCAAGAATTAAACCGGCGGCAGGCCATAGCGAGGCTCCGATTGAAGCTGGCACTAGAGTTCCGGCATGCAGCACTTTCGCAGCCTACTGAACGATGGACGGCACGCATTTCTGACAGGCGAGTTTCGGTAAACGCCGGCCACGATGACTTTCCGGCACTGGTATCCGAGGTGCTCGACTGGCTAGCTGCTAACGAGTTTTCGATCGTGGCGGCAGCCAGTTGGTTTGGGGTTACGGCTTCGCAGCTCGTGAAGTTTCTCAAGGTCGAGCCCAAAGCTCTGGCCTACGTTAATCGCCGGCGGGGGGCCAACGGCGAATCGCCTCTGCACTAGATGCCGACACCTCGCCTCGTCAGACCGCGGCGCTGCGCGTATAATCGGGGCTCGTGTTCAAGTGGAGCTGCACCGAGGAGAAGGCATGTACGCGGTATTGTTCGACATCGATGGTACTTTGTTGCAGACGGGAGGTGCTGGACATGTCGCGTTTTCAGAGACATTCCGTGAGCTGTTTGATGTCGACGAGATTCCCACTGGCATTGCTTTTGCCGGGCGAAGCGATCGAGCGATCTCCGCGGAAATTATGGAACACTGCGGAATCGAGCCGACCGTTGAAAACTGGAACCGTTTTTTCGACGACTATCGATCTCGCTTGGAACGGGTGCTGAAGGAGTGCAGCGGAACGGTGCTGCCCGGCGTCTTCGAGGTATTGGAAGGCTTGGAACAGCATGCGCATGTGGCACTCGGCTTGCTCACCGGCAACACCGAGTTTGGTGCTCGAGCGAAGACTTCTGCTTACGGCTTAGGAGGCAGGTTTGCGTTTGGCGGTTACGGCGACGAGCGGACGCATCGCAACGATATCGCCGCAGACGCGCGTTTGGCGGCTGAACGCTACGCACAGCAGTCTGACATCCATGGCCCCTTGTGCGGTGCGATGGTCATTGGTGACACCCCAGCCGATGTGGAGTGTGGACGGGCGATCGACGCCTTCGTCGTCGCGGTCGGTACCGGTGGAAGTTCGATGCAGGAGCTTGAGGCGTGCGCCCCTGATCTGTTGCTGGCCGACCTCACCGATGCTGAGACACTGCTGGCGGAAGTTGCGGCCGCCGGATCCGCTGCACACTGACGTTTGCGTTATTCTTCATTGCGCCGTTCATGCCGACCATCCATCGCATCATTGTCTTTCCGATTAAGTCTCTCGATGGGCATAATGTTGATGCGAGCGAAGTACTCACGAATGGGGCGCTAAGGCATGATCGCCGCTATGCGTTGGTTGACGCCTGGGGGAAATACGTCAATGGTAAGACTTGTCCAGAGATTCACCGTATCCGAGCGACGTTTAGCGACGACTTCAAGCGCGTTAGCCTAGCTTGCGGACAGCAGCCAGACAGCTTCGAGATCGCAACAGATCAGACCCGCGTTGCCGACTGGTGCAGCGAAGCTCTAGGCAAAAAGTGCCGTCTGATCGAGAACGAAGACGGTGGCTTCCCTGACGATAGTGAGGCTCCGGGACCAACGCTCGTGAGCACAGCCACGCTTCAGGCAGTTGCGGATTGGTATGATGGTGTCGATTTGGCAGAAGCGAGGCGACGATTTCGATTCAATCTAGAAGTCGAAGGCGTTCCTGCTTTCTGGGAAGATGGCCTCGTGGCACCACCGCAGCAGGTACGACGGTTTCGCGTTGGCGAAATCGCTTGGCAGGGCAACGGAGTGTGTAAACGCTGCGTTGTGCCGACGAGGAATAGTCTGGATGGCTCGCAGACAGCCGGGTTTGCTCGCGAGTTCGTGCGGCAACGCGAGTTGCGACTTCCTGACTGGGCACCACGGGAGCGATTCGATACGTTCTACAGGTTGGGAGTTAATACGCGGATCGATTCTGACGCCCTCGGTGCAGTGATACGCGTTGGTGATTTCGTTTCGCTGGCCAGTTCGGTTGCAGGAGAATCCTAAGTGGCAACTGCGGCAGACTCGATCGTCGACCTTTCCACCGCTGACGCACTGGAAGCCAATCGGCGCGATTGGAGCTTCTTCGAGCGCCACGGTCTAATGATCGTCTGCGCTTCGCCAGTGCTGGCCAACGCGATCGGCAGCATTTTCAACATCTTCTACAATCGAATCCAAACGGAGCCGATGCTCAGCGTGGCACAGCAAGCGCGTTTCGATGCCTGCGTGCAGGTATTCAACGTAATCGTCTATCCGATTGCGATTGTCTGTTACGCACTGCCACTGTTCTGGTTGAGGCCTGTTCATAAGGCACTACTCAACGGCGAGGCCGTCGAGCCAGAGCGTCTTGTGAAGGCGCAAAGATACGTCGTGAACTTGCCGTGGTGGTTTTTGACGGTTACGGCGTTTGGCTGGTGGTCTTGCATTCCGGTGTTTCCGGCGGCGCTTCAGGCCCTGCCTGAGGAATTGAATCGCGCGGTGATATTTCACTTGGTTAGTTCGTTCCTTATCGCTTCGTTGATTGCCATTCCACAGAGTTTTTTCGCGGTCGAGATGGCAAGCCAGAAGGCATTGTTCCCTGTTTTCTTTCGACGAGAGAACCCGGCCCGTGTGCCTGGGGGCAAGCCAATCAATATGACAACGCGTGGGCTGATGTGGGTCGTGTCGACGGTGGTGTGTCCTGTCGTATCGTTGATGCTATTGCTGCTTGATCCTGCGGCGGCCAAAGAGAATCCGGCGTTTGGAGCCGCAGTGGCAGTCATTAGCATCGTTTACGCGCTGGTTACTGGTTGGATGATCATCAAGTTGGTCGTCGTTCCCGTTCGGCAGCTACGGCACGCTGCCATGCAGGTCGCGAAGAATAACCTCGACATTCGGATCAATCTGCTGCGCGCCGACGACTTTGGCCACCTGATCGAACGGATGAATTTGATGATCGAAGGACTACGCGAGCGTGAACAGTTGCAGGAGACGTTTGGTCGCCATGTCGGGCAAGAGGCGGCTAAGCAGATTTTGCAGCAAGATTCGGCTCTGGTCGGCACAGAGCAGACGATCTCGGTGATGTTCGTCGACGTTAGGAACTTTACTGAGCATTCTTCGCGTCATTCTCCGCAGGAAGTCGTTGCGGTGCTGAATATTTTCTTTCGCGAAGCGGTCGACAAGATCGAATCGCGCGGCGGCATGGTCAACAAGTTTCTTGGCGATGGATTCATGGCGCTGTTCGGCATTGGCGCGATGGAGCAAAATCACGCCCAGCAGGCTGTCGACGCTGGGCTCGATATGTTGTGTTGCCTGGAGGAGACGGCGCACGAACTCGAACAGGCAGGATGGCCGGGCCTCGCGATCGGGATTGGCATCAACACCGGACCAGCGATTGTTGGTAGTATCGGCTCACCAAAACGTCAGGAGTACACGGCCATCGGCGACACGGTCAACGTGGCGTCGCGCGTCGAATCGCTAACCAAGGTACTCGGCTGTCCTATTCTTGTCACCGCAGCGACACGCAATCGGCTTGACGCCCAGGTGCCCGTTCGCTCGATGCCGCCACAGTCGGTAAAGGGCAAGGGCACGCCTCTGCAGGTCTTTTCTATCGAGACGTAGAGTGCTTCCCGAGGTGATCGTTGCCCCTACGTGTGCGTTAGCGGCTGGCTTATTCGCACGACGGTCATAACCGGCAAAGCTTACCTCATAGGTTTATGCGGAATTACTCTGGCAACTACTTCGGCTGGCATATCTAGCACTCGATAAGTACTGCAGTTACCCGCCTTGGCCTCTTATGTCGATTATTATGCTAGTACGGCTTTTAGCACTTTCCGCAATCATTCCGCTGAGTGTGGCAATCGCGGGCTGTGCGTGTCCACACGGCGGATGCGGCGTTCCTTGTACGCCGACGCTGCCTTGCGATAACGAGCTGACCGTGGCGGAAGACGAGCTTCCCGAGCTGATCGAACTGGCGTCGGCTGAATCCCTCTCGCCGCTGCCCTCGCCCGAAGAGACTTACCACGCGCTTGATGCATTGACCTGTCAGTGTCGGGCTGCGACGAACTTGACAGCGGCTAACCTCGTCGAGCTCGAACGGTACTGGGCCAAGGTCGTGATTAGTTGCGACACCAAAGCCGTCCGCGAGAATCTGTGCCTAGATCGCGATCTGCTAGCACTCCGCGCGACCGGGCTGCGAAATGAGGCCGCCGGTGCATCACTGAAAGCTTTTTACCAGCTTGCCGGTATCGAAGTGCAGAAGCATTACCTGCAGATGGGCATCGACGAGTCACGTCGTTCGCTGGGGCGGATAGACCAGCTCGATGAGAAGGGTATCGAACTCCCTGAAAAAGTCGACCGCGGTGCGATTCTGAGCCAGATCGCTGAACTTGAAGATAAGAAACTGCAGCTCGACTTTTTACGAATTCAGCTCAATGGCCAGTTACAGAAGATGACGGGCTGTCCGCTCGACGAGTGGTCATTCTTTTGGCCTCAAGTGGATTGGCAGCCCGATCTAAGTCCCGTCGACGTTGAGTGTGAACTTGCCGAAGGCCTGTCGACGCGTTCCGATATACGAGGGCTCGGTTTAGTGATCTGCCAGCTCGAAAAGAACACGCTTCCCGTGGCGCGAGGGGTGCTGAAGTTTGCCGAAACAACAGTTGGGACGGTTGAGCCGCAAGACGGAGCCATCCACTGGGTGAGATGTCGGACTTGCAACGACACCGAGCTGCCGCTCCGTTGCCGCCAACTCGCATTGTTTTACACCGACACCGAGCAAGGTGCGACGGCGGAGATCAAAGGGGCGGCCTATCAGATCGGATTGCAGCAGCAGCGCGTTGTCGCAGCCCAGGCTCTCGTCGATCGATTAGAAGCGCGCAAACGCGAACTTGAAGAAACTCGCGACATCAACGATGTGACGGTATTTGAAATTAGCAACGCCCGCGCTCAGATTTTTGAAGCCGAGTCGAAACTAATCGAGCAGGTCGTGCAGCTAAAGATCGCTGATGCCGCCCTTCGCGAAGCCCAAGGCATGTTGGCCGTCGAGTGCGGCTTCTGTCCGCAGCTGTGTTGCGAAGGATGCTGCGATGGCGCATGCGTGCGATGCAAGCAATGCTGCGGCAAAGGCTGTAGCAAGTGTTCGACCTGCAAGCCAAAGCAGCCGTGCTGCGAATAGTCGGCTGCCTACTATTGACGATTGAACAGCGCTTGCCGGAGTTGCTCTTCGAACGTGGCGCTCTTCTCGAGGACGGCGCGAAAATCGTCCTTGCCCAGCGCGTAAAATATCGAATCCTCACGGGCGACGATCGAGGCATTGCGTGGTTCGTCTTTGATCAGCGCGGCCTCGCCAAAGTACTGGCCTTGTTTTAGCTCGGCTACTTTTTTGCTCTGCTTGCTGTCATCAACGATCACGTCGACGGTGCCGCTACGGATCAAGTAGAATAAGTCGCCGGGATCTCCCTGGCGGATGACCTTGTCGTCGACATGAGCTTCGTGAACCATCATCTGATCGGCAATTTTTGAGAGCGAATCAGCATTGAGATCGGCAAACAGCGGAATGTCTTTCAGGAATTCGCAAATCACCGACGTCTCATGAACGTCGACGTCAGAGGTGATGTAGCCATCGACCATGTTGACGATGCGATCCGCGACATCCAGAATCCGGTTGTCGTGAGTGACCATGATAATCGTGCAGCCTTCGTCGCGTGCGAGTTCTTGGAACAGCGTGACGACTTCGCGCCCCGACTGCTCGTCGAGCGCGGCGGTAGGCTCGTCAGCAAGAATCAGTTTTGGCTTGTGTACCAGTCCGCGGGCGATGGCGACGCGTTGCTTTTGACCACCAGAAAGAGACTTGGGTTTATAGTGAATTCGTTGCCCCAGACCCAACCGTGTTAGGAGCGACTTAAT
The DNA here is from genome assembly GCA_039184115.1 of Planctomycetota bacterium. Taxonomy (GTDB): domain Bacteria; phylum Planctomycetota; class Planctomycetia; order Pirellulales; family Lacipirellulaceae; genus Bythopirellula. The sequence continues at coordinate 2,634 of JBCDBK010000101.1, read as the reverse complement.
GCGACCGTCGGCGATCATTGGATCGATGCCAAGCAACTCGGCCGCCATGTTGACGTTTTGGTATGCCGTCAGCGACTCGAACAGGTTGTGCGCTTGGAAGATAAAGCCCATTTCTCGACGAATGCGCACGATGAGATCGGTACTAGCCCCCAGCAGCTCGTTGCCCAGCACCCGCAAACTGCCATCTTGTACCGTGCGCAGCGTGCCAATAAGCGTCAGCAAAGTCGTTTTGCCTGAGCCCGATGGGCCCGTCATGATGACGATCTCGCCACGACGGACCTCCAGATTGTTGTTGAACAGCGCCTGCTTGCGGAGTTCGCCTTCGCCAAAGAAGTGATTGAGATTCTCGACTTTGACCGTCTTCGGCAGACGCATGCCTTCAGAAAATGCGCCGCTGGTTGCAGGGATCGTCGTCTGCGAAGTCATCGTGGGAGGCATGGCAATTCCAATGGATGCGGAATGATTAGGACTCGTGGGTCATGGATTACTTAAAACAGACTGGCGGGGTCGGCGGCGAGCAGTTTTCTGAGTGCCAGCAGGCCCGAGGCGACACACATCGCGATCGTCGCGCAGAGCACGAATAAGATGCCATTGACCGACATCGTCATCAGCAGACCAGTCTGACCGGCCAGCCAACCGTAAATCAATCTGCTGATAGCGGTTCCCGGAATGAACCCTACAACTGCCAGCAGCAACGCCTCCACAACGATAAGCTTCACAAAGTAGAAAGCAGGGTAGCCCATCGCCTTGAGTGTCGCGAACTCTGGCATATGATCCGCGATGTCGGAATAAATCACTTGGTAGCAGATCACCATGCCGACGATAAAGCCGATGATTTTCCCAAATAGAAAAACAGTTCCAATCGGAGTGCTTTCGTCCCAGAAGCCGACTTCGGCGGCACGGAATTCGGCGCGTGTCAGCACATCGACGTCGCGAGTTAGCGTCTGCCTGAGGATGCTGAGTGTCTTGCCTAGGTCTGCCCCCTCGGTGAGGTGAACAACGCCAATGTCGATCACGCTGAGCGGATCGCCAAACCGTTTACGGTGCGGATAGTAGTCTCCAAAGCTGTCGGCACTCATCACTAGATTGCCATCGTGCGCAAAGTCGGTTCCCAGCTCGAAGGTGCCGACTAGCCTGAGCCTTTTTCCCGACAGTTCTAGCGATTGCTTCGCCAGCTGCTGGTCGTCATCACGAGGAAAGACAAATTTCTTTTTCTTGCTCTTTCTGTCGATCAGCGCGGTGCCCGGCTGCCGCAGTCGATCGACCTGCTGGTTGATCGATCCGACGTTGAATACTGGGTCGCCGAGCTCAAAGCCAATGGATCGGATCGGGAACCCACGGTCGCCGATGCCATTTTCAATTTGCCGCAGCACCGAAGTGGTCAGCTCGGAGTAGACGGGATAGGCGCCAGCGACCCCGGGGCACGATTGTGCTTGCAGCAAACGCGTGATCGAAAAGCGTTTTTCTGCAGCCAGTGTAAACTTGGCCTTGCTGACGATGAAGATCTCGCCCTGCAGATCGTCGATCAGCTTCGCTTGGCTGTCGAACAGCGCGTTTTGGAATCCTACTTGCGTGAACATCAGCAGCACGGCGAAACCAATACCGGCGATCGCAACCGCCAACCGACGCCAATCGTGCGTCAGATTCTTCCAAGCCAGCGGTGTCTTGCCAATTCGTCCCATTGTTGCTGCTCAGAATAAATCAGCCGGATCGGCCTGGTAGAGTTTACGCAACGCCGCCATGCCAGAGACCACACAAATCGCGATCGCCAATAGCAAGACCGTGATGATGATGCGCGGCGTCATGAACATCGGCATGCCCGACTGTTCTTCGACAAACCAGTAGAGAAATCGCGAAACCGCAAGCGAGGGAATATAGCCGACGATCGCGAGCATCACCGATTGCTGCAAGACGACCATCGTCAAGTAGCGATTACTGTAGCCCATCGCTTTGAGGGTCGCGTACTCGCCCATCATGTTCGCGATATCGGTGCTCAGCACTTGGTACACGATCGCAACGCCGACGAACATTGCCACCCAGACGCCCATTGTAAAAATCTGACCCAGGGGCGTATCAACTACCCAGCGATATTCCTCGACTTCGTTCACTTCGTCTCGAGTTAGAATCTTGACATCGACGTTAGTTAGCGCTGAGGCTTGTTGAAAATCGGAATCGAAACCCGCTTCGTTGGGGATCCCATAAATCTGCTGCAACTGCGCTTTCACCGCATTGGCCGATTCTGGGCGATCCAATTTCAACAGTCCAAAGTTGATCTCGTCAATTGTCTGCCATGGACACGCGCGCACATAACCCTCGGGGCTTGTCAGGCAGGCGCCATTGGAAGCCATACCTGTACCGAGCCGAAACAGCCCGACAATCTGTACGCGGTTGGGGCCGAGCGAAGTCTTGACGCCAATGTCCGCGTCACTAAAACGGTTTCCATCGCGCGGACCATACTCCGCTTTCGACTTGTCATCGACGATTACGAACCTAGCGTCAGAGAGCTTACGCGCTTCTTCCTGAATATCTGAACGTACGAAGGCGGGATCGTTGGGGTCAGTACCCATCGTGATGATTCCGCGCCACTGTCCCGCACGGCTGACAGCCTCTTCAGTCGCATCGGCCAGCTCGGTG
>JBCDBK010000100.1:0-18063 GCA_039184115.1 Planctomycetota bacterium | reverse complement strand
GTGACCCCTCGAAAATTGGTGCTGGTATGGCGGTGGCATTGCTCACCACCATGTACGGAGCCATTGCGTCGAACGTGGTCTTCCTACCATTCGCTGAAAAACTGGGCTTTAACAACAAGCAAGAACTTCTCGTCATGGAAATCGTGATCCGCGGAATCATGGCGATCCAATCTGGCGAAAACCCGCGAGTAATCGAGCAAAAACTTAATACCTTTATCCCGCCGAAGTTGCGGGTTACAGATAAGGACGCTGCTTAAGTGGCCGTCGAAGAAGAACCAGATGCTGGCATACCTGAATGGGTCGTTACCTTTGGCGATATGATGTCGCTATTGCTAACGTTCTTCATCATGTTGGTATCTATGAGCGAAATGAAGCAGGATGAAAAATTCCAGGCTGTCGCCGAGGCATTACGCGAGCAGGTCGGGCATGACCTGTCGGCGATGACGCTCGTGCCTGGGAGCTTTCGACCTCGCAATTCGGTAACGCAATGGAACGCCAGCATGGGCCGCGACAAGAAAGAAGACTTGAAGAACGGTGGCCAGGAAAACAAATCCGTCGTAGGCTCCCACGAGAAAGTACAGATTGTCAGACCAGGTGAGGACTCGTCGATTGGCGGTCAGGTCTACTTTGACGAACTGTCCGTTGAACTCACCAAGGAAAACAAACTTGCACTCATTCGGATCATCGAGCAGATCTCCGGCAAGCCCCAGAAAATAGAAATTCGCGGACATACCACACGGCGGCCCGTCGATCCCAACTCAGGATACCGTGACGTTTGGGACCTCGCCGAGGCGCGAGCCCGCAGCGTTATGGAGTTCTTTGTCAGCCAAGGCATCGAGCCTCGTCGCATTCGCCTAGGCAATGCCGGCGCTGAAGAGCCACTTTACGACGGAGTCGATCAAGAACGTCTGAAGCGCAACGCCAGAGTTCAAATTCTGATGTGGGATGAGACGATTCACGATTTAGAAAACAAGAATTCGTAGCGAGACAGGTGCAGGAGTCCCTCGATTTCGGCTCCTACTGTCCAATAAACCAATCAGACGCCTAGTCGAAGGCATCAGTGATGGCAGAAGAAAACAAAGCAGAACCCGCAGGCTCCAAAGGTCCCGGATTGATGACGATGATCAAGGCGATTGCCTTCATCTCGGTGATTGTACTACTACAAATCGCTGCTGCCTCGATGATTGTACCAACGGCAGAAGAGACGGCAGAGATCGCCACGGAACTCGCCGGTGCGAATCTCGAGGAAGAAAATGCCGACAGTAGCAGTATGGAGTCTGCTAGCGAGCAAGACCGCAAGCTAGCAACATCCGACATGACAGAAGTCGATCTCGGCACGTTCCACAGCCTTAGCCACAATCTCAATACTGGTAGCAAAACGAACGTTGATTTCCGCTTGTTCGCCACGGTCCTCAGGGACGAAGAGAACGCATTCTTCGACCTCTATACGGCCAACGAGCATCGGATTCGCGAACAAGTGCAGATAACAGTCCGCGGTGCAGATCTGTCTGACTTTTCCGATCCAACGTTGGGCTTGATCAAACGACGGATATTGGAGAAAACCAATCGCGCACTGGGCAAACCGCTGTTGCATGAAGTCATCTTCAGCGACTTCTCCTTCGAAGAACGCTAGCTGTAACAACTACAGATGATTCGCCGCACGCGGCACGGGAAAAGGAATTCCGATGGCAGACGAATCCGAACAAGTCGATCAGGACGAAATCGAAGCGCTGCTGCGTCAAGCGGAAAGCGGCAATATGCCGGCATCCGATGCACCGACAGAGGCAAAACCGGAAGCTGCTGCTGATAACACGCAGGTCGATCAGGCGGAGATCGAGGCCCTGCTCAGCGGAGGCGCAGCTCCGTCTGCGCCAACCCCCGCACCGCAGCCGACGGCCGCCCCGGTCGTAAACGCAGCTTCAAGCGGCTCTCCACCGGTCACCGACGCGGCCGTCTCGCAGAATGACATCGAGTTGCTACTGGACAAAGCTGAGCAAGCGCTTGGATCAATCGATCAGACCACTACTGCTACGGCGTTACCACCTGGCGTGCGCACGTTCGAATTCGCGAAGTTTGGTGGCACGCCAGCCAACCCCGACTCAGCAACACTTGAGTTAATGCGTGATGTGCAGCTCGACATGACCATTGAGTTGGGCCGGACGCATATGCAACTCGAAGAGCTGCTTAAGCTCAAGCAAGGGGCCGTCGTGCCACTTGACAAACTCGCTGGTGATCCAGCCGACATCTATGTTAACGGCCGGCTCGTGGCGCGCGGCGAAGTTCTGGTACTGAACGACAACTTCTGCATACGCGTCGCGGAATTGATCGAGGGTGAGCACGCCGTCGCCTGAAGCTCACCTGACTTGCCGTGGATCGCTAGCGACGCTAGCAGTGATTGATCTGGCCAGCAGACTAAGTGTTTTTCTATAAGTGCCTCTCATTTTCAGGCGCTGAAAGTCTGGTCTTTCGCGCTGCCGCACAACCATCGGCCGGTTAATTGAATGATGACCTTCGTCCGAGGCAACTTGAGCTACCTGCGAACCATTGTGGCCATTGGTCTCGCATGCGCCACGCTGTCCGATGTCGCTGCGCAACAGAATAACCGTGTGCTTGCTTCCTTTAATCGCACTGAAGCTGAGAGTACCGCGGCTGCAAGGCGGCAAGTCCAGCCAGTGGGATTGGAAACACCAAGCCAGCGTCCGGTAACGACCGAAGATCGCCGCTTGCTCGCCCCCCCGACACGTCGCAGCACGAGCGAGTTGCCGAGCGATCAGACTCTCGGCGCCACAAAGGCACCTAATTTCGCGCTACCGAAGATCGAGTCTTTCGCGACGGCGGGATCAGGTCTAGCGATTGTTGTCGGTCTGTTCCTTGTCTGCATGTGGCTACTGCGACGTAGCGGACCCAAACCGACATCGCCGTTGCCAGCAGAAGCTGTTTCGGTACTCGGACGAGTTCCGCTAGCGGCGAGAAATTTTGCTCACTTAATTCAGGTTGGCAACAAACTGGTTCTCGTCGCGATTACACCCGATGGCGTGTCGCCGATCACCGAAGTTGTTGATCCGCACGAAGTCCAACGATTGCTTGGTCTTTGCGTACAAACTCGATCGCGGAGCTCCTCGGCAGAATTCCATGACGTGTTAAAACATCTAGCCCAAGAACCGGCTAGCGGGTTTCTCGGCAAAGATGTTGCCGGCAGCTACACGGCACCTAGTTAGGCACACCAGAATGGTATCCTTGCGAAAAGTCCAGATCCCGCTCGCCGTTGCAGCAGTTTTGCTGGCGCCACAGTGGCTTGCAGCTCAAACAGCGGTGCCGCCGGCTCCGTCGTTGCTGCCCAGCGGCATCGGCGGTCCGCAGCAGTGGACCAGTCCCGAGGGCCTATCGTCGACACTGCAAGTGATGATCTTGCTAACGGTCATCAGTCTTGCGCCAGCAGTACTCCTGATGACCACAAGCTTCATTCGCATACTTGTGGTGCTGGGATTGCTACGCCAGGCGTTAGGTACGCAGCAGCTACCACCGAGTCAAGTCATCACTTCGATCGCCCTGTTCATGACCCTGCTTCTCATGACGCCGGTTTGGACGGAGGTCTACGATGAAGCGATTAAACCATACACAGAGAAACAGATCGGCCTCGAGGAGGCATGGTCGCGTGGGACGTTGCCAATGCGCAAGTTCATGGGCGAGCAAATCCGCCGCACCAAGAATCAGGATGACGTCTATCTGTTTCTGAGCTACATGCCAAGTGAGCTTGACCCAGAGACTGGCGAAATGCCGGAGAATTATGCGTTCTACCCACAGTCAGACAGCAATGATCGAATCGTTCCGCTCCAGGCCCTTCTGCCGGCGTACATGCTTAGTGAATTGAAGACTGCGTTTCTGATTGGGTTCCAGATCTATCTGCCATTCGTGATCCTCGATATTGTTGTCGCAAGCGTGACCATCTCGATGGGCATGTTGATGCTACCGCCGGTACTAATCTCGCTACCTTTCAAGTTGCTGCTGTTTGTTCTCGTCGACGGTTGGACATTGGTGATTCAAATGCTGCTCGAGAGCTTTGCCGTCGCATTCTAACCTCGCTGAGAGAGTTTCATGACACCGCAAGAAGCCGTCGATCTTGGACGCGAGGCACTGTTGATGGCAACGCTTGTGGCCGCGCCGATCCTGCTCGCCGGCATGATCGTTGGTCTGCTCATCGGCCTACTGCAAGCTCTCACTCAGATCCAAGAGCAAACGGTTGCTTTTGTGCCGAAACTCGTGGCGATGGTAATCGCTCTGGCGTTCGCGCTGCCCTGGATTCTCTCCCGTCTGTTGGACTACTCGCAAACGCTGATCGCGAACATCCCAGAAACTCTGTGATGCTCGCGATCTTAGCCAAAATCAGATCGCCCAGTTACTGTTTATGTCGCTGCTGGAAACGCTACTGTTCAATCACTTTGCGGTCTTCACGCTCGTGCTGGCTCGCGTCGGCGCGCTGATCATGACGGCACCCATCTTCAGCAGTGCCGCCATCCCGGTGCGCGGTCGTGCCTTGCTAACGGTGGCAATCTCGCTACTCATTACGCCTATGGTGGCCCACCAGCCGCCCGCGGGAATGGCAAATGTGCTTATTCTCGGCAAATATCTAGCTAGCGAAGCATTGATTGGATTGCTGCTCGGGTTCGGGATCACGCTGCTGCTCAGTGGCATTCAGATCACTGGACAGGTTATCAGCCAACTCGGTGGTACGGCACTAGCAGATACGTTTGATCCGACGCTCAATACAAGCGTGTCTGTGTACTCTCAGTTGTTCTACTTTCTCACGCTCGCTATGTTCGTGCTGCTCGACGGTCACCGCCTAATTATGGACGCTCTACTGGATACTTATTCGTGGATGCCACCAGGTAAGGGCGCGTTAGGCACAACTTACGTCGAAGTGCTGACGACGCTACTATCGCAAAGTTTTCTATTGGGTATCCGTGCTGCCGCTCCAGCGATGACCGCCCTGCTACTCGCCACTTTGGTGCTGGGTCTGATTGGTCGGACCATGCCGCAAATCAATATCTTGGCTGTCGGATTCAGTGTAAATTCTTTACTCACGCTGGGCTGCCTGTTCACTACTATCGGCGGGATTGTGTGGGCATTTCCACTTGAAGCGGCTGCGGCCGTCGACGCAATCCGCGAGGCACTCGCTTCGTCTGTCGTGCAATAAACCAACTCCATGAATCATGGCTGAGCAATCCGGCGAAAAGACGCAAGAAGCGACCCCACATCGTCGCGAACAGGCGCGCGAGCAAGGTCAAGTTGCCTACAGCCAAGATCTGAGTTCGGCGGCACTGCTAATCGTGGGCGTGATGCTGTTGAGATTCTATGGTCCAGACGTGGTGGCAACCGCTGGCGGCTTCATGCGATATCAGCTAAGCACCGCCGGAAGCCTTAATGTCGAAAGCTCAGATGTCATCAGCGAATCGCAAATCGTGATCAGAACGCTGGGCAAAGCGTTGCTGCCAGTGGTTGGCCTCGTTGCCTTGGCCGGCGTCGCTAGTAGCGTTTTTCAGGTTGGCTTTCTGTTTGTGCCGAGCAGACTGGTACCGGATATCTCTCGACTTAATCCGATTAGCGGACTGGGGCGAATCTTCTCGCTCACTGGTGCGATGAAACTGAGCTTCGGCATGTTTAAAGTAGCCATCGTCGCGACCGTTGCGGCGGTCGTATTGTATCTTCGCTACGAAGAAGTGATGTACGCCAGTGGCCTATCCGCGCGGGAATTGGCGCCCTTCATGATCGACCTCGCACTATCGACGGCTCTTTGGGTTGGCATCGCTCTATTTATCCTGGCCCTGCTCGACTTTGCTTACCAGAAGTGGAAACACAATCAAGACTTGATGATGACGCGACAGGAAGTCGTCGATGAGATGAAGAACATGCAAGGCGACCCGCAAGTCATGGCGCGCCGCCGCGCAGTGCAACGTCAAATGGCTCTCAATCGAATGGGAGACAAGGTGCCGCAAGCCGATGTCATCGTGACGAATCCGACCGAATTGGCGGTGGCAATCCAGTACGACCCAGAAGAAATGGCGGCACCAATCGTGCTTGCGAAAGGGGCTGGCGTGCTCGCCCAACGCATTCGGCGGTTGGCGCTGGAACACAACATTCCAGTCGTCGAACGCAAACCACTCGCACGTTTGCTCTACAAGGAAGTCGAACCCGGCCAGCCTGTTCCGGACGAAAGCTATGCGGCCGTCGCCGAAGTGCTCGCCTACGTGTACCAACTCCAAGGCAAGAAGCCCCCACTGCCGCGAGCCGCATGATCAATCCAATGGCCTAGGCGACGCGTTGCTCAGCAATAGCCATATCGAGCGAAATAGCCTGACCAACGCCGCCTAACTCGTTCTTGCTGCTCGTCGGTCAGGTCGTAGCTATTACGCCGATAGTTTTTCACCTGGGCCAGGTACGTGACCAGCGGCGACTCAACTCGATCGAAAGCCCCCAAATCGAGTTGATCGTAGACTCGCCGAAGTTGTTCAATCGGATCTTCGATTAAGTCTTCGTAATGCAACTCGACGAGTTGATCTTCGCCAAGTTGCTGACGGTCACGTTCGAAGGCTTCATACATCCGCTGATGCGAACTTAGCACGTACTCCTCGACCCAGGCTTGGTCTCCAAGCGTGTGCAGTCGCTGCACTTCGTTGAGCGATCTCCACAAGTTGACCGTAGATTGAAACAGCTCACAAGGGTCGCGGACGATGTGTACGAATCTCGCGTCAGGAAACATTTCCAGCAAGATGCGTATCCGCGCGGTGTGCGGCGGTGATTTGACAACAATGCGACGCGGGTCACGAAACGTGATGCGTTGAAAGAACCTTAACAGCTCACGCTTCCATAGTTCCAACTCTCTATGGCTCAAATCACGTAGGTCGAGATAACTTCCGTTCGCCGGTCCCAGATTTGGAAACATCATCGACGTATACGGGGTCGGTACGCCAAGGTTTCCGAGCGCAAACTCGTCCTCCTGCGGTCGCTGCCAGCCTGCTGCCATGTTGTCCATTGGTCGGCGGCGCGGCAATAGGATCGAAGTCCACGGAGTTACCAACGCGTCGGTCAGTACAAAGTGATGTGGCGCAAAACACTGGTAGGTTGTCGCATAGGTATGTTCGGGATCGCGAATCAGCAATTCATGTAAAAAAGTGGTGCCAGCGCGCCAGTGTCCCAAAATGAATACGGGTGGCGCAGCCAGTTCTGTGTTTGCGACGCGGCGACCATAAATAAGGCGATCGGTGACTGAAGCGATGCTGTTACCCAGACTAAAAGCAGAGATGCTCAGTGCTGTTGGCAGTTTGCTTGGCGAGACGACAAAGTGATTAGTAGCCAACGAACGCAGCCACGTCGAAACGCGCATGCCGTGCCAGAACCGTGGCGAATACCACGGAAACGGATTCTTCACCGCCCGCTGACGATGCGGAGCGGCCAGTCTCTCAGAAAGAACGCTCATGTGTGAAAAAAAACCCGAAGATACCGCAACCGACTAACAACAAACTGACGTATTCCCTCTCGCGGACTCGAGGGCTCAACTTAGTTTGCTCCATTCAGAGGTCAATCGTTTCGTGGCGACGAAGTCGGCTCCGTGCGCGGCGGTCGTGTCCGGAAAGCCACACTAAACCGATCCATACCGCGGCGAGCACTCCTAAGAAACCCAGCCCTCCCCAAAGCGCCCAGCCGCTGCTATTTTTAACGTCTCGATTGAGCCAGATAAGCTGCTTGCCGAGCAACACAGGAGTATACAGCTGTTGCTGCACTTCTGTCTCCCCACTTTCATCAACATAGTCACGTGCACGATATCGCCAGCTCTTAAAGAAGACGCCTACGATTCTTACGCCTTCTCGAATCTCGTCGCCAGTAGGAAAGCTCTCTGGTAGTTCACACATACAGCATACGACCGGTCGATTGTCGAGCAGTCGCGACTCCGCGGGAAAGACCTCCACCTCGTAATAACCTTCGAGGTTCTCCTGTTCTTCTGCAGCAATCCACACCGCACGGCGGGCTGTCCCGCTAAAGTAGAAGAACTCGCCAACTTCGCGCTCTGGCTGCAAGAACATCGTGGCTACAGACGACTGCCCTTGTTTCGCTTGTCGGGCGATGGTAGTTGCGAGATCGCGCTGCAATTTTGCGCGTCGGAGACTTCGCGAAGACCGCTTTTGTTCGCCATCGGACTGTGTCTTGGCAAGTTGCTCACGCTGCCGACGTAGGTCTGATTCCAGCGCCGGTTCTCGGTCGCGCCAGCGTGCTGCAACACGCTCGACATTCTTCTTAGCGAGTCGCGACAACTCACTAAGCTTGGCCATCCGTAGCGAGCTCAATGCCGCGTAGAAGGCTTCGCCCTCGCGACTAATTGTAGGTTTAACGAAGGGCTTACGATGTCGAACTTCGTCCAGCAACGCGACGTCCATGCCCTGACGCACAAGCATCAACTGTCCAGTCGGAGCACCTTGTCTCGGATACCAACCGATATGATCCGCCACGACGACGTCGGGGCGATTGCCGGCTGCTTCTCGCGCGTAGGCGAGTACTCCTCGGACGACAACTGGCTCGTTCAGACTGGCTTTATCATTCCAAGTCTTCGGTATCTTTCGCGACAGCACAGTTACCGATCCAGTGTCCTGCGCGTCCGTGTCCGCGAACCTGAAGACGCTTCGGTAGAGCTGACTGGCGCCGTGCAGTCGGGCGAGGTTTGCCGTTAGCTTCATAGCAGTCACTGAGGTTATCTGCCCGCGGAGCTCGAAGATTTCCCCGACCGCCTTTTGACCGTCTGATGCTCGCCACTGGGCGGGCGCCGCAGACGCGATTGGTTCCACGGCTTGCAAGCTACGAAACTGCTGCAGCCGCTCGAACAAGCTTAGCACCAGAGACAAATCGGCATCCGTCGGCGGGTCGCCATTACCGAGCTGGATAAGTTTTGCCTCGTCGATTTCAGCCAAATTGAGGATTTCGCGGAAACTATCCCTCGTCGACTCGGACGCGAACAGATTTGCCGAGGTCGAAACTGCCACCAGCCACGCGACCAACAAGAACGCCCAATACGGTTCCGTCTTCATGCCGACTCCGACTCAGCAAGCGCTTGCAGTTGTTCGCGAATCGCTTGCGCTTCGGCGTCTTCGCCGCCTGAAACTGCCGCTGGCGTAGATGCCAGGCTGCGCCGCGAAAACGACGTGGTTCTTATCGTAAGGTAGACGGCAACCGCCGCGATCGCGCCAGCAATGAGGGCTGTGCGCGGTAAAGATTGGCGAGTTTTTGGCGCAATCGCGTTTGCAGTTGTTGGTTCTGTCCAACTGACTTCGCCTGACAGGACCACAGGCGCAATCCCCAAGCCATCGCGCCAGGGGTAGGACCAATTCTTGAAGAAGTAGCCGGTTACGGAGACTGCAGCATCGAGATGATCGCCGCGAGGGAACTTCTCGGGCAGGTGTAAACAGTAGGTCACGATTGGCCAGTCCGTACCGCCCACGGGCTCGATCCACAAACGGTGATAGGATTCCAAGCCCAACGAATTCTTTGGCACCCGTAGCAATTCCTCGCGACGGACAACGCCTCGAACGGTTACGACCCGTCCACGGTAAACGTCTGGTTGTTTTAGCAATTGCGTATAAGTGAGTTCTCCAAAAGAATCCTCGACAGGCTGACCACGCCGTCCGTCGAGCAATCGCTTGAACATTCCAAACCACGCCTTGCTCTCCGCCGGTCGAAAGTAGGTATTATCGCGGACGGCTGCCAGAGTGTCGGCAGTTTTAGCTTGGAAAGCAGACGGTGCGGCATCCCTTTCCGGCACTCCTGCCATGTCCGACTCAGTCGGGATGTCGAGCATTGCCAGACCTTGCTGGTCACTGAGGCTCGACGGCAACTCGGTACGAAGATCGGCAGACGCTACCGTGGTCCTGCTAGCGCCGCCAAACAGTTGCCCGAGCTGTTCCGCCGTCTCAGGCTGACTCAAATGACGCATGGCAAGCATCACGAGCCCTAATGACCCGAGCAGCATCCAGACTTGCCGGCGCTGCCGCTTCAGAGACGCGTTCCGTCTGCGCGAAGTGACTGCGGAATCACCGGATTGCTGATTGAATCGTAACAAGGCTAAACCACGCGGAAACGTGAGAAGTTGAGGCTTACGCTAAGGCAGTGTCGCTCGCTCGTATGAATTTCCTCAATTTTAGTCGCCATTCGACTTGTCGGACACCCAGTCGGGGTTCCGCTTTGACGCGGCAAGCAAGGAATCGGAATAATCGCTACGATTGGCTTGCCCGGTGCCATTCATTTGCCAATGGTGTAGAATGAAGTGACTTGTCCCGGAACACGAGATATTCACAATTGAGGCTACGTCCGTGCTTCGGAGCGCGGTATGCGCGTTCGTAAGAGACGTCGTCTTGAAGAAGGGCATTTTGGGTGACTCGGTCACTGTCGATACAATCAGCCACACGCGCTCGCAGCGCTAGCTGGTCCATCAGCTTCCGGCAATCGTCTGCGATTCTCACACTCGCAGCATTCACCTCCGTGGCCGGCGTCGGATCGGCACGCGCCGATCTGGTCGACGAGTTCTTGGCCGGTCTACGCCAACGTGGCTGGCATGACACAGCGCTGGAGTATCTCGATCAGGCTGACCAAGATCCCATTGCCAGTGCCAGCTTTCGCAAGAATATTGATTACGAACGGGCCGTTACGCAATCGGCCCTTGCTAGGCAATCGCCGAATGAGCGGCTAAGGACAGAAGCCCTGCTCGCTGCTGCAAGCACGTTTCAGCAGTTCGCGCAGTCTGCCCCCGATTCGCCGCTGCAAATACAATCGCTTGCATCCGCCGGCAACGTCTTCTCCGAATTAGCGTTGTACGCGAATAACAAAGCCGAAAAACTACCGGCTTCTGCCAACGCGCAGCGCAAAGAGCTGTATGATTCGGCGAGAAAGCACTTGGAGCGAGCCAGAGCACCACTGACGACGCTCAAGGAGCAGTGTATCGCCAAGTTACAGGCTCTGCCCAAGGCAGCGGAGGCGCAGAAGGCGCGGTCGAGCCTTGGTAACCGCCAACAACTAGAAGGCAAACTCGCAGAAGCCAAGTTTCTGCTTGCTAAGCTCGACTTTGAGAAAGCTAGAACCTATTCCTCGGAGAGCAAGGCAGGCAAGAAAGTCCTGCAATCTGCTGCCAAAGCGTTCTCCAAATTGTACGAAGAGTATGAGGACAAACTAGTCGGTTTTTATGGCCGCTTCTATCAAGGACGCAGCTATCAGGTCGCCGGCGACATTGAGAAGGCGCTGGAGTGTTATCTCGACATCGTCGATCAGCCACCGATTCCTAATCGCGACTTCCGACGACTGGTAGCACGAACTCATCGATATCGCGCCGAATGCCATGCCACTGGCAAGAACCTCGACCAGGTTATCAAGGAATGTAGCGAATGGTTGCAGGAATCCAGCAACCAGGAACTCGCTGAGCCCGATTGGTTGGCGGTCTCTTACCAGCTTGCAGCAGCCTACGAGGCAAAGGCCGAAGCCGCGAGTGGCAAAGACGCACAGCGCCAACGTGCCGAGGCACGTAAGCTCTTTCGTGAAATCGCAAAGTACCCTGGTGAATTCCAACGCGACGCCAAGGCAAAGATCGCGGCCGGCGGGTCGAGCCGCGACAAGCCGGTACTCGTTAGAAACTTTGCAGAGGCATTTGATGCGGGTAAAGAGTCGCTGGAACAGATGAACTCGGCAAAGTTAGCCGCTAAGCTTGCACGCGAGAACAATCCCGATTCAGTCGAGTCACTTACTGAGCAAGCATTGGTAGAACAAGCGGCTGCGGCCGGCTACTTTCGTCAAGCCAGCCGCCTCGCTGATAGCACGACCGATCGAGACCAACTGGCCACGGCCCGCTACTATCTCTGCTGGCTGTATTGGGAAGCCGGTCGATTGGACGAGGCGGCCGTCCTAGGAGAGTTTCTGGCTCGTCGGTATCCTGAGAACAAGTACGCACCCGTCGCGGCCAAACTCGCGCTAGCATCCTACGAACGACTCTACAACGCGGCCAAGCAAGCCGGCGAGCCCGCCAGCTTTGAAGCGCAGCAACTGGCCGCCGTCGCGGAACTTTTGGTACTTCGCTGGCCTGACTCGGACGAAGCCAAGGCGGGACTCAATCTGCTGATCAGCATCGCGCTGCGCGACAATCGACTGGCCGACGCCGAGCAACTTCTGACCAGGTTGCCGGCCAGCAGTCGGGCCGGCGCCGAACTTCGGCTTGGCGGCGCGCTCTGGACTCGCTACCTGCGTGCGGCCAACGGCGCGGGCGAAGTTGGACAGCTCAAACCCAAGGCGGGCAAGTTGCTAGCCAGCGGCTTCGAGGCGATTAAAGCAAAGCCTCAGGTAACCGCGGGCGAGGTGACCGGCGTGCTGTACTTGGCACAGTTCCTGCTCGCCGTCGGCGAGGCGGGACAAGCTGTCGACACCCTGGAAAACTCTTCGGTTGGTCCCTTGAGCCTGGTCAATGCTCAGTCACCCGTCGCCAGTCGACCCGAGTTTGTCCAAGAAACCTACAAGGCGGCGCTACGTGCCTACCTGTCGACAACACCTCCGCAGCGTGAGAAAGCTCAGGCAATGATGACGGCGCTCGAAGCCGCCATCGGCAACGACGGCAACGCCGAGCAGAAGCTGATTAGCATCTACGTCAGCCTAGGACTCCAGCTACAACAGCAAATCCGCTCGCTCAGCGCTGACGGCCAGGCTGAAAAGGCGCGGGCGGTCGCAGACTCGTTCGCCGATCTACTCACCCGGGTCACCGAGCGCGCGGGAGCAGCTAGCAGCTGGAAAGTGCAAAACTGGATCGCGCAAACCAATCTGCAACTTGGCCAGGGCCTGAGTGGCGCAGATGCCCAACGGTACTTCAAACAGGCAGCCGATACCTACCGGGCGTTGATCACTAAGGCCGAACAGAACCCCAAATTCGCGCCCAGTCCCGTATCGCTGCTGGCGGCGAAGAAGCAACTGGCCGACTGCCAGTTGTCGCAGGGTGATTTCTCCGCAGCCTTCCAACAGTACGCACTAATGCTGAAGAGTAAGCCGAACATGCTCGAACTGCAGCAAGCTGCCGCCGCCGCGCTGCAGCAGTGGGGCACGGCCGAAGAAGAATCGCAGCGACTCGAGGAGGCGATTCGCGGAGCGATGCCTCAATCCAACCGCAAGAACCTCGTTTGGGGTTGGATTCGAATCTCGCAGATTGCGGATCAGGCCAAACGCAAAGCGGCGAAGAAGGCAGGCAGCGATCCGAAACAGAAGAAGCGTGCTGAGAAGTATCAGGACCTCTTCTTCGAAGCGCGGCTACACGCTGCCGAGGCTCGCTTCGCCGCCGCGAAGTTGGCAAACGGAGCAGATCGTACGAAACAGCTGAACACCGCACGTCAGAGCTTAGACTCGATGAAGCGACTATACCCTGACTTGGGCGGCCAGAAGTGGCGACAGGCATACCTCGATTTGATCAAACAACTGGGACAAGAGAAATGAATCCTTGGCAACTTCCGACCACTCGCTTTGCCACGCTGCTGGCCACTATCGCGTGTGTCGCTTTCTTGTCGGCCAGCTCGGCCCTTGGTTTGGATCGTATTCGCGACCGCAACGGTGTGACGTCTGGCAAAATCACCAAAATGTCGGCGCTCAGCGTTACTATCACCCGAGGTGGCGTCGATACGAAAAAGCCGGTCGAAGACATCGTTAGCATCACCTTCGACGACGAGCCCGAAGACCTGGCACCGGCACGACGCGCCGCCGAACGAGGCCGCTACCAAGACGCGATCGATCGTCTCGGCGAGATCGACCGCGGCGACGTGGACCGAAAGGAAATCCAACAAGAAATCGACTATCTGGAGTGTCTCTGCACCGCGCAGCTCGCCCTGGCCGGTCAGGGATCGCTCGATCGGGCAGAAGGAAAAATTTCTAAGTTCCTATCCTCCAACAGCAGAAGCTATCGAGTTCCCGAGACGATCGAGCTACGCGGCAACGTCCTACTCGCCAAACAAGACTATGACGGCGCGAGAGCGCAGTACGCCAAGCTCGGTAAAGCGCCTGCACCGTACTTCAAAGCCAGATCGGCACTACTGACCGGGCGCTCGCTACAGGCAGAGGGCGACCATCAGCAAGCGGCGGCAGCTTTCGACAGCGCACTCGACGCCGCCAAGGGCAACGCGGCCGCCGAGTCGCAGCAGCTGGAAGCCACCCTGCTGGGTGCGGTCAGCCAGGCAGCGCTTGGAGATGTCGAGCAATCGACCGAAACCATCAAACAGATCATTGAGCAATCGGGCTCCGAAGACACGCAGCTGCTCGCCCAAGCTTACAACGCTTTGGGCGATTGCCATTTGCAGGCTGGTAACGCGAAGGCTGCCAAGCTGGCATTCCTGCACGTCGACCTACTCTTCCGTTCGGCCACTGCCGAACACGCCCGAGCATTGTATGAGCTTTCGCGGCTGTGGAACGATCTTGGCCAAGGCGATCGAGCCCGCGATGCAAAACAGCGTCTCAAGGAGGAGTATCCGGGTAGCCGTTGGGCGAATCGTTAATCACACTACAAAGATGGCCCGACCTCAGGCAGACACGGCAATTTGGGCGAAGCTTTACGGCAGCACCGCAGATTATTCCTCGATAACAACTCGCCCCAATTGGAAGCTCGACCTGGTCGGGTTAGATTACAACCCGCGACAGAAGAAGCCCTATCTCGCAAACTCAAGAGACGATCAATATGTATCCACTCAGAATATCCACGCCTCGCACTTGGAGCTCCTGTCTGCTTGCTGCTCTCTTCCTGCCACTGGCGGTGTCGGTGGTCGGCAGCTTTACGGCGACTGCCGCGTGGGCGCAGGATGCGCCGGCTGAGCAAGACGTCGCAGCGGCAAGCAACGGTAGCGAAGATCTCGAAATCAGCTACCTCTCGTGGGCGGCAAAGTCGTTAGGGTGGTTTTACGGCCTGGTATTCCTCGGACTGTCCTTCACTTTGGTCGCGTTGTTTGTGATGAACCTGCTGACCGCGCGGCGCGAGAACGTGTTGCCACGTGATTTGGTCGAAAGCTTCGAGCAGAATCTGGAAGCGAAAAACTACCAAGGGGCGTACGATCTGGCTAAAGGTGACGAATCGTTCCTCGGCCACGTCCTGTCTGCGGGAATCGCCAAGGTTTCGACCGGCTACAACGAAGCCATCGAAGCGATGCAGGAAGTTGGCGAAGAAGAGAACATGCGGCTCGAACATAGGCTGAGCTATCTGGCGCTGATTGGCACGTTGAGTCCGATGATTGGATTGCTGGGCACGGTCGATGGCATGATTAGTTCGTTCAAGCTGATTGCCAACACGTCGACGGGCGCTCCCGACCCGCAGGCGCTGGCTCAAGGAATCTCGACAGCGCTGTTCACGACGTTTATTGGTCTCGTCTTGGCGATTCCAGCGCTGGCAGCGTACAACCTGCTTCGCAACCGTGTATCGCGACTGGTGCTGGAGGTTGGCATCATCAGCGAAGGACTCATGAGCCGGTTCCAGAAAAAGTCTGCCTGAGCGAAGCCGATGCGAATCCGAGCGAAACACGATTCGAGCGTGGTCGAAGGCGATTTGACGCCGATGATCGACATGACGTTTCAATTGATTGCTTTCTTCATGCTGGTAATCAACTTCTCCGACGTCGAGCAGGACCAGCGTGTGAAGCTGCCTGCCAGCGAGTTGGCGAAGCCACCGTCGGCACCTTACGAGCAGCCACGGACGATTCATTTGACCAAAGACGGCACCTATATTTTTGGCGGCAAGGAATACGGCAGAATTGCGAGACTCAAGTCCTCGCTGGCGTTGGAAAGCCAAATCATCAAACGGCACACCTCCCAAGAACTCGCCGATGTGACCATCGTCATCCGCGCTGACGGGGATGCCAAGACCGGACAAGTTCAGGAGGTTATCCAAGCCTGCCAGGAACTTGAATTCGAACGCTTTGCCCTGCGTGGGAAGCAAAGCGAAGAACGAACGATAGGTGGTGGCTAGAGGTTAGTTGCTAGGCGCTAGTTGCTAGTTAGCGCTTCTCAAACGCATACCAGAATCTAACAACGAGTTACTAGCGCCTCGCCACCTGCAACTCACCATGAAAATCCGCAATACCGAACATCGCGACTCGATCACCCTGCAGATGACACCGATGATTGACATCGTGTTTCAGCTGCTGGTGTTCTTCGTATTTACGTTCAAAATTGTCTTACCTGAGGGCGATTTCAACATCCGCATGCCCTCTTCTGCCGCTAGTCAGACCAGCGAACCTAGCGAAACTCCGCTGCTCCAAGTCAAGCTGCGCGCCACGCCAAGTGGCGAACTTGGTGGCGTGCTGCTTGGTGATAAGTCGTATGTCGGCGAAACTCCATTCTTGGATTTGCACAACGACATCCGCGCGCTCATTAACGATGCTGGTGGCCCGGGTTCGACGGACCAAGAGGTCGAGATCGAAGCCGATTACGATCTGAAGTATCGCTACGCGATGAACGCCATCACGGCCATTACCGGCGAAATTGACGACAACGGCGAACAGCACAAGCTGGTCGAGCGCGTACGTTTCGCCCCGCTAGACGACGAGTAGTTCGACCGACGGAATTTCGTTACGCGCTGTTTTTGTAACGCTTTCTGATTTTATTTGCAAAACTCCTCTGGTTTGTCGCCAGTCGATTCGCGTTAGTCCTGCAGCAGCAATGCCTTGCGAATATCGCGCGTGCCGAAGCTCGCTAAATTTTGCAACTTCGGGCAGTAAGCGCGTTTCAGTATGCAGGCTTGCTGCGTGCGCCGCTCGCCGTAAGTTCTTGCCAAACAAGCGACTAGGATTTGCAATTGGCTGGTCGCAGGCGTTACAAAACTCGCCAACCTGCCGACAACGCCGTGACTGGCAGACGACCGCGTGCAAACAATTGTACCGAAGCGTCGACCAGATTTCCGCGCTGGTTTTTGGCCGGGTGCCGAGCCTCACACAGAAGCGCGGAGACGCAGAGTACTTGCGGTGCTGCTTACTGAAGATTCCGCTGACACGAATTCAGTGAGCCGCTACCAATCCTCAAACAAGATCAATCCGCCAGATGGGCAGAGTGATGAATCCTGAAGTGGTGGTACCGATGACGGAGTTGCGTAGCATGAGCGCTCAGCGCAGCGTCTGCTGAACAGGGACGGCTCAAGGCAGCAGGTGCAACGGCTCTCGGTCTTGATTCCGGAACAGCTGAAAGTGGCGCACATCGACAGTAAAGACCGTCGTAATTCGTTCTCGGTCGGCCAGATGGACCAGGCATGCGTCGGCAAGATCAACGCCCTGATCGCGATACTTGGTCAAGATGCCACCGACCTGGGTCACTCTGCAGACGTGATGGTGAGTAATTCGTAGATGCCTTCGTTGACGGCCGCGAGCAGCTCTTCGACAAGATCGGGGCGGCTTCGCAACAAATAACAAGCTTCGGTGACGACCGGCCAACACGTGTAGACCACTTCCGGCAAGGTCGCGCCCGCTTGCACACATGCACGGTGATGCTGATCGTGCTTGTCGAGTATCGCGACGATTGGCCCTGTGTCAATCAGAACTCGCTGGGTCACGGGACTCACCAAAGCCTTCCATATGTTCTGGATTGGTACTCAAGTCACCGGGTCCCCGCATTGCGCCCACAAGTCCGCGTTCGCTTAGCACGGCGATTAAGCTGCGACTGCCCTTCGGCTGTCGAGGTTCTTTGGCAGGTTCGCCGAACATCTCATTAATCAATTCGGACACTGAACGGCCAGTCTCATCGGCACGTTGCGCCAGCAACTTGCGTTGCTCGTCGGTCAGCTGAACTTCATTTGGGTCGGTCGCCATGAGGTTGTCTCCTACCTCTGTAGACTAGCTCCATTTGCTGATCGATGCCAGATCATTGCTCTTGCAATTTCGTACCGTCACCCCGACTCGCCTACGCCCGCGGGTGATAGGCATCGTGGACGGCCTTGAGTCGCGTGTGGTCGACGTGGGTGTAGATCTGCGTGGTGGCGATGCTGGCGTGGCCGAGCAGCTCTTGTACTTGGCGCAGGTCAGCGCCACCGGCTAGCAG
>JBCDBK010000099.1:0-18467 GCA_039184115.1 Planctomycetota bacterium | reverse complement strand
CGCTGCTTCCATCAGTTCACCTCGAAGAATGCGGACACTCTTGGGGGCGTTGATTGCTAGCGTGACGCGATTGCCAGCGACGCGCCTGACTTCTACGAACACATCGTTGCCGATATGAATCCGATCGCCAACCTTGCGACTTAAGACGAGCATTGTGAGACTCCTTCCGAAATAGTTCGATCAAAAATGTTGATGGGACACGACCCAGACTAACGTGGGTTGCCATCGCGTGATGCGACAAACACCTAGTAAGCAAGGCCTATGCCATTGGCACAAATGCCTTGCGTTGATAAAATCGAAATGCATGTAAGTTGCTTAGCAGCTTGGGTTTGCGTGTTTTGATTCCGCCCTACTGCGATCTGCCTAGCTGTTCCTGCCGGGCCAAATTCGATCTCGTTTTGAGATTGCCGTCCAACATAGGGACGCCATAACCCCGGCAATCAGTGAATGTTGTCAGGCTTATCAACCCTTGCAGGTTTGCTGGCATTACTGTCACTTTGAATCACTTGGTTCGCACGACATTGGGAATGCGGGGAATAGATAACTGTGGCTAAGGAAAAGTACGAGGCAGACGTCGAAAGCTGCCAATCGCGGCAGAGGCGTCTTCAAGATGAGATGCAAAGTCGACAGCTTGACTTGGTCCTGCTAACGACTCATGAGTCAGTGCAATGGCTGACGGGTGCCTATGTCGGACACTTGTTCGCCCCAGCGGCGGCGATGACAGCCAGCGGGCACGTGACTCTGGTGTTGCCGTCGCGCAAGGCTGCTCAAGTGGTTGCAGCGGACGAAATCGTCGCGTACGAGGAAAAGTGGCACTCAACTTTGCGGGATGAGCAGCGCGAAGCTAGCAATACGAGTTTGCTAGCGGCGTTGTCAATTCGACCACAGTCGCTTGGGGCGGAGTGGTCCGGCTACGGCCCCCAGCTGAATGCGGCGCTTGGCGACGCGGTCGACATCGAACCGACCATGTTTCGACTTCGTCGTCGCAAGCATGCTGACGAAGTAAGGATGCTTAGCCGAGCAAATGATGCCAATCGTAAAATGTACGCACGAGCGAGAGAAATAATCGAGCCGGGTATCAATGAGTTGCAAGTCTACAACGAATTGCAAGCTGTCGCCGTCTACGAACTGGGAGAAGCATTGACATACTTCGGCCAGGACTTTCGTTGCAATGCCCGGGGAGGCTTGCCGCGTGACCGCGAAGCACAGTCTGGCGAACTCTATATTTTGGATCTGGGCGTTGGATTTCGCGGTTACTTCAGCGACAATGCGAGGACGATTGCCGTCGATCGCCGGCCAACTCAGAAGCAATCGACGGCGTGGGAGCGCATCGTCGAGGTCCTTGCTGTCGTCGAATCCAGAGTTCGACCTGGTGCCAGTTGCAAGCAGTTGTTCAAAGATGTCCAGTCACTTCTCGACAAGAGCACGCCTTGGGTTTTTAATCACCATCTGGGGCATGGGGTTGGCCTCCGTCCCCACGAGGGACCTCATCTGAACCCGCACTGGAACGACACGTTCGAAGTCGGCGATTTTTTTACTGCTGAGCCAGGGCTCTACCACGAGGAACTGAACCACGGGATTCGCCTCGAAGAGAACTATATCGTGACGGAAAACGGCGTAGAGAAGGTGACGGACTTCCCATTGGAACTCTGCTAGCATTGCGATAAACCGGTCGCTACGTGGTCTCGCCTTGACCTGCCGTTGGCTGCCAGTATACTCCCGCAGCTATTTTTTCTGCACGCACGCGTGGGGTCCTCGTTAATGGAAGACGCATTCGTCGACATTCATTGCCATCTGTTGCCGGCCATTGATGATGGTTCGCCAGATTGGAGCACGACGCTTGGAATGGCCCAAATGGCCGTGGCGGACGGGACGCGAACGATCATCGTCACTCCTCACCAACTTGGCAACTTCGCGCATAACCTTGGGCCCGACATATGCGCTCGGACTGCTCAGGCGCAAGGGGTTTTGGATCAGCATGGTATCGAACTTCAGCTGATGCCGGGTGGCGATGTACGCATCGAGGATAGCATGATCGACGGGCTCGCGAGCGGTGACGTACTGTCGCTTGGCAATCTTCGAGAACACGTGTTACTTGAGTTGCCGCACGAGCTGTACTTTCCACTTGAGGGCGTTCTGGCGGCGCTGCTTCGCCAAGGAATGACAGGTATTCTGTCGCATCCGGAAAGAAATCGAGGCTTGCTTCGCGAGCCCGAGCTAGTGCCCGGGTTGGTTGACGGAGGGTGCCTAATGCAAGTGACCGCCGGCAGCTTGATGGGAACCTTTGGGCCACACTCGCAAGCATTGGCCGAGTGGATGTTGAGCCAGGGATTGGTTCATTTCATCGCTACTGATGCGCACGGAATCAAGTCTCGCCGACCACTTATGGGTCGGGCCTTTGACCGTGTCGCGGAACTGACCGACGAATCGACGGCGACCGACCTCTGCTGCTACTTCCCGTCATTGGTCGCTTCTGGCAAGCCCGTACCGGCTGGTCGTCGCCCTCTGGTCCGCAAACGCGGTGGATGGCGGGGTCTGTTTTCTGGGAAGAAAGTTGGTTGATGCGGTCGCACTCACGACGTCAGTTTTTAGCCGTCGGTGGGGCGGCACTGTCGCATTGGGCTATTTCAACCCCGACAGTGCGTGCCGCACCGCCTTGGATTGACCACCAGAGCTATGGGCCGTTTCAGTGCCATGCGAGTTTTCCGCTTGGCAACCTGAATGGACTGTTTCAGGAGCTATCAGCCCTGGAACTTGAGCTGCAACGCACACTTGCCGTGCCTCCCGCTTCGCAGACTGTCGATGTGTTTCTATTGGATAACAAGCAGCAGCATCAGCAGATGCTTCAGCAGCTGTTTCCTCAAGTTCCGTACCGGCGTGCCCTGTATGTGCAGCGCGGCGGTCGAGGGAGCGTCTATGCCTACCGACATAGCGAGGTAGCGATTGACTTGCGACATGAGTGCACGCATGCGCTGCTTCACACCAATCTAGCCATGGTACCCTTGTGGCTTGATGAAGGACTCGCTGAGTACTTTGAGATGCCTGCGTCGCTTCGTCCGTTCGACCATCCGCATCTGAAGAAGTTGCGCTGGAATCTGAGGTTTGGGATTCTGCCGGAGATCGAGACGCTAGAATCGTTGCAAGACCTGTCTGAAATGGGCGGTGCGGAGTATCGATACGCTTGGGCATGGGTGCACTTTATGCTCCACGGTCCATTGCCGGTGCATCGAGTGCTTGTGCACTACCTGGCAGACATCAGGCGGCACAATCCGCCAGGCAAGCTTTCTGACAGGCTCCATCGGGCAATGCCTCAGCTGAAACAGCAGCTCGTCATGCACTTCAAGCATTGGCGACGCTGAATTCTGACAGAAGACTTCGACCGCGATCTGTAGTGGCGAAGTTGCGGTTAGGCAATCCGCGTACCTTGTACGGTCAATGCTCGCGTTGCGGCCTTTCAGACTCATAATCGCCTAGCGTGCTGGCAATGCAGATTTAGCTGGTATTGCATTCAATTTGCGTTTTCTCGGATATAGCTCTTGAGACGCTCACGCAGCAGGCCGATATCGTTTGGTGTGAGGGCAGTAACAAGATGGCAGCGGGGCAGCTATTGGCTCCTTGCTGTAGCAACTTGTGAATCTTGCCGTGGTTGAGAGCGTTTTCGCGCTCCCACGTCAAATTGCGCAAGTTCTTTTCTCTAATCGAATTGGAACAAGCAGATGGCGACTAGGCGATTGCGAATCGTTGTTGTCACATTGTTGGCACTGGGAATGACAGCGCCGCTACAAGCGGCTACGAACCTGATGCCGGAAGCGGCAGCATATCGAGCGCCTGAGGTGCGAGATGTTGCGTTGCAGGAATCGGGCATGTTGGTTGGTCAGCTAGTAGATGGCCAAGGAACGGCGTTAGCCGATGCGAACGTGATTGTCGGAAAGGCCGGCAAAGGCGTCGCTCAAGTGGTGACCGATAGCGAAGGCAGATTTCAAGTAACGGGTCTGAAAGGCGGTGTCCACCAGATACTCGCTGCCGGGCAGCTAGGAAGTTATCGACTTTGGGCACCGCGCACGGCACCACCAGCAGCGACAGCAGGAGTCATGTTGGTCTCGAGCACTGATACAGTGCGAGGCCAAGGTGTTGGTTGTGGCACACGAGTATGTGACGCGCCAACTTGCGGAAGTGGATGTGCAGGTTGCAGTCAATGCGACGTCTACGGGCGAAGGTCTCCCGTTGATGGAATTCGCAAGTGGATGTGCTGTCATCCCTACCTCACAGGAGGGGCAATCGCGAGCGCAATCATCATTCCATTTATTGATGACTGCGATTGCCCGCCGGCTTCGTGATACGCAAATGGAATACAATAAAGATCAGAAACGCCGCCTACAGCCCAATAAAGTGCTGTTGGCATTAGATGAAGTGTTTGATAGGCTCCCGCCCGAATTGGGGTGGAGAACCTATGAAAAGTCGATCGTTTCGACGGGATAGACCAAGTTAATTCTGGGTTCGTATCAATACGCTGGGGGATGGAGGAGTTTAGCCGATGTCTTTGTATCGAAAGAGAATTTTACGGGGAGTCACGGCCGGCATCACAACCGCTGCCATGGTCTTCCAACCTCAGCTGCTCGTTGCAGGCGAGACCACAACTGCGCCTGTTGCGACGATTGCTGCCGCTCAAGCACCAAGCGATATCGTTCTTCAAGACGGAGGCCTGCTCATAGGTCGTATCATCGATGCTCAGGGTAAGCCTGTAGCGATGACTCCGGTATCGTTGCAAAGCGGAGGCAAAGAAGTTGCTCGGGTTGTTTCCGACGAGTCCGGTCGTTTTGAAGTCAAAGGCCTCACTGGCGGCGTCTATCAAATTGCTTCCACTGGCCACCAAGGTGTCTACCGCATCTGGGCACCGCGGACTGCACCTCCAGCAGCAGTCAATGGACTGAGCATTGTCTCGCAACCCGAGGTAATTCGCGGTCAGTATGGACCAGGGCCTGGTAATCCGTTCTCGGCCGCTGGTCAGTGGATTGCTGAGCACCCGATTATCACTGCCGGTGCCGTCGCGGCAGCAATCGCCATTCCGATTGCCGTTGATGACGACGACGATCCACCAGCTTCGTGATTAACGCCGGCCGGCAGAGTGGTCGTTAGAAAATATTGAACACCGAAATCCGAAGGTCGATTGTCCGACCTTCGGATTTCGCATTCTATCTCATCTACGCTTCGCATTCTCTTCTGTAATTGCTCGTTGAGGTCAGTCGCATGGCACGGCGATATACGTCGCGGTTTGGTTTCGCAATGGTCTGGATGTTGTCGCTTTCATTGGCGCTGCAGCCCTATGCAGTGCTGGCCAATCCGACGGCAGGCGTGGGCAGAGTAATCAAGCTCCGCGAGTCACACCGAGTTGCTGACGTCCAGTTGCAACCTGGTGGAACGCTTATTGGCCAAGTGGTTGATGTTTTCGGCGCAGGTCTAGCCAGTCAGGCAGTGGAGCTTAGCAGCGGCGGTCGTAGTTGGAGAGCGACTACAGACTCCGACGGTTGGTTTCGATTCGGCGAAGTCCGCGGCGGGGTCTATCAGTTCCGCGCCGACGAGCATTTGCAGGTTTTTCGTATTTGGGCACACGGAACATCGCCGCCTAACGCGCGTCGCGGGATTCTTGTCACGCCGTCGGAGGATGTTTTCCGCGGGCAACGTGTGCTTTCTCCCAATACCAACCAATTCTTTCGTGTCGCCAAGCAGCGTCTCTCGGATCCGCTCGTTGTCAGTGGAGTCATCGTCACAGCGGTGGCGATACCAGTTGCCATCCATAATTCTGACGACGATCCACCAGCCAGTTAGTAACCTGGTGCGGCTGGTGACTACTGGCTAACGCCAGCCCTATTCATTGCGGCCAACGAAGGGTACAACAGCTTCCATTGGAACTGTCACCCGTTGGAGGCTCCCACGATGCGGCTTGCCGTCTGTGTCACGATTCTACTTCTTCTGACTGGCCAGTCGCTAGTCGCTCAAGACTGGCCGCAGTGGCGTGGCCCTAGCGGTGACAATCATGCTGCCGACGATGCGATCGCGCCGGTTGAATGGAGCAATAACCAGAATCTTGTCTGGTCAGTTGCTGTTCCCGGTCGCGGTCATTCCTCTCCAACGGTGGTCAACGACCGCATCTATCTGACGACCGCTGACAAGAGCGGTCAGACGCAATCGCTTCTGATCTTCAATCGTCAAACGGGTGAGCTGATCACGAACACGGTCGTTCATCAGGGCGGCTTAACCGCCACGCTACATCCGAACAATACGCACGCCAGCCCCACTGTCGCGTCCGATGGGCAGCGCGTATTCGCACTCTTCAACAATGGCGAAGCGGCGTGGGTGACAGCCTTCGATCTCGACGGAAACCGACTATGGCAGCAGCGCGCGATTGGATTTGATCCGAAACAGTACGAGTTTGGCTTCGGTTCATCGCCTGTCTACGTTGGCGGGCTCATCGTGGTAGCCAGCGAATACGACGGTCCCGAGAGTGGCATTGTCGCGCTCGATGCAGCGACCGGTAAGCCTCGGTGGAAGATCGCTCGACCGCAGTCGCTCTCCTACTCAACGCCAGCGCTTGCCGTGCAGAACGGACAGAGATACCTCGTTACCAGTGGCAATAACTCTTTTACCGCATACACTCCGCAAAGTGGCCAGTCGTTGTGGTCCGTGGAGGGCTCCACGTTCGCGACTTGCGGCACCATGGTTTGGAGCGATCGGCACGGGCTGGTTTTTGCGAGCGGAGGCTATCCCGAGACCTTTACGTCGGCTGTGCGTGCCGACGGTAGTCAAGTTGCCTGGACAAACAACAAGATCAAATGCTACGAGCAATCGATGCTCGTGGTGGGAGACTATCTCTATGCGGTAACCGATCGAGGCCTGGTTCACTGCCTGCGCGTGACCGATGGTCAGGAGATTTGGAAACAGCGTCTCGGCGGCGGATTTAGCTCCTCGCCGCTGCTGGTTGACGGTAAGATCTATGTGACCAACGAGCGGGGGACGACCTTCGTGTTCGCCGCCTCACCTGAAGGCTACCAGCGACTCGGTGAGAATCAACTGGGGACCGATTGCTTCGCAACCCCCACGCCTGTCGGTAATCGCCTCTATCATCGGTTCGCCATCGGAAGCGGCACCGAGCGTCAGGAGTATCTGGTGGCGATTGGCAAGTAAGCAGCGCTTGCGCTACGGAATCTCGACGACTTGTCCGTCGGACATTGCGGCTAGTCGTTCGCGGACTACTTCGTCAGTGGACTCGTCGAGGTAGTGTGTTGAGCCGTCGGCCATCAGCACATAGATGCCGTCGCCGTGCAAACTACCGGCATGCGCGTAGCTGCGTAACTGAGACCGTCTTGGGTCATCGATGACTCCGGGCCACTGCCACTCGTTGATGTTGTTCTTGCCGATATCAATTCCGACCATGACCCAGATACGATAACACCAGGCATTTCCGTCGCCGTTATATACGTCTCGCAAAGTTTCGACCATTGCGACGGTATTGGAAAGACCATCCGTAATATTTGAAGCACTAGTTGTACTGTTTTCACCAAATATCCGCCGCTCATCGGAACCTAGTCGATTCCACTCATCGCAGTCAAAATTTCCTGCCGAGCTAAAATCGTAGTTCGTTTTGGCGCCGCCAGTGTCTAAGAACAATTCGCCACTGTCAGATGGGCAACTAAATATAGCAATTGGTTGTTTTGCGACCTCTAGGTTACCGCTCGTAACAGCATCTCCCAGTAAGGTGCCAAGCGAGGTCGTCGGCGGACAACAACTGTTGTTGCCCGAAACGCTATTGTAGGCGGCATGATTCTGATCAAACTGGGCATGCAACGCTGTCTGCTCCAGATGGGGCAGCAGCGACAGCAGGCCGTTGCCATTGCGGATGGTCGAAGCCCCACCGTTTTCTGGAAATCGACACCAGCCGTAGTCAGTGCCGGCTGCGGGAAAGCGTTTGCGTACCGCGTGGTAGCTGTGCAGTGCAAGACCAAGCTGCTTCAAGTTGTTTTGGCAATGCGCCCGACGAGCGCCTTCGCGTGCTGCTTGAACCGCCGGAAGGAGTATTGCAACCAATACGCCAATGATCGCGATCACCACGAGTAACTCGACAAGGGTAAACCCTAGACTACGTCGGCGATCGAGCATGTGAGAACAAGAGCGTATCGAAATGTGGCTCAATTAGAAGATGGTTGTTTCCAGCTACGCGATTGCGGCATCGGATCCGCGTTATTATAGAATATAGCTCGCCGATGGTACGGTGTCCAATTTGCGATTCCGGAGGGATCGGGCGCGTGCAGATTGGATGAGTTGCGAGAAAATAAGCTGCCGCGAACGCATAGATCTAGGCCGATTTGAGCATTCGAGGCACTCGTGCCTCTTTCGTCGTCTGAATAGGAATGATCTCTTGGAGCTCGTTCTGTACGAGATCGTTGGGCTCATCGAGGACGTCAGATAACCGTCTAATGTCGTTAAGGACATGAAGCAGATTTCGAGGCTCGGCATCTGCAACCATGATCTTTGCGTGTTGCGTTGGCTGATGTTCCTCGTAGTCGCTGTATAGTTCCTCATACAGCTTCTCGCCTGGACGCAGTCCGGTAATTTCAATCTCTATGTCCTCCTCGACTCGCAGCCCCGATAAGCGTATCATGTCAGCCGCCAAGTCGATAATGCGAACTGGCTCGCCCATGTCGAGTACGAAGATCTCGCCTCCCTTGCCCATAGCGCTCGCCTGAATGACTAGCTGTGCTGCTTCCGGAATCAGCATGAAGTAACGGATCATGTTGGGGTGCGTTACTGTGACCGGCCCGCCGCGTTCGATTTGCTCCCTGAATATCGGTACGACACTTCCGGCAGAGTCAAGAACATTGCCGAAGCGTACGGTCACCAGACGGCAGGACGAGGTAGCTGCCTTGGCTTGCACGTACTGTTCGGCCAATCGCTTGCACGACCCCATGACACTCGTCGGATTGACAGCTTTGTCAGTTGAGATCATCACGAAGCCTTCAGCTCTAAATTCTTCTGCCAAGTCCACAACATTGCGGGTTGCCAATACGATGTTCTTGATTGCTTCTCCTACATGAGCTTCCATCAGTGGAACATGTTTGTATGCGGCCGCATGGAAAATAACATCGGGCTTGTGCTCGGCAAAGACGGACGCGAGGCGGTCGCGATCCGTAAGATCGGCAAGCGTAACTGCAATTTCGATCTCAGGTGCTAGTCGGTGTAGCTCTCGCTCAAGGAAAAACTGGCCAGTTTCAGACCGGTCCACGACGATAATTTTCGCTGGAGACTGCGAAAGCAACTGCCGACAGATCTCGGAACCGATGCTGCCCGCGCTTCCTGTCACGAGTACAGTGCGACCCCGTATCCATTTGCGAATACTGTTGTTGTCCAATTCGACCGAAGGACGACGAAGCAGGTCGGAAATCGCAACGCTACGCGGATTGATCGAGACCTGCTCTTCCAATAGCTGTTCATAGCTGGGAAGTACCTTGACGCGGAACTGATGCGCATCTGCTAATTCGATGAGCGCCCGCACCTGTTTACCTGGCAATGCACCCGCAGTCAGCAACACTTCCTCGACGTCGTATTTCTCAGCGATTCGGGCGATATCGGCATGCGTACCAAGCACAGGTACGCCGGCAATGCGGCGACCGACAACGGACACGCGATTGTCAACAAAGCCAATGGGTTGATATTGCAGTTCACGACTCTGCCGCAAACTTCGCAGCAGTGCCTCCCCAGCATCGTTGGCATCAACTATCAATGCAGTCTTTTTTGTCTGCTTGGTTAGCGAACTCCAATTGTTATCGTGTATCAACCGCGGGATAGTCCTCACTGCAGCCAACATCAGTAGTGACGCTCCCCAATCTAACAGCACAACACTTCGCGGGATCGTCACATGCGAGAGCAAGAGTGAGTCCACTAAAGTGATGCCAATGGTGCTCATCGTGACGGTCCGGCCAATGTTGAGCATGTCGCGGAAGGTGACATAACGAGTGTATTCTTGATGGAGTCGTGCTACGAGGATTGCTGCTGCCTTGATCAGGAATACCCAGCCCACAGTCGCATACAGCACGCTCGCATAATCAGGTGTTGGCCATCCATCGAAGCGTAGTAGGAACGCCATGACATAGGCCAGGACCGACAGTGCGGCCAATCCCCCAAACCCGCTTGCGACTTCAATTTGCTTTTTTGCCGGCATTTTGAGTACACTCAAGGATACTATCTTCGGGAACTAGATTGGTGAGTACGTTGGGCAGTCTGAGGTAAGCGGCGTTTAGTCGCTTCGATCAACTCCGTCTGCAACTGTTCATCCTCAGGATGACGAGCTTGGCACCAGCGCAAGTGCGTTTCTGCGTGAGAATAATGGCCTGCTCGTACTAGCCGACGTCCGAGTTCGCGCCGGACCCAATAGATGTTCGGAGCCGCTAGGAAAGCGTGTTGGTAGCTCTCCAAGACTCCATCGAGATCTCCCAAATCCCGCTGCATACTGGCAAGTGCGTGCCAAGTTCGCGCCGCATGATAAGGAGATTGGCGCGGACATTCACGTTCAGCGATATCCTTCGCATACGCAGCGATGCTCCGCCAATCTTCGCTACTACCCAAAATGCGATAGCGTTGCCATAGGTAAGGCAACAACGACGAGTCGGGCTGAAACGCTTGCAGAAAGACAGGAGCTGGCGAATGTCCAGCTAGGTAGTGGATGATTTTGAGTTGATGGGCTCCCGGAAAGTGAAAGATCCGCAACCACAACTGTTCTGCCATTTTGATCTGTTCAACGGAGCGAAGTTGAATTCGTTGTTCGCCAATCTCGTACAAAAGTTTACAGTCATGAGGGCGTAGTCGCTGCGCTTGCCGCAGGTAGAGATCGAGCGTTTCTTGTCCACGACCTTCTAAAAAGCTCAGTTTAGCAAGATTTGCATAAGCACGACCTTGCAGAGGGCAGAGTTGCAGTGCGTGTAGAGCATGGAAGCGAGCGCGATACAGCAATTCGCTATTTTTGCCAAATGCTACCAACAACCATTTTCGAAGTTCGTTAGCGGACTGGAATTGACTGGCTGTTACGGTATCGCGAATTTGATCGAGCGACATCGCGTTGTCTGCACGCAATTGGCACTCCGAGAACTTCGTGAGATATTTTGCGGCGAGACGCTGGTGTGCGCGTGCTGAATTGGGATTGCGAGACAGAGCCCTGCGCAAGTGAACGATCATGGTGTCGCCGAGCAGGCGCTGATGGTCCCCAAACTCGGGTTCGGCATTCTGATCCGACTTCAACTTCTCGACCGCCTGGCTATTGCTCGCAATCGCGGTCAATTGGTATTTGCGATAGTCGTTGGCTGCAACTCCCGGGCCAAAGGAAACCGAGAAGGCCCAAACGCTTGCCGCGGCTGCCGATCCGGTTAGAGCCCACCATCGACCGTTTGATAATGCAACCTGCGAATGACTTCGTGATCCCTGCTCGTTGCCGAGTTGTGCCAGGCGAAGAATGCAAGCCAAGAGAAAGATCGTAAGAGTCATACACGACGGAATGTACCAGACAAAATCTACGCACGAATGGGCCACACTGGCAGCAAGGCCAGCGGTGACAGCGCCTGCCAGAATTCCCTGCTCATCGGACGGCGCATGGCGGTTCGCTTTCCAGCACCAGTGGCCGACTACGGCGATCGAGAATGCGAGAATCAAAATCCCCAGCCAGCCGTTTTCTGTTGCGACTTGCAAATAGCCGTTTTCCGCGTACAGATACTCAACTTCACTGGGCTCTTGCAGATAAGTGGGGTAAATCTCACGGTGTGAACCAGCTCCAGCGCCAAACAGCCCGCCCTGCTGGATTGCCGCGACGTTGGCAGCCCAGATCTTTCTGCGTCCCGAGCTATGGTCTAGGTCTTCAATGGATCCCGCCGCAAAGTCGTCAAGTCGGGTTACAACTTGCTCGTAACCGTAGAACGAAAGCATGCCGACAACCAGCAAGCCCAAGAAGCCAACTCCCATCAACGAACCGCCAAAAACCAGACGTCTGCGATAGTATGTGAAGAGCATGACCGACCCAGCCACGACCAGGGCAAGCGCTCCACCCCGTGAGAATGACAGCAAGGCTGCGAATATGACGACTGCAGCGCTAAGGCAAAGACAAAGCGTGATCCAGCTCCCGTTACTACGCATTGGTGATCGCTGGTTCGCCACGCCCTGTTCAGCTTTCGAGCGTGACTTAAAGAGTCGCAGTAAAATCCAGCCGCACAGGGGCCCCACACCTAGCACGAGAAAGTGGGCGAAATGATTGCGACACGTGAAGCTTCCCTTCACTGGAAATAGCGTGCTTGAAAAAGGGTACTCGTAGAACCAAAAGAAACGACCGTTGGAGGTAAAAAACTGCACTAGTCCGAATACACTCATTCCGATCGCTGAGATGGCTATCAACTTTACTAGCCGCTTGATGTCTTCGATTTGTCGTAAGCGACCGACTGCGGCAAAAAAGAGTAAGCAGTAGGAAACCAGCGTTGCGAGGGCGAGTCTGGTTTCGTGAGGCGCTAGTGAAAGTGTCCTCCAAACGCCAAGTTGCGGAGTTTCTTGAACGTCAGGCGTCCAGAACGCGAGCAGTGAACAGTTGCGTGGCGCTAGTTTATGCAGCAAGTCACCTTGTAGAGGCACCAGCTGTGCCGTCACGAGCGCCAGCGCGGCCAAAGCTATGGCAGTACCTGCACTGCGCGTCCATTTTGCATGATGCCCGACAAGCGACTGATGCCCAAACCAGGCGACCCCTGCTAAACAAGCTAGAATGACGAATATGAGCCTTCCTAACGCGTCGCGACCACCGAAGAATAGAGGAGCAACGAAAAGTGTACCTTGCAGGCTCACGTCCACAATGTGTAGGCAGATCCCAGCAGCTGCAACGCGCGGCGATTCGCCTGAATACACGTTCGGTTGTCGATTTTGGGATGCTTGCCAACTTTGCATCGTTTGCTGCCTTAAGATCTTTCGCTAGGCTGCCCGGCGTGGCCTGATTGTGGGGGCATTGGAATCAGCCGTTTCAAACCTTCGTTTGGGAACAGACAAGCCCGTCGGAAGATCTTGGAACGACATCTCCTCATTGCTATTTGCGACAGATATCTCCGTGTCGGCGACGGGCGCCTCTGCAAGTTCAGAGCTGTGCCCATACTCGTCGCCGTAGCCGTAGCCATAGCCACCATAGCCGTACCCTGCCGCTTCGCTAGACAGACCATTGGCAACAACGCCTAATACACGACAACCGGAAGTTTGGAAGGATTCTACCGCTCTCATGACCGAGCGGCGGTGATTCTTTTCGGGACGCACGACCAAAATCGCTCCATCGACGAGTTGGCCGACAATCTGGGCGTCACTAACCGCCAGGACCGGTGGGCAGTCAACAATAACGCGGTCGTATTGCGAGTCCGCCCAAGCGAGCAACTCGACGAAGGCTTTACTGCTGAGCAGTTCCGCGGGGTTTGGACGCCGCAAGCCTACCGGTAGCACGTCGAGGCCATTGACTTCGGTTGTCTGTATGAGCGGCGGGGCCGTTATCGCTGGTGATTGCTCTGAGGCTAACACATCTGCAACCCCTGGTGTTCCTTTGAGATCTACCAAAGCTGTAAAGCCGGGGCGTCGCAAATCCGCGTCGATTACGAGGGTTCGTTTGCCTGCTTGTGCGAAGGCAACTGAGAGATTGGCGGAAATCGTTGTTTTTCCGTCACCGGGCTCTGAGCTTGAGATCAAAAGGCGATCGCAGACATCAGCTCCCACCGAGATCGCTGTCCGCAGTGTGCGAAATGCTTCGGTCTCTACCGCATTTGGCATCGCATTAGTATGAACACCGCTGAGGCCGTCGCCTGGCAGCGGATCCAGCTTGCGTACGATCGATAGCACAGGTACGCCGAGCTGCGTAGAGAGCTCTTCAGGCGAGTTGAAACGATCGTCCAAGATATCTTGCACATATGCGATCAGCCCACCGAACAACGCTCCACCCATCAAGCACGTAATCGCAACCAATCGCAATTGTGGCGAGACCGGAACATCCTCTGGCAAGGGCTCTCTAATGACTGTGGCGCTAATTGGAGCTTGTTGCTGACTCGCGTCGAAAGCCGCGATCTGTTTTGAAATTTCGTCATAGCGAAATTCACCACGAGTGATGTTGCGCTCGAGCATCCGAATGTCAACGAGGGCTTTACTATGCTTGGCTGCTTCCCAACGCGCATGTTCGAACGATTGCTGCAGTTGAGTCTCTCGCTGCTGCGCCTGCCGAACCGACTTTTCCAACATCCTCACAATGACCTCGCTAGGCAAGGCGGCGCCAATGCTGTCTAACCTTGCATCCGCACCAGCATGGTACGTGCTAAGATACTGACGCAGGTTCTGTGCCCTCTGTCGTAATTCGAGAATGCGAGGGTGATTCGGGCCGTAGTCGTTAGAGAGGCTTGCGAGCATCTGTTCAACATTTAGTAGATCTTTCTGGCGGTCACTGAGCAGTTGCAAATCTTGTGTGCTCATACCCATAGCAGAAAGTAACATCTGTCGACCCAGCGACTCTTCGATGCCCATGAGTTGTTGGCTGATATCTTCGCCGTTGCGCAGCGACTCTTCGATGGACGCGAGGTTGACTTGCAAGTCGAGTCGTTTTTCTTGGGCGGCCAAAAACGCATCGTTGAGATGAATAGCACGTTGGATCAGCGGTTCGACAATACCGTCTTCTGATGACGTCGAGAGATGCCCGATGCTCTGACGCGTCTGTTGAAGTTGCTTTTGCTTTTCATCCAGGTCACGCTCAATCTTCTCGCGATCGGTAGTCAGCGCAATGATCTTTGCGCTGGCTTCACCTTTGTGGTTCTTTTCGACGAAGTCGAGATAGGACTGGATAACGGCGTTGACGACGGCTGCAGCCGCCTTCGGATCAAGTGACCGATAATAAACGTCGATAATATTCGTCTTGCGAGTGATATTTGCGCCGAGTCCCTTGGTGATAGTCCTGACCCATTCTCGGGGTACCTTTCCGTGCAAGTCGACGCGATGCTCGGGCGCGAGCCGCTTAATGGCGTTCTTGATGACCACGGGACTCATAACGAGTTCGCGATGTGTTGCCATCGTGTTGCCGGTGTTGTCCGTCTCGCCGACAGCCGAGAGTTGGTCGATCTTCTGCTCAATAATTAGTAGTTTGGCCGAGGATTGGTAGTATCTTGGCGCGAGAAAGTAGTAAGCACCCCCTGCGAGAAGGAAGCAATAGAGTGTTGAAAGGATGACTCGCTTGCGGTACCGAAATATCCGCAGGAGCCTGAACACCAACGTGATGAACTCGTTGGTGGATGCTGAAGGAGTGTCAGCGTAGGACGTATCGTTGCGATCTGAGGCGGTCACGGGTCGATGCTCAGGCAAGTTGTGGGTAACGGGTGGACTCGTTTCATCGATAGCTGACGCGGTTGACGATTGTCAGAATATTGTGTTGCTAGCGACACCAAAGCTAAGTCGGAAGAACCTGCTGAATGCATCAACGATGGTGGTCGCTGGAGTTTGCTCGACACTCACGGTGTCTTCTGCGGTGAGCAGCAGATTTTCCAGACCATTTTGCTTGGCCTTAGCCAGGCTGGCCTCGATGACCAACGGTTCCGCGCGATTCTTTGCGTGTCGAATGACAAACACCTTATCTGCCACGGGCGAACTGCTACCACCGGCCAGCGCGACCGCATCCAGCAATCGAAGATCCTGATCTGGCGGTAAATCGAATTGCCCTGGCGAAGTGACCAGGCCGGTCACATGGATCACTTGTTTTTCTAGCGGCACGACACGAACGACATCTCGGTCGCTGAGTCGGTAGTCGGAATACTGCCTCGGCAAGCCCGCGGCCAAGTCGAG
The DNA here is from genome assembly GCA_039184115.1 of Planctomycetota bacterium. Lineage (GTDB taxonomy): Bacteria > Planctomycetota > Planctomycetia > Pirellulales > Lacipirellulaceae > Bythopirellula. The sequence continues at coordinate 2,600 of JBCDBK010000099.1, read as the reverse complement.
CTTGAAGGTCTTGGGCTCCATGGGTCGCGGCGAGTTTGCCCTTCTCGTCGACTGGTAACCGGCAAGTTGAATTTCGCTAGTCTCTTCTGGACTGCTGGAGGGCTGCACAGGCTCGTTGTCGGCCAGCGCGTATCCCGGCTGCCGGACGACTTCGATTGCTGTGCTGGCTTCCTCCGTTAGGCCACCTGCTTCCGCTAGTGCACTTACCAAATCGCTGCTGCCGCGTGGGATTTCATAGGTGCCCGGCTTCTCGACTGCACCGAGGACGGTGATGCGGTTAATAGCTTTCGACTCGATAGACACGGTGACGAGCGGGTGCTTGTACATGCCGCGTTGAATGGCAAGGTTGGCGATGTTCTGGCCGGCAGCAAATGCCTCCATGCCCGCGACGGGCACCTGACCAATCACTGGCACGTTGATGGTTCCATTGTCAGCGACGCGAATCTCTACTGGCGTGTTCTTTTCATCATGTCGTCCCGTCGCTACCGTCACTTTGAGCAGATCGTTGGGGGCAATGATCGAATCGCTGGTGCCTTGACTGGCGATTCGTGATAGATCAATCGCCTTGTTCGGGCTGCTTTGCGAGACGCGAAACTCTGCGGGTAGCTGCGCGGCGCGATAGCCTGAGGACTGGCAGCCCGCTGCCAGAATTGAAAAGGCGAACAGGGAGTATACGATCGCTTTAGCTGTCTTATTTGCGTCGATCATTCGAGACCTTCGTGAAATACAACGGGCACCTTCGTCCAGCGTCCCATGCCTATCTCGAATACGCGTGATCAGTCGCATTGTCTATTTCGCGGCTAAAGATAAATGCCTGTTGCAGTCGACCAGGAGACGAGGCATATCCGTCTGCGACACCGGGGGGCGGTCGTCGCTTTGCGGGATTGGAAACCGGAGGCTTCGCCTACTGGGCTGGAGAGCTCACTTGCCGTTGCTCTTCCATCGGGTGTGTTACGGGGTTAGGCAGTAAGTACTTATTTTCCCAACTCGCCGCAAGGTCTTTCTGCTGATCGGAGGTCTCTCTCACGGAGCGAGCGCAAGCATTCTGAATTAGGCCATTTTGCTAGCACTAGATAGCGAGATCGTTGGCAGTTTTGCACTTGTCGAACTGTTGCGTTGGCTAGTAAACTTCGCCCGCTTGTGAGCTCATCTGATTTCCGGATATCTGAGCAGAGCTTACATCGCACCCCGCAACTTTAATCGAAGAACGTGCAATGACGGTCTTCGTTCGCTGCCGCAATTCTGTGTGATAGAGAACCTTACTGCTTTGCTCGTTGAGAGACTGTAGCAGCAACGAGCTACCGCTGTGACCGTATCTCTAACCTTCGCGAACGATATCCGCACGAAATAACAATGGATCGACTTCTTACGTATTTAATGACTGGAATTCGCCCTGAGGCGATAAGCATTACGCCAGTCGTTCAGGCGTATCGTAGGCGCGATCAGTACGAGGCCGTTGATTGCCGTGCCAGGCACCAAATAGGAATTTTAGCTCAGGCGGCTGAGGGTTTCGACATTGCGCCGAATGAAGAATTGGAATTGATGCAAGACAATCGGACGCGCGTTTGCCAGACAGTTTGCTGCTCGACAGACATCGACACCCCGATTGAGAACTATGCACTCGGCCACACTGTCGCACAGGGTGATACGGCAACAGATATGGTGACGTCAATGGCGGCATCCTATCGCGGCTTGCCCTTTCTGCATGTAGAAGCAGGATTGAACAAGGGCGATCTGCAAACCATCTTCTCGGAAGAATTCAGTTCGCGACTCGTTGGGACGTACGAAGTTGCGATAGTCTCCGCGCATGCGGAGTTGCTTACGTACGAAGTAAATTACACATGCTGTCAGAGTGTAGAAAACCGGCACGGCGATGGAGATATGGCGCAGAGGATCGTCGAGCCTATCGATTCTCGCGACTGGCAATCGCCTGGATCAGAGGTGGTTCCCCAGGTCGCTTGATCAATCGCAAAACATGGAAACCAAGGAGACTAACATGCAACGAACCTGCAAAGAAGATCCAACGGCCAAACTGCCAGCGACGATCAAGTTTCCGGAGTCTGACAAAACGCCTTCTGTTTGCGTCGTCGGCTTAGGCTACATTGGTTTGCCTACAGCAAGTGTGTTAGCCGATCGTGGATATCAAGTACACGGCGTCGACGTCAGCGAAAACATCGTCGATTGCATCAATCGTGGTGAAATTCACATACATGAACCGCATCTAAGCGAATTGGTTCAACGCGTGGTCGATTGCGGAGATCTAACAGCTTCGTTACAACCACAGCAAGCGGATGTGTTCTTCATTTGCGTGCCGACGCCGATCCAATCGAATAAGACACCCGATTTGACCTACGTTAGGCAGGCCGCTCGTTCGATCCGCTCGCTAGTCCGCCCCGGCAACCTTGTGATTCTTGAATCGACCAGCCCACCTGGCACGACCGAAAATGTCGTCCTTCGCGAGGCTATCCCCGACCATCTCACCGTCGGTGTGCACGTGTTGGTCGCCTATTGTCCTGAACGCGTACTGCCCGGGCGTATTCTGAACGAAGTGATCGAAAACGACCGTATTGTGGGTGGCATAACCCCCGCGTGTGCTCGCG
>JBCDBK010000098.1:0-18751 GCA_039184115.1 Planctomycetota bacterium | reverse complement strand
ATCGCGCGAAAGTGATCGACGTAGAATAACTCACGCAGGCTACGACCGCCGTACCAGTACGAAACCTTGCGGCCGGTCTTCAGGTTATTAAACAGTTCAAAGATATGGCTACGTAGCGGTGCCATTCCGGCGCCACCTCCGATGTAAACCATCTCGGAATCGGTGTCTTTGATGAAGAACTCACCGTAAGGGCCAGAAATCGTCACTTCGTCGCCTGGCTTGAGGCTAAAGATGTACGATGACATTCTGCCGGGTGGCGTACCGTCTGGTGCACGCGGGGGCGGACTGGCGATGCGGACGTTGAGCATAATGATGCCCTTCTCGCCCGGATAGTTGGCCATCGAGTAAGCACGAATCACGGGCTCGTCTACCTGAGACACGTAACGCCACACGTCGAACTTGTCCCAGTCGCCGTGGTACTCTTTTTCGATGTCGAAGTCTTTGTAGTTGACGATGTGCGGCGGGCACTCAATCTGAATGTAGCCGCCAGCCTTAAAATCGACGTCCTCGCCTTCGGGCAGCTCGAGTACGAATTCCTTAATAAACGTGGCGACATTCTCGTTGGAGCGGACTTTGCACTTCCATTTTTTCGTCTCAAAGGCCTCTGGCGGCACTTCGATTTGCATGTCTTGCTTGACTGCCACTTGGCAGGACAATCGACAGCCTTCGCGGGCTTCTTTGTTGTTGATGTGCGACTTCTCGGTCGGCAGAATATCGCCCCCGCCTGCGAAGACCTTTACTTCGCATTGCGCACAAGTACCACCGCCACCGCAGGCAGACGAAACAAAAATGCCCGCGTCAGATAAGGCACCTAGCAGCTTGCCACCGGCGGGAACCTCAAGGGTCTTCTGACCATTGACTTCGATTTTGACGTTGCCGCTGGCGACCAACACCGACTTGGCGGCTAGGATGATTGCCACCAAAGCCAACACAACGACGGTGAACATCGCGACGCCAAGAAAAATCGTCATTCCGCTCATGATTTATGCTCTCTCGCCAGGAATTGCGTTACTCAGTGGCCTTTGAGGCAGAATCGTCGTTTGTTTCGCTGCCTGAAGCGTCTTCAACTGACGTTGCTTCGACCTCGGCTTCTTTGGCGTCCGTTTCTTCAATTTCAACACTTTCAGCCGCTACTGGCTCCGCCGCTGGCGCCTCTTCCGACAGATCGATGCCGCCGAAGCACATAAACGCCAGTGCCATGAGTCCAACCGTCATGAAGGTGATTCCTAAACCCTTCAGACCATCGGGAACGTCGCTGTACTTCATCTTCTCGCGTATGCCAGCGAGGCCAGCGATTGCCAGGGCCCAGCCAAAGCCAGCTCCGACACCGTAAACAATGCTCTCGGTGAAGTTGTAGTCTCGCTCCTGCATAAACAGTGAGCCACCGAGGATCGCACAGTTAACCGTGATCAGCGGCAGAAAAATCCCCAAGGCGTTGTAGAGTGGTGGAAAAAAGCGATCGAGTGCCATTTCGAGAATCTGCACCATGGCGGCAATCGTGCCAATGAATGTGATCAGCGAGAGAAACTCCAAATTGACTTGAGAAAACTCGGTACCAAACCAACGCTCTAGCGCTCCTTCTTTCAGCAGATACTGCAACAGCAAATTGTTCGCAGGGATAGTAATCCCCATGATCAGGATTACTGCAAGTCCGAGGCCGACGGCCGTTTTGACGTTCTTTGAGACGGCCAGGAACGTACACATGCCAAGGAAAAACGCGAGCGCCAGGTTCTCGATGAAAACAGCGTTGAGGAAAATGTTGAGATAGTGATTCATGGCTTTAGCCTTCGACCTCAACTTGTTCGGGTTTCCAGATTCGAATCGCCCAGATGATGAAGCCGATCAGAAAGAACGCGCTAGGCGGCAATAGCATTAAACCGTTGGGCACATACCAGCCACCCTCGCTCTGCAATGGCAACACGCTAAAACCGAGCAGCTTGCCAGACCCGAATAGTTCGCGGAAAAAGCCAACGATGATCAGAATCAGGCTGTAGCCCAACGCATTCCCGATACCATCAATGGCGCTAATTAGTGGCGGGTTCTTCATGGCGAACGCCTCGGCGCGGCCCATGACGATGCAGTTGGTGATGATCAGGCCGACGAATACGCTCATGGTTTTGCTGGCTTCATAGGCGAATGCCTGCAGAGCTTGGTCGACGACGATCACCAGGGACGAAATGATCGTCATTTGCACGATGATTCGAATGCTGCTGGGGATATACATGCGAATCGCGCTGACAGCGGCGTTCGAGAGGCCGAGCACGAACGTTACCGACAGTGCCATGACGATCGACGTTTCGAGCTTGGTCGTCACGGCTAGCGCCGAGCAAATGCCGAGCACCTGCAAGGCGATCGGATTATTATTCGCCAGCGGATTGAGTAGGACGTCTTTAGGATTGGGTTCAGCCATCGCTGTCTCGCTAATTCTCTACTCGCTATTGAGTTCGCTGCTGCTCGAGGAACTTACCGAAGCCGTCGGGGCCAACCCAGTACTGGACCAGATTCGAAACGCCACGGGAGGTAATCGTCGCCCCGGATAGCCCGTCGACCTGATGGGCGGCCTTGGCATTGCCAGGGTCAACCTCGCCCTTGATGACTGCGAAATCGACGCCCCAATCACCGTCGAACAGCTGCTTTTCTGGCCACTTCGCCTTCCAGCTGGGATTGTCGACTTCGCCGCCTAGTCCAGGCGTTTCCTTGTGTTCGTAGAACGTGATGCCGCCCACGGTGCGGACGTCCTCTTTGAGCGCTAAAAAACCGTAGAGTGTCGACCATAGCCCTTTGCCGTAAATTGGCAGGACGATCTGATCACCTGCCTCGGCATCTTTGATCGTATAGACAAAGGCGTACTTCTCTCGACGCGACACGCCAGGAGTGGGGCCTCCTGAAGCATTCACACGCTGGCTCAACGCAGGCGTTTTGGCGGCTTTCTTAGGGTCGTAGGTGGCTGGGTCGATCCCAGCAGACTCGATGTCGACGGGTGCGCCGGTGCTTAAGTCGATGAGCTGTCGTTCGACTTTGCTCTCGTCGTTGAACATCTCGACAATATCTGCTGCCGACATGCTGTCGACGTCAACACCCGCAGCCAGCAGCACGTTGCGTTGCTGATCGAGTTTCTTGTTCGCATCCTGCATCGAGCGCAGGCCGACTGCGGCGCTCGAAACCAGCACCGAGCAGGCCACGCATAGGATGAGCGCGACGAGCAAAGTTCCGCCGATTGTGTCACGCTTCATAACGGGCCAACCTTCGCTTGATATTCGCTTGAATGACGAAATAGTCGATCAGCGGTGCCATCACGTTGCCGAACAGAATCGCCAGCATGATACCCTCTGGGAATGCTGGGTTGATTGTGCGCACAAGCACAGTCATCACACCGATCAACACGCCGTAGATCCAACGTCCCGTGTCAGTCATTGCCGCTGAGACCGGATCGGTAGCCATGAAGACGGCGCCGAACGCAAAGCCGCCGATCACCAGATGCCAGTGCGGGGCCAGGTACATCATCGCGTTGTCGCTTGCTCCGCGGAACACGTACAGCACCGTGGCCATGCCTAAGAGACCCGCGACGCAGCCGGCCATAATTCTCCAGGACCCGACACCCAGCGAGATCAGAATCGCTGCGCCGAGCAGCGCCGCCAACGTCGAGGTTTCGCCCATCGAGCCCTGAGTGAATCCAATAAAGCAATCCCACCAGGTGAGATCGGTTAACGCTGGGACCGAAGCGGTTGTAGGACTGCCAGCAGCTGCCATGGCACCAAGGGGGGTGGCGCCGGTGATTCCGTCGGCAGCGGCCCATACGCCTTCGCCCCAGCGATTGGTTTCGCTGGAGATTTCTGACGCGTAGGCGAAGTAGAGGAATGCGCGTGCCGTGAGGGCGGGATTGAGAAAATTCTTACCGGTACCGCCGAAAATCTCTTTACCAATAACGACACCAAACGAAATGCCCAGAGCAACCTGCCAAAGCGGGATCGTCGGCGGCAACGTCAAAGGAAATAGCATTCCACTGACAAGAAAGCCTTCGTTCACCTCGTGGCCACGGACCATCGCAAACGCAACTTCCCACAGACCGCCAACCGTCATGGTGACGATATAGACGGGCAGGAAATACAGCGAGCCAAGTGCCAAGTTATCGAGAAGACTGTTGGGATCGTGGCCTAAGCCTAGCGCCGCCAAGATCGGCTCGCGCCATGTATCCAATTGGGTCCCCAGTCCGTTGGCAACTGCGTAATTCGCTTGATATCCCGTGTTGTACAAGGCCATCAGAATGCAAGGGCCCAGCGCCAGCACGACCAACGACATCATGCGTTTGAGGTTCATCCCGTCGCGCACGTGCGAAGCGGTCAACGTCGTATCGCTAGGCGTGTACAAAAACGTATCGAGCGCCTCGTACAAGGGGTAAAGCTTTTCCAGCTTGCCGCCCTTGTCGAATGTTGGGTGCAGTCGATCGAGTAGTTTCCGTAACACGTGGTTGATCCTCGCTCAGTGCCGGACATCGCCGGTGCACGACTGGTTAGCCTTCATGCTCGATGGTCGTAAGGTTCTTCCGCAACATCGGACCGTAGTCGTGCTTGCCGGCACACACATAGGTACATAGGGCAAGGTCTTCTTCGTCAAGTTCTAGCGCGCCAAGCTCTTGAGCCGACTCGATATCGTCGGTCACCAACGCCTTCAATAGCGGCGTGGCGATGATGTCGAGCGGCATGACGTCTTCGAACATGCCGATCGGGATAATTGCCCGAGGACTACCTTCCGTGCTGGTATCGAAATTGAATTTTTGCGGCCCATCCGTCGAGTTGGTCCACGCAGAAGCAAACACCTTGCGTATCGAGAACTTGTCGGCTCCGGGCATTGCCCAACCAAGGAACTCCCGCTTGCCACCTTCGGCAATGATGGAGACCTGATTGTGATAGCGACCCAGGTAGTCGATGGGTTCGACGCATCGGCGACCTGACAGCACCGATCCTGAAATGATTCGAGCCGATTCTTGATCACCGATCGAATATTGGTCTGCTGTGATTTCCGCGAGCGAGGCCCCTACCTGAGTCCGGACCAGTCTCGGCTTGTCGACGATTGGCCCAGCGAGTGAAACGACTCGCTCTGTCCATAACTTTCCAGTCAAGAACAAGTGCCCGATCGCAATGACATCTTGATAACCGACGTACCAAACTGATTTGTCGCGACTGACCGGTCGCAAGAAGTGGATGTGCGTGCCGGCCAACCCAGCCGGATGCGGTCCATCGAAGGCGTGAAACACAGCTGGTGTTTTTCCTTCGCCCGGGATTGTCGATCCGGTCTTGCGACAGACCTGGACGTGGCCATCGGTCAGCGTGCTCAAGACCTCTAGTCCAGCGATGAAATCGCCCTGGTATGGCTCCAGTACGACTGCTGGGTCGGCGGAGAGCGGGTTGGTATCAATCGCCGTGACGAACAACGCTGCCGGTACCATGTCAAGTGACGGCACCTTGCTGAATGGTCGCGTGCGTAGTGCCGTCCAAAGGCCCGAGGCAACAAGCTGCTCACAGACCTCGCGCCGGTCGAGCTTAGCCAAATTATGATCAGGGAACGTGCTGAACGTCACTTCGTCTTCGCCAGCTACCTCAATGACGAGTGATTCAAATTTTCGTTTGGCACCGCGATTGATTGCCTTAACCGTGCCCGCGGCGGGCGCAGTGTATTGGACGCCGGGTGTCTTCTTATCGGTAAAGACGACCTGGCCCTTCTTGACCTGCTCTCCTTCGGCGACCTCCATGGTCGGCTTCATGCCGATGTAGTCATCGCCGATTAGCGCAACGTATCTCGCCTGGGGCACGTCCGACACGATCTGGTCGGGAGCACCGGCAATAGGCAAGTCCAGTCCTTTGGCAATGCGTATGACGCTGGTCATAAGGCTGAGCGATCTGGAGACTTCGAGTGGTGAAGGCTGTCGGTGGATTTGGGCCGCCCATCCGCTGCCGCGGGCCCGCTATTTCTTAGTTCGACACCCCATTGTGGTAGGCTTGTGAATTTTTTCACAAATGCCAGCCCAAGTCAATAACCTACTGCCAGCGTTGAGTTTGGGCAAGGCCGGAATCGGCGGAATGTCTAACCGAGTAGGTACTTGCGACATGCGGCTTCGCGCTACTCCACCGCGACGTACATCGCCACAATGGCGACTAAGGCCAAAACGTACAGTGCCATTGGCAGCCACCGAAACCATGCCAGCGCTTTCACACGGCGTACGCTAAAGCGAGAAACGGCGCCGCAGTAGCTGACATAGATAGCCCAGAATGGGAATCCAGCGATCAACATGCTCCAAATATCCTCACCGTTCCAATACGAGGCATAGTCTGCGTAGATTGCAGTGACTACGGTGACGAGCAGCACGTTCGGAAGTGCCGCCACCAGGCCCGCGTACACGTAAACCAGTCGTGCTTCGCGCGGGTCCGCATCGCGGTCGCCAGACCAATTCAAGCGAATTCGATACCACCAGCCGCCAATCAGCCATATCGCTATTGCTGCTAGAGCTCCAAGCCCGAGCGAGATCACCCAGAACCCTACCCAAGATTCAGCGACAATCTCCAATCCAGGATCGACGGTGCCCAGGTCCGCTTGCATCATCTTTCGATCAATGCGATCGATAGTGGCTGAGATTCCCGAGATCCACGCAACTAGCAAGTGGAATGGCGCCGAGCCCAGGTTGCTATGTGGAAAAACAGCGTCGGCGCGACAAAGAGGTGCCAAACGTTCGTTGGACGCCGGTCGCGAGGTGTCTCGATGGTCTGCGTTTCTCGGGCGGCAAAATCGCTCAAGTCTTTGGTCATGCAAATTGGCCCTGCAACAGTTTGCTCGACAAGGGGAGGGGGTTCGACGACGCTCCGACGTTGACTATATGATAGATGACAGTTTCCTAATGATAATATACTACAGCCGATCAGTGCCACTGGAGGCTCTAGGGTATTTACCTGTGTTTAGCAAGAAAAATTTTCTCGTCACCTGAATTAACGCCACCTCGATGTCCGCTATCGAATCATCCATCGCAGCCGCCCGCCGACTTTCGCGCGCGGTCAACAAGCTCCAATTCTCCGAGCCGGTGACGCATGTCTACAATCCGCTTTCATATGCTTGGTCAGCGCACGAGCAGTATCTCCGCCTGATGAATCCGCGGGGCTGTAGAGTGCTGTTCCTTGGGATGAATCCGGGACCCTGGGGTATGGCGCAAACGGGCGTGCCATTCGGTCAGATAGAGGCCGTTCGCGATTGGCTAAAAATTGACGCTCGCGTGAGGCGGCCGAAACAACCGCATGCGAAGCGCCCCATTGACGGCTTGGCTTGCCAGCGAAGCGAAGTATCGGGCCAGAGGTTGTGGGGCCTGTTTCGCGATCGCTTTGGGTCGCCTGAGCATTTCTTTGAGGATCACATGGTCTCAAACTACTGTCCGTTGGTATTCATGGAAGCCAGCGGCAAGAACCGCACTCCTGACAAGCTACCTGCCGGGGAACGTGAAGCGCTCGACAGAGCTTGCGACGCCCATCTCAAGTCGGTTCTCGAAGCGATGCATCCGGAGTGGGCCGTTGGCGTGGGCGCCTACGCCGAAAAGTGTTTGCAGCGAGTCGCTAGCGGCATGGAAATCGCGCTGACGCGCGTGCTACATCCTAGCCCTGCAAGCCCCGCCGCCAATCGTGGTTGGGCTGCCGCAGCTAGCGCGCAACTTGACGCGGCTGGAGTTTGGTAACGGCCCGTTGCCCTTCCGACCGGCCAGCGCTATACTCCACACCAAAGACACGCAGCCAACCTATCTGCCGCGAATCGAATTGCTATGAAAATCCATGAGTATCAGGCGAAACAGCTGTTTCGCGAAGCCAAGATCCCAGTGCCCGAGAGCATCGTTGCACGATCGGCTGCCGAAGCCGCCGCCGCATTCGAGAAGCTCGGCGGCCCGATTGCCGTCGTAAAGGCGCAGATTCACGCTGGCGGACGTGGCAAGGGAACCATCAAGACTAATCCTGAGCAGCGTGGTGTGCAGCTCGTCAAATCCGCCGACGAGGCGTCGACCGTTGCAGAAGCATTGCTCGGTAACGAACTGGTGACGATACAGACTGGGCCCGAAGGAAAAAAGGTCCAGCAGGTGCTAGTTGAGGCGGGCTGCGATATAGCCCGCGAGCTGTATCTCGGCATCGTAATTGATCGAGCTTGCGGACAGCCCGTGCTGATGGTTTCGAGCGAAGGTGGCGTCAACATCGAGGAAGTTGCTGAGAAAACGCCGGAGCTGATTCTTAAGGAAGCGTTCCACCCCGACGAAGGTCTGCAGACCTCGCAGATCGAGTCGTTGTGTGCCAAGCTTGACATCACGGGCGAGAGCGTTCAAGCAGCCGACAGCTTCATGAAGGGCCTTTGCAAGCTATTTGTCGATTTGGACTGCTCGATCGCGGAAATCAATCCGCTCGTGGTCACCGGCAGCGGTGACATCATCGCGCTCGACGCCAAGATCAACTTCGACGACAACGCCTTGTTTCGGCACAAGCAACTTGAAGAATTACGAGACCTCAGCGAAGAAGACCCAGCAGAAGTCAAAGCCGGCGAAGCGGGACTCAGCTATGTGCAGCTGGACGGCAACATCGGATGTTTGGTCAATGGTGCCGGCCTGGCAATGAGTACGATGGACCTGATCAAACTGCACGGCGGCGAGCCGGCGAACTTCCTGGATGTGGGCGGCGGTGCCAATGTCGAAAGTGTGACCGAAGCGTTTCGCATCATCTTGGCTGACGACGCGGTGAAGGCTGTGCTGGTCAACATCTTCGGTGGCATCATGCGTTGCACGACCATAGCGACCGCGATTCTCGAGGCCTACAAGCAAGTTGGCTTCAACGTCCCACTCGTTGTCCGCCTGGAAGGTACCGAAGTCGAAGAAGGCCGCAAACTGCTTGCCGAGAGCGACGTCGATATTATCACCGCAGAAGATCTCACCGACGCCGCCAACAAGGTGGTCGCGTCGATTAGCGCGTAACGGAACATTCAAATGAGCATTCTGATTAACAAAGACACCAGAGTCGTCTGCCAAGGGATTACCGGGCGAGCGGGTGAGTTCCATAGCAAGAACTGTCTCGATTACGGCACCAAACTGCTGTGTGGCGTCACCCCGGGCAAGGGCGGCCAGGAAGTGCTTGGTGTGCCCGTCTACGATACGGTCGCTGAGTCGGTTGAGAAGCATGGCGTCGACGCGAGTATGGTCTTCGTGCCGCCCGCTTTTACCGCCGGTGCAATTCTGGAAGCCGTCGACGCGGGTATCAAGACAATCATTGCGATCACCGAAGGCGTTCCGGTGCTCGACATGGTGCGCGTCTATGACAAGATCAAAGACCGCGACGACGTGAATCTGATCGGTCCAAACTGCCCCGGCGTGATCACTTCCGACGAGTGCAAAATCGGCATCATGCCGGGCTACATTCACAAGAAGGGCACGGTTGGCGTGATGAGCCGTAGCGGCACGCTCACCTACGAGGCCGTCTGGCAACTCTCCAACGTTGGGCTGGGGCAAACCACTTGCGTCGGTTTGGGCGGTGACCCGATCGTCGGCACGTCGTTCATCGACTTATTCAAGATGTACCAGGCGGACGACGAGACCGAAGCAATCATCATGATCGGCGAGATTGGCGGCACCGCCGAGGAAGAAGCCGCAGCCTTTGTGAAAGAGCACGTTAGCAAGCCGGTCGCCGCGTTCATCGCCGGACGCACGGCACCTCCAGGAAAGCGGATGGGCCATGCCGGTGCAATCATCTCTGGCGGCAAAGGCACCGCCGAAGAGAAAATCGCCGCGCTGGAAGACGCAGGCATCGAAGTGGCCCAGAGCCCCGCCGATATGGGCGCGGCGATTCAGCGCGCGATAGCAAGGTAATAGTTGACTGTCCGAATCGCATGCGAGAAACAGACCTGCCTTAGACGCTAATGCATCGGCCTAGTACTTCAGTCCGACTCGCACGAATAGCGAATCATCGAGTTCGACGTTCGGCGTAGCGCTGGAGAACTCTAGCTCGCGCCCGAAGACGTAGCCGAACTCGAGACGATGGCTAATCGCACCGAGGTCTGCCTTCGTTTCGATTCCCATCAGCAGACGGAAGTCGTTGTAAGTCATCAGATCCTGTCCGACAGTGGCCGAGCGGTCGATCGACCAGATGCCGCCGCCGAACTCGCCTCCAACGTAGGCCCAGCGTTCGGTATTGCTAGCCAACAGGCCGTCAGGGAGCCGCCACGAGATTCGTGGTCGAGGCAAGATCGCGTCAAACTTCAAATCGGCGTGTGGCTTGTAAATCGCGCCGACTGCCGGAATGACGGAAAGATCGCGCCGATTGAGATACACCACGCCAAACACCCACGTCCAAGCGGGAGACGACTCGTAGACTGCAAAAGCCTGACCTGTCACGCGAAAGGCATCGGCGTCACTGGCTTCAAAGTCACTGTAGTGGCCGAGCGTAATCGCGGCGTTCATTGCCCAAGGTCCCTCGCCGAATTTTCGCAGATGTCGAAACGACACCTCGGCGTCGTACACCTCTTCTGGCAAATCGAGAGTCCCCGGCCGATCGAGATAGTGAACCGCAAAGCGGGGCGTGATTAGCAGTGGCGTCGATGGACGAAGCAGCGGCACGCCGAGCACGACGCCCGCTTCCAAATCGCCAAAGCCGAAGCTGTCGTCATCAAACTGCGGGATGTAGGTACCCGTAAAAAAGACCTTCTGGAACAGTCCTTTCCGTACGCCCGGTGGCAATCCCGAGGTCGCTGCAGGTGTTGGCGGCTGTACGACGATCGGGTGGCTGGCGTAGACATCGCTCGTGTGTGTACCAGGCGAGGTAAACATCGGAGCGGGCTCAAAGGGCAAGTTGGATTGGCCTGGCGGCAGAAAGATCGTGTCTGATGGAGGAGGCATCAGTTCCTGAACGACCTGTCCGCCATAAACTGGCGTCTGCGCGCTGACGTCGGACGCGACAGCGAAGCAGATCAGCAGACAAGTCAGTGCCAAGGAGCAGATCTCTGGCGCGTCGCAATCCCAAGTACGCACGCTAAAAGTCGACTCCCGCTCGCACCATGAACGAGTCGTCGAGTTCAAGCGTAGGCGTATCGGATCCGGCGAAGATGATTTCTCGATCGAAGAGGTACCCGATTTCGACGTGCCCGCGAGCTTGCGACTGAGTTTCCCATTCAAGGCCGAAGATCACGCGAATGTCGTTGATGTCGATATCGTCGGCAAACGTGCCACCGGCTTCCAACGTGCGTTCGACGGTCCAACGCCCGCCGCCATACTCACCGGCGAAGTACATCCACCATTGGCTCGAGCCAATGTTAATCGACCGACGCCGAATCTTCGGGTTCGGAAAGACCAGGTAAAAGTCCCAGAGGTTGTTAGGTCGCCAGTGCAGACCACCCGCCGGAAGCAGCTTGATGTCGTTGCGGTCGAGGTACCAGATGCCAGCGATCACATCGAACTGTGGCGAAAACGAAAGCACACCAAGGCCGCGACCCAGGATCCGCAATGAGTCGCCGTTGAGTTCTTCAAAGTCGGTCCACACGCCTGTGCGAAGCCCCAGATCAGCATGCAGCCAGTCTGTCAGTTGCGGGTGCCAAGCCGCGTCGAGATACGCGTCGAACAGTCGAGCTGGCAGATCGGGATTGGGCGGAATAGCAGGACCGGGCGCGACCGGCGGAGTAAAAGGCCCTTCCAGCCAATTGAATGCGAATCCTGGAGTAATCAGAAGCGGTGTGTTCGGATTGTAGAAGATGGGAATGCCAAATGTGGCAGCCAGCTCCGTCCGATTGATTCCCAGGTCGTCAGCTCCGCCTTCGCTGTAGACCCAGGTATGTTCAAAGCTGATCTGCTGCAAGAAACGCTGCAGACGAGCGAAGCTGCCGTCGGAGTTCTGGTACTGGTAGGCTCCCGATTCCCATTGAAAAGGTAGCCCATTGGGGAACAGCGATCCACCGCTCTGTGGCACGCCCGGCGAGGCAACGGCGCTGCCGGGAGGCAAAACCTGCGCCTGACCAAACGGAGGAATGGCTGGTTGGCTCAACGGTGCGCCTGGCTGTACAAAACCCGGTTGCGCAAACGTCGAAGCGGGCGGCGAGATCTGAGGAGTCACCGTGTAGGGAATATCCGCCGGTGGCGTTCCGAGCAGCGGATTACCATAAGGATCGAAGCTTGGCAGCACCGACGGCGAGGGTGGTGGATTGAACGCTGGAGCCGCTGAGGGAAATTGCACACGCTGTGCCTGTGCCAGATTGGCAAACGCCAACCAAACGGCAGTAAGCTGAACCAGCAGTGGCAGTCGTTGGAACACGGGTCGCCTCGCGCAGCTTGCGCTGGTCAACGGTAGCGGGTAAACGGGAGATGACTAATTACTGCCGTGCCGAAATGCTGTCAAGTTCGTTTGTGTGCTGGCATGGAGTTGGCGGCGTTTTAGTCCTTTCCGTCGAGGGGCGGGGGAGGACTGTTATAGTGTGGACCTGCCTTGCCAGCATGCGGTGCGTCGTGCCGAGCTCGGCGTCGGGCACGTTTTACGCGACGTTGAGCGCGGCTTCGTAGTGCAACGAGGCAAACTTCCTGTCGGTTGAATGCTAGCTGCCTAGTTCGCACGTCGCGGTAGCCCCAGCTGCGCACACGCGCGATGAGTTCTGGCAGTTTGGCGGCAAGTTTCCAGTCGGCTAGCTTCAGCGTCAGGATCATGCCGCGGACGGCGGCTTGGTCGTTGGCGACGACTTGCTCGACGGCGTCGAGGGTGTATGTTGGCGCTACGTTCATGTCGGCAGCCACCCATTGAACGCCCCGCAGCTGCTTGTGCGCGACCTCGGAACTCCGCCGCCGGATGTGCGTGAATTGCGGACTATCAATCACTTGTGGATCGACCTCCGCTGGATCGACGCCCAGCACCCGCAACCCGTGCTCCATCAGTGCCTGCGACGCGCCGCCCGGCGCGCAGCCAAGCTCGACACACAGGTCGCCTCGTGCGATTGGCAGCGCCGACCACTGCAGCGCCTCTTCCATTTTCAGGTACGCACGACTCACGGCGTCGTCGGGCAACTCGATCGGCATAACTCCGCCGGCGTAGCTGTCGAGTCGCCGCGAAGTAAAATGGCAACCGACCCACCACTCGCCCGGCTCGACCAGCACAACATCCAACACCCAGCGATTTCGTCGACTGGGTTGACGCGGCGTCGCTGGGACCGCGCGCAACTGCTCGGTTGGCGCGGCGGCACGGATGCTGGCTTCGACGGCGAGTGCCAACTCGGTCGGTCCGGGCTCGAATCCTTTCACTCCTGGCACGGCTGTATCGCGTTGCCAGACGTGCAGATCGGCGAGTTGCTTTTCAGCGAGCAGCGCCTCGACACCGGGTTGCCGCCAAAGCTGAGCCGCCAGCTCCTGGGTCGAATCGCCACTCAGTTTTTCGAGCGAAAACCCAATCGTTCGCGCAAACGTCGATGGCAATTGAAACTGTTCGGGTTCGGCCACTTCGTCGTCGAGCTTGAACGTAACGAACCCCGGTCGCGAGAACGCCGGTCGCGCCGCGATCGGTCCCGCCGCAACCTCGTGCTTTAGCGCCTGCTCGGCCCCACACTGACAAACAGCAAACAGGAATCGTGGTGGCCAAGTCTCGGGCATCTTCGCTCGTGCACATTTTGAAACGTTTAGAGTTTTGAAACGATTTTGGTTTTTATTTGCAAAACCTGCACCCGTCTGCTCCAGACCGACGAGCCAAGTCGCTACTCTGCTGTAGTTTATGAAGCGCGCCGTGGCAGATCGAGCGGGAATAATGAAACGCGTAATGACCCCGACGTTACAAAACTCCAAACGCAAAATGCCGCGCGAACTTGGCGGCGATTAAGATTCTACTCGATTTGCCCAGCCAATTCAGCGACGATTATTGGCCGGGTTTCAAGGTCGCCCTTTGCTAATCTTGAGGTGTCATTTCGAACAATGAAAAATCCTCGACGGCGCCTTCGGTGGCGGCTCTGTAGGCAGCGATGTGGTCGCTGGCCATGTGGGCTTGCCAGAGCTCGCGCGACTCCCAGTTCTCGTAGAACATAAAATGAGCCGGGTTCTCGTTGTCTTGATGAAGATCGTATTGAATGCAACCGGCTTCGCCGAGCGTCGGGGCGACGAGTCCGCTGAGCTGCGATTGGACGACGTCGATCTGGTCGGGCTTGGCAGTGATGTGCGCGACAATGGTAAGCTTTGACATGGGGTCTCCAAATAGAGAGCGTTTTGGAATAACGGGATTTCTTGCTCGCGGATTTGTGCGAGTCGCCTCGATAAGCGGGTTCGTCGAATCGTTAGGGCAGTTCACTTTCTATCAGTTCGACGAGGGCGATGGCAACCTGCTGTTGGCCGGGTGGGATGGGAATCGGCACGGGAACATCGTTGTTGCCGTTCTTTGTGCGAATGCGAAAGGTGAATAAGACGTGCGCGTCGTCGGGTTGGATCGCCGCCGAGAGCAGCGACTGCGAGAGCGTGGATGTCGGCCAGAACTCACCGGTGATGTAGATGCCCAGCGGACCGATGATCGAATGCGCGGTGCGGTTCTGCTTGATCGATTGCGTGATATTACCGCAGTAGACGCAAAACCAACCGACGAGCGTGCCGATTGCGCTACCCAAGCCGATGCACAGTCCGTAGTGCGTCCAAAGCGTGCCGTAAAACAATCGCTCGTCGTCGAGATGCACAAGTAGCGCGAGCACGAGGCCAACACCAGCTCCACACAGACCAATAATCGGCAACACCAACCGTAGTTTGCTGGCGGAATGATCGCAGTGCGCGGCCCATTGCTCGGGTTCATAACGCCAGTGAACGTAGTATTCGCCGCCAGCAAGCCGTCGGCATTTGCGGGTTTGAGCGAAGACCCAGACCGCCAGCAATCCACCCACCATGAGCGGCAGCGGTGCAAAGCAAGAAACGATGGCAGCGGCTTGTTCCCAGCGTTCGGGGCGGATGACGATTAGCGAAACACCATAGAACACAAGCGAGACGAGTTGGAACGCAACGCCAACCAATAAAATGACCTTCGACTGCGCCCCTGTGCTCGTGACGACGTCGCCGACAGACGACTTAGGCATGCGGCGGAGCTGGGCTTCGATATCTTTGGCATTGGTCATGCATGTGTGGATTTTGGTGATAGGTTCTTTACGCTAAACAGAAATTTTTATGCGTCAGCCGGCTTGAGATGGTCGCTTTTAATTATCTCGACGAGCGCTTTCGCGACTTCGCCCTCACCTTCAGGAACTGGGACGATCACTTTCATATCGACGGGGCCGTGCTTTGTTTGAACGTGAAAGTCGAATTCAATGTCTTTGGGGTTATTCTTGGCAATCAGGATCGAATTGAGTTGCTGGCCGAACGTGGACAGCGGCCAGAATTGCCCGGTCATGTAAACACCCGCTGGACCGATTAGCGATTGGGCGGTGCGCGTCTGCTTGAGTCGGTGCGTGAGATTACCGCAGTACCGACAAAACGCTCCGATCGCGTAACCCGCGATGGTACCCACCACGATGAATACCAGGTAGTGCCGGAATACTGATCCTAGGGCCGCATTGCCCTCCAGGTGTGTGACCAACGCCAACAGGAAGCTGCCGCAGGTGCCAATTAGTGTGATATTGCGTACGATATTGCTGACTTTCCTGCCGGTGAGCTCGCAGTGGGTTGCCCACTGCTGATCGGCGTGCAGCCAATGAACGTAGTATTCGCCCGCTGCCAGTTTTCTACACTTCTTGCCCTGCACGTAGACCCAAAGAGCAAGAAGTGCAGCCAGGAACAGCGGCGCAATCGATAGGCCGAGCATGAGCGCAGCCGCGCTCTCCCAATGTCGACGCGCTGCCACTAGGTGAGAAACACCTTGCATCCCTCCGGCCAAGGCAAGCATGCCGAGACCGGCATACAAAATGGCCTTCGCCTGCGCACCAACGCTTGTCACGACATCTCGAACTGGCGGCTTCGGCATCTGGCGGAGTTGAGATTGGAGATCGTTCATGCAACGCTCAGTCAGAACAACACAAATGCGCTCAACGTCTGGCGGGTCGCAATAAACTGTGCGCCAGTACGAAGCGTTTCTCGCCAGCGGTTGCGAAGCGCACCGTCGCGCGGCGTTTTTTTCCAGCACCTGACAGTGCGACGATTTTGCCGGGGCCGTGTTCGGGATGGGTAACGGTCATGCCTTGAGCGAAGTCGTCGGGTGAGATGCGAGGCTGGGTGGCAGGTGGCGAGGGGTTCGTGGCGGAGTTGTCGAGTTGGGCGGCGGTGGTGACTTGGGCGGCGGCCACTTGCCAGCGGTCGGTCGTGGCGGTGTCGGTCTCGGGATCGTCAAGTTCGTCCACGTCGAAGCTCTCGTCGTCGAAATCTTGTTCGTCGGCGTGAGGCTCGGTCTCCCAGTCAGGATCGGCCCAAGCTGGTTCGGGCATTGGCGCCTGGACGAGCTCGATTTCTTCGCGGGGCATTTCCATTAAGAACGAACTTGGCACGGTGCGCCGCCGCTGGCCGCGGAAGTCGCGTTGGACGGCGTAGCTGAGTTGTAGCTCTTGCTCAGCACGGGTAATACCGACGAATGCCAAGCGGCGCTCTTCTTCAACTTCGGCCTCATCGTTAGTGCTACGCTCGTGGGGTAGCAGCCCGTGCTCGATAGCGACGAGGTAGACAACCGGAAACTCTAAACCTTTGGCAGCATGCAGGGTCATCAGAGTGACTTTGTCATTGTCATCGTCCCAGCCGTCCGTCTCGTTGACCAGCCAGGCATTTTCGAGGTAGGTCTCGAGCTGACCACCGCCGGGATTGGCTTCGTCAAACTGGCGTGCGTCGGTGAGTAGTTCTTCGATGTTGGCCAGGCGGTTCAGGTCTTCTTCAGTATCGCTCTCCTGCAGATGATCACGGTAGCCCGACTCGTCGAGGATCGTGCCGAGTATTTCTTCCATGTCGCCGTCCGAGAGATCGCCTAATTTATCGGCTAGCGCAACGAACACGGCGACTTTTTTGGCGGATCGTGCGGCGATGCCATCGACCTGGCCGGCTTCGCGCGCTGCGTCGAGCAACGTGAGTCCGTAGCGATAGGCGTGTTCGGTCAAGCGCTCGACGGTCTTGCGACCAATGCCGCGAGCAGGCGTGTTGATGGTTCGCATAACCGCTTGATCGTCGCGCGGATTGTTCATTAGTTGGCAGTAGGCGAGAACGTCTTTGATTTCTTTGCGTTGATAAAATTCTTGCCCGCGGATCATCTGGTAAGGCACGCCGACCTCGCGAAGTGTGCGCTCGAGTCCACGCGAGAGCGCGTTGACACGGTAGAAGATTGCGAAGTCGCTCGCCTTGCGCTGACCGCTGCCGATGGCGGTGGCGATTTGCACGGCGATACTCTTGGCCTCGTCGTCTTGCGTGGAATACTCGACAAGCCGGACGGACTTGCCTTCGTCGTTCTCGGTGAACAGTTCTTTCTGCTTGCGACGCAAGTTGTGGTTGATAAGCTGGTCGGCAACGCGAAGTATTTTTTTTGTACTCCGGTAATTCTGCTCCAGCCGGACAACCTTGACCTTCGGATAGTCTGATTCGAACTGCAGAATGTTCTTGATGTCGGCACCGCGCCAACCATAGATCGACTGGTCCGGGTCGCCGGTGACGGACAGATTCGGATGATCGACCGATAGGGCGCGCAGCATGACGTATTGGACGTGGTTGGTATCCTGGTACTCGTCAACAAGGATGTAGCGATAGCGCTGGTCGAGCGTGGCGCGGATTTCGGGATTAGTGTAGAGCAGCTGCGCGATGTGGAGCAGCAAGTCGTCAAAGTCGACAGCTGAAGAAGCAAGCAATCGTTGCTGATAGGCAGGATACACCTCGGCGACAATGTGACTGAGTGGGCTGCCAACGCGCGGCTCGTACTTGTCAGCGGTGATTAGTTTGTTTTTGGCGGCGCTGATGGCGTGACCGATGCGTTCGGGCGTGTAATGCATCGTCTTGAAGTCACCGGTTTCGATGACGCGGGCAAGCGTCTGCTTAGCGTCGGCGGTGTCGTAAATCGTGTAGTTCGGCTGCAAGCCAACGTAGTCGGCATAGTGACGCAGCAATCGCGCGCCAAAGCGGTGGAAGGTGCTGACCCAGACGTTCTGACCGGGCGCGAGCTTTTCGACTCGCGACTTCATTTCTTCGGCGGCTTTATTGGTAAAAGTCAGCGCGAGAATCTGCGAGGCAGGGATGCCTTCGCGCAGCAAGTGCGCGATCCGGTGCGTGACGACCCGCGTTTTGCCACTGCCTGGCCCGGCCAACACTTGCATCGGTCCGTCAACGTGCAACACGGCTTCGCACTGTGCTGGATTGAGGTTTTCTAAAAGTGGGTCCAACTGATTCCTTTCGCGTTCGCTGACTTAAGCTCGGATTCTGTGAGCCTCCGCGGCAAAAGAACGCATCCGCCTCCTGGGTAAGCTGGTGAACTGGTATTCACTGCTATCGTACGCCCAGCCCGCGCGGTCGCCAATGACAGCACGGGTTGCCTGGATGCAAAAATCCGCAGTTATCCGCAGAATTGCTGGCATCAACTTCGCCAGAATTGGTATACTTCCGACAAGTTGGAGCGGGTGTCTGGTCGCCGATCGCCAGCGCCGCCCACCAATAATCTGATTCATATCTTTTTAGGGAAGGAGCCCGTCATGCCACGCACGCGCATTCCGCTTAACCAAGCTGAATTGACCAATCAGGGAATGAAAGAGCGGCTCGAAATGAGCACCGCCGAGATTGGTTTGGCCGTCCGCACGACGAACT
>JBCDBK010000097.1:0-19086 GCA_039184115.1 Planctomycetota bacterium | reverse complement strand
TTTACACCGTATTGGACAATGAAGGTCCAGCACGTAATCTGTGCACCCACATAGAAGGCCTGTGCGACGACTCCACCAACATACCGTGGTGTTCTCAAGAGTCTCCCTAGGCATGCAAGCAGGCTAGTATCGCGATCGTCTTCAGCGTGTGCGTCGGGTAGTTTCATCAGCGCGAAGAGAATCAAGGCTCCCAGCACTACCAGGCCAAGAGTGACATAGGGTCCGCTAATCACTCCCAGATCAGCCTCCTGTATATTCTGGAAAGCTGCCGGATCGGCTTCCTGCATGGCGCGACGCGCTTCTTCATCCGCAGAATCAAGCTTCGCAAGGATGAAGTTGCGAGCAGTAAACATGCCCAGCAACGAGCCAATGGGATTGAACGCCTGCGCAAAATTCAATCGGCGAGCCGCGTTATGGTCTGGCCCCATTGCTAGTACGTAAGGATTTGCAGTGGTCTCGAGAAATGCCAAACCGCACGTCATTGTGAAGTAGGCGAGCAGAAAGAACCAGAACTGCATTAGGCTGCCAGCTGGCACAAACAGTAGGCATCCAAGAGAGTACAATGCCAGCCCCAGCAGGATGCCCTTCTTGTAACCCATGCTCCGAACAAAGAGGGCCGCCGGAATGGCCATAAAGCAGTAGCCGCCATAGAAAGCCGCCTGTACGAGAGAACTCTCGAAGTTACTGATCAAGAGAACATTCTTGAAAGCGGCAACCATTGGGTTCGTAATGTCGTTCGCAAACCCCCATAGCGCAAACAGCGATGTCACCAGAATGAAGGGAAACAGATACTGGCTTGGCACGACCGCCGACTCGGTCGATCCCTGGTTTGACTCCTGACTCGACATGCGCCCACCTGAAAGAACGAATTGCCTGTGAAAAGAGGCCGCTCTGCGTCGGCCAAGCTAACATAATATCCATCACTTGCCGCAATGCCTATGGCTGCGCTTGGCGGCGGAGTAGAGATTTTGATTGTGAGCGGCGGTACTATTCTGAATGCCCAGCAGAAAACTGTGGCAAGTAGCGAGAATGCGTGGCAGGAAATCGGCCGAGTCGACATACATCTGCGTTCGAATCAGGTCACCTGCCGAAGTTGCATCGTGTCGATTACCTGCTCATTCGCCAGTACGTTGGTAATCACAACCAACCACGAGCCAGGCGCGCACCACTGTTTGCGCTTCAGATAGTCCAACGCGTCGAGAATCGTCTGCTCTGGATCGACGGAGAATTCCATCAAGAATGGTTCGACGCCCCACGGCAACAGTAACTGTCGGAAGATATGCTCAACATCGGTGAAAGCGTAAATCGGTACCCCCATCGGTCGCAGCGCGCCCAACACGTAGGCGAGAAATCCACTGCGAGTAAACACCACGATACCCGAGTCGCCGAGTTCCTGAGCCAATCCGGCAGCCGAGCGGAGCATCTTTGCTTTCGGCTCGTGGAGCTTGATCCTAGAATTCAGTTGTCCATTGACGGTCGGTTCGATGCTGCGGATGATGTTTTTGAATACCTCGACGGATTCTAGCGGATACGAGCCAGTTGTCGTCTCGCCAGACAGCATGACCGCGTCGGCTTGCTCACGGACAGCATTCGATACGTCAGAAATTTCGGCTCTGGTGGGAATTGGCGAATTGATCATCGATTCGAGTAAGTGCGTCGCGATAATCACGGGTTTGCCTTCTGCCTGACAAGCGCAGACAAGTTCTGTCTGAACGAGCGGCAACCGGTGGTACTCAATCTCAATTCCCAAGTCTCCACGCGCCACCATAATTCCATCCGACACGCGAATAATTTCGTGCATGTTGCGGACACCAGCCTGCTCTTCAATCTTAGATACAATCTTCGCCGTTGAATGGAGTTCTTCTAGGAGCTTCCTAAGTGTGACTACGTCGTCTGCCTGACGTACGAACGAGAGCGCAACAAAGTCGATGCCTGCATCAACTCCGGCGCGCAGATCGGCGATATCTTTGTCAGTCAGCGCCGGAAGGTTGACGTGTACGCCGGGCAAGTTGATATGTCGACGAGAGCCAAGCGGTCCAGGCGTCAGCACTTCGCATCGAACGCGTGTCTGATCTTTCGAAAGTACTTTGAGCCGAATCAGCCCGCTGTCGACCAGTACGACTTGACCCACGTTGACGTCTTGCGGCAGGTCAGGGTAGTTGACCGTAACACTGCGTGTGCCATCGGGATTCGGTTCAGAACCTTCCACCCGAAAATCGATCAGATCGCCTTTTGCCAATTCGACGGTTTCCGCGATCGCTTCGGTGCGAATCTCTGGGCCCTTCACGTCCATCATCACTGCGACGTGACGCCCCAACTCATGCGACACATCGCGGATCCCTCCGATGACCTCGCTAATCCACTCACGCGAGCCATGCGCCATGTTGAGTCGGATAATATCAACACCGGCACTGATCAGTTCGGAGAGACGTTCGCGCGACTCAGTCGAGGGACCTAGTGTGATAACGATCTTGGTCTGTCGGTAGTACTGCGGTTGCGATTCCATGTACTTCCAGTTTGCAAATTAGGATGCCGACGTAGGCGCATTGTCTGCGACTGCGCGAGACGCAGAGGCGCATCAACGGCCTGAAGCTAAGATTGACGACAAGCGGTCGAACGATCGGAGTGATCGATGGAGGCATCGACCACTCCGAGTTGGCTATTTCGAATGTTGTCTATTTGATGAACAACATCTCTTGATAGGTCGGCAGAGGCCAAAGATCATCAGCGACGAGCCCTTCAAGTTCGTCGGCACATTCGCGCACCTGGAGCATTGCGGGTAACACAACATCGCAGCACTTGCGAATGTCCTCGCATCCTTCGGTTGTCGCTGCAGCGAGTTCTGCAATGCTGTCCTGCAGTGCCTTGACCAGTTGAGTAATCCGATCCAACGTGTCGGTATCGAACTCGTAGTCAAGCGCCTTAAGGTTTGCGCAAGCTGTGGCTAGCTCGCTCTGATAGCGTACGGCGGCAGGGAAGATCATCGTACGAGCGATCTTCTTAGTGAGATTCGCCTCGACATTGATGGTCATGCAGTACTGTTCGCAGTAAGTCTCGTAGCGACTTTCCAACTCGCGCTCACTGAGAACGCTGTATTTCGTGAATAGCTCCTTAACTTCTGGCGTAAGTAATTGCGGCAGGGCATCCGCAGTGGTGCGCAGATTCAGTAGGCCACGCTTTTCTGCCTCTGCATGCCATTCTTCGGAATAACCGTCGCCGTTGAAGATGATGCTGCCGCAGTCGTTGATGATGTCAGACAGCAGTGTCTGTACGGCCCCATGCAACTTATCAGGGTCGCCGTCAGTTGCTTCTTCCAGTTTCGACGCACAGTAATCGATCGATTCGGCGATGATCGTATTCATCGCGACCAGCGGACCGGCGATCGAGAAATTCGACCCGACGGCTCGGAACTCGAAACGATTGCCAGTAAATGCGAACGGACTGGTGCGATTGCGATCGCCGGCGTCTTTCGCCAGTGGCGGCAACGTATCAACACCCACCTCGAGAGAGCCCTTAGGCAGTGACGAGTTGGCTCCGCCACCTTTAATCTGTTCGAAGACGTCTTGGAGCTGGTCGCCGAGGAAAATTGAGATAATCGCGGGCGGGGCTTCGTTAGCACCTAAGCGATGATCGTTACCTGCAGAAGCCACGACCGCGCGAAGCAGACCCTGATACTTGTACACGGCTCGGATGACGGCTGCGCAGAAGACCAAGAACTGGGCGTTTTCGTGCGGCGTATCTCCTGGATCGAGCAGGTTGCCGTGTTCGCTCGAGCCCAGCGACCAATTGACGTGTTTGCCGCTGCCATTGACGCCTGCGAAGGGTTTCTCGTGCGTAATGCACTCGAGATCGTACTTCTTTGCCGTCTTCGACAACACCTGCATAATCAGCTGCTGATGATCCGTCGCGACGTTGGCCGTCTCGAACATCGGCGCCAGCTCGAACTGACCTGGCGCAACTTCGTTGTGCCGGGTTTTTACGGGGACGCCGAGGCGGAACAACTCGCGCTCCGCTTCAAACATGAACGACAAGACGCGGTCAGGAATGGCGCCGAAGTAGTGGTCGTCAAACTCTTGGCCCTTTGGCGGAGCTGCGCCAAAGAGTGTGCGTTCGGTATTGAGTAAGTCAGGGCGAGCGTAGAAGAATCCTTTATCGACAAGGAAGTACTCCTGCTCGGGACCAGCCGTCGAGGCGACGAATGCTTTTGCATCGTGGCCAAACAGCTTGGTAATGCGATGCGCCTGAGCATCGAGCACCTGCATACTGCGTAGAACCGGAGTTTTCTTATCGAGCGCCTCACCTGTCCATGAAACGAAAGCGGTCGGAATGCACAGCGTCGTGCCGTTGGGATTCTCCAAAATGTAAGCGGGACTCGTGACGTCCCAAATGGTGTACCCGCGTGCCTGGTGCGTTTGGCGAATGCCGCCTGACGGAAAGCTGGATCCGTCGGGCTCGCCTTGGATCAGTTCTTTGCCGCTAAATGCAGCTAGAGTTCCGCCGTCGCCGGTGGGCGACATGAAGCTATCGTGCTTCTCGGCAGTGCCGCCGGTGAGCGGATAAAAGACATGCGTGTAATGGGTCGCGCCCTTCTCGACCGCCCAGTCCTTCATCGCTGCCGCGACCACGTCTGCGACCGTCGGATCGAGCTTCTCGCCCGCCTCGATGGTCTTCATCAGCGACTTGAAAATTTCCTTGGGCAGTCGCTTTTTCATCGTCGCCTTGCTGAAAACATTTTCGCCGAAAATGTCCTCAGGCGATGTCTCAACAAAGTCGATTTGAGGCGATGCCGAGCGATAGCCGATTGCTGCCGAGATGGCAGACTGGCGAGTCGAACCGCCAGGGATAGAGCTGCCGCCGCTAGGTCCGCCTGTGCCTGCTGTTGTCTTCGTTAGGGTATCCGTGCTCACGAAATTACCGGCCTCTCGTGGAAGGCCGCCTTTCCTTTGGGTCCAGCCTGCGGAGGTTCGCGTCGCATTGAGGTCAGATAAGCAAGCGCGGACATGCCAGATGAAAATTTAGGCCGTGACATTCCGTGGCCAGAAGGTCGGTCGATCCTTCGACGGCTGCCAATTGTGCAACTCTCATGCCACAATAGTGCCACTAAGTTTGGCAGTAACGCCGAGCACGCAGTTCGGTTTGTGCGCGTATCCTAGGCTGGGGTGCGCGATTTGAATGCAGTGTGCGTCACACTTTTCTTTCACTCGGAAACGCGTAACTTTGAACCGCGGTACATAATTTCCTCGGTCGCGGCGTATCGTCGGGCCAGCTGTGGGAGTTCGCCAGCATGACCAAGCAAAATGACCGTGTCACCACCGACCAGCCCGCAGTCCGAGGGAGGATCAACGACGATTTCGCCATTCGCGTGGCGTACTGCAACGATTAGAAATCCTTGATTTCCTTTCAATTCGATATCACCCACCTGGTGGCCATCAAGAGGCGCGCCTGGCGCGACCAGCATTTCTTCAAGCTTGAGGCCGATCTGTTCGAGCTCGTGCTGCAGCTGATGGTTTCCGGTACTGGAGGCCAGCATCTCTTCGGCACCTGGACGGGTGATAAGCTGCGCCATCCGTTGACCCCCGATCACGGCGGGTAGAACAACTCGGCTGGCCCCGCTGCGGAGCAGCTTCTTCTCGGTCGAGGGGCTTTCGGCGCGCGCGATGATTTCGACCGTAGGGTTCAGCTCTCGAGCAGTCAGGGTGATAAACACATTGGCGGCATCGTCAGGCAAAACGGTCGCCAATACGCGTGCGCGGGCAATGCCTGCGCGTTCGAGCACCTCCTCGTCCACCGCGTTGCCTTCGAGAATTAGCATGCCTCGCGCTTCGGCATCGTTGAGTTTGTCCTCGTCGACGTCGATCACTACGAAAGCTGTGCCGGCACGCGAAAGTTCTTCCGCCAGAATGTGCCCAGCTCGGCCATAGCCGCAAAGAATGGCGTGGTCGGTCAGTTCTTCGATGCCTCGTGTCATACGGCGTCGATTGATGGCTCGATTAATTTCGCCTTCCATCATCATCTGAATAAACCCTCCCGCGATGTAAATGACGCAGCCGTAACTAACGACGATCAGCATCATCGTGACGGTGCGGAGTGTGATCGTATCGATCGGTTGGACTTCACCGTATCCGACGCCAAAGATCGTAATCACGACCATGTAGATGGCGTCAACAACGTTCCACCCATGAGACACATAGACAATCGTCGAGACAGCACATGTCGTCAGAAAAAAGACGAGTGTTGTCAGCAGACGTTTGATTGGTACTTGCACGGCGGCTTCCAGCTATCCGAACTGAGCTAGTGAATCTTGCCGCCTAAGCTCGATCATAGTCGGTGTGATGCTTTGATCAAAGTGTGGGTCGACGATCGTGGCTACTTTTCGGTTTCGATCGCTTCCACATCAACGTAGACAGACATCGAATGATCGCCACCCCCTAAAAACACGCCCTGGATTGGGCAAACATCCCCATAGTCTCGTCCGTGGGCAATGGTAATGTAGTCGGTTCCGCAAATCGTGTTGTTCGTCGGATCAAAGTCGATCCAGCCAACCTCGCCGCAGTAGACACTAAGCCATGCGTGCGAGGCATCAGCACCAACCAGGCGTGGCTTTCCTGCGGGTGGAACGGTCCGCAAATAGCCGCTTACGTACCGCGCCGCCAGGCCTACCGACCGTAAGCAAGCGATTTGAAAGTGTGCGAAATCCTGACAGACGCCAGACTTCTGTGCGAGAACCTGTTCTACGGGAGTGCTAACATTGGTGGTGCGTGGGTCATAGTCAAACTCTTCATGTATTCGACGCGTGAGATCCGTAATCGCGTCAACAATTGCTCGATCAGCCGCAAACGAAGGCCTCGCATAGTCGGCATAAGCCTCGCCGACCGGTATGTAGTCGGACGCAAAGGTAAGCAGCTGGAGCTCTAATGCATCGTCGGAATGCAGGCTTGCCGTCGCGGATTGTACCGCTTCCCAGCTGGTGTCGACATGCATTGCCAACAGCTCTCCTGTATCGATGACTTCCATGGAACTGGAAGCGGTGACCGAGAGGCCACGATGTGCGTCCGTCAAAGAAAAGTAGTCGGTGCGGTTGCCGAAATAATCGTGTGAAGACACGATGGCAGCCGGCTCGGGGATGACTAGCAGGCGAAAATCTGAGCAGCGCTGGTTGAAATGCGTGCGTGGAGCGAGGTGGAGTTTGTTGTGACACACCGGTACCGGCTCGCTGTAGGCGTACTTCGTAGTGTGTGTCACGCGATACTGCATGGCCTCGATGCGGCTCCTCGTTGCTACGGCACAACTGGTGTCGACGACATGGTGCGGGCCGGACCCGCGTGAACCAGGTACCGCTGAGCAATCTGGTTTGACAGCATTGGCAATTCGCGACTTAGGACGTCCAGCAGTTCCGCCAATTGACCATGCTCGCCCAAGTTGTGAAGGTCGCTGAGCTCTTGAATGTTGACCATTCGGACGGCATGCACCATGGACATCGTTAGCCGTCGATGGGCATCGTATCCGGGTGTGTTCTGCTCCCGTGGCAGCTGATCTACGTGCTCGCTAAGGCGAATGATTTGGAAGGCGGCACTACGCGGATTTGTTTCGTCAGTGAGGAGCAGATCCAAGACGGCAGCCATCTGCAAATTGGCCAGATATCGCGATCGATAGGTCATCAGACTGTCGGCAATCTCCAACACTGCCTCGAGTAATTCAGCGGTTACGTCTCGATTGCCAACAAAGCAACTTTGCGCCAGGCCCACTGTCTGCAGTGCTTGCTCCAAACGCCGTCCTAAATCCAGAAATCTGAACACATGCGATCGCGTCATGCTACCAGCGACCATTCCCTCGATTGCCGCCAAGTCGACGATCAGTGAATTCACCAGCGTCAGCACATCGGTCAGATCGATCGAAGCGCTGTTCGACAGGCGAAATCTCTGATCGATGCGAACAAAGATCCTCCAAGTGTCGACGGAAATGCGATCGCGAACTTGCGACGCAAGACGAAACACTTGGTCGAGCACGGAGCGGAGCGAACCTGGCTGGTGGGTGTCGAACACCAGTCGCGGTAGGCTGGTTTCGAAATCGGGCAGCGGCTCCTTCATTTCCTCCACGGCGTAGCCCGGTTCGATCTGTCCTTGCTCGGCCAATGCGCGTAGCAGTGGTGGCAGCACGCTGGACGTACCGTCGGCAGTCTCGCTTGTCATACGCAAGATGACGGTTCGCAATAGGCGGGCCGAGGCGTCCGCGCGCTCGATCTGCCGACCCAACCAAAAAATGTTATCGGCGACACGACTAGGCAGGTCGGATCCAGTTCGTCGGAGCTCGACCGACTCGTCAGGTTGCGATAGCAAGGTGACGTGGTCGACGGGTTCGTCGCCGACAATCCAGGCGTCTTTGCTACCCTGGCCCTTGGGCACGATGCCCGCACTCGTGCCTGTCGTGCTTGAGGTGCGTGCCAATCCACCGTCCATAACTAGGTAGCCATCGTCATTGACAACGGCAAAGGCGCGCATAATCAGGCTTGCGGGCGACGCCTTACCTTCTGCCCAGTGTGGAGTTGTCGAGGATCTCAGCCTCTCTTGCGCCACATATTGTTCGGGATGCTGCTGGATGGCCTGGGCCAATTCCTCTTTGCTCATTGCTGCCAGCGCTTTGCGTTTCGCCAGACCATTGCCGCGGCGACGATAAGCAGGACTGATCACTAGCGAGTCGAGATTCGTCAGTACGTGCTGAAGCGACTTTGGCTCGCCGCACCACCAGGTGGCAATGCCAGGTAACGCTAGATCTTTCGAGAGCAGGAATTTGCACAGCCTCGGCATGAACGCCATAAACACCGGCGATTCGACGATACCGGCACCTAGAGGATTCACGATGGAGATATTGCCGCGCTGCGACGCATTGAGAAGTCCTGCCACACCGTCGGCAGTTTCGCCACCGAATTCCAAAGGATCGCAAAGCTCGCTATTCGGACGACGCAGCAGAGTGTCGACGGGCAACAGACCATCGAGCGTTTTGAGCCAAACGCGGTTGTCGCGAATGGCGAGGTCGGCGCCCTCGATCAAGGCATAGCCAAGGTATCTGGCAAGATAGGCATCTTCGAAGTAACCTTCGCCGTCGGGTCCGCGGCTATGCATCACAATGCGTGGGTTCTCGCTGTGCACCGGCGATAGCTTTTGCAAGGTTGTTCGAAATGCCATAAAGAATGGTGCCAGTCGCTGCACATTGCACTGACGGAAAACCTCAGGCAGCATCCGCGACACAACGACGCGGTTTTCGAGCGCAAATCCAATTCCTGACGGCGACTCGGTTCGATCCGCAAGAATCCACCAGCGACCATCCGGCGACCGGCCCAGATCACTGGCATAAAAGTGCAAGAACGATTCACCTGCAGGAACCTGTCCGTGCAGCGGCAGCCGAAATCCTGGATGCCCGAACAGCACAGCCGGTGGCAAGATGCCTTCTTTGATCAGCCTTTGCGGACCGAGGAGATCGCGAAGCACCAGCTGCAAGACTTCCGCACGTTCGGCGACACCCGCCGCGACGTTCGTCCATTCGCTACTTGAGATCACCAGAGGTAGCGGATCGAGCTGCCATGGTCGACCGCTTTCTTCAGGATCGCCGTAAGCACTGTAAGCCAGGCCATTCTCGTAGATCAGCCGCTGGGAATGATCCCACCGTCGTGAGAACTCCTTGGTGCCTAGGGCATCGACAAGGCCGCGAAACTTCTGCCACGGAGGCCGAAGCTCGCCCTTGGAATTGATCAGCTCATCAAAGCCCGTGCCTTGCGCGTCGTAGCCGGCAAACACGCCGCTACCTGACATTGCGCGGATTGCGTTCTGACCTGCTGGAGGCGTCTCGATCGACTGACGCTGACTCTGCATGAAAAGTACTCTATTGCTTACCGCGTCGTAGGTCGAGCGTCAGCGGGAATTCTGGGTTGGGCTCTGCCGGCTGTATTTTAGCCGGTCCAGGCGAATGCCCAAACCCGAAGAATCGCGTCGCTCGTCGGCTCTCGGCCTCGAGTGCATTGATCGGAAATGTCGGCGCGTTGAGACCGCCAGGGTGTCCGACATAGTATTGACAGCCACCGACCGCTCGATCGTGCCATTCGTCCACCAAGTCGAACACCAGCGGCGCATCGATGCCCAGCGTCGGATGCAGGCAGCTCGGGGGTTGCCATGCTCGGTAGCGAACTCCCGCGACGGCTTCGCCTTCGGTCCCGGTTGGGTGTAGCGGCACGTGTCGTCCATTGCACGTGAGCGTGTAGCGTGGGTCGGTCATGCCGTTGACTTTCACCTGCAACCGCTCGACGGAAGAATCGACGTAGCGAGCCGTTTGCCCACCAGCGGCTTCTTCGCCGAGCACGTACCAGGGTTCGATCGCCCGACGTAGCTCAACATGGACACCGCGATGGGTGAAAGTGCCCATGCGTGGATAGCGAAACTCGAAGTGGGAATCGAACCAATCCGTTTCGAGCGGGAATTCACCCGACTGCAAATCTTCAATCACGTCTTCGAAGTCTTGCCAGACAAAGTGAGGTAACATCCAGCGATCGTGCAGGGTGGTATTCCAGTTCACCAGCGGCGTCGTGTAAGGTTGTTCCCAGAACTTCGCGACCAATGCACGCAGCAGCAGTTGTTGCGTAAGGCTCATGCGAGCATGTGGAGGCATTTCAAACGCGCGGAATTCGACGAGCCCCAACCGACCCGTGCTTGAGTCGGGTGAAAAAAGTTTGTCGATACAGAACTCGGCTCGGTGGGTGTTACCGGTCCCGTCGACCAGCAGATGGCGAAAGATGCGGTCGACCAGCCACGGTGGAGTCTGGTTGCCTGCTTCGATCTGCTCGAAGGCGATCTTTAGTTCATAAAGCGAATCAGCCCGCGCCTCGTCCGCGCGCGGTGCCTGGCTTGTGGGACCAACGAACTTTCCAGAAAACAGATAGGAGAGCGACGGATGGTTGTGCCAGTAGCCAAGGAAACTCTTGAGCAGGTCAGGCCTTCGCAGCCAAGGACTGTCGCTTGCGGTGGCACCGCCCATGACGACGTGGTTGCCGCCGCCCGTACCGGTGTGCGAGCCATCGAGGTCAAACTTCTCGGTGCCGAGTCGCGACTGGCGTGCGTCCTCGTACACGCCCGAGGTGATCTGCACCAGTTGGTCCCAATTGTGGGCAGGATGAACATTGACCTCCAATACACCCGGGTCAGGAGTAACTTTGATGTGCTCCAGTTGATCGCTATGCGGCGGCAAGTAGCCTTCGAGCACGACTGGCAAGTCGAGCGATTCGCACGTTTGCTCGATCGCAGACACCAGGTCGACATAGACTTCGGCCCGGTCGATCGGCGGCATGAATACATGCAGCCGACCATCGCGCGGCTCGACGCAGAGTCCCGTACGCACGACATTTGCAGGGTCTTCGTATTGGGTATCGACGGCAAATGCGATCGATGCATGGTCACTTGCCAGAGTTGTTCTTGATCCGCTGTCACCACTGCCATGATTCCGGCCAGTTCCATTGCCGCCCACGGCTGCGATCTGGAGCAATCTTTGCGACTCTCGCTTCTGTGAGACGCCTGATCGAGCGTAAGCCAGGTTCATGCGGTCTCGTTCGCCGCGCCGGCTCAACAGTGAATCGTAGGTCGGCAGTTCGGCAAATCCCTCGATCGGGTCCGCGGCAAAGAAATGATGTGGATAGGCTGAATCGTTTTCGTACCACAACGATTGCAGCGGCAGACGATAGCCCATCGGCGAATCACCCGGCAGGAGAAACATATCGTCAGCACGCACGACCCAAGGGCCACTTTGCCAAGTTGGCGTGGGATCCCACCAGCGATACTGCAATGGCAAGAGGGTACCCACCGGGCTAGTAATTCCTTGCTCGAAAATTCGTGCAATGCGTTCACGTTCTTCCGCGTCTTCTAGTTTCGAGTCGCGCACGTCCACGTTAGCGGGCAGCCGACGTTCGCGCCACATGTAGTACATGACGTCTTCGAACGCGGGCACGGCATGTTGCTGGTTGACACCAAGGCAGTTTGCCAGTGTCTGCGCGAACCGCTCGGCATCGCTTGCCGTGTGCCCGTAGTGGACTTCGTGGTCGGCGAATAAGTCTGGATTCTTCCAAAGTGGCTGGCCGTCCTTTCTCCAGAAGCAGTGCATCGCCCACCGCGGCAACGATTCGCCTGGGTACCATTTACCTTGTCCGAAATGCAGTAAGCCGCCCGGTGCAAATCGAGTCTTCAACCGCTGTAGCAGTTGTCCGGCTAGTCTGCGCTTGTTCGGTCCCACTGCGGCAGTCTGCCATTCGTCGCCTTCCATATCATCGATCGAGACAAACGTCGGCTCACCGCCCATTGTCAGGCGCACGTCATGATGGGCCAATCGCTCGTCGATCTTGTGGCCCAGCGATTCGATTTGCTGCCACTGCGCTTCGGTGTAGGGTTTCGTGACCCGCGGATCCTCAAAAATCCGTTCGACAGACATCTCGAACTCGAACTCAGTCTCGCACTGTTCGAGGGTGCCGGTAATCGGCGCGGCGGAGGTGGGTTGCGGGGTGCATGCGAGCGGGATGTGTCCTTCGCCAGCCAACAGACCGGAAGTTGGGTCGAGGCCCACCCATCCGGCTCCGGGCAGATAGACCTCGGTCCAAGCATGGAGGTCAGTAAAGTCAGCCGTTGGCCCCTCAGCTCCTTCCAGCGGCTTAACATCTGCCACCAACTGGATCAGATACCCCGAGACAAACCTCGCCGCGAACCCTAAGTTCCGCAGCACTTCGACCAACAGCCACGCGGAGTCGCGGCACGAGCCTTGTCCGAGAGTGAGCGTTTCTTCTGGCGATTGAACGCCAGGTTCCAATCGGACGACGTACTTGATCTCGTTTTGTAGCAGCTGGTTGAGGTCGACCAGAAAATCGATCGTCTTGCGCGGCGTCCGATCGAGTTTGCTAAGCAACTCGTGAAACTTCGCACCACCCAGCCCAACCGTGAAGTAAGGCTTCAAATCCTCGGCGATTTCGGCCGGATAGTTAAACGGAAATTGCTCTGCTTCCGGTTCCAGGAAGAAGTCGAAGGGATTTATTGACGAGAGGTTGGCGATCAGATCGACTTCGACGGACAGGCGTTCGACTTTCTCGTGGAAGACGCACCTCGCCAGATAGTTGCCGTGAGGATCTTGCTGCCAGTTGAGAAAGTGCTCCGACGGTGTCACTTGGAGCGAATAGCTTTCGATCGGCGTGCGGCTATGAACCGCTGGGCGTAGCCTGATGACTTGTGCGCCTAACTCGATGCTGCGATCGTACTGGTAGCTGGTCTTGTGATGAAGTGCAACTCGGATGCTCATGCTGTACGTGCGCCGCTAGGAGGTTGGGTTGAAGAGGACGGGCCTGTCTTTTTCAGTTGTGCCCGTCCGGCCTCCGTGCTCTCTTTGGAAACGGTGAAGAAATCTTGATGGATCGCGTCGCCAATTTGGTTGAGTCTCGTTTGGAATGCGTCGATATATTCGTGCATTCCCTGGTGGATCACATCATCGATACTAGTGTAGTCTAGCTCAGTCCGGAGGCGACCCATCAGCTTTTCAGATGGGCAGTTAAAGGTTCCGGCCTGGCTGTCTGTGATAGACCGCAGTGAATCTTGAGCTCGTATCAGGCAGAAGTGCATGGAGCGGGGAAAATCGCGATCAAGTACCAGAAATTCAGCCACTTCCTCCGGCGTGATACGACCGTGGACGCGGCGGTACATCGCCAAGGCGCTAGCCGAACGCAGCAGTGCCGACCACCGCACCACATCTAGCGAAGTCCCGACATCTTCGGCGGACGGTAGCAGTATGAAGTACTGAACGTCGACGATTCGGGAGGTCTTGTCCGCTCGTTCCATCAGCCGGCCCATGCGGGCAAAATGCCACGCTTCGCCATGCGACATCGTGGCGTAGGTTAGGCCCAGAAGTGTGTGGCTGGCGATCTTCACAGCGTCGCAGAATTCATTAGGCTCAGCCAGCGATTTTCCCTCGCGCGCGGCCGAGGTAACTAGCAGATAGAACTCGTTAATCTGCTGCCACATCGGCGCCGTGATCGTTTCGCGAATACTGCGCGCGTTTTCGCGTGCGTACTTGATGCAAGAGAGAATGGAATTCGGATTGCGATCGTCGTAAGCCAGAAACTGCAGGACGTTTTCGCGGTTGGAGTCGCCGTACAACTCCGCGAACAGTTTTGAGTCTCCCGTGGTCGAGACCAGAGGCGCCCATTGCTCCTGCAACGCGGCACCTTCGCCGAGTGTCAGATTGTAGTTCACGTCGAT
This sequence comes from Planctomycetota bacterium, assembly GCA_039184115.1. Taxonomy (GTDB): domain Bacteria; phylum Planctomycetota; class Planctomycetia; order Pirellulales; family Lacipirellulaceae; genus Bythopirellula. The sequence continues at coordinate 4,816 of JBCDBK010000097.1, read as the reverse complement.
AAAGCGCGCGACATTCTCTGCTCGTTCGACATATCGACTAATCCAGTAGACTGATTCCGCCACGCGACTGAGCATTCGGGCCCTTTCGAAGTTCGCTATCCGTCAACCTGCATCATTGAATTCTGGGGAGGCGTGTCCATTCGTGTCACGCAGGACCCAAGTGTCTTTGCTTCCACCGCCCTGTGAGGAATTAACGACCATCGACCCTTCGACTAGCGCCACTCTCGTCAAACCTCCTGGCATGACGTAAATGTCCTTGCCACATAATACAAACGGACGCAGATCGACGTGCCGCGCTTGCATCGTATCGTCAACCAGCGTTGGCACGGTCGACAACTGCAGCATAGGCTGGGCGATATAGTTGCGCGGGTTCGATTGAATCAAGTCGACGTAAGCTTCGCGCTCGGCGGGTGTTGCCTGCGGACCCATCAGAATTCCGTAGCCGCCGGATTCATTTGTTGGTTTGACAACCAGCTTGTCGAGGTTCGCCAGGACATGTTCACGTTGTTTCTCGTCCGAGCAGATATGAGTAGGCACGTTGGCCAGGATTGGCTCCTCGTCGAGGTAGTACTTGATGATGGCCGGTACGTAGGAATAGATCGCTTTATCATCAGCGATCCCCGTGCCCGGTGCATTTGCCAAAGTCACGTTACCGCGTCGGTACGCGTCGACAAGGCCACTGACGCCCAAGCAGGACTCAGGGTTAAAGCACTCAGGATCGAGAAAATCGTCGTCAATGCGCCGATAAATCACATCCACCCGCCGCAGCCCTCGCGTGGTCTTCATGTACACGTAGCCGTTATCGACCAGCAGATCCGAACCTTGTACGAGCTCCACACCCATTTGTTGAGCCAAGAAAGTGTGCTCGAAATACGCCGAATTGTAGATGCCCGGCGTTAGCACAACCGCTGTTGGCTCGCCGGCCTGAGGTGGAGCGCAGTCAAGCAGAGTATCGAGCAGGTATTCGGGGTACTGCTCGATCGGCGTGACAGACATGCCCTCAAAGATGCGCGCGAACGCGCGCTTCATCACTTCACGATTCTCCAGCACGTAGGACACGCCCGAAGGGCAACGCAAGTTGTCTTCGAGGACGTAAATGGTGCCGTCCTGGTCGCGGACAAGATCGACTCCGCTGATGTGGCACCACACGCTCTGACTTGGGCTAAAGTCCACCATCTGCGGCCGGTAGGTCGGAGCGGATAGCACCATGTCGGCGGGCACGACGCCGGCCTTCAGAATCCGCTGGTCGTTGTAGACATCGTCGACGAACAGATTCAACGCGTGGATGCGTTGTCGGAGACCAGATTCGATTTGGGCCCACTCGTTCGAGTCGATGATCCGCGGCAGTAGATCAAACGGCCAGACCTTTTCAGTCCCATCTTCGTGGCCATACACATTAAAGGTGATGCCCATGTTGCGCAGACCAAGTTCGGCCGCTTGCTGCCGCGTTCTTAGTTCGTCTTCGGGCGTCTGACGAAGTCGCTCGACGAAGTCCTGACAAATCGCCCGAGGATTCCCCTCGGAGGAAAACATTTCGTCGTAGCCCCGGTGTAAGTAGTCCATCGCTCCGCCTGAGACCAATTCTCGTGAATTTTCGTCGGCTGCGCTCCAATCAGGGTGCGCAGTTGCTGCGCATGTCCAGCCACTACCGCAGGCACGAGCCTGGTTAAGCGGCGGAAAACGCTAGTCTATCAAGGTCCGTGATATGTTTAATCCGAATTGGCAACAACCGTGCCAACGCGAGGGTTATGGTTGAGCCGAGACGTCCAGTGGCCTGCCCACCGCGAAAAGTGCCGGGTTCGTTCTGAATCGATCCGATACTAGCTATATCGCGTGCCGGAAATGGGAGGTTGAGCTCCTGGTAGATTGCCGTAAATCCCTGCTGCGCAGGGGTTTACTTGTTGTTATTCGACGCACGCGATACACTTCAAAAAGTGGGGTGGTCGCTGCGTGGTAGGTTCGTCCTTGAGACCAAGCTTGCCTAGAATGCTCCTGGAATGCCGTATCGCCTTCCTGTGGCTGAATTTGGATCGGAGAATCGCATGTCAAGTTCGGAGCCCAGCCCGATTGCTGGCGACGGCTCTTTGGACCTGCGCGATGTTCCAGCAACAATCGGCCCCAAATCGGTTGCCGAGGATTCTACACGATCGCCTGACCCGTTGTCGTTGACTGAAGGGCAAGGTCAGCTGCCGCCAAACGCTGGCGAGCTCCCGACTGCCAGTATTGGATTTCCGAACGGACTCCATGGTAAATCCGCCGATCCCGACGAATTGCCACCGCTGGTCTCGTTGGGCGAACTGATACAGGAAGCACCGGCCTGGTTGTTTAGCGCGGCGGTGCACATGTTGGCGGTGATTATCCTAGGGCTCTTGTTTATTGTGCCCGATCGCCCTCTCGAGCTGCTGTTGCGGCTGGACGACTACGATGGTTTTGATGAGATCAGCGGCAACGAGTTCGATCTCGATCTCGACGTCCCTGAGGAGTCCGCCGATGCGGCGTTTGAGCCGCAGGAGTTGGTCACGCTAGAAGACCCGGTGCTCATCGAGCCAACAGAAATCGAGCCTCTGGTCGTCGATACTGAATCGATAGAGGTAGCGTCACCGATACAGATGGCGCTGACAGGGCGGTCGGAAGGTATGCAGCAAAAACTGGTCGACGCTTACGGCGGCACGGCTTCGACGCAGCGTGCTGTGATGATGGCACTCCGCTGGCTGCAGCGCAACCAAACCAGCCAAGGTATGTGGCGATTAACTGGACCGTATACCGATGGGTCGCGAATCGAAAACCGCGAAGCCGCAACCGGACTCGCCCTGCTGGCCTTTCAAGGTGCTGGCTACACACCGACTGGCGATTTGCAGCATGACTTTACGAAGGTCACTTCCCGGGCCTGGAAGAGTTTGTTACGAAAGCAAAGCCCCGAGGGTATCTTCTTTCAGGGCGCTGGACGTCACAACGGGCAACTTTACACGCAGGCGATTTGCACGATTGCAATTTGCGAATTGTATGGCATGACGCGCGACTCGCGATATCGCGAACCAGCACAGCGGGCAATCGACTATGCGTTGCGGATTCAGGCGGCAGAAGGAGGCTGGCGATATACGCCGGGATCCGACAGCGATCTCTCTGTGACGGGTTGGTTTGTAATGGCGCTCCAGAGCGCGCGGATGGCGGGGCTCGAAGTGCCAACTCCAGCACTCCAAAAAATCAGCCGTTTCCTCGACTCTGTGAGCTACAGTGGCGGTTCGTCTTATGGCTACCATGCACAACATCGGGGTGCGACGGCAAGCATGACGGCCGAGGGTTTGCTCTGTCGTCAGTATCTTGGTTGGAGCCAAGACGACAATCGCCTGCGACGCGGTGCGAATTTTCTCAACAATAATTTGCCAAGTTGGGAACGCAATGAACGCGACGTTTACTATTGGTATTACGCAACTCAGGTCTGCCACCACATGGAAGGCCGCTATTGGCGGATTTGGAACGACCGTATGAAGGTCGTTCTGCCGGATAATCAGGTACAAGAAGGCAAAGAACGAGGCAGTTGGGAGCCTAAAGGAGATGAATGGGGCGTCCAAGCGGGACGATTGTTTACGACCTGCTTATCAACATTCATGCTTGAGGTTTACTACCGACACCTGCCGATTTACAAGACGGAAGTGCTGAGCAGTGGGCTGTAAGCTTGGTTGGTAGGCCCAGCGGTCGCGGACGCCGAGAGCGCCGAGGTTATCGCACGACGCGTTGGTTGTGCCGCTGAATCATCTCGATGATTCGCGGATCGGCGAATCCTTGATCGGTTGTATCGAGTGGATCCCACGAGCCCTCGCTCCAGAGAAAGGCATCTGTCACCGGATTCTCTTGGGGTTGCTGAGCAAGAAAAGCTAGCAGGGCTCGATGGAAGTCGCGACGAAATTGTTGCATCTGCGGCGACGTCCAAGGGTTTTTTCGCGGGTTGTCGCTGCCATTCCAAGGCGTCTTCGCTGCTTGCGCCGGTGTGCTAGCCAAGCCCTCGTCGGTTCCGCCGCCGATACCTACCTCGGAAAAATGCAATGGCGTGCCACTTGGAATCGTCACGCCGCTATTGCGCATGTCGACAAAGAACGCTGCCTTGGCTTGTTCGAAGTGAGTCGCGTCGATCGGCAGATCAATCCAACGATAGTTCGACAGTCCGATGAAATCGCACTCGTCAACAAGTCCCTGAGCATGTTTTCGCTGCGCGGCAGTCACCGTGTCTTCGCCGGCCGCGTTGCTGAAATTCAGGCTCACTCCGAGGTTTGTCTTGGGCAGACGCTTGTCGGATCGCAGCGTGCGCATGATTGCCAGGTAAGAGTCCGCGTGTGCAAACACGCTACGTCCCATCTCACCGCTGAGGGAGATATCGATCGGAGCTTTCAGGTTGGGAGTTTTGAGAATCGCTTCCTGGATCGCGGCAATCAAAGTGTCTTGGTAGCTGAAGTCGTCGTAGTAGGCCAGCGGATCGAACAAGAAGTTGTTCCGCCAGTCGTAGCGCTTACCTCCCGCATTCAAGTGGGCCAGTACCGACATTTCCATGTCGTGAGCGGCGACTTCAGCAAAAACTTTTTTGACGCAGGCCTTGAACTCTGCCAACAGCTCCCGAGTGAGTGGACGATACTTACCGCGTCTGTGAACGCCATACGAGAGCACGTTACTGTCTTTGTCAATTTCGCACAGCAGCGTGACGATGACGTTGACTTTCGTGCAGCCTAGCTTTGCAGCGCGTTGGACGTAGGTCACCCCTTCGGTGTGATAGGGTTTATGAAATAGCAGAATTGATGGGTAGAGCCCGGCATCGCGTCCGTCA
>JBCDBK010000096.1:0-19712 GCA_039184115.1 Planctomycetota bacterium | reverse complement strand
GATACGATCGGGTAGTCGAGCATCGACAGATAGAGTTTCGCTTCCGACAGCAGCCCATCGCTAAGCACTGCCAACACACCGTGGGATAGGGCTGCGACCAGACGTTCGAGATAGTCGGAAGTCGGCTTGGAGAGCTTCGCAACAAAACCCAGATTGATCGCCAAGTCATAGCTCTGCGCGACAGCTTCGAGCGCTGCTACGTCGTACTCCGCCAAGTCGACTTGGCCGATGAGCGTCGTCACGCCACGCGCCAGCAGCTGCTCGGCAGTGGCTCGGTCAGGCAAACTTGATGGTGTGACATCCCCGTTCCAAGCGAATCGCCCGGGGAGACAAACGAGGTTTGCGCCGTCGGTGACCGACTTGCCCGTGGTGACATGCAGATCGCCAAGATCGACGATGTGGCCTTCGCCTGTTGCCGGCACGGTCTGGCGAAAGTTCAAACCGAGGTCACTGCGAAAGGGCTGCTGTCCAAGTCCGTTGACGATGGTCACACCGCGGATCAGCTGGTCGAACAAATCGTGCTCGCCGGTGCGCGGTAGATGTTCGTAGATGGCTGGGTCAACGTCGACGAAATCTTCGTTGGCGATCGACTCCAGGCAGGCAACCAAGCCATAAAAGTGCAGTTGAACCAATGGCTCGGCAACGACCGTCGACCAGCCGCCCGCCTCGATGGTGATCGTGGCGGCTCCCTGTTGCTGAACCCATTCGCCGAAGCAACGCGGCATAAAGTCGGCATCGTAGCGCGAAAGCGGCGCAGGACTGTGCGACTGCAACGCCTGCACTAAGCGCCCGGCGAGTCGCTTGGCTTGTAGCACGCCTTGCGTGTCGGTCTCGCTGGCATCGATCGGAGGCACCAGCAGCGAGAAAGACGCAGGCTGCTGGGTCGCGCCAACGGTCGTGTGGGGTCGGTGGTTATGCAGGTTGAGCGCGAAGTCGGGCTGCAGCTCCTTGACGACGTTGTGCAGAATTCGTCCTTCGGGTGTCTGCAAATGCAAGGCATCGCGATTGATGTCGATGTCCTGTGCATTACGCCTCGTCCAGCGCTGGGCGCCGTCAGGATTGAGCATCAGCACCAACTGCAACTGGCACTCCGCCAATATCTTCGCGGCCGTTGGCTCACTGGGGTCGCTCAGCAGAAAACTAGTCAGGTCAAGCATCGCCGCAGTATGGGTCGGCTCATTGCCGTGCATTTGCGACCAAGCGAGAACGGTCTTCGTGCCTTGGCCAAGTGTGATGAGCGTAATCGAACGGCCCTCGACCGAATGACCGAGCGTGCGTGTGGAGAGACGGTCGGAAAACTGATCAAGCAGCACAGTCGTGTGCCGAACGATGTCGTCGTGCCGTAGCTCACTGGGCACGGGCGGCGAGATCCGATACTTCGCGTGGTCGTTCCAGGAGATCATGCACTCGTCTCGAATTCGCGTTAGCCGACTTAGTACCTATCCCAAATCACCCTCCCGCGTTATCGGGGAAGGATTAGGGGAGAGAATTTTCATGTTATGGGATAGGCTCTTAGCCTGAGGTGTACGCCTTACGCACAGTACCACGCCAGCGTCGTCCAGCCTATCAGCGCCAGCAGAGCCGCTTGCATTGCCACCGGAATCTGCGTCGTGACGTGGTCCATCAGATCGGCACCGGTACACATGGAACTGAGGATCGTCGTATCCGAAATCGGCGAGCATTGGTCGCCGAAGACGCCGCCGTTGAGGCACGCGACAAAGCAGAGCGAAACGAAACGCTCTGGATGCGCAAGGCCCTGATTCGCCGCCACGGCAACAGCAAGCGGCATGACCAGCGGTAGCGTGACGGCGAACGTTGCCCAACTTGTACCGGTTGAAAACGCGATCGCCACCGCGATAGCGAACGCCGTTGCGGGTAGCGCCCAGTACGCCTGCAGGCCGCCCAGCAGTGACACCAGAAAATGGCCGCCACCCACTTGTTGCGAAATGCTACCGACGGTGATGGCGAGCAGCAAAATCACACTGCCAAAGACCACGCCTTTCATCCCGTCCATCACGCCACCAACGACCTCTCGCAGCGCGAGTCCGTTGCAAGCAGCCAATATGGCGGCTGTCATCAATGCCGCACCGAACGCCCACAACACGTTTGGTGAACCAAGCACTAGGTAGGTCCCGATGGCCACTCCAAGCAGCGCGCCTAACGGCAGCAAGAAGTCGAGCAGATTGGGTTGGTAGTGTTTGGGAACGAAGTCGTAGTTGGGGTCGTCGCCCGCCAGTGGTTCGGAATTGGGGGCGTTCAGCTCTCCCGTTTCGCGTGCGCGTTGCCGAGCCCGCTTGAGCTTGGCCGGTAGCAACGGATGCAGTTCCAAGGCGATCAACAGGGTCGCAGTCACCGCGAATAGGGCGTAGAAACTGTACACGATGCTCGAATAAAAAAAAGCGATGCGCGCTTCCTGAGTCGCCAAGTAGGCCACGCCCGCGACGCTCATAAACGCTTGCACGTAGACCGGCCAGGCGTTGAAAGCAAGCAGCACGGCAATCGGCGACGACGTCGAATCGACGATCAGCGAGAGTTCTTCATGGCTCACCTTCTCCTCGTCCGCTAGCGGCCTGACGGTCGTGCCCACGAGCACCGCGCTGACCGTGCCGCCTTGGAAAAAGACAATGCCCAGTAGCCACGCAACGAACTTCGCCGATTTCGGTCCGCGCACGTAGTTCTTCGACATGTAGTCAGCAAAGGCCTCCGACGCGCCTGTCTTGGTCCAAATGCCCATCAGTCCGCCGAGCAACCACAGATAGAGAATCAGAATTGTTGCCGCCCGCGGTGTACCGATGTTCTCGACGAGGACGCCAGCGATGTTGAACTCTCCGAGCATCATCGCCCCGACAAGAATGCCTGAAAGCAACGCGGTGATCGGTTCCTTGGTGATCCAACAGAGCGCGATGGCTGTCGCTGCCGGCAGAAACGACCACCACCCCCAGTGACGATGTGCCGCGAGCTGCCAATAGCTGCGCTTGTCGCCCTCGGTTCGCTCAACGAATTGCTTAGTAATTGCCGGAGGTGCGTCGCTGTCACGGAGTTTTTCGACGGTCAGCGCGGTATCGGCGAAGGGTATCGCCTGGTCGATCGCGACCGTCTCGCCGTCGAGCTGAACCGACTGATTACCCGCCTCGTCGGTCTGAATTTCGAGCCGATACTCTTGGACGATCCATTCCGAACGAGCAAAAATTCCGACAACGATCGCGGCAATCATCGCGGCGACGAAGATTCCCAGGGCGGGCGTCTTTAGTTTTTTCAGATCTCGCGGCATGACGACGAATTCTAGCTAGGCTGAGGAAGCCCGAGCGTACCAGAAATCGGTGCCGAACCCAACGCGGGTGATCGACGAGTGACCGCTCGCCAAGTCGCCCCAGCGCATGCCCCAGAGTCTTATCGTCGCCGTGCGGTGGCAGCGCCTGCCACGCCAAACAGAAGAAGCATGGCGGAAGTTGGCTCCGGAATCACGTAGCCGATTTGCAGAACGGGTGCCCCGAAGGAGCTCTCGCGCGAGCCAAACTGGCGAGACGAGGACGACACGGACTCGTCGCCAATCAATATCCAACCGAAATTACTGCTCGGATCGTCGAGCCAGGCTTGGACGTCGAGTACCATTTGAGTGGTCGACTCCCAGGTCGCGGGTCCGAAATTGCTAAGCGTGGCCGATGCGGTACCCCGTTCGCGGAAGTCTCCGCCAGGGTTGTCCCAAGTTTCCGAATCGAAGATTGTGTGTATCCAGGTTGCGTCGCCCGGCGTGGCGGCTACGCCTTCGCCTCGAGTGGTGTCTGATGTTCCCTCGCCCCAGTCTTTTTCCACTCGATGGAGCGTATAGACGTCGTTGCCGCTACCGCCACCAGAGCGCGCAATATCAAGTGTGAGCTGCGCGTCAGTGATCGTCGCACCAGCAGGAATTGCGCTCGCGACGTCGAAGGCAAGCAGCGCACGCTGCGCTCCCGGTCCCTGAGGACCTGTCCTACCTGCGAACAGCGAACCGAGCGCGTTGCTAAAGACGTTGCCCGTCGACTCATTACTAAAAAGCGTATTATCTTTGCTCGCACCGAGCATGACAGTGGCAGCGTAAGTACCACTGGTAAGAGCGCCACTACAAAGAACAGAAAACAAGGACAGCGTGATAACTCGCTGGCAAGAACAGATTCGCATCGCAGGAATGACTCCAAAACAAATAGGGTAGTAACTGGCAAGAGATAGGCGTGCGACGTCAAGAACTACGCATCGCGATTGGCATGTTGCCAAGAGAAGTGCAGCGCCGCGACCAGTGGAACTCGAAAAAAATAGCGAATGGAAATTTCGCTTAGGTCACTAGCGGCAAGACTGCTGAAAAAGAAGAAGTATCGGCTTAAAAATCGGAGTGAAAGCGCTCCGTCTTCGCTCTATGTTAAGAGACATCGGAACTCGGGTCAAATCTGACAAGTCGTTCATGTGCTGCAGCACATGCGTTGGCGTCACGCCCAACGATCCAGCGATCGGTTAAGCTGTTGGATGCGGGCCTTTCATCGCTTAAAATGCCGTTTCCCAGCGGCAACAAAGTCTTACTAGCTCGGTGGTTAGGGAAATGCCTAAACTCTCAGACGATCGCTACTTTAGCCCCGATCCTGCCCAGCGTCGAGTCGCTTCCGACCTCTACGCGGACGTCCGAGACTTGCCGCTGGTCTGTCCTCACGGCCATGTCGACCCCCGACTGTTTTCCGATCCGGACTACCAGTTTGGATCGCCGAGCGAGTCGTTGATCATTCCCGATCATTACGTCTTTAGGATGTTGTACTCTCAGGGCGTTCCACTTGGGGCACTTGGAATCGCGAAGGCTGACGGCTCACCGACAGAGACGGATCATCGCCGGATCTGGCAGACCTTTGCCGATCACTTCTACTTGTTTCGTGGCACACCAACTGGCGGTTGGTTGAATCACGAATTCACGGAAGTATTTGGCATCGAGGAAAAGCTCGGCAGCGACAACGCGCAGCAGATTTACGACCAGATCGATGCCAAGCTTAAGTCCGACGAATTTCGACCTCGTCAGTTGCACGAGCAATTCAAAATCGAGGTGCTGTGCACGACTGATATGGCGACCGACTCGCTCGAGCACCATCAAGCGATCCGCGACTCGGGCTGGTCGGGACGGATTCTGCCCACGTTTCGCCCCGACGACGTGGTCTTGATTGACCGTCCTGCCTGGCCTGCAAAACTGGAGCTGCTGCGCCAGCAGACAGGGGAGCCCATCGCCGACTTCGGCAGTTACCTCAAGGCGATCGAGAAGCGTCGCGAATTTTTCCGCGAACTCGGTGCCAAGGCGACCGATCACGACTGTGCCAACGCTTTTACCGAGGAGCTATCGGCCACAGAGGCTGACGCAATTCTCCAGCGCGCACTTCAAGGACATGCGACCGATGAAGACGCGCAACGTTTTCGCGGACATATGCTGATGGAGCTGGCGCGGATGAGCGTCGAAGACGGCCTGGTCATGCAGGTTCACGTTGGGTCGTTTCGCAATCACAACGCGAAACTGTTCAAAGAGTTCGGCCCTGATAGCGGTAGCGACATCCCGATGACTATGGAGTTCACCCACAGCTTGCGACCACTGCTGTCTAAGTTTGGCGCAGACCCAAGATTTCGATTGATACTCTTCACGCTTGACGAGGCCAACTATGCGCGCGAGATCGCACCGCTCGCTGGCCACTACCCTGCCCTGCGAGTTGGACCGCCGTGGTGGTTCCACGACAGTTTGCATGGCATGCGACGGTACTTTGATCAGGTCATGGAGACCGCTGGCATTTACAACACTGCCGGCTTCAACGACGACACGCGTGCTTATCCTTCGATTCCCGCTCGTCACGACGTCTGGAGACGTGCAAGTGCCGACTGGGTTGCCAGCTTACTCGTGCGTGGCATGATCGACGATGAAGATGCGCAAGCGATGACTCGTGCGCTGGTGTACGATCTGGCAAAACAAGCCTATCGGCTGTAGCGCTGCTATTCGCCGGATGTCGGGAAACCCCTGACTTTTCCGTTTTACCGCAGCCCGAGACGTTCTTTCTCGGCAAGGTCGCGGCGAAGTACATTCAATTGGGGGGTGAATGCGATCGCCAATGCAGTTATAATATGGGATATCGCTCGTCAGGGTTCGACGCGCTTGCACGCGATGTTCCCCGACGACTCACCGCCGATGTTGGCCGATCGATTCGTCGATGATCTGAACTTCTAACTCATTTCAACAAAGAATGAGAAGTTCTCGTGGGACGCTGGCGGCAGCTTCTTGCTGCTCGTTAGTAATTCTGTGTTGGACATGCCCGTCCGCTGCGGATCAGCAAGCGCTGCCAGATCTAGTTTTATTTAACGCACACATTCGACCTTTGATGTCGAATACCTGTTTTGTGTGCCACGGACCGGCTGGGGAAGAGAACCCCAGTGCGCTGCGACTGGACTCGTTCGAGGCAGCCACTAGCGAGGTACCGTCGGGCGAGGGACGGGCGATCGTCCCTGGCGACCCCGCCAATTCAGTGGTTTACCAACGGCTCATCAGTGCGGACGACGACGTGCGTATGCCGCCCGGTGACTTTCGCCATCAACTCTCCGCTCGCGATAAAGCACTATTCAAATTGTGGATCGAGCAAGGCGCGCAGTACCAACGACATTGGTCCTACGCTCCCTTGCGATCGCCGACCGTGCCGCAGGTTGATTTGTCTTCGGTCGATAGCGCCAATGAGGGGATAGCCAACGAGATCGACGCGTTTGTGTTGGCGAAGCTGGCGACTGCCGGACTGCAACCGTCCCCCAGTGCCGACAGGCCTACCTTGCTGCGTCGGCTTAGTCTCGATCTGATTGGTTTGCCACCCACGCCAGCCGAAGTCGCGGCGTTTTCAGCCGATCAGAGCGCCAACGCTTACGAGCGGGCGGTCGACCGACTGCTTGCTTCGCCGCACTTTGGAGAACGCATGGCGGCACCTTGGCTAGATATCGTTCGATTTGCCGATACGGTTGGCTTTCACGGAGATCAAAACCAACGTGTCTTTTCGTATCGCGACTATGTGATCGATGCGTTTAACGACAACAAACCGTTCGATGAGTTCACTCGCGAGCAGATCGCCGGCGACTTACTTCCTAATCCAACCCACGAGCAGTTGATCGCGACTGCATTTACGCGACTAAACATGATGACTCGCGAAGGCGGTGCGCAGGCAAAGGAGTACCTGGCCAAGTACACTGCCGATCGCGTACGCGCGGTCGGTACGGCCTGGCTCGGTTCGACCTTGGGATGCTGCGAGTGCCACGACCATAAGTACGATCCGTTTTCGACGAAAGACTTTTATTCGCTCGGTGCCTTCTTCGCCGATCTTAAGCAATGGGGCGTATATGCTAATTATGGATACACACCTAACCCGGATCTTTTGGGCTTCGACAACGAGTCGCCATTTCCGCCTGAACTCTACGTTCAAAGCGATTCGCTGAACGGGCGCATTGAATACTTGCAGCGAGTCGGCGACGAAAAGATCGCCAGCTCACTGCCAGAGACGATCGTCGACAGTGCACCATTCCGCCAATGGCTGCAAGCGACACGAACGCTGCTCGAGAGTTTCAATGACGGCTGGGTCGTGGGCGCGATTGACGAGTCGTTTGCGAGTCGAGGGACAGAATTCGTCTCGCGAGGAGATGGAAGCCTACTTTTCAAAGGCAGTCCCAAGGAAGACGAAGAACTAACACTGCACGTCACTGTGCCAACATCCATGTTGGGCAATGCGATCCGACTGGAGGTGCTCCCCGACGACGCGCACGCTGGTCATGTGGGTCGAGCCAAGCAAGGCAGCTTTCGCGTCAAGTTTGCTGCCTACGTTTTGCGTAGTGGCGAAACTGAGCGTGAGGAACTGAAGATCGCTTGGGCGCAGCCCGATCACGAATCGCCACGCAAATACCGCAGTGGACGCGCGCCAACCTACTTGGGCGAAGAGTGGCAATCGCTGCCAGAGCGTTGGCAGCTGCCGGCTGACGGAAGCAAACGGCCGCATACGGCGGTCTATCACTTTAGCAAGCCCGTGCAGTTGACCCCCGACGACCGACTTATCGTTCGATTGGAAAGTCGCGATGTCGGTAGAGTTCGACTGTCGGTCACACCTCTGGCGGAAGCTATTCCGGGTCGCGCTGCCGCCAGCGAGCGCCTCCGCAGCGCTCTTTCCCGATCAACAAGCGAATGGCAGCAGAGCGATATCGATTGCGTTGTCGCTGCTTACTATCGAGCCACCACGCCGGCCGACGAAGTAAGTGACACCTGTAAAAACCTTCGTCGCGCCGTCGTGGACTGTCGCGCCGGTTATTCCCACACGTTGATCGCACAGAGCGTACCGGAAGATCGCCGGCTCGCGATGCGGGTGCTGCCGCGAGGCAACTGGCAGGACGAATCTGGCGAGTTCGTCGATCCCGGCGTGCCAGAGTTCTTGCCTCAGCCTAAGGGCAGCGGCGTTCGCCGATTGACGAGGCTCGACTTAGCCGATTGGTTAGTGTCTGCGGAGAATCCTCTCACGGCGCGGCACTTGGCTAACCGGCTGTGGAAGCAGTTCTTCGGCGCAGGCTTGTCGGGCAAATTGGATGACCTTGGCAATCAGGGTGAATGGCCCAGTCATCCACAGTTGCTCGACTGGCTCGCGTGCCAGCTGCGTGATTCGGGATGGGATACGAAACAGACGATCAAGCTGATCGTGATGAGCAACACCTATCGTCAGCGAGCCGCATGGCGATCGGACTTATCGGAAGTGGATCCCTACAACCGACTGCTGGCGCAGCAGTCTGCTCGCAGGTTAGAAGCCGAAACCGTTCGTGACAACGCCTTGGCCATCTCTGGCCTGCTGTCCTGCGAGCTGATTGGTGGGCCGAGCGTTTTTCCCTATCAGCCCGATGGCTACTACGCAAACTTGCAGTTTCCGAATCGACGCTACAGCAGCGACGTCGATGATCGCCAGTACCGTCGGGGTGTTTACATGCACTGGCAGAGAACTTTCCTGCATCCGATGCTAGCCAACTTCGACGCGCCCGCCCGCGACGAGTGCGCAGCCGATCGCGTGATCTCCAACAGCCCTCAGCAAGCATTGACGCTGCTCAACGACCCAACCTTTGTCGAGGCGTCGCACACCATGGCCGCCCGGGTTCTCAAGGAGTCGCCTGGTGTCGAATTCGTTGAACGGCTGAATTACGCGTTTGAACTGGCGCTCAGCCGCGGCGCCAGCACGGCAGAGCAAGCATCGTTGCAGTCACTCTATCAACGCCAGTACGAGTACTACACGGCGAACGCGGCCGAAGCGAAGGCATTTCGGAGCAACGGCCGCAGGCACACGACGACCGAGATTCCGGACCAGCAGCTCGCTGCCTGGTCACAGGTCTGTCGCGTGATACTCAATCTACACGAAACAATCACTCGCTTTTGAGCGGCCACTATGTCACATCGAATTGCCTCCTACGAGTCAGCACGTCAAAACTGGTCGCGCCGGACGTTTCTCTCGAATTCGTTCGCCGGTGTTGGCAGCTTCGTCTTGGGTTCGATGCTGGGGCAGAGCGAGTCTCCCGCGCAATCGTTGCCTGCGACGCCATGGCCAGCGCTGAATGGAATGCCGCACTTTGCCCCTCGGGCGAAACGACTCGTCCACCTTTGCATGGCAGGCGGACCGTCGCATGTGGAATCGCTCGACCCAAAGCCCGAACTCGCGCGGCTTGATGGACAGCCCTTTCCCGAGTCATTCACAGCCGGCCAGCAATTGGCGCAGCTGCAAGGTATGCAGCTTGTCGCTCGGCAGTCGTTCGCTAAGTTTCGCAAATGGGGCCAATCGGGGCAGGAAATCTCTGAGTTGTTCCCCCACATCGGCGGAATCGCCGACGACATCTGTATCGTGCGATCGATGAAGACCGAGCAGATCAATCACGACACCGCCCACGCTTTCATGAACACGGGCTCGATTATCAAAGGCCGACCCAGCATGGGATCGTGGTTGCTCTACGGACTTGGTGCCGAGACTAGTAATCTGCCCGGTTATGTGGTCATGTCGTCAGTTGGGAGTGGTGGAGCGCAGCCGATCTCCGCGCGGCAATGGAGCGCGGGATGCCTGCCCAGTCGTTATCAGGGCGTGGCGTTCCAAAGCACCGGTTCGCCAGTGCACTACATCGGTAACCCGGCCGGCGTTTGCCAATCAACGCAGCGACAGGTGGTGGACGAAGTACAGCGACTCAACGGGTTTTTGGCCGACAAGCAGGTCGACCCGGAAATCGAGACGCGTATCGCACAGTACGAGATGGCGTTTAAGATGCAAACCGCCGTGCCGGACCTTACCGACATGTCGTCCGAATCGCAACAGACGTTGGATATGTATGGCGTCAAGACGCCCGGCGATGGTTCGTTCGCTTCCAATTGTCTGCTGGCGCGACGATTGCTCGAGCGTGGTGTGACATTTGTGCAACTTTACCACCGAGGGTGGGATCATCACGGCAACATCGGCAAACTCATGCCGCAGGCGGCCCTCGATACCGATCGTGCCAGTGCGGCGCTCGTCAGCGATCTCAAACAGCGTGGGCTACTGGAAGATACGCTCGTTATTTGGGGTGGCGAGTTTGGTCGGACACCCATGGCGCAAGGTACCGGTCGCGATCATCACATCAATGGGTTTAGCCTTTGGATGGCAGGAGGCGGAGTCAGGCCCGGCATGGCCTACGGCAGTACTGACGAGCTGGGTTACAACGCGGTCGACAACATCGTGCATGTGCGAGATTTGCACGCGACCATGCTGCACTGCTTTGGCGTCAGTCATGAGCGCTTTACGGAGCGGTTCCAAGGCCTTGACATTCGACTCACCGGCGTCGAACACGCACGCGTTGTCCGCGAAGTGCTGGCCTAACGCGCACCATCCGAAATTCGCGACTTCTAGACACTGGGTGAGCGCGGTCGGAAACTTCGCCGCGCGCTCACCCAGCAGTCGCAATCGTCTGCTAAAACTCCGCCAGCGCCGCGTCGACGGTGGCTTCGCTCTCGGCTTCCGACTCACTTTCCGCCTCGGATTGCTCAGTCAGCAAGGCAGGCAGTGATTGCTCGTCGAACTGAACGTCGTAGATTGCCAGCTGATGAATTGTGCCAGTAAAGAAGTCGTCGAGATTTTGACGGTCTTCGTTGCGGCGTTTCGTACTCGCGCCCACAACCAGCGAGTTGACATTGGGGGCGATACCTTGCGTCACTTCGAGATCGGCATCGATCAGGTCGCCATCGACGAACAACTGGTAGCCGGCGTCGCCGAAGCTTACGACCACTTCGTGCTCTTCGCCAGCGACGATCGTGCCGGGTTCGGCATAGAGTTTGTAACTCCTGCTGTCGCTCTGGAAGCGAACTTCAATGCCGCCATCCACCACCTGCGCGGTCAGGTGTCCGCCGTCCTGGTAGCCACTGTGGTCTTTGCTAAACAGCGTACGACGCCCGTCGACGGAATCGGCAGTGAAGGCGACCGCGATCGAGCCGGAATCGAGTTCCAATTGCTCGGAGTGCGCTATGCTCACATAGTCTTCGTCTGCGGCGTCGAGTAGCAGGGGTTGCCCAGTGGCAATTAGCGAACCCGATGGCAGCTCCGGCTCGTCCACCTCGTCGAGCAACCACTTCGACTGTCCGTCGGTTTCGACAGGGCTGCCGTGACGTGGTGCCAACGCCTCGGCGAGTTCGCCAATCGTCTCGACAATACCGAGGTTCGCGTGCGCGTGGAGGGTGTAGTCGCTTTCAAATACCAAATCGCCGTAGACGGTAATCGTGCCAAGCTGGTCGCGATTGTGCGCGCCGGCATTTCCCTGATTCGACTGCAAATAAAGCACCGAAGCATCGAGAACCCCATCGCCGTCGGAGTCGATATGCGTGACCTGATAGACATCGACCGTGTGCCCGACGATTTCGATTCGATCGCCTTCTTCACGATCGAAATCGAGAATCACTTCGTCACCGATTCGATCAACCCAGTGGTCATGCACCAGGTTGTTCTCTCCAGTGACCCCTTTCCAATCAATCGTGCCATCGTCGTTGACGTGCTTGAAGAGAATTCTTTCTTTGGCGTTGATCAAAATCTCAAATCGGAACGTATCGGCACCCGCCCCACCGATCAGCAGATCATCGGACGCGATCGGTTGGTCTGAGTAGAGAGTTTTTGTCTCGGGGTCGACTTCGCCATATGGATCGTCTTCGGCGTCGTAAAGCTGTGCAATAACGGGCTCCCGACCGTCGCTGCGACTTATCAGTAGGTCGTCGCCTGCGCCACCTGAGATCGTGTCCTCGCCGTGCCCACCGTCAATACGATCGGCCATCGTGGTGCCATCGACCATGTCGTCGCCGTAGCCCGCGCTGATGTGAGTCACGCCAAAGGCGCTGCCATCGAGTACCTCACCACCTTCGGTCCCATGCAGTACGCCATCGACAACGGTTGGTTCTGCGAGAGGCTCTGCGGCGACGCCAGCAAGGGCGGCCATTTCCTCAAGCGAAAACTGCTGATCGTAGACGGCCAGCTGATGGATGACGCCGTCGAAGGCGTCCTTCAAGTTTAGTCGGTCGCCATCGCGATGCTTGGTGCTGGCGCCGACGACCAGCGAATTCTCGTTCGCGGCGATTCCCTGGTCGAAGTCCACTTTCGCGTCAGTGATCTTGCCGTCCACAAACAGACGAAATCCGTCGGCTCCGAAGCTCACCGCGACATGATGCTGCTCGTCCTCGACGATCGAGTCGTCTGCCGAGTAGAGTCGCATGCTCTGTTCAGCGCTTTGCAACCGCGCCTCGATGCGACCGTCAACGACTTGCACGGTCAGGTGTCCACCGTCCTGCAAACCGCCGTGGTCTTTGCTGAACAAGGTGCTACGCTCGCCGACCGCGTCGGCGGTGAACGAGACGGCGAATGTACCACTATCCAGCGCCAACGCATCGTGATGTTGCACTTCGACATAGTTTTCGCGGTCGCCATCGAGTTGAAGTGCCTGTCCTACGGAGAATACTGCACCGTTAGGCATTTCCTCGCCCTCAACCGAGTTGCGCAGCCAGAACGACATGCCATCCGATTCGACCGGAGCGCCGTACTGTGGTGCCATCGCCTCGGCAAGTTCGCCGATCGTCTCGACAATGCCGAGATTGGCGTGGGCGTGCACCGTGTAATCACTCGCCAGCACAAGGTCGCCGTAGACGGTAATCGTGCCGAGCTTGTCTTTGTTGTGCGCGCCGGCATTGCCTTGATTCGACTGCAGATAGATCACCGACGCGTCAAGCGCCCCGTCGCCGTCAGAATCGATATGGGTCACGCGATAGACATCGACCGTGTGCCCGACGATTTCGATCTTGTCGCCTTCGCTACGATCAAACCCCAAGATCACCTCGTCGCCGATTCGATCGACCCAGTGGTCGTGGACGTTCTCGTTCTCGCCGGTGACGCCTTTCCAGTCGATGGTGCCATCGTCATTGACGTGCTTGAACAGAATGCGTTCTTTCGCATTAAGCAAGATCTCGAACCGATAGGTATCCGCGCCTTCGCCACCAACTAAAAAGTCGTCAGCAGCAATCGGCTGATTCGCGTAAACCGTCCGCGTATCGGCGTTGATTTCTTCAAAGGGATCGTCACCCGTGTCGTACAACTGATCGATCACCGGCTCGCGACCGTCGCTGCGGCTCACCAGCACATCGTCGCCTTTGCCGCCAAAGATCAGGTCGATGCCGTGCCCGCCGTCGAGTACTTCGCTACGGTCAGAACCGATCACGTAGTCGCTACCATAACCGGCGGCGACGTCGCTGGCATCGAATCGGTTGGTCCAGATAAAGTCATTACGAAACGTGCCGACAACAGTGCCGTCAAATTCCGTCGGCGTATCGAGTGGCGCGGGCAAGTTACCAGCCAGCGCCGCGATCTCGTCGAGCGAATATTGTCCAGCGTAGATCTGAAAACTCTCGATCATGCCGTCCAGTGCTTCGTCGAGGTTGAGACGGTCGCCGGTGCGGCGCTTTGTGCTGGCCCCAAGCACTAACGAGTTGTCGTTGTCGGCAATATCTTGCGTGAAGTCGAGACGCGCATCAGCAATGCGGCCGTCGACGTACAAGCGAAAGCCATCGGCGCCGAAACTAACGGCCACATGGTGATGCTCGCCAGCCACAATTGAATCGTCGGCGGAATAGAGCTTGATGCTCTTTTCGTCGCTTTGAAACCGCACTTCGACGCGGCTGTCGACGACCTGCGCTGTGAGGTGTCCACCGTCCTGCAGGCCGCTGTGGTCTTTGCTGAATAGCGTCTGCCGTTCGTCGGCAGACTCGACCACGAACGACGTCGCGAACGTGCCCGACTCCAGTACGAACGCGTCGGCGTGCGCAACTTCAAAGTGTTCTGCCGTGTCGCCCTGGACGACAACGTCTTCTTCCAGATCGTACAGCAGATTGCCGGAGAAAGCGTCGAGAGCTGCTATATCGGCGCTTAAGGCCAGACGATCTTCGAGGCGTTCCCAGCGCCGCGTTCGGCGGTGCTTCTTGGTGAGCCTACGTGTGCTCGTCTGGCGAGTGAGATTCTTAGCGGTTGGCGCGCACACCTTGCGCAGAAAACGAAAGCCCTTCGACATGTCTCTGTTCCTTGTGTTCCGTGTGCCAGTCGTTCCGTGTGCCAGTGACACTTGCGTACGACCAACACGATCCCGCGCGGACTCGGTCCGTTTCGGGGTGCCTACCCTCGTCCGCGAACTGATGAAAAGTCCTGAACTTGCCTTAGTCCTACAGCGAGGCATAACGATGTCAATCTTTTTCTTAGAAATTTGCGCAACTTCAAGAAACGAAGCAGCAGCACCGCGCGCATCGCCAGCGGTGGTCTCATCGCAGATCGCACGATGCAGAATTGGCCACAACTTAGAATCGCCAAACGTGTTACGATTTCAAAACCGGTACACGAAAGTGCGACGCTTCCATTGCACCTACTGCAAGCGGGTTGCGGGAAGTCGTCTGCAAGTTCAGTACTTCATCCTCGTGGCAAACATGCGACTCCAACGAACATGACGCCGTCGCCGATTGCTGCCAATA
Source organism: Planctomycetota bacterium (assembly GCA_039184115.1). Classification (GTDB taxonomy): domain Bacteria; phylum Planctomycetota; class Planctomycetia; order Pirellulales; family Lacipirellulaceae; genus Bythopirellula. Next base: position 4,663 of record JBCDBK010000096.1, on the reverse strand, counting down.
GCTGCGAATTGCATGGTTCCGACGAGACGAATACACTGTATTCAAAAGGGTTACGACAGCCGATAGGCTTGAGAATGCCCAGCACTACCCCCAGGCTGGCGGGTTCGACAGACCTACTTTTCTTGCTTGCGAGTGTTAATGTCTTTTCAGCTGCGTTGTAACCTCGCGCTCGCCATGTTGTGTGCTCTGCAATCGGCTTGCTTGGCCACGCACCCGTGGGCCCACTCACCGAAGCGCGGTGTGGGTTTGCCGCTGCGTGCGGACGTGCAGGCCGCTAATCTGCTGAAGTTGGAAGTGCTTGAGGTGCCGTGGTTTTACAGTTGGGCAGCCGAGCCACTATCGGGTTTTGCCGCGCTGCCCGACGGCGTCGACTTCGTGCCGATGTCTTGGGGAAGAAACGCCCCCGCCAATAATCAGGCAACGTGGATTGCGGGTCAGCAGGCAGGCCTCTACGACACGCTGCTAGGCTTCAACGAACCCGACTTGGCAACTCAAGCCAACATGACGGTGCAAGAGGCACTAGAACGTTGGCCAACTCTGCAAGCGACCGGACTTCGACTCGGCAGCCCTGCCCCGGCAAATTTCAACAACGGCTGGATCACGCAGTTTATGGATGGCGTATCATCCGATGCGAATCTCCACGTCGACTTCATTGCCATGCATGGTTACACCGGTGCCGATCCGCAGACGCTGCTTGATACAATCGATGGCATTTACAATACCTACGGACTACCGATCTGGATTACTGAGTTTGCGGTTCGCGACGGAAACGCCGCGGTGCCGGCTGATAACATCTACACGGACCAACAAGTTTATAACTATATGGCTGACGTGCTGCCGGCGCTGGAAAGCCGCAGCTACGTCGAGCGATATGCCTGGTTTCCGGGCGAGCGCGACAATCCGTTTCTCACCTCGTCGGCCTTGTTTGAAGACAATGGCTCACTCACTAAACTCGGTCGCTTGTACGTCGGCGAGCAAGAGACGGTCCCAGCTGGCGGCATGCTGAGCAATCCGAATTTCGAGTCGTCGCCACTGGTGGCACCAACCTATCAGGCTGCCGGCATCGACGAATGGACGACCATTAACGACGCCGATCGCAGCGCATTCTACGCCCACACGGGACGTCAATCGTTACGTCTCGAACCGGGCTTGGATAGCGGACAATCGCGGCCCGGTATCGCGCGGCAGGCCTATCAAGTGGGCGTCGATGTCGAACTCGCGGAACGCTACTCGCTTGGTGCCTGGGTGTTTCATCCCTCCAGCGACCCTTTGACCGGCACGCGCGAGGCAACTTTGCGGATTCAGTGGTTTGATGACGGCAGTCTGATCGGCGACCAGCGAATAGTAGCCCTGGATGCCAGCAGTCCGACCGATGAGTGGATTTTCGTCACGGTCGAAGATGTGTTCATTCCCAACGATCTAGACGTCGACGAAGTCCGCGCGACGCTCTGGGTAAACAACGTTGGCCCAACCAATGTGAATAGCGGCGCCGCTTACTTCGACGATATCGTCTTCGCGCCCAGCCTTTCTCAAGACCTACTAGGCGACTTCAACGGCGACGCTGCAGTCGATGGCGCTGACTATCTCGAATGGCAACGCCGCGCCGTGACCAACCCATTTAGCACTTCAGACCTGGCAAAATGGCAAGCAAGTGTTTCGGCCACCCAGGCAGTAATTGCGGTTCCCGAGCCGAATGGGCTAAGCGTTTTTTTAGTTGCTCTATTCGGAACCATGACTCTGCGACAATTAGCCAACACTGCGAAAACCTGTGCAGCCGCTCGCGCAACGTGATCTCGCACAGCGATCGGTATACTTTTCTGCGGTTTTGCGCGAGGCTTATGGCTGACCGTGTAAGAGCTATCAAATCCGTCGCGGAAGTTTTGCCCCGCGTGGCGTCATACAAGCATTAAACGCTTAGGATTCTCGCCCCCTGGCGTTACCAACTTTGCAGAAAAGGGCCAGAAGTAGGAGGGTCTACACCACTACGAGCTTGGGTAACACCGACAGCCATGCGCGTTGGACATGGCCACTTTACAGGCGAATGTCGCATGCGACATGAGGCAAGCCGACTCTCCTCTTGGGCCCTGCCCACCGACAATCGTTCGATCAGATTCCTACCGGTGGCTACGTCCACCGCTCACGACTGTTGGTGTCACCCGCGGTGCAATTCACTCACACGTCCTTTGTTGTGGAACTGAAATGTCGGTCTAGCGTGTGAACGAGTAAGCGATGCAGAATGCTCAAGGTGCCTCTTCCCGAGGCGTTCCGCAAGGTACGCATATTAGGGCAGCCTTTCCAAAATCCTATACGCGTTGTCGAGAGCGTTTTCGTGTCTGGGTAGAAACACGTTCTTCACCCAACCCTTGTGCGGCGGAAGAGTTTTGCCGTCCTGTACTCTAATGGTAAACAGTGGACGAAATCCATGCCAATGTGGGTGTTCGCCAGTTTCTAGGTATTCTCGCCCTTTGTTGATTGCGTTTTCAATGTGCCTGATGCGATCAAGAATCGCTTTCTTCTTAGCGTTCATGCCCCACTCACATATCAGGCTTATTTGTACTCCCCGGGTATCGATGGTCCGAAGCCAGGGGCAGCCGGTTCACCTGTTCGTATTTGATAGAGGGTGAACTGCACCGTCCACTCTAGTTTATCTTGGTTGCACCAGTACTCGTCAATCGTTCCGAATGCAGAGTATCGTGAACGATTGAAACCGCCTTCAATATCGTTGTACCAGAGAACGGTGTTCCCAATTAATCCAACAGCCCAGAAACCACCGCCTTGGTCACCCCACGGAGACAGCTTCCACTTTTGAGGCGACACCCTAACGAGGTCCCAAAATCGCCGCTGCTCGATAGACATTCGGTCCCAGGCTTCATTCATGAAGTCCCATAGCTTTTCTTCGGAGAGTGGTTGCCGAGTCACCGTAACACCTCACGTGCTAACAAACAACATTCTCTCCTTACACCAGGCTACATGACACCACCTCGCCGTTCAGGTTCGCTTTGGCCTATCCTACGCCTGCTCCGCTGTGGATTGCTTGGAAATGAACCACAACGCAACGAAGCAACAACGAGGTGAATTTGCGAGCCCTCCAACTTGTCCTTGGTTGCGTTGTAGTTCAATTTTTGAACTACCCTCTTCCAGCATCGATAGGGACTCGCCGCCGCTGGAAACTGCTCCCAAAAACCGCTACGGAAAGCAGTCTCAGTTCGTAGGATGGGCCAAAGCGAAGCGGCGGCCCATCGATTCGCTGGGTGTCGATTCTAACCATCTTCTGCTTATTCAAACATTTTCCATTCGTCGCCGTACCACTCGTTGGCGTTTCCCCAATCGCGAGCGTACTCCCCCAACTTCACGTAACGATGAAATGAAGACCAACGCCAATCACAAACGTGCTTCACCAGCCCGTGCTTGAGTGGATTAACGTGAGCATAATCTACGCAACGTCGATAATCCTGTTCATCGCGGCAGCAATGTTCAAAGAACCGGCGTTGCCAGACTCCACGCTCGCGGCGGGATGATCGACTGGCACCGGGAATTACCTCCGGTCCACCGCTGGCGAGCCACGCTCTACTGAATTTTCCTTTGATCTGATTCCATCGTGTTGAAAAATCGCTATCGCCCGGCGCAAGCGTCCAAACGCAGTGCAAATGGTCGGGCAGGAGTACGATCGCATCGATTTGAAATGGCCAGCGCCGGCGGACGTCCGTGACAGCCTGTCGCAACGCAGTTCGCGCCGTGGGTTCAAAAAGAAAACGCCGACGATGATGAGTGACCACCGTAAAGAAATACGACCCGTCAGCAACATACGCTCTGCGATAATTCGTCATGACGCTCAGCATAATTGAGTCGGACAACCACGACAACGACCTGTGAATCGATGGGCCGCCGCTTCGCTTTGGCCCATCCTACGCTGCTCCGCTGTGGATTGCTTGGAAATGAACCACAACGCAACGAAGCAACAACGAGGTGAATTTGCGAGCCCTCCAACTTGTCCTTGGTTGCGTTGTGGTTCAATTTTTGAACTACCCTCATCCAGCATCGACAGGGACTCGCCGACGCTGGAGACTGCTACCAGCAGCCGCCACTCAAAGCGGTCTCAGATTTTGGAGTAGGAGTATTGGCGAAAGTTCTTTCTGCGGTTTGGCTGCCGTTGTTCGCGATGAAGGAATTGGCACCTTTGCGGCGTTTCACCCGCTGATCGATGGCTAAGAATCGTCGCGGAAATGGGCCGGCCACCGCGATAAAATTGATTGGAGGGACGCTGCGCGTCGGTCCCTGGTTTATCGGATTAACGATTTCTTAGCGGATGAGCGAGGTTTTGAAACGCGAAAACGGGCGCAATTTACAAAAGGCAAAGCCGAAGTGGCGGTCACGATTGCGAAAGTTCAAGCCAGGCAAGTAGTTACAAACTCACCGGTGCTTCATCGCAGTTGAGTATGGTAATTTTGCAACGCGGTTTTCGTTTTTTGCCAGGTGTTTCGATGCTCGCGACCTTTGTTTGCAGCGACTTCCGCGAATTGGGAGGCGAATATAGTAACGGTCGATTTGCGAAACTCGTGCGCGAAGCGAAGGTTGGTCCTCGATGGCGGCATCGCCACAGCGTGGGCGTTTTGATTCGTCGAGAGACGGGCTCTACGCGATGGCTGCTTCGGCGCACGCGTCG
>JBCDBK010000095.1:0-20022 GCA_039184115.1 Planctomycetota bacterium | reverse complement strand
TGTTGTCGTTAGGGCAACTGACGATAATGCAAAAAAGGAAGTGGCCATCAAACTGTTTGACCCTGACCCTACTTTAACTTCGAAAAAGCGTTTTTCACGTGAGGTAAAAAGACTCAAAGCAATAAAGCACGAGAATGTGGTGCAGTATATAGGGGATGGTATCTCAAACGGGATTAGTTACATCATAATGAATTACGTTGAGGGGGAACGTCTAATGCCCCTCATCCGCAACCCAATTAAAGTTGCAAAATTAATCATCCAAGTAGCCAAGGGCATTGATGCCTTGCGTAGTAAGAATATAGTCCATCGGGACATTAAACCAGCCAATCTAATTGTTTCTGAAGACCATACCACTATTACAATTGTGGACATTGGTATTACTCGTCAACTCGGAGAAAAAACCATCACTCCAGAAGGAGCGTTTATTGGAACGCCAGAATATGCGTCACCAGAGCAAGCTTCGGGAGATGGTATCGATTCAAGGAGCGATTTGTTCAGCCTTGGCACAGTGATGTACTTTGCACTTACTGGAAAAAACCCTTTTGTGAGAAAGGGTATTATTGAAACGCTAAAGGCTGTTAGTGAGGACTCTCCGCCTCCAATTCAGTCTATCGATACCAGTCTAAGCGACATAATAGAAAAGCTGCATCAAAAAGAACCTAGAGATAGGTATCAAACCCCGTCCGAACTCGTAGTAGCCCTAGAAGCTTGTCTCGAAATACTAAATGCAAAGAAGGAGAATTCAAGCACCATTGATTTCGAACCTTTTGCTAATGGTTCAGATGAAATAGATTCTTCAATGCTCAGGAGTTACGGTGGTGACTCTAGAGCACACAGGATATTTCGGATGGTCATGAGTATCGGAAGTCACACTCTCTCGAAGTCACTGCCTAGCGACATAGCAGAACATGGTGCAATAGACTACAAGCATATGTACATGGACCCTGTCGCAATTCGCAAATGGCAAGCAGTACTTGAAGACCCTACCTATGCTGTTTACGCACGATGCAAAAATGTTCTATCTCGGCTATGTCGGGGAGAGTATTGGAATGAATTAGTTAACCGACCTCATGTTAGAATTGTAGAACTGGGAGTTGGAGCTGGCACAAAAGACAATGTCATAATGCGGAGTGCGGTAGAAAAAGCTGACAAGGTTGAGCTTGTACTTCTGGATGCAAGTGTTGCAATGCTGGAACAAACCGCGGATAGCTTAGATGAGAATGTGTTAGCGAATGCGGATATTCACTATGTAAGAGGTGACTTCTATCGCCTTACAGAATCTCTGCGTGGAATAATTTATAACCCTGCCGACCCTTCGAACAAACCTGACCAGACCATTTACCTCTTACTAGGTGGCACCTTCGGTAATTTGCGTGAAAGGCAGTTTATTCATGGCCTAAACAAAGTCATGGAAGTAGGCGATTTAGCTATTATTGCGGCGGAATGCACTGACAATCCAGACGATTTATCCGAAGACCTTTCCGCAATGTATGGTGGGACCACTGTTAGGGAATTAGCAGCATTATCCGCGAGGCTACTAGAGCCTGAACTCAGCCTCTCAACAATAGCCGAAGCGATTGAAATTGGAGAAGTAACTGGAGAAGGAGTTTCAGAAGTGCCACATGCCAAAACAGTAGAGTTGTCATGGTATTCTGGTAGATTTGAAACCAAAGTTCAGCTTGTAAAAATCAGCCGCTACAACGAATCAGAACTTAGAGATTTTTTCGAATCCCAAGGCTTTTCCATTCTTCGCACAATAAAAGAACCGCGTTGGGACGAAGACACCACAACATATGCGTACTACATTTTGTCAAAACAATAATGTGCAACTGGCGAAACCTTGCATTGAACTGTTAGCCTGAAATAGAAGGTTGGCTTCCTTAGGTATTAGGTGGAGATATATGAGCTATTTCTTAACAGCAGTTAGCGTAATTGGTTGCATCGCAATCGCTTATCGTGCCATGCGAGCCACTAAAAATGAAGATTTCATATTCAGCCGCGGCATCAATGGCTTTGTTTCCGGACTTTCATCTGGAGCAACTGCGAACAGCGGATTCATTGTAATCGGTGCTGTGGGGATGGGGTATACGATGGGTTATGCTTCGCTGACATATCCACTAGCATGGCTTGTTGGCGATATATTTTTCTGGATACTCTTTGCTCCCAGAGTATTCAAAAAGGTCAACGCAGAGGGTCAGTGTAGCGTGCCAGAAATACTGGCTCGCCATAATGACTGGGCTACGATAAGAAAAGTAGCAGCGTTCATTATTGTTATTTTCCTAGGCGTTTACCTTGTAGCCCAACTTTCCTCAGCTGCGAAAGCCATTGAGCCTCAAATAGAAATTTCTAACACCGCAGTCATAGTGCTGTTTGCTTTGTTTGTTGCAACTTACACAGCTATGGGGGGGTTCAAAGCCTCAGTTTGGACGGATGTGGCACAGGCCGTTGGCATGCTACTTGTAGTAGGTGGGGTCAATTGGTGGTGTATTACTGAGTATGGGAATTTCAACGTGCTATCTAGAAAGTTGGAGGAAGTAAGCCCTGAATTGGTATCGCTAGCAAGTTCCCAGACGACTACTGGCATAATATCTATGTTAGGATTCGCGTTCGTTGCCTTTGGGTATGGGCTTAGCCAGCCACAAGTTACTACAAGGATAATGGCCTTAGCTAAGAGCAGTGATGTTATCAAGGCTGCCTGCACTCACATTGCGTTTGTCCAAGCGACCTGGATAGGGATGTGCATCATAGGAATGTATTTGAGGATACACTCACCTGGACTTGGCGACCCTGAAACGGCCTTGTCATCTGTAGCTTTAGAGTTTGGTCCAGTTTGGGGTACTTTGGTATTAGTTGGGATGTTCTCAGCAATAATCTCCAGTGCGGACTCACTGCTACTCGCTTCCAGTACCGCACTAAGCTGGGATTTGCTGCCCATAGCCCCAAATAGCCAGAGCAACAAAAGCACACATCGCGTGTGTGTTTTTTTTATCGCAGGAATAGCTGCTTATATTGCGACAGTTGCACCAGGTTCTGTTTTCACACTCAGTGTTTTAGCATCTGCTGGCTTAGCGGCCAGCATTGGCACAGCAATGGCTGTTGCTTTGCTGCGTTTGCAAACATCACAGATATGTGCTTGCCTATCCATGCTTGCAGGGCTGGCCGCAGCTGTAGCTTGGCGTCTTTTGACTGAGAACTATCTCAGTTTGGATGCGGCCGTTGGCTGTACTATCAGCATGTTTGTAATTCTAGCGGGGCGTCTATTAGCTAAAGATTCTTAAGATAGCTGAAACTGAGGTTTGACTAGATTTCTGCATAGAGCGGGAGATTGCCGTAACGTCTATTAGGTTCATTGTCGAAACGGTAGAGCTTGAAGGAACAATGGTTATCTGTGATTTGGCCTAGCCAATAACCGAGATTCGAGGCTTGCTGCTGTGGCCACCGAAAACTGACTCAATCACTGACTGTGTTTGGTCAGGGAAGAAGTGGCGGTAGCGTTTTCGCATCTCTTCGGTTTGATGGCCCATGAACTCGTCAATCATTCGCTCATCAACTCCACTGGCTGCGAGGTTACTGGCAAAGGAATGACGGAAGACGTGGTAGCCTCGGATTTTTTGCCACTTCGATTTCTTCTTGGCATTGCTAAAGCAGGTCTTGGCATGCTCGACAGAAATCGATTCGGCAAACTCCGTGCAGAAAGTGTGCATCCCGCCTGGGTGATTAGCCAACCAATATTCCAATGCTTGGTGTAGCCGAGCTGACATCGGCACTTGCCGAAAAGTCACTGCATACTTGCGACTCTTCTTTTTCTCGCGTACCCGGACCACATTTCGGGCTAGGTCGATATCAGGTATCTGGCTACGCAATAGCTCGCTACGACGCATACCTGTGTGAGCCGTCATCACCATCATCGGATAGATGCAGGGGGCTATCTCCAAAGACTCAACGTGGTCTAGATATTGCTCTATCTCACCCCGCGTAAGGAATAAACACTCCCAGACCTTCTTGGCAGCCTTGTCGTCCAAGCCTTGCAGCTCAATCATGGTCTCGATTTCTCGCCACGTCATAAACGGTGGCTTTTCATCAACGAGCGGATAATTCAGCCGACGAGTAGGCAGGGCGGTTTGCAGAAACCCTTCGCCAACGCCCCAATTCCACATCAACCGGAGCGTGGTGATTTCCTTCTTTATAGTCGCTGGCTTAATGGGCTCACCGCGAAATGTATCCTGCAGCCGCGTATTGATGTACTCTTGCAGCAAGCTTTGGGTGATGCTCTTGAGCGGACAGCGTTTCTTCAAAATGCGGGCCAGATGCTTGCGGTGAATTGCTTCGCCGTCGAGCGTGGTCTCCTCTTTGCTGCCAGCGGGTAGGGAGTGGAGGTAGCCGTCAAACAGCTCACCCAGTGTGCGGATTTTGTCGGGCCGTGCCTTGTGGTTCTTCTTGCCATCGGTGAGCAGAAACGTGATGGCATCGGCATCCTTGGGGATAACGATACGGCCTTGCTTCACCAAGGCCAGAGTGTCCTCTAAGCGTAGTTTGGCAGCTTCAGCTTCCAGCGGGCAGGTAGTCTCGAGGCTACGCTTATACTGCACTCCGGCGTAGTGGAAGCGGACGTAGTATCGCCCTGTCGATGGGTAGGTGTTGATACTGGCCAACGATGGTTCTCCAAGCGGCAAACGGCTTGTTTTCCTACAACCATCTTTTGCTCAGCGAGTCGAGAAGACCATCGATACGATTGCCATATCGTTGCTACGAATAAGTCCAAAATGAGTCCAATTTTTGAAATCGGCGAGAGTCGCCAGGAAGGGCAGTTGGCAAAATACCCTGTAAAAACAGTAGCCGAGGCGGGACTCGAACCCGCACGGGGGTTACCCCCCACTGGATTTTAAGGCCAGGGCTACCTTCTTTTCTCTTGTCGCTTCTGACCACGATTTTTCTCGGGTCAACGCTCGTTTCGCCCTGTCTATGCAGCACCCAACGCACTTTCTGCCCTTATGAAGATCCGACATTGGGTGTGCATTGTATTTGCCCTGCACATGCCTTTCCTGCGGTAAAAGTGCGGTAAAAAATCCTTCAGCTTTGCAACTACCAACCTTGGCGAGGGATATCAATGGCTTACCTAAAAACTACGGCAAATACGAAGCAACCACTCTACTGCGTGTCTTTTCGATGGGGCAAAGTCCATTACACACGGTCATGTGGCACTGGACGCAAACCCGTAATTGAATCGTTTTAGATTTCCACTGCTATCACTCACAGCCAGTTCGTCACGCAGTAGAGCGGCCCATATGTTTTCGGTTCTGCTTGCAGTGACTACACCAAATCCGGCGAGCAATGGATTATTGAAGTTCGGTTCGACGCCGAGCTGGAATTGATAGACAGCTTCCCATTCGTCGTCACTGTATATTAGATTATTGTCAGTTGTGATCGCGGCCGACATTGACTGTGCGTTATGCCTCCCATCACGCTCCATGTATTCAGGAGCTGGGACTTCGAAGATAGTCTTCGGTTCGCTCTCGCCTGAACCGTCTCCAACGAGTATTACGTCGCGTTCGTTGTCAGCGATCAAATAGTCACCGTTGTCTTCTAGCGACCAGACATCACACGCTCCTGGAAGCACTTGAGTGTTGCGGAGGAAGGTGCTTGCGATACCTTGATGGTCAACGACGATAATTCGTCCGTCCGAGTGCAAGTAGGACCCGGTTGTAGCCAACAGTCGGTTCCCACTTTTTGTTAGGCTACACAACGAATATGGCAGTTCAAGGCAGCCTTGGATGGTGCCGCGAATATCTGATTGAACTAATACAGAAGTGCCGTTTTCGGAAGTTAGCGCGAAGAAAAGAGACTCGCGGTCTCTTAGAGCAACGAGATTGCCTGTCGTTTTATTCCGAATCCGACTAGAGACTATCAGTGCAATCTGCTCACGCTCCAAACCGGTGTCTTGACGGGCTTTATCGAACAGATCTATCTCAAGCGGTTTCAAAGGATCCGGCGACGATTGCATAGGTGATGTGTCCTCTGACACTGCCACACCATCATTAATAGCATTATGATCCAAAACGTCCCAAGCCAAAATCAGAGCAGTTCCAATTCCGGCAGCGGCTACTAAGCTGATTCCGATTTTTCTCTTGGCCTTCGTGGTCGGAAGTGATCGTTTGGACGCCAGCGGTAGTCTTCCAGCGAGATATCGCTCGACGTCCTCGGCGAACTCCTCAGCACCCGCGTAGCGGTCTCCAGGAGCTTTTGCTAGGGCCGTAAGCGCTACTTTATCAATAGCTTGATTTAGTGCACCGTCCCCCGGAGTCAGTCGCGCTACACGACGCCAAATTCGCCAGCCTTTGGCCCTTGCCTGTGAATTCACAGAACTCGGAGGAGCTGGTCTTGATCTCAAGATATTATTCATCACATCGCGGACGTTACCAACGACAGTATATGGAAACTTCCCGCCAGTGAGCATTTGATAGAGAATCACCCCGAGGGAGTAAACGTCGGTAGCAGGAGAGATATTTGTTGATTCCCCTGCAGCTTGTTCAGGGCTAGCCCATGGAAGCGATCCAACGAAACGTCCGTCGCGCGTTAGGTGGTCGACGGTGGTTGCCTGTTTTGATATTTCATTCCCATAGAATCTTGCCAATCCAAAATCGAGAATGTGCGGCTCGCCTGAATTGTCGATCAAGATATTCGCGGGCTTGAGATCGCGATGAACAATTCCTGAGACGTGGGCTACTCCGACTGCACGCGCAATCTTAAGAAATAGATTGAGCACACTTGAGGCGTAATCAGTCGTCTTTTTCGATTGTGAGATAGTTAAAAGATACTTGTCAAGCGGCCGGCCTTCAATGTACGGCATCACAACGTAATCTATACCGCTTGCTGTACGCCCTCGGTCAATCACGCCGACGATATTCGGATGGGAAAGCTTGGCGAGTACTTGAACTTCCCGTTCTTGCCTTCGACGTTCTTCTTCGCCGCTGAATTCCTGATTCAATAGAACCTTGATCGCTACTTTCTGCCCAGTTGATATCTGCGTAGCTTCGTAGACAATCGACTGGCCACCTCGATCCACTTCGCGCAGCAATTCGTAGCCATCAATACTTGGGAGCCGAGCTTCTTCTGCATCGGCCAAAGCCTGTCGGACTTCTGAAGCAACAACTGCCTGGCCATCAAGTGGAGATACTGTGCGTTCGTGCTGCTCAAGCATACCACGCAACTCTTGCGCAAATTCAGCGTCGCCTTCACATTGCCTGTCGATCCAGGCAGCTCTCTGACTTTCCTCGAGTTCGCAAGCCTTTAAAAACAATTGCTGCAAGCGGTCGAAACGATTTTGGTCCATAGGTCTACTCATCTAAATCCCGCAGCTGATTCAGAAGCCAGGCTCTGGCGAATTTCCAGTCGTCATAGACTGACCGTTCCGAAGAATAGCGAGACTGGTGACGATGAGCTTTGGGAATTGAAGGATCTACGAAAAACATGCGCAACCTATCATGACGAGCACATTCCGGAATCATCGATTGAGATCCTTGGGCACTCGGTAGCTGGTGTCACCTACCGGCATTACGCACACCGAGCGCCGTTGGCATTCAGGGCGATTACTACCCTTCCGCAGCCAACTGCATTCTCAGCCCTGCTCAAGGGAAACGATGAGAGCTGTCCGTGCTGCAAACGCCGGTTCGATGATGCTGACTGAGATTGTAGCGCAAACTGGTGGCTCGGCTACACGATTGCGCAGATAGTGTTGCGCGCCGAGAAGAAATTCACCGGCGCTGGAATCTGATACCAAACTTCAACGTCTCTTGAGATGCGGCGGATATCAAAAAGCCAAACACCACGCAGTGTACAAGAGAGTCGCGGTCCGTCCCGGAGTCTCTTTCAAGGGCTCTATGAGAACACTTTTTCTAGCAACTCGTCAGACATCCAAGCAAGTTCAGCCTGTCGTTCCTTATCTCGGCTTCCTGATTCCGGATAATCGAACTCCGAGTCAACGTAAGACGAACGAGCCATGGGGACGAATGATCTTTGAGTCTTAGTGAGAGGTGCCTCACGCAACGGTTCAGTCATCGTTAATCTGCGATCACGTTCAGCGCTGTCAGCGAATTCCATCACGAGCGCTGCTTCAATCGCCGACAGTTCGGGAGCAATGTCTGCTGACGCCTCGTCAATCAACGCCTCGTCAATCGAGGTAGAAGCAAGTGCCGCGAGCGTCGATGCTTGCGAGTACTGGCCGCTCCACAGAGCGAAGTCCTCGGCATCAACGGCCTCGTCGCCGTTGGCATCGCCCGTGGCGAGCGTCACGTTTTCGGTCGCGCCAAAGCCTCGTTGCCACGCGAGGAAATCGTGCCCGTCGACATCGCCATCCTGATTGAAATCGGCCGACGGCGCGAACGCGTGACCTGGGGGCAGCGGCACACCCCAAGTTACCGCCATGTAGGCTTCCAACTGCTGCCTGGCCATTTGGCTCAACGCGCCGCTGTGGATGATGACTGCACCGATTCTGCCATCCAGCGGCGTGTTAGCGCTGCCGATCAACAGCTGACTGGCCAAGTCGTTATTCGGTACCGGTGCGCCGTCATCGGTCGTGGCTTTAACTCCATCGATCCAAAAATTCTGATCGTCTTCGGTCACCCCGCCTGTCCAGGCGGAAATAGCAAGGTGAGGCTCACCGACAGCGGCAGGTCCTCTTTCGTTATTCGAGCCGTTTCCGTAATACGCCCAGGCTTGATTCGTATCGTGAGTCACGGAGAATCCAGCCGCAGTAAACGGAATCGGGTTCACTAGGCCTTGGTCCGACGAATTGCCATCGACCTCAAACACGACGGTACCCGTCCACGCTCCCGTTGGTGCGTTTGCAATCGTCAACGATAGAAAGTCGTCGTTGTCCGGCCCAGCCGCGTCGGCGTCGGGCGAGAAGTTCACCCAGTTGCCACTCCTAATCGGAGAACTCGTGCCATCGGGTTGCTCAGCATCGTTGTCGTTACCCGACTTGTCTAGCCAGGCGACCGCACCCGTTATCCCATCCGTGATCAACGTAGTGGAATCGCTTCCGTCAAGCCAAACCAGCAGCCCTGCATCAAGATTGGCGACTTCGTTCGCAGCAAGTCCAAGGACATTGGCGACCTCAAGCGACAACGGCCTGAGTCCTTCGCTTTCGACCGCACCGATGTCGATTCTACCGCCAAGGACTCGCGTAAACGGTTCGCCACGCTGATCGACCATACTCAGGTCGTATCCAACTGACGGATCGCCTGCATCGATCGCGGGACTGCCGGCCAGCGGCAGGTGGGTCTCGGTCGGGCCGCCGTTGTCGGCCAGCGCACTCAGCACCGCATCGATTACCCCAGACCCCGCTGCACTGCCGATCAAGTTACCCTCAGCGTCCGCCGATTGTGACTCGGTGAGGCCCGAGCCAAAGTTGTCACCGACGAGGCTATGCATAAGGTTGAATTGCCCTAGGGCGAGGCCGCTCAGCGCGGACGAGTCGCCGGTGATGTCGATTGCTTTGCCAGCAGAATTTGCTTGGTTGCCGGCAATGATCGAGCCCAAAACCTCAGCGGTTCCCAATTCGGCGATGACCACACCGCCGCCGGTGCCGTCGCCGTTCGCATCGGCGTCCGCCACATTGAGTGTGATCGTACTCCGGTCGATTTGGGCATCGCCCTCTCCATCGACCTGTTGAATCCATACGCCGCCGGCGTCGCGACCGGCGGTGTTCGCGCTGACCGTGAGCTGTTGCAAGACGATCGAATCCCCCGTTGTGTCAGTAGCGAGTCTGAGGCCGCCGCCGGTACGCGCGGCAGAGTTGAGGTAAACGCTGCTATTTTCGATCGACATAGGCCCGGCTCCATAGAGTCCGCCACCGTCGACGCTGGCCGTATTTTCAAAGATGCTGGTCGCTGCAATCCCGATGGCATCGCCCATCGCTGATGCCACTGCGTAGACCCCGCCGCCGGTCCGACCAGCGTCATTAAGGCCTATTGAAGCGCCCACGATGGTAGTTGGGCCCTGAGCCCAAACACCACCGCCATCGAGTTCGGCGTCATTGCCGCTGATCGACGTCGCGTCGAGCATCGTTACGCCGAGCGAGGAGATCGCGCCCCCGTGCGATGCTGTGGCATCGTTACTTGTGAGCGTCGCACGCCGCACGACGAGGTCACCTTCCGCGAAGACGCCACCTCCGCGCGTCGCCGTGTTGCCAGAGAACTCGCCATCATTGATCTCTACCGTGCCGCGGCCAAACAGACCTCCGCCCCGACTGGATGCGGCGTTATTGACGATCTGCATTGCATTCAGCGTGAGGTTTTCGACACTGACGATCGCTCCGCCATCGGTGCCGTCGCCGCCGGTGATGGTCAGTCCAGCGAGTGTGACCTCGATATTCGCCCCCGCGAGGTTATCGTCGACGTTAAACACCGCGTACCCATCGCCGGTGTTGAACAGATTGTCCAAGCCGTTACCCGCGTTGAGCGTCATGCCGGTTGGCAACGCGGTTGCGCTGATCGTCATCGAGGCGTCGATATTGAGTGTGCCTAGAGCATCGTCAAGCAGGATCGTACCGCCGTCGAGTGTGGCATCGAACACGATTGTGCGAGGTGTCGTCGAAGCAGCTGCAATCGCGATTGCCTCGCGTAGCGACGTCCGACCGTCGAGCGCGATCGCGTCGGCGTCGGTGGTCACCACCAGGTCCAGCGTCTCCTGAACTTCCGACGAACCAATATCTAGTCGAGCGTCGAACACTCGGGCGAAGCCCACGCCACGTTGATCGAACTCGGCAGGGTCGAACACGACCGACGGATCGCCTGCATCTATCGCGGGACTGCCGGCCAGCGGCAGGTGGGTCTCGGTGGGGCCGCCGTTGTCGGTCAGCGGGTCGAGTCGCGGATCGATCGCGCCCCCCGCTGTCGAGTCGCCCAGCATCGTGCCGACTCCAGCCGTCAGTTCGGCGAGTTGCGCGGCAGTCATGCCGGCGACATCGCTGATGATGCTGTGTGAAACCATGAATATTGCCGCGGGGCCATCGCTGCTCTGATGCAGATCGGGCGAGCCTGCCGACGCGGTGTTTTCGGCCAAGATCGAGTTGGTGATCGTCACCAGATCGTCTGCGTTCGACAGACCGCCGCCACCGTCCACCGTGGCCAGCGAGGCGTTTCTGACAATGGTGCTGTTGACGATCGCCGTTTCACCGCCGGTGCGCAGACCGCCACCCTTGCCGGTTGCGGTATTGCCGCTGAACGTCGAACCGGTCACGTCGACGAGCTGATAGATGAAAACGCCGCCACCATCAGACGCCGCCCCATTGGTCGAGTTGCCACTAATCGTCGAGTCCCTGACTGTCAGCCGCTCGGCAACCACCCCACCACCGTGCGACCCGGCACCAGTCGTTGAATTCGCCGCTACGGTACCGCCTTCAAGCGTTACCCAGCCTTCGAGCGTGTAGATTCCACCGCCTTCGGCATCATTTCCTGCGGTCGAGTTGCCGCTCACTGCGCCGCCTGTAAGGCGTAGCTCACCGTCGCTCGCGAAGCGAATGCCGCCGCCTTCTTCGTTATCGTCCACCGTCCGCCCGCCGGTGATGGTCAGGCCCTGGAGTGTCAGGTCGCCTGTCGACGCGGTGAAGTTCAGCACTCGTGAGTTGTCGTCTAGCGAAGTCGCGTCACTCGTCAGACTAGCATCAACAGCGGTGATGAATGCGGCATCAACGACATCATTATCGAACGCGTCACCGGTGATCGTGACGTCTGCGCCCGTCGAGCCGTCGATCGTCAACGTGTCGGTGATTTCGAGCTCTGTCCCGTTCAGCCGGATTAGGCTCGCCGCGCCGCCGGTGAAGACTGCCGGGTCGAATGTGATCGTGTCTGGACCAACGAGGTCGTTAGCAAAGCCAATCGCTTCGCGAAGTGAGGTAAGTTGGTCGAACTCATCGACGACATCGAGCGTCGTCGTGACCAACAGGCTCGGCGTCTCTTGCGCCTCGAAGGCGCCAATGTCGATCCGCCCGCCGGCGACGCGGGCGTAGGGCGTGCCGCGTTGGTCGAACTCCGCAGCTGCGAAGAACTCGCTGAAGATTCCATTGTCGATTGCAGGACTACCGACCAGCGGTTGGTGCGTGCTAATCACGTTACCGTGGGGCAACGTAAATCCTCCATTCTCATCAAGCGACCCCAGTAACGGATCAACCGCCCCACTATTGCCAACGAGCGCAGTCGGGAGATCATTAGGTACAGCGAACTGTCCAAAAACTTCGCCGATTATCGATCCACTTACCATCAGGGTATACGGACGCGGATCGATGTTTCCTCCCCCAACTCGGTAGTAGTACGAACCCGACAAGGCGACATTCTGCTGTGCACCAAATTCAATGTCGGCCCATGACAAGTAATTGTTGTTCGCAACAATCGCATTCTCAATCACTGCGACTGTCTGGTAGTCCGCAAGCGGGACTAAGTCTTCCGTTATCTCAAAGTAGATACCTGCTTGGCCGTTATCGACAATCGTGGAATCTTGAATTCGTAGGAGCGCATTCTCAGGCAGCACAAAGTCCGGAACTTCAAACAAGAACCCATTAACACTTACGCCATGGCCAGCTGCGTTACCCGAAATCGTCGATGAGAGAATTGAAACCGACGAATTCAGATCCTGATCTTCACCTGAGCTGTAGAGCACCTCCGCAGCATAAACCCCACCGCCGTGATTGCCACTTACTGTCGAGCCCTGGATACTTACGTCGCCGAACTGGTAGACGTAGATGCCGCCTCCGGTTATAGCGCTATTGCCGCGAATTTCAGATTCGAAAACCTCTAGGTTCGATGCTGCAATACCACCGCCGCGCGCGCCACTACTATCAGAAACGGCGGTGCGTTCAATACTAATGCGAGAGTTCCCCCGGAATCTTATCGCCCCTCCATCTTCTTCGCCGGCATTTCCATTCTTGAGCCAGAGGTTTTTGAAAGCGGTGTCTTCTTCCCCAGGGCGGATGTCGAAGACTCGTGACAGATCCTGCGCGTCAATCGAGATGCCGCTCGGTAACGCGGACGCATCGATACTTGCTCCCGCTTCAGCCTCCACCTGGCCTAAAGATAGAACGATTGTCTGATTGTCTAAGGCCAAGTCAAAAGTAATGGTATCTGGCCCATCAATTCCATTTGCCCATATCACAGCCTCACGCAGTGACAAGTCGCCCGTCGAGAAATTGGAGTCGAGTTCATCAGTAACCGTATCCACCACGAGACTTGCTGGCTGCGCGAGCGCGACGACCTCGACATCATCAATAGCGAGTCCGTGGTCTGTCCCCGTGTTGTTCTCTTCGACCCACCGTAGCCACAGCGTATCGCCTGCCGCCCAAGCGAGACCGCCGAGAATGGCTCCTCGCCGCTGTGATACCAGATTGCCACTGAGCGGCGAAGTTTCGCTGTGCAACGGTGAAGTGAACTGCCCATCGGGTCCGACGGCCATCCAGCTTGGCACGCGAGTGAAGGAATCGCCAAAACCGTACTCTAGCCGCATCGTCTGGGGATCGTCATTGCCGCTATCGCGCCACTGCTCGCCAGTGTAGAAGACTCCCAGATTTTCGACCGGGCCACCGGTATCGTTGGACAGTGACAGCGCCATCCAACCCGCGTCGTCACCGCTCGCCGGGCTACCGAAGTAGGAACCGCCCGATCCAACGCCACCCAACGCGCGGTCGGTGTTGCCGTCTTCTCCGAAACTGTAAAACGCTCCTGCCGTGGCGGAGCCATCACCGACTTGAATCGAATCGACCGGCACGCCGGGAAACGGTTGTCGCAGCAGGTGCCAGCCAGCGAGCGTGGTGTCATTTGCCCACGGTTGGGTCGTGTCGTTGGCATTCGAGAGCGTGTCGAAAACCTGCGTGTAGCTGCCGGTAAAGCTCGCGGCCCCGGTGAGGTCTTGCAGCTCGAACGCCCCCATGTCGATGCGGCCCCCAGCCACACGGCTGAACCCGTCGCCGCGCTGGTCGAACTCCGCCGGGTCAAAAACAACCGCCGGGTCGCCCGCGTCGAGCGCCGGACTGCCAAGCAGCAACGCGTGCGTGTGTGTGGGGCCACCGTTGTCGGCGAGTGGGGCAAGTAGCGGGTCGAGTTGCTCGTCACTAGGCACGGCGAAGGTCCAGATCGCTTGCTTGACGACCGCTGCTGGATCGGCGGGGTCGAATATATTTTCGTCATTACGAGTATCGACAACGCCGAAGAACTCTTCGCCGCTTGCTGCGGGGATGATCCCATTCATGTCGGCGGCATCAGCGATCGAATCGTCGATGATCGCGAATGGCAAATCGGCGGCTAAACGCCCCCTTCGCAAACCAAACATGTCGCCCAAGTCGGAGAAATCGGCATCGATCGTTCGTCGGACGAGGCCAATGTCGTTGGTGTTTGTTACCGACTGACCAAACGGGTTGACTTCGCTGTCGACGAAGACCTTGAGGTTCTTGAAGGCAAACGCTTCGCTGCCGCCATCGGTGTCGGTTTCAAAGCGGATCTCCAATTCTCGTCCGCGCGGTTGAATACCGGTCGCGGTGAGCGTGGTGAACTGGTTGCTGAGTGCCGCGCTACCCATCAGCAAGGGATCGTCCACAATTGGCTGCGATCCATTGGCGAGTGTGTACGTTTGCGTAGCGGCCTCATCAACAGTAGCATCGAGCAGCGTTGTCCACTCGTCGCTCGGCACGTCGGCAAAGCGGTAGCTGAAGCGATAGAGGTCTTGGTTCAACTCAAAGTTGCCCATCGCGGCGACGTCGACCTCCAGTCTCAACTCGGTGATATCGGCGTCGGGCGCCCCGCCGATGAGGTTGCCAGCGGCGTCAGGTACGCCGAGAGATGTTGCCGTGAGACCTGTGCCAACAGCATCCCCGATCAAGCTGTGCGTGACGATAAGATCTGTATCACGATTGCTCGGTGCGATGAAATCCGGCGCGATGCCGATGTCAGAGTTGCCGGCGATGATCGAGTTGCTGATCGTCAGTGTTTGACTTAGGGGTACGTAGGCTGTGGCGTCAAACCCGATGCCACCTCCTATTCCACCGCTTGCGTTGGCGACGACGGTACTATCTGTGAGAATCACTGTACCGGAACGCGTATAGATGCCGCCGCCCCCGGCAAAGTCGCCTGTGGTCGAGTTGCCGCTAACGGTACTGCGATTAAGAGTTGTATCACCCGATCTTGAGAAGATGCCGCCACCGTCGGCACCCAGTCCGATGGTCGAGTTTCCACTTACTGTGCTGTCTGTGAGCGTCACTCCGCCCGTGTCAGAATAAATGCCCCCGCCATCTGCGAAATCTCCATCAGTCGTGTTGCCACTGATGGTGCTGTTGGTGAGCGTGACGGCACCGTGCCTTGTAAAGATGCCACCACCTTTCCAGTAAGTCAGGTTCTCACTGACTGTGCTGTTGGTCAGCGCTATCGGCCCCGAATACGAGTAGATGCCGCCGCCAGCGGCGAAGGCACCCGTAGTCAAGTTCCCGCTGACCATGCTATGAGTCAGCGTAACCGAGCCAGAGTGCGTATAGACGCCGCCCCCTTCGTTACCAGCGAGGTTCCCGCTAACGTTGCTATCTGAGAGTACCAACGTGCCGGATCCAAGGAAGATGCCGCCACCGCTTGAGAGACCTGCATAGTTGCCGCGGACGGTACTGTTGGTTAGCAGAAGATCATCAGTGCTATTGAAAAGGATGCCGCCGCCGTTGTCGTTGATACTTGTCGTAAGTCCACCAGTGATAGTCACACTGTTTAGTGTCAAGCCACTCGATCCAGTTATGTGCAAAACCCGTAAGTTGTCGTCCAGAGAGGCGGACGAGGTAGACATAAGATCAGTCACAAACGCCGTATCTACGACATCATTGCCTAGTACATCGCCGGTAATCGTTACATCAACGCCGGTAGATCCATCTATCTGTACGGTATCTGTAATAACGAGTCCGCTTCCGTTCAGTCGAATAAGGCTGCCGGCCCCACCCGTGAAGACTGCCGGGTCGAACGTGATGGTGTCTGGTCCTGGGCGTAGATTCGCCACGTGAATGGCCTCACGCAAAGTCAGCGCCGAGTCGGTAAAGTCGAGTGGCGTTGTTTGCGAATTGTCAGAGCTGCTGTTCACAACCAGCGTAGAGTTCTGCAGTTCGACAGCCCCAATATCGAGGGCATTACCAACAACTCGATCGAACCCAACGCCCCGCTGGTCCGACTGCGGCTGAGTGACAAGAAAGCTAAACAGCGCAGCGTCGCCGGCTTCCACCGCAGGGCTGTTGAGAAATAGGGCGTGGGTTTGAATTACACTACCATCCGGTACCGTAAAGCCGCCGTTATCGGCGAGATTACCCAGGCCGGGCAGGGCCGTTGCTAGGACGTCGAACTGTATCAGATTTGCGCCCGCAGTCTTCGAACCGACAAGCAGGTTGCTGAGGTCGAGTTCCATCCGCTGCGAATCGATATCCGCCTCGTTAACCTGGAAGATTGCGTCTTCGATCGGATCAATCGGGTCGCTCGGCGCAAGCACCGATCCATTACCAGCTATGATCGTGTTTGAGATCGAGAGTCGCTGGTCGAGGTTGAAGTAGGGACCAATGCGCTGGACTGCGTAAAGGCCTGCTCCACCGCTAACGTCGTCGTCTACTCCGTTGTTGATGTCGTTATCTAATTGGTTTTGGGTGATCGTTGAGGAAAGAAGCTGCGTCCCATTCAGCAAGAGGTTCGCCGGATCCACCGAGTCGACATGAATTGAAATCCCGCCCCCTTGCAGGGCCGCGACGTTACCGCTGATGGTGCTGTTGATCACTCGCGTTCCCGAGCGATAGTAGAGGTTCATTCCAGGAGAATACGCGTCGGGCACGAAGTATTCGGCACGCGAAGCGTCGTAGGCAAACAGTCCCCCACCCTCACCGACCGTGCCTTGCGAGTTGGTAGCTGTGTTACCCGACAGCGTGCTGTCGCGGATCTCAACTGCTGAGTTTTGCGTGCTCGAATAGACGCCACCGCCCCGCTCGTCTGCCGTATTGCCAGAGATACTTGAACGCTCAATCTTGATGGCAAACGGCTCTGGGTCCAAAAAGCCGCTATCGGAGGTATCGGCATAAATCCCACCGCCACGGCTCGCAGTGTTCCCCGCAAACGAACTGTCGGTAATGACAATGGTTGCCGATGTCAGTGCTGGACTTTTGAGATAAGCGCCGCCACCCTCGTCCGCAGAGTTTGAGCTGAAGACCGAGCCGCTGATGTCAGCAGAGCCAGAAGCGAACAAGCCGCCCCCGCCATCCGTGGCAGAGTTGCTTATAAACGACGTTGGCACAAGCTCCTCAGAGCCGTTTGGAAAAATGGTAACAGGCCTGACGGTTAAGTTTTGCGTATCGTAGATTGCCCCACCTTGATTGCCGTTGTTAAGCAAGAAGGTTGTGCCATTGATCTCTAAGTCGCCACCGATGTTTGCGATCGCTCCGCCACTGTTGCTTCCAGCAGAGTTGCCGAAGAATGTCCCAAGAACGACACGGAGAACACCTGCCTCTAGCAGAATGCCGCCACCGTTTGGATTCGTCTCAGTGGAGGAGTTCCCCTGCGCAATATCTAACGCGATCAACTCGACATCCGGTGCGCTGGCCCCAGCTTCACCAACTCGTAGGACGCGAGAGAAACCATCACCGCTTATTACAACGTCGTTCTCGCCACTTATCGTTAGGGATTCGGTGACATGAAGTTCAAAACCAGCCAAGAAGATGTTCGTCTTAACACCGTTTGGAAATGCGATTGGGCTGAAAGTGATTGTGTCGGCAACGTCTGAACTGGAGAAGCCGTCGATGGTCGTCCCCGTGTTGGCGATTTCAATCGCCTCGCGCAGGCTAAGCTGGCCATCTCCGGCCAGGGCAGCTAAGTCGCCGTCGAGAGCGTTATCAACCGTCAATGTTGCCAGCATCCGCCGGTCTTCGAGTGCTTCGAGCTTCAGTCGACGATAGTTGGTAATCTTTAGTTGCTTTGTGTAAGCCATGGGTGCCCCGCGAACAGCAATACCTAGAGGAAGCCCCCATTTTAGCCGATGAGCAGCACGGCTCAACATTCAAGAAAAACAGCAATTTTAAGGGTGATTTGGCTTTCCAAGGATGCGCAAAGAGAGTCGTCAAACGAGAAAATCAGCCGTACTGCTCGGGTGTCTCTACGCCCGCTGCAACACCAGCGTTTCCAGCGTCGGTGATCCCCGCCGGACTTGGAACTGACTGGAAACATATTTCAGTCCCATTGGGTGGCATCAAATCGACAGCACTCGTCCCCCTCGATTGGATCACTAACGAAGAACAGGCGTCGTTAGCAGAAGGTTCAACGGCTCAGATTCCATAAGCGAAGAAATCAACCGATGCGCGCAAGCATCGCATTTGGGTCGACTGAGGTATGCCTATGGCAGGGCGGAATTTCCCTCGTGCTATGCCCCAACCGCAAAAGTTGAGCAGTGATATCGATTGATAGCCAAGCTATCTTCAGAACGCATAGGCTGTCAATGAGATACAGGCCTACGCATTCATAGATGGAGAACGGCATTAGTAGATTACTATTCTGCAGTGAAATTCTGGTGCGCTGCATCTCGCGCGATACACCAGATGCTATCGGTTATTTTTGCCAGTGCACCCTCGTCCATTTCATGTTCATGCAAGCCTACTTGTGACATGAGTTTGTCAATCTCTCTAGGTGCAATCTTCTTGCTAGACTTGGTTGGTCGCTGCGCGGGTAACGACGAGTTAGAGCCAGCATTTTCGACCATGTTCGTGTGGGCCTGATTCTGTAGTCCGCTGCTAATTTGTCTCGCAATCGCACCGAACTCTATAGCACTCGTCGAGTTGAGGCTGGTGGACGCGAATGGTAAAGTCACGCCGAGTTCAGCTAGATAATCCGCCCAGTAGGAGTCGTTCGCTGGCGGTAGCTTGCTAAAGGACGGCAGAGGCGAACCGATGCGACCTCCCCGCACAAGAGAATCTTGCACGGTACCGCCTGGCATCACCGCATCGGAAAAAGAGATGCCGAACTCCTGCTGTAGCTGAGCGTTGGTCTTGCCTACCAGTTCGTTACGAACGAATTTCGCGAGCTCGCCGCCCACGGGAACAGGTCGAAAGTTGGCCGCTTGTGCATCGAAATACAGACCGACATTCTCATAGCCTGGTGTATCGAGTGTAATGCGATCTTTTTGGAAAACAGGTGGGACATATAGCAGCGTATCCTCATCGTAGAATTCCTCATCGATTCCGAAAAGCCCCGCAGATATACCAAGATCGAACCCAGCGTTTAGGTCGATGTTCACTCGCTCTTCGTTAGGATCGAAGATGCTGCTGAGTGGCAAAAAATCAACGTTGCTGATTTCCAGATTTCGCGAGTTCGTATCGGGCGCGCTGATGCGTATGTCGGTCGGAGCAGAAACCGTAGCACCGTCAATAGTTCCGATTCCTTGACGCTGTGCAGCAATGCCGGTTAGGTAGCCGTCCACATTCACGTTGCGCACGGTGATATCGTTCTGATTCGCAAACTGGTCGAGTTTGATGCCGACCGATCCTTCCGCGGCGGTCCCGAGCAGATCAATATTCTCGAATGTCAGTCGCCCCGAGTAAGGCGCGGAAACGCCAGAGAGTGGAACGTTCCAAGCCGTGAAGTTGGAGAACGTCGATTGGAGTTGGTCCTCGTATGCCTGCGGCACCGGGTCGAGAATCCCTTCGCCAACGAAGTGGTCGTCGTTGTCGTCGCGGTTATCGGTGTGCAGATACGCTACAACAAGGCCTTTCGCAGCACTGTAGGTCGAGTTGCCATCGAAACTGGGCACAGGCACGTGCTTCGTGCGAACGAATGTGCTTTGGTCGTCGAACAGATCTCGCCCTGGCAAATTTGATGCGCTAACGAGATTTTCACCCAAGCCCTTTTCGACGAGGCCAAGAGTCCAATAGATGAAGCCATGGCCAGATGCTCCAGAGACGACGTTGTCGTCCACAGTGACGCCCGCACCATGAAACCAGAAACCGTCGCCTTGCCAACCAAAGTCTTGAGTAAGGACACGGATATC
>JBCDBK010000094.1:0-20176 GCA_039184115.1 Planctomycetota bacterium | reverse complement strand
CTACTACCTTGTGGCTGCCGGTCCGTTTGCACTGGTCTACTATCTGTGCCGCAGCTACTTTCCAGGTTGGCCCGCACCCGAGGTATTTGGTGTGTTTCTGATTTCGCTCGTGCTGTCATTCGCGTTAGGGTTCTTCTTAGAAGCGTCGATGGGGCTAATTGCATTTTGGTTCTTGGAAGTCACGTCGCTGCTGTTTGTCTACATGCTGTTTACGTTTTTTTTCTCTGGTCATATGTTCCCACTCGACTTCTTGCCTGAACCTTGGAGTACGGTGGTAGATTTTATGCCGTTCAAGTACATGGCCTATTTTCCTGCCGCAGTGTTTTTAGGTAAGGTCGACGGCCCTGAGATGTGGCAGGGCTTGGCGGTACAGACAGCTTGGGTAGTCTTCTTTATCGTGGTCTGCCGCCGGATGATGCACGCAGGCTACGCACGCTATAGCGGTTTCGGAGGATAGTTTCTGATGAATCCATCCTACCTTGGTGTGTTTCTGACCTTCGCGCGGAATAGTCTGATCCGCGATATGACGTTTCGCACGAATTTTATCATCGAGGCAATCTCGTCGATTTCGTGGATGGTGATGAACCTTGGATTCTATACGCTCGTGTATCAGTTTACGCCGAGTATTGCCGAGTGGAGCAAGTACGAGTTCTTCGTATTTATCGCTACGACGATGTTCATCAACAGCTTAGTGCAAGCGTTTTTTATGCCCAACATGCAAGAGCTAAGCGAGCTAGTGCGCACCGGCGGGCTCGATTTCGCATTGCTCAAGCCGATCGACACCCAATTTCTTGTTTCGCTGAGGCGGGTCAATTGGTCTTCGCTCGGCAACTTCGTAGTGGCCTTGTTGCTGCTAGTCTATTCGCTGCCACGAATCGAAGGTCTGCAGCTGTCGACGTGGCAGTTTGTCCTTTATCCACTTTACGTGTTTTTGGGAGTCTGGATTCTCTACAGCGTGATGATCGGTCTCGCCGCGACGAGTATCTGGCTGGGGCGAAATCAATCGCTGTATGATTTTTGGTTTTACATCACGAACTTTTCTCGTTACCCAATGGAAATCTACGACGGACCCTGGGGCACGCCGTTGCGGCAGATCTTTACGTTCGTCATCCCGATTCTCGTGGTGATCAACGTGCCGGCGCGTTTCATGGCCAAGCCACTGGTCGAAATGCAATGGCTGTTGGCGGGATTCGCGATCTTGGCGACGCTGTTCAGTCTGCTCGCCAGCCGATGGGTATTTAAACAAGCACTGCTGAGCTATCGTAGTGCCAGCAGCTAGGGCTCGACGACTGTCCACAACCAACTGGAGATTCTCGCGATGAGGTTGCAACGAACCGCTCAGCTCGTGGCATTGCCATTCGCCTTATTCGGCTGCGCAGCGGAGGGAAAGGAATCCATGCTCAAGTATCCGGAGACACGGCGCGTCGATCAGGTTGACACGTTTCATGGCGTGGACGTCCCCGATCCATATCGCTGGCTGGAAGACGATGTTCGCAACTCGAAAGAAGTCGCGGATTGGGCGCAGGCACAAAGCGATTTTGCTCGCGCCTACCTCGACCAATTGCCAGCGCGCGAGATGTTTCATCAGCGTCTGACAGCTCTGTGGAATTACGAGCGTTTTTCGGTACCGTCGAAGAAGGCAGGCAAGTACTTCTTCTACAAAAACAATGGGTTGCAGAATCAGTCGGTACTCTATGTAGCGGACAACTATCGAGACGACGGCCGCGTGCTGATTGATCCCAACGCTTGGACCGAGGACGGCACCGCGGCGCTCGGTACCACGCGCGTTAGCGAGGACGGCAAGTACTTGGCCTATGCGCGCAAGGAAGCGGGGTCCGACTGGTCGACGCTGTATGTCATGGAAATCGCAACCGGCAAAGACCTCTCCGACAAGCTGGAGTGGACTCGTTGGGCCAATATCGTGTGGAACGCAGACGGCCGCGGCTTTTACTACACGCGTTATCCGGTTCCGGCCGAGGGACAGCAGTTTCAATCGTCAGTGACGGACCCGATGATTATGTTTCACAAGCTCGGCACCCTGCAGGACGACGACACACTCGTTTACCAACGAAGCGACCATCCGACATGGAGCTTCTGGCTGACGCGATCAGACGACGACAAGCATTTGATCCTGTCGATCGTTGAGGATACAGATCCGCAAAACCAGGTTTGGCATCGTCCGGTCGATGCGCCGATTGACGGGAAATTTACGCCGCTGATCGAGGACTTTGATAACGAATTTGAGTTCGTCGGTAACGACGGTGACAGCTTATTCTTTATGACCGATCTCGACGCGCCGACCAAGCGCTTGGTCTCGATGCAGCTCGCCACGCCGGGGCGGGAAGCACTCCAAGAACTTGTCCCCGTCAGCAAAGCGACACTGAGCAGCGTCAGTGTGCTGAATCATGAGTTCGTCGCAAAGTATATGGAAGATGTCGTCTCGCGCGTGCGTCGCTACAGCCTGTCGGGCGAGCCACTCGGCGAAGTCGAATTGCCTGGTATCGGCTCTGCGGGTGGCTTCGGAGGCGAGCCGGAGGACACCGAGACCTTCTACACGTTTACCAGCTACGCGACCCCAACGTCGATCTATCGCTACGATTTTGCAACGAATACCAGCGAGCAGATTCGTAAGCCGCGCGTAGACTTTGATCCCGCGGACTACGAAGTCCGACAAGCATTTGTGGCAAGCAAAGATGGCACGCAGGTGCCGATCATTGTCACGCATCGCAGTGGCTTAGAGCTGGACGGTTCGAATCCGACCTTGCTGTACGGCTATGGCGGCTTCAACATTTCGATCACGCCAGGTTTTTCCATCGAGCGTGCCGTCTGGATGGAGCAGGGCGGGGTGCTGGCGGTCGCCAACATGCGAGGTGGTGGCGAATATGGCGAAACTTGGCATCAAGCCGGTAAGACGGTGAACAAGCAGAACGTGTTCGACGACTTTATCGCTGCGGCGGAGTGGCTGATCTCGGAGGGCTACTGTACGAGCGAGAAGTTGGCAATTCAAGGCGGCAGCAACGGCGGACTGTTGGTTGGCGCGTGCATGACGCAGCGGCCAGAGTTGTTTGGTGCCTGTCTCCCCGCGGTGGGAGTCATGGACATGCTGAGGTATCAGCATTTCACGGCGGGCCATTTCTGGCGTGGAGAGTACGGTACCGTCGACGACGCTGACGAGTTCCGCGCGCTCATCGCCTATTCGCCCTACCACAATGTCGACCCCGGCACCAAGTATCCAGCCACCATGGTCACCACGGCCGACACCGACGATCGCGTAGTGCCGATGCATAGTTTTAAATTCGGCGCGGCCATGCAAGCTGCCCAGGCGGGTGACGAGCCTATACTGCTACGCATCGAAACCCGTGCTGGACATGGCGCCGGTACACCAACGACAAAACGCATCGATGCCGCTGCCGACAGATGGGCGTTTTTGTGGAAACACTTGGAGGCGGAGTCTGGCGAGTGAGCACGACTTAGGCCGGGCCAACCGCCGGATTACGCAGTCTCGCTACTACTACAGGTCCCAGTACCGCATCGATTCTATCATCGACTTACGATAACAGAACATGCAATACCATCCGTATACGCAGGTTATTAGATGCAACGCGGTGGTAGCCGAGATTAGATATACGCGCCAATGTGGTCGTAGCACCAATGCGATCGTCATACCGTACCTGCCAGCTTGTAGGCGTTTTTTGAAGTACACACCTAGTAACAGCAGGCATACGGCAATCAGAGTCGGCAAGATTGATAGTTTGGCGTAGAACAACGCCATCTTAGCATCGGCCGGACTGGCGAAAATCCATGGTTTAAAGATCGCTAGGCACAGTATTCCGAAAGGCAGCGAAAAAGCGAGGAGTGTCGTCCATCGGTTACGCAAGATCAGCAGGAATGACATCGTGAACGCAAGCAGGCTGGCGTAAACAATACCATTCAAGACTTGGAGAGTGCCCAAAAAAAGACCGCGGCTGTTGAATCGCTGCCATCCGGTTGCAGACTCAATTCTCTCAATCAACGGCGGATCGAAGCAACATAGAATCTCGTCCGCTAAAAGCTCAGCTGCAAATACGGCACCTGCTGATAGAGCAGCAAGCGTCTGCATACACATGACGTCTCGCAGACTGAACCGAACCATGGCGATTCCCTCAGACATGGCTACCGATCATTCGCTTGGACTATTACGTATTGCAACTGATGTGATCATCAGTCGTGCCGAAGACAACGGACTACTGTCGCGAAACAACCTATCTAGCTGAACCACATATCCTCAACCACTAACTACACGCAATTCGCGCGGGAGCGGGAAAGAGACGTCTTCTTCGCGGAGCGTGCGAACTTCGACCGTGGCGTTGAATTTTTCCCGGAGCAGATCGAGCACGGCTTCGACGACGACCTCGGGTGCGCTGGCACCGGCGGTAACGAGGACGGTGTTGACGTCGGTAAACCAAGCGACGTCGATGTCCTCAGGTCCGTCGATCAAGTACGAGGCAACATCGCGCTCCCGCGAGAGCTCGGCCAGCCGTTGGCTGTTGGAACTGTTCTGGCTGCCCAGCACCAGGGTCAGATCGGCCTCGGCTGACAGCACCGAGACAGCTTCCTGTCGGTTTTGGGTGGCGTAGCAGATGTCGGCCTTCGGTGGAGAGGCGATCAGCGGAAATCGTTCACGCAAGCGATCGATAATGCGATTCGCGTCGTCCACGCTCAGCGTCGTTTGCGTCAGGTAGGCCAGCTTCGTCTCGTCGGCGACCTCGAGCGTCGCGACCTCGTCAGGCGTTTCGACCAACACGATCGCCTCGGGCGCTTCGCCCATCGTACCGATGACCTCGTCATGGCCTTCGTGTCCGATAAGAAAAATTGTGTAACCTTGGCTCGCGTACTTGATCGCCTCCAGATGCACCTTGGTCACCAGCGGGCAAGTTGCATCGATGGCGCGGAGTTCGCGGTCGCTGGCGAGCTGCCTTATTTCTGGCGAGACACCGTGGGCTGAAAACAGGAGTGTAGCACCCTGCGGAACTTCGGTCAGTTCGTCAACGAAAACGACGCCGCGTTCGCGGAAACTATCGACAACGTACTTATTGTGCACGATCTCGTGATAGACGTAGATCGGCGTTGGCAAGGTCTTGAGCGCCAGTTCGAGCGCCTCGATTGCCATATTGACGCCAGCGCAAAAACCGCGTGGACTAGCCAGAAGTACCTTCATTTTGCATCGGCCCAGGGCAAAGTGACACGGTCTTACTCTAACCGTATGTCTACACCCTATGATAACCGCACGGTCGCATGAGCGTAAGCGCGGTGGCTTGCTTGGCGCAGCGTACAGCCGTCGGTTGTCCGTTGCTTAAGGCTGCGGATCGGCTACCG
The DNA here is from genome assembly GCA_039184115.1 of Planctomycetota bacterium. Taxonomy (GTDB): domain Bacteria; phylum Planctomycetota; class Planctomycetia; order Pirellulales; family Lacipirellulaceae; genus Bythopirellula. Next base: position 14,821 of record JBCDBK010000094.1, on the reverse strand, counting down.
TGGTTTGCGACCGACCTGTTTCCAAGTCTGACGAAACGCCGGAATCGGGCTCACTTCGCGGGCATCGAAACGCACTTCCAAACGCTTGAGCGCACGGTTCATCTTCAGGCTGAATTCGAACAGAGCGTGTCCGTCGATGGTAATCGCAGGAAGATCGCGCCCAGGGCTTGCTGGTGCGGGAGGTTGTGGGTTCGCCATGAGATTGCCTCCTCAGAATCCTCACCGTAAGTGTCCTCGCAGAGATCCCACGGGTAAATTAAGCGGATCGCCGCGTCTGTACTCAATACGCAGGACACGCGCTGCTGGTTCGCAGTTCGCTCAAGGACTGGGCAAACGTTAGTCGACGCACTTAAAAGACTGATGAAGAGTGCGTGAAGAGGCCGGTATTCGAGTAATTTCAGTCCTGCGGCATCATTTCAGGCTGCATTTGACTGTCAGAACGACGCATTGGCTGCGATTCGGCTCGCCGCATCATGCTGAGTGTTTCTACGAGCACGGCAATTTCTTTGCGTTCTAGGTGGCCACTGCCGTCGAGGTCCAGCTGGTCGAATCGCGCGGCCATACGGCGTGGCGCTTCTTGCTTACTCACGCGGCGATCGCCATCTCGATCGAGTCTCTTGAGCAGCCGTTCAATATTCTGTGCCGTTTGCTTCGAGCGTGGCCCCTGTCCCTGCTCGGCCTTTGCCCTCGCTTGCATGAACCGCGAGACGCGCATCAGTTCCTGCTGACTGATCTGATCGTCTCCGTCTTGATCGGCGCGATCCAGCAGGTATTCGAATCGCTCAGCGAACTGATCGGGCACTTCGGCGAGCGCAATCTGGCCGTCGCCGTTGGCATCGAGTTGCTTGAACAGTTCCATCGCTCGCTTGGGATCAGCGAGCGCCTGGCCGCGACCGCGTGAACTCGTCATGCTTTGGGCGGCGCGCCACTGCTTCTCGGACAGCAGCGCCAACTCCAGATCGACGTCGATGCCAGTCGCTTGAGCAAAACGGGCGGCAATTTGACCCAACCGCGGTGCGGCCTGCGTCAGCTCGCGCCGATCAAGTAATCCGTCGGGTTCACCGCCGAGGCGGTCTTCGATGCGATTGAATATCGGTTGCAGGTTGTTGGGGACCTCGTCGGCTTGGATTTCGCCGTCCGCGTTGGCATCCATTTTGGCGAGTAACAACAGCAGTGCGTTGGTGCCGGGCAGCTCGCTACCTTGCTTTTCGACCATCGGCTTCTCGGCCTGGTCGGAGGTGAGGCCCGACTGCATCTCGGCTGCCGAAAGTTGCCCGTCGCCGTCACGGTCGGACGTGCGTAACAGCCTCTCAAAAAGACGTTGATGCGAATCGCCGACTTCGTCGGCGACCACCACGCCATCGCCGTCGCGATCCAACGAGCGGAACAGCTCTTCGGAACCAACAGCTACGGAAATATTGAGAACCCATAAGGCGACCATCGTGTGAAGGCTCAAGACACGCATTTTGTTCGATTCCGCTTTGCTTGGAGCTGACTGTGGGGTCGGTTGCCGCCCACCATGATACTCAACCCCGTCCACCAGCGTTAGTTTCGCCGCGATTGCCAGCACTGCTAGTTTTATAGGCAAAAAAGCGATCTTGACCGCGGTCACGAGGCATCCGTACGATTGGCACGGCCAAGGTCCGGCGCTAGCGATGAGCGAAGCGTACCGTCGTGTAACTGCGACCAAAGCGTGATAGCAGGACGAAGTGGTACGAGCGGCGCGAACCAAACTGCCCGTACAACCGTTCTTGTATTTTGGATGAAGATCAGTTCCTGTTGCGAAAAAGCAACAAATTGGCATCTGATTGCGCGAATGTGGGCAGCGTGCTCATGCAAGATTGTCACAGTTGCTACAGAACTTGCGGATAGAGTGATCGGCAATTCGCAGAAACAAGCAACCGTTTCTGTGTCGGTCGTCGATGAAACTGTTGTTCTCGCAGTTGCGCTCGCGAGGTCGAACGTTTCATCGGACATGGAATGCGGCGCTGACACTAGAGAGTTTCACCTTTGTTAACTAGTTATCTACCTGTCGAGTCCAGCACGAGATAGGCCAGATTCAGCGAAACCGCGTACCCCAGTACAAAACGTCCCCTAAACTTGAAACGAGAGACCAACTCCCGCTCGTCTTGACGCGAAGCGCCGGCAGCTGACTTCAGGGCTTGAAGTCGTTGATTGCCATCGCCATCGCTTCAACGGGCAAATGGTAACTCGGGAGCACAGCAATGAACATTCAAGGCCCCTCTAGCATTCACGGTATTCAAGGCGTGAAAGGTCCACACTCCGCCAATCGCGCCAGCGGCTCCAAGCCCGCACAATCTGCGTCGGGTCCCGCCGACCAAGTCGATATCTCTGCGGCTGGCGAGGCAGCAGCCCAAGCGGCTGAAGGCGGAGTCCGAGCCGATCTGGTTGCTCGCGTGCGGAGCGAAATCGCTGCCGGCACCTACGAGACGCCCGAAAAACTTGATGCAGCGCTCGATGGCCTGTTGAACGAACTCGGGTAAGCGCGTCCGTGCCGCTCGATCTCCGCCGATCGAGTCCGAGCGAGTGACTGCCTCTTATCGACCGCAGATTTGCGTCCTAAACGCCTATAATCAGGCCTCGCCAGCGCTTCTCTTGAGACTGGCATCGGAACTCGCTAGAATCAATAAGAGTTGGGGCGTGTAGCAGATACACCTAAAAACAAGCAGCTCGGTTCGATGACTGCGGGTTGGCTTGTCTCAACTACGGCTGTGGTACCCGCTTGTTGAAACTGAGCGGGTCGCTTGGTTTTTTCTTGCGAAAGCGCGAATTTTGTAATGGCAAGTGGATTTGAACTTGGCACGGTCGAAGTCTCCAGCTCTCCTCAGGAGCGGTTTGCGGAGTTTCTTCAAAGCAAGGGCAAGCGAATCACGCAGCAGCGTCGCATCTTGGTCGATCACGTATTTGAGCGGCACGACCACTTTGACGCCGAAGAGCTCATCATCAACCTGGCCACTCAGCCAGAGGGCAGCAAGGTCAGCCGACCCACCGTCTACCGGACACTCAACGAGCTTGTCGATGCGGGACTGCTACGTCGAATGAATCTCGGCGGACGTGCCGTTTACGAACACGACTATGGTTACCCGCAGCACGACCATTTGCACTGTACGGTCTGCGATCAGTTGATCGAGTTCCAAAGCAGCGACCTGCAAGAGCTTCGCAAAGCAGTTGCCGACGAGCACTCCTTTCGCGTTACCGGTCATCGTCTGATTATTACTGGCATCTGTGCAGACTGCAGCCAAAAACGCCATCGACGGCAGAGTCCGCTCGATCTGATTTAGTCAGCGCAGACTACAAGCAAGTCCCACCCACCAAATTCCCACCTCAAAACCATAGCGACTGACTGATGCGAAGGCGGCGTCTGCTAGCTTGGTTCGCGTTATCTGGCTGTTTTTGCATCAGCGTAGAGAGTGCGTACGATGCTCACGGCGAAGACTCGTCGGCAAACAGCGCGATTGCCGTTGGTGTAGCTACTCATTCTGCGACACAGCCCAACTACGAGCAGCACATTTTGCCATTGCTCGAGAATCTGTGCTACGACTGCCACGGCTACGGGTCCGACGAGGGTGGAGTGCAGTTCGACACTGCCCAGTCCAACGAGGAGCTGTTCGCCAACAAGCAGCTTTGGGGCCGGGCGTGGGAGAACGTGCTGACCGAGATTATGCCACCCGGCGACATGCCACAGCCGACCGAGGCAGAGCGGCAGATGCTCTCACGCTGGATCGGCCAATCGGTGTTCGGCGTCGATCGCGACCAACCCGACCCAGGTCGCGTGACGATTCGCCGCTTGAACCGTGTCGAATATCACTACGCCGTGCGCGATCTGTTGGGTGTCGATTTCGACGTGTTTGAGCATTTTCCGGCGGACGATACCGGCTACGGGTTCGATACCATTGGCGATGTCCTCTCGGTTCCGCCGACGCTGATGGAAAAGTATTTTGTTGCTGCCGAGCGGATTAGCGATCAAGTGCGTAGGCAAGCCAATGATGACCAATCGGATATCTCTCGGCGCATCTTTGCTGATGGTGATCCTGCGGGCAACGGGCAGACGGAGCGGAAGCCAGGGCAAATAATCGAACGGCTTGCTACACGTGCATTTCGTAAGCCGGTTGACGATCGAATGGTGAAGCGACTCGCTAGCCTAGCGTCGTCGGAATCATCGGGAGCAGCGGACGTAGTCGCCCGCGCGGTCGAAGCGATTCTCGTTTCGCCGCGATTCCTTTATCGTGCGGAGTTTCAGCCTGGCCCCGACGATCCGACGAGTGTGCATCCGCTGAATGAGTTCGCGTTAGCATCGCGTCTGTCGTTCTTCCTGTGGTCGAGCTTGCCAGACGACGAACTGCTCTTGCTCGCCGAGCAAAACAAGCTACGTGACAAACTCGATGCGCAGATCGTTCGCATGATCGAAGATGAAAAGTCGCAACGCTTCGTCAAGAATTTCGTCGGACAGTGGCTGCAAACTCGGCAAGTCGAAGGGGTTCATCGCGGTCGTAAGTTAGCCGATCGCATCGACCGCTACCGGGACGACTTGGTCGAAGAAACCGAGCGTTTTTTCGCCCACATCATGCGCGATGATCGTGACGTCATGGAATTGCTCACAGCCGACTATTCCTTCCTCAACCCGTATCTGGCAGATCTCTACGACGTCGAAGGAATCGAGGGCGAGGAATTCCGGCTGGTCGAGTTTGCGGACGACAGTCCGCGCGGCGGTTTGTTGACGCACGGCAGCATTCTGATGATTACTTCCAACCCTGATCGCACCTCGCCGGTCAAACGCGGACAATTCATTCTGGATAACTTCCTCGGCGCTCCCGCTCCACCTGCCCCGCCAGACGTGCCGGATATCGAAGAGGCGACCGACGGCGGACGCCGACTTAGCACGCGAGAGCAGCTGGCAATTCATCGGGCAGACGCGGCCTGCGCGTCGTGCCACGACCGCATGGATCCACTGGGGCTTGGACTCGAGAACTTTGACGCGATCGGTCGCTGGCGTGACCGCGACGGCAGGTTTGAAGTCGATGCCCGCGGAGAACTTGCCAGCGGCGAAATTTTTGATGGTGTCCGAGAATTGCGAGAGATTTTGGGCCGGAAACGACGGTTATTCTACCGCTGCCTCGTGAAAAAGCTGATGACCTACGCTTTGGGACGAGGAATCGAATATACTGATATTCCCTCGATCGAGTCGATCGTCGATGCGATGATCGCCACCGATGCGAGCGGCACCCAGGGGCGTTTTTCGACGTTGTTGATGGGCGTGGTCCAGTCTCCGCAATTTCAACTCCGACGAGGCGACCGTCCAACCAACCCGCCGAGGCATCCCGATGGCTAACCCATCGCAGCTCAATCGCCGCCATTTCCTTCGCGGAGCGGGCGCATGTCTGACGCTACCCGCGCTAGAAGCCCTTTCTGTGCCAGCCCAAGCCGCAGCGGCGACTAAACGCGCCCTAGCGACCACGGCTTCCGGCATGCCGCTGCGCACTGCATTTCTGGCCGTGCCCGATGGAGTTAATCTGCAGCATTGGCGACCTCGCGGCACCGGCTCGGACTACGAACTGGGCAAGACATTAGAGCCCCTGTCGGGCTTAAAAGAGAAGTTCCAAGTTTTCACCGGATTCGCCCACGAGAATGCGGAATCGCTTGGCGATGGCGGCGGGGATCATGCCCGCGCCAACGCCGCGTTTCTGACTGGCGCGCATCCGTTCAAAACATCTGGCGCAAACTTTCGCAACGGCGTCTCGGTCGATCAGGTCGCGGCACAGCATATCGGCGATCAGACACGGCTCCGATCACTGCAGCTTGGCTGCGAGTCGGGACGCACGCAGGGTAATTGCGATACAGGCTACAGTTGTGCGTATCAATACAATCTCTCGTGGGCTTCACCCACATTGCCCATCGCTCCCGAAGCAAATCCACGAGCAGTGTTCGAGCAGATTTTCGGGACGGGCCAGCCGGTCGAACGGCAAGTCAATTTGCAAAAGCGACTCGCGCGGCGACAGAGCATTCTCGATTTGGTGCTCGAAGACACGCATGCGATGACGCGTCAGCTTGGCAACAACGATCGGCATAAGCTCGGCGAGTTCCTCGAGAGTGTCCGCAGCACCGAGAAGCAAATCGAAAACGCCGAGCGCTTCACGCTGCCGAAGACCGAGATGATGCCGCCGACGGGCATACCGAAAAACTATCAGGAGCACATGCGCGTGATGCTCGACCTGTTGGCCATCAGTTTTCAGACGGACACGACCCGGCTGGCGACGTTTCCGCTGGCGCACGAGGGCAGCAATCGCAGCTTCCCCGAACTCAACATCAGCGAAGGACACCACAACCTTTCGCATCACAAACGAAAGCAGGAAAACCTCGAGAAGATCGCCATCATCGACCATTTCTATATGCAACAGCTCGCCTATTTCCTCGACAAGCTCGATTCACTGAAAGAGCCGGACGGCTCGTCGGTGCTCGACAACTCGATGATTGTCTATGGCTGCGCGATCAGCGATGGCGATAAGCATAACCACGACGATCTCCCGATCGTCGTGGCGGGTGGCGGGGGCGGCACCCTCAATCCCGGTCGCCACGTTGACTTCGGCCGCGACGTGCCCATGTGCAACCTCTTCCTCTCGATGCTCGACCGCATGGGCGTCGGCCTCGACCGCTTCGGCGACAGCACCGGGCGGGTGGCTGATTTGTAGGGCCATGCCAAAGCCTGCGAACATCCTTCACGATAGACAATATCGGCGTGTACAATTGATCTATGCGACACGAACTCCCGCCGCTGACTCCGAATCCAGTGATCGACGCGTATAAGGCAGACGTTGACGTTACGCTGATTCGCGAGAATCTCAAGCTCTCTCCCAATGAGCGGTCGCGACAGCTTGAGCAAATGCAAGAGCTGCATGAGGAGCTTCGCGCGGCTGGCGCAGCGGCCTTCGCCATTGATCGACGAGATGATTTTGCGGAGGAGTAATGGATGACCGATTATCGGCGTTTGCTGCAAGTCGCTGCCAGCGGAGGCGTCGAGTTTTTTTGGTACGTGGAATTGGAGGGATTGCCCACGGCTCGTCACGATTCACGCAAGACGTCGATCTAGTGTATCGTCGCTCCGAACAGAATATGGCTCGGATCGTTGAGGCGTTTGCACCACTCTCGCCATACCTTCGCGGCGCGCCACCAGGACTGCCATTTCAGTTTGACATGGCTACTTTGCAACAAGGTTTGAACTTTACGCTCACGACCAACGTAGGAGCCATCGATCTGCTGGGCGAAATTCCTGGTGGCAACTACGAGACGTTGATATCGCACACGCAGGTGATGACTATTTTCGACGTAGATTGCACTTGCTTAGACCTAAAAACACTCATTCGAGTAAAGCGAGCAGCAGGTCGACCGAAGGATCTCGAAGCGATCGCCGAACTCGAAACCATAGCCGCCGAACGCGCCGGTGACGATGTTTGGTCCGCGTCTCGTCTGGTAAAAATCTGACATGTCATCCACCGAGCAACCGATTAGCACACTTCGCTCGTTCGTCCACTTGGTCTTGGCGGTGGCTGTCTGCTTCGCTGCCGCGGGCATCGGAGCACAATTTATGCCGGGCGAGTGGTACGCGGGGCTGAACAAACCGACGTGGAATCCGCCCAATTGGATTTTCGGCCCCGTTTGGACGGCGCTGTACACGATGATGGCGGTGTCGGCCTGGCTGGTGTGGTGCAAGCTTGATTGGAAGGGCGGACGCGACCTGCTGATGCTGTTCGGCGTGCAGCTGGCGCTGAACGCTGCCTGGTCTTGGCTGTTTTTCGGTCTACATCGTCCCGAATTGGCGCTCATAGACATTGTCGCCCTCTGGCTAGCGATCGTCGCCACGATTTGGAGCTTCCGCCCCGTTAGCCAAACGGCAGCGTGGCTGCTCGTGCCTTACTTGGCGTGGGTGACATTCGCCACCCTGCTCAATCTAGCGCTGTGGCGGATGAACTAAATTTTGGGCAATCAGCTGAGGGGTTCGCCAACCCGATTACGGTAGGAATATCGGAAACGGGCGAAATCTACTACCTCGGAGAAGTCTATGAGAATTCTGCTTGTTGCGCTGTTGATCGCGTACTCGGTCGATTCGTCGGCTCATGGTGAAATTGTTCTCGATGAGTTTGACATCTTCGCGTTCACCGAGAGTCCACTCATGGCGGGGGACTTCGTCACGGCAACGAATGTTGGGCCCCTGGCGGCCACGCGTGATATTCGCATCCTCAGCTCGACAACACGCCCAACTGGTACTCTCCGGGCAGGCACGATTTCGCGGGCAGGACCTACGGCGCTGGCGGCGGACCTCGCGACCACCGATCCTCGCGACCGAGCCAGCATTGGCTTTCAATTTTGGTACGACATTGACGCGACCGATCTGACCGAAGGCGGGCAGAACAATGCGATTCTGATCGACTTTCTGCAGACCGAAACTAGTGGTACGCCACTGTCGACGCGTGCGTTCGTCGGGCGTGCGAATACCACGGTCGAAACTCCCGTGTCACCGACACCGTTCACACTAGCGATTTTGTTCGACGACATCGGCGCTAACTTTAGCCAAATCCAGTCGCTGAACTTCACCGTCGAAACGCCTCAACCGCCCGGCAACGAGGATTTCAATCTGCTGGCCACGATCGACCGAGTGCGGGTCGGCTTCGTTGTGCCCGAGCCTGTGGGTATGACGCTAGCGGCAAGCGCGTTGGCGTTCGCGCTGACAAGACGCTGGCGTAGCATCTGAGACAAGCTTTTCGTAGCGTGCGTGCTAAGTCTAGCTACGGTGAGTTCGACGGTCAAAATAGCGGAACTCCGATTCTGATGCCTCAGACCAGTTTCCATGATGAAACTTGAGTCTTGCAGCACATGATTCGCATTCATAGAATGCCCATGAGTCTGGAGCACGTTTCCCATCGACTAAAACCGTTGCTCTGATCCAGTCAACTTTTTTCAATCGACTCTCGCCACATACTGGGCAGTTTTCTCTTCGAGAAGACAAGTATGCTCCTAATGCCAGATAGGACAATACTGGCAAGAAAATGACTAAGCTGGCGAGCAGTGTTAGCTTTAACCAAGGATCTAGCATGGGACTTGCTATTGTAATGAGTGTGCTAGACTCGCAGCTCAGTCTGCGCGGTTCCTTGCCCCGCATACCGCTCCCTCACTGGCTCGACCACGTCCGCCAGAAACTCATCGACTTGCTCCGCACTCCGCCCCGTGAGTTTCGACGCGTCGACGGCGGCGTGGAGGTCGACGGCGGCGAAGGCTTTATCGTTGGCTAGTCGATCAAGCAAATCGTTTGACTTGCCTTTCTGCTTGACCTCGGCGGCGGCGGCTTGGCTGTGTTGGCGGATCAGTTCGTGCAGCTGTTGGCGGTCGCCACCGGCGCTGACGGCGGCCATGAGGATGTTTTCAGTCGCCATGAACGGCAGTTCCTCACGCAGGTTGCGAGCGATCACCTCGGGATAAACAACCATTCCGTCGGCGACATTTTGGTAGAGGATCAGCACCGCGTCGGTCGCCAGAAAGGCTTGCGGCAGCACCAGTCGGCGGTTGGAGCTGTCGTCGAGCGTGCGTTCCATCCACTGCGTGGCGGCGGTGGCCGACGTGCTCGATTGTTGGCTGATTACGTAACGGGCCAGACCGCAGATCCGCTCGCTGCGCATCGGATTGCGTTTGTAGGCCATCGCCGACGAACCGATTTGACTCTTTTCAAACGGCTCTTCGAGTTCCTTGCGGTGCGCGAGAATACGAATGTCGGACGCGGCTTTGTGGGCGGAGGTCGCCACGCCGGCCAACGCATCGAGCACATGGGCGTCGATTTTACGCGAGTACGTCTGGCCGGTGACGGCGTACGTCGAATCGAATCCCATCTTCTCGGCGACGAGCTTCTCAAGCTGACGGACTTTGGCGTGATCGCCGTCGAATAGTTGCAGGAAGCTCGCCTGCGTGCCGGTGGTGCCTTTGGTGCTGCGCGCGCGAAGCTGCTCGAGGCGATGTTCCAGTTCCTTCAAGTCGAGTGCCAGATCGTAAGCCCACAAACACGCACGACGGCCGACGGTGGTAGGTTGCGCCGGTTGCAGATGCGTGAAGCCGAGCGTTGGAAGGTCGCGATACTCCGCGGCGAAGGTTCCCAGCAGGTCGATCGTCGCGGCGACCTTATTGCACACCAGCGCTAGCGCGTCGCGCAGAATCATCAGATCGGTGTTGTCCGTGACGAAGCAACTCGTCGCGCCGAGGTGAATTATGGGCATCGCTGCCGGACACTGATCGCCGTACGCATGCACGTGTGCCATCACGTCATGCCGCAGTTTTTTTTCATACTGTGCCGCGACCTCGAAGTCGATATCGTCGACGTGCTCCCGTAACTCGGCGATCTGTTCCGGCTTGATCGGCAATCCAAGTTCCGCTTCCGCTTCGGCCAATGCTACCCACAATCGCCGCCACGTGCTGTGCTTGTGCTGGGGGCTAAACAGCCGACTCATTTCGTCGGACGCATAGCGGGAGATGAGCGGGTTGTCGTAAGTGAGCATGGGGCTATGAGCTGTGGGCTTTGAAACAGAGCGCAGCCGCGTGTGCGCGATCAACTTATATCTTAGCCGAGCTAGCAATCGATCGATATGGGGTGCAGACAACCATCACCGCCGACGGCACACAGCCCACCGCCTGACTCACATATTCGTCAGATCATCTTCACTCGCGCTGCCAAGCAGCGAATCGAGCGCTACCGAGACGGCCTTCTTATGCTCGGAAGGTGCGTCTTTCGGCAGATAGACGCGGCAGGCCAGTTGGCTGACGGGCAGGTGCTTGTACAGTTCGTCATCTGTGAGCGGTCGAATCTGTCTTTGAGCATTGCGATACAAAAAATTCTGCCCGGCGGCCGCTGTGTTTGGATCGGGCCGATCGATGTAGTTCGGCAGATCGATTTTCATGAGTATGTCGCGCAGCTCAGATGGCAACTCGTCGCGGATCGCCTGTTCGGCAAGTTTTTCGCGACCCTTGCGGAACACGTCCGTCGCTTTCGGGTCGAGACGGATGCGATCTTCAGCCAGGTCCCAATCCACCTGCCGCTGCAGCAGACGTTGCCAGCGCTCACCAAGTTCGCGCTGCTCGGCGTTCTCACTCTTGTGCCAGCGCGACACATCGATCAGCAGCGACCATTCGGTGAAGGTTTGGTACGCGTCGAGGTGCTCCAACGGGTTGCCGGGAAACAGAAACTGCTTGCCGTCGCGGAACAGATCTTCGAGCGTTTTATCGATCGCTCGCACGGTGCGATGGAAATAGACGGCGCGGAACAGCTCGCTGCGTGCCTGACGAAATCGCACCAACGCATTCATGCCGCGATCTTGGATGGTGAGTCCCTTTTCACTGAAAAACGTATAACGCAGCAGCCGCTCCAGATCGTAAGACTGCGTACTGTAGCCCGACATGTACGCATCGCGCAGCACGAAATCCATGTTGTCGACCGTGTAGAGTCCGCAAAATAGGCTGCGGAGCATCGCTAGCCAGCGCGGACGATCTGTGGCGTCGTTGTCTGTGGGTCGTGTGATCAGCCAGGCGATCTGATCGGGATCGATTTCCTCACCGTCAGCCAATCGATGCCCGCCGGGGCACGTGCGCACGTTGCGAAGCATGGGCCCCAGTTCTTCGCGGATGATATGCGACCCGAGAATCTCGTGGGTCAATCCATACGCTTGTAAAAAATGCGCATCAAAAAAATGCCCAAATGGTCCGTGCCCGACGTCGTGGAGCAGGGCGGCCAATCGGGTCAGGCACTCGACATACGCCCGACTCGGGACATCTGGGCAGACGTCGGCCAGACTCGGATAGAGTGAATCGGTCACACGGCTGGCCATGTGCATCGCGCCGACGACGTGTTGGAAACGCGTGTGTTCGGCCGATGGATAAACCCACCATGCGGTTTGCAACTGATGAATCTGCCGTAGACGTTGCAGCCAGGGATGATCGAGCAGCGTACGTTCAGAAGTTTCGCCCTCGTCCACGATCGACACGAAGGGAATATAGCCGTGAATCGGACAGTGCAGCAGGCTCTCGCGTTGATGCCACGTATCGAGTTGGGTTTGGTCCGTCATGCGGAGCATTCTACCCGGCGAAGCCAGCCGTGCGGAAGGCGGTTGATTTAGGAACCGCCAAGGACGCGATGAGCGCCAAAGTATAGCCAGACGGTCGGGCAGGATCTTCTGAAACGATGGAATTCATCCGTCGGAAGTCACGATAGAAAACCGCGCTTGTCCCGCAAAGCAACACCCCTCCCATGGCGCTCGGGGCGGTCCGCTGATTCATTCGCCCAGGTCTTCGTTCTCGCCGTCGTCAAGCGTTTCGAGTGCCATAGCGATGACGAGCCCGACCACGGCCAGCAACCACAGCACGCCAAAAGCAGTGCTGATGTAACCCAATACAGACGCGGCCGACGAGTCCTCCATTGCCGTCAGCAGACCCTCCACCCAGTGCAGCACCGCCATGACGACCGGCAGACCGAGGACGAACCCGAGGAGCATTTTAACGGTGGATCGTGAGTTCATGCTTGGCTGAGCGTGTGGATAAAGAAGTGTCGCATCCGGCCCAATCGTTATATTTTGACGCAAGTCCCGACGCAACCGCTGTACGAGAATTTTCGCGGTCGCTGATCTCAGTCCAACACACAATAATTGGTTATTCTGCGTGCGGCCCAGCTACTTGGACTGATGAAGAGCTTGTCGATGAGAACAGATCGATTCCTGCGCTTTGCAGCAATGATCGTGGGCATGTTGGCCTGCGGAGTATTCACTGCGCAGGGACTCGCACAGAAGATTCGCCTCAAGGACGGACGGGTGCTTTCCGGCAAGACCGTGGCGGTCACCGGTGTCGCCGATAGCCTCACCCAATCGCCCGGTGCCGACGCTGATGCGCCCTCGACGCCCATTCGACTGGTCGACGATGATCTGCGTCGGGTGTTCGTTCCGAATCGACCGTTGCCGGTCGTCGTCAGCCAAGTGCCTGAGAAAATGGTGCGCATCGATTTGTCGAAGTGGCAAAACGTCGCGCGCTCTGGCGGCGCCATGGGCAGCGTCGGACCCAGCCTCGGTATCACTGCCTTCGACAAGTGGGGACGACGCATCTACGAGATGCAGACTTCCAATGGTCCGCTGGCCGTCGTGCAGGGTATTACCGAACTGACACCCCGTTACGCCAAAGTCGAAGGACTACGCGGCCAGCCGCGCTCCATCGTTTGGGACATGCGCATCGCCACCAGCTCGATTCCACGCGATGTGCTCGCCGCGATTCTCGACAACGCGATCGACAGGAGCAGGCCGCAAGACTGGTTGCAAATTGTGCGATTTTATCTGGAGGCCGAACGCTATCGCGACGCCCGTCGCGAGTTAGAAGCGTTGATCCAACGGTTTCCGGAGGAAGCCGATCAGCAGGCTCAGGTAAAACTTCTGCGCCAGCTCGGTGCCCAGAGAATCTTGAAGGAAATCCAACTCCGCAGCGATGCCGGACAGCATCAATTGGTCGATCAGCTGCTTGATAATTTTCCCGCAGAAGAAGTCGCCGGTGAGACACTGCAGCAGGTGCGCGAAACCATCGAACAGTACGCAGCCAATCAGGCAAAGCTCAGGCAGGTGCGTGAGCTGCTCAAACAACTCGTCAAGGCTCTCGACTCGACGGAGCAGCAAGAGTTGATAGCACCGATTATTGAGGAGATCCTTAGCGACCTTAGTCGCAACAACCTGGCCCGGCTGATTCCGTTTTTGCAATTGGCCGACGACGAGTCGCTAACTGCCGAGCAGCGTGTGGCCCTGGCGATCACTGGTTGGCTGCTTGGCGCCGACGGAGCCTCGCAAGAGTTCTCTCTCGCGTTGTCTGTCGTGCAAGTACGCACGTCGGTGCTGCAATATCTCCGCGAGCCACTCGCCCACAAACGGCTCACCTTGCTGCAGTCGATCGAAAGCGCCGAAGGCGCGAGTGTCCCTGATGTGGCGAAGCTGATCGCCAATTTAAAACCTCCGTGGGAAGTGCCGACGGAGGCCATCCAACCGTACGGCGTCTGCGAGCTAATGGCCCCTGGTCAGACCGAGCACGGCGACTTCCGCTATCTCGTGCAGCTGCCGCCCGAGTACGATCCGTATCGGCGTTATCCCACGCTGTTGGTGCTTAACGGGGCTTACAATTCGCCAGAGCAAGAGCTCAGTTTTTGGGCCGGCGCGCAGCCTCGCGATGCCGAGGGCAACTTCATCGGTGGCCGCAAAGGGCAGGCGATGCGTCGCGGTTACATCACAATTGCCGTGCAGTGGCTCAAGCGGCAGCAGTATCGTTACGAGTACTCACTACGCGAGCACGAAGCCGTGCTGGCCACACTGCGCGATGCCACGCGACGATTCAGCGTCGACACCGACCGCGTTTTTCTCGCCGGACACGGCGTCGGCGGCGATGCTGCTTGGGACCTAGCGCAAGCCCACCCCGATTTATGGGCCGGCGTCATTCCGTTCGTCGCCAAGCGCGATCCAGTCAAAAAGTACATCCAGTTCTACTGGGAAAATTCCGCGTTCGTGCCGCTCTACTTCGTAGCCGGAGAGAAAGACGGTTTGAAAATGTCTCTGAACGCCTCACTTTGGGACGAATATCTGACCAACCGTTTCGACACGACAATTGTCGAATACCTAGGCCGCGGGCAAGAGCCATTTCATGATGAGATCTTGCACATCTTCGATTGGATGGCGCTGCCCAACCACCGCCGTCTCGGCTCGCCCAAAGAGTTCACATGCAGCACGATGCGCCCCTGGGACAACTTCTTCTGGTG
>JBCDBK010000093.1:0-20531 GCA_039184115.1 Planctomycetota bacterium | reverse complement strand
TTGTTAGAGAAGACTTCGTCATCCTCTTTTGCCGCGTAATTCCCTGAACATGCACTCAGAGAAACGAAAATGCCGATCGTTGCGACCCCGGCCAGACCCATTCTCGTTATGCTCATCATAGCAGGCTAAATTGGCAAGAGAGCCACATTGCGTATTCGTATAAGTCGCGGTGTCGAACGGCGCGTTGGCACAGCGTTCCTTTCTCTAACTCAGCGATTCACGTTCGGGTAGGTAATGGAAGGAACTCCAGGATTCGAACGGTAGCAATTTTCCGTTTGTCTTGAGACGATGCGACAGACTATTCTCAATGTACCTCCGAAACTCAGGGAATTGTATTGAGCGATCGTTACTAAACAGATTGAGTTGGGTAGTCTTTTCCAAAAACAAGTTAAGGCCGTAGATTATGAAATTCGCCGCTTCTCATGCAATCTATTGCGCACCTATGAGATTGGTCTTGTCTGTATTGCTGTTTTCGTTCCACTCGAATCTGCTCGCCGCCGCAGGTGCCAGATTTGCCGAAGTGGACAGATTCTGGGCGGATATATCTGAATCGGTATCAGACGGAGATTACGGAGCGTACCGATCAGCGCACCATCCTGACGCCGTCCTTGTGGTGAATGGGGCAAGCTGCTCCATGGAGAGCGCTCATCAAGCGTTTCGACGAGGTTTCGAGGATACCGCTGCAGGAACCGTAGAGGCCGGCATCGAGTTTCTGTGGAAGCAGCGCAGCGTCGATGCCAATACGGCGTTTCAGAAGGGCGCTTTCCGCTATTGGTCTGAAGCCGCGGGAAGCACGTACAGCCAATACACTCAGTTTGAGGCAATCCTAGTCAAAGGCGACAAGGGCTGGAAACTCCTGGTTCAAAAGCAATATAAGCCGATGACCCGAGAGCAATGGGATGCCCTGATTGATGGGAAGAAAGAAGACTAAGTCCAAGGATGGTCCACGGCGAAGCGGCGGTCTATCGACCTGCTGGATCTTACCTGGCGCGCAGCGATGGGCCTAGCGGCACCATCCTACGTCCAAGCAGCTTCGTCGGAGTCTATCTCAACTTGGTCGATTGAGGCCAGCGATTTCAGCGGCAAACGATCGAAATGACACGTCGACGACTACTTTCTCGGCTGCTGCTCTAAACAGCGTGCGTTGACAGCATTTCTTCGCGTGCTTCGAGACCTTTGCGGATGGCCATACCCAGCTCAAAGGCATTGCATGGCTTGGTGAAGAATTTGAAGACCTGGCCTTCGTTGATCGCCTTGATGGCTGTCTCTGGTGTGCCGTGCCCAGTGAGCACGATCCGCACCACGTCGGGGCAGTGTTTGGCGATCCAAACCATAAAATCCGTGCCTGACATGCCTGGCATCTGCTCGTCGCTTACCACCAAACTCACAGGCCAGCGTTGCACAACGTCTTTCGCTTCGTCTGCCGATCGCGCGGTCAGAATTTCGTAGGGCTGCTGCCGCAATGCACGTGAGAGTCCGCGCAGCAGGTTAAAATCGTCGTCGACGAGCAGAATCCGATGCTGAGTTTCCATAGTTCATACCCTGCGAAATCGTTGATTTAGGCTAGCGCCAAGTCATCTGAAGTGATCTCTGCCACTTCGGATACGATCGGAACCAGCACCGTCAGCGGTCCTTGAATTTCGACGCGCGACGAGTGGTTTTGTATCTGCATCAGTAGCGAATTGGTTACTTCTTGACCGGCTTTGACGAGCAGCATGCCGTCCGCGGTTTTGACGTCTGCTGCCAACAGCCAGCCTTCTTCCAGCTCGTCGGCGTCTATTTCACGTTGCTCGTATTCGGGTTGCCGCTCGACGAATTGGCGCAATGCGTCCACAGCTGCTGTGGCGTAGTGATCGACCTGCTGGTCTATTTGGACGAAAGCTAGCGAAGGTTCCAGACCCTGCTGACACAGCTGGTCGAAGTCGCGAGCGATGTGCAGCAGATGGGTGGCGAGAGAGATTTCGTCGGCGGGTCTTTGATGACGAATTTTGGGGTCTTGGCACGCGACAATATGCGCAACCGATTCGAGTCGCGGAATTTCGCCAATGAGTTGGCTACCGAAATTGAAGCGGTTGGCAAGCAGCGTTTCCTCTTCCGCTGTGAGCGATTGGCCAGCGGCCTCCTTCTCCAGGACATCGTGCGGTAGACTGACGCATCCGACCTGCGAAAGCAGTGCAGCAATCTCGCATTCCCAGGGTCGGTCGACGTTGGCCAGCTTGGCTAGCTCGCCGGCCAGACGCCGCAGGCGCGAGGCATGTCCAAATGCGATCGGATTCACGGTAGACAAGATCTCGGTCATCATATTGACGCTACCGAGCACTGTTTTGGTGAGCAGTTCGCGTTCGGCGGTGATTAAGCGATGGTGCTCGATGGCGGCAGTAATTGCCTCTCCGAGTTCCGCCGATTTGCATGGTTTGTTGAGAAAGCGGAACACCTGACCTTTGTTAATCGCGTCCGTTGCGGTTTGCTGATCGGCATTGCCGGTCAGCATAATCCGCACGCTATTGGGACACTCTTTCAAGAAACGTTGCAATAGCTGGACGCCGTTTTCACGCGGCATATTCATGTCGGACACGATGACTGCGAATGGACCCAAGAAGTTGGCAGCGGTCAGCGCCTCTTCCGAGCAAAGTGCGGTCTCGATCTCAAACTGCTTACGCAGATTGCGTTTATATCCGCGTAGCACGTTAGGGTCGTCGTCGACCAGTAGGACCTTCTGGCTGATCATGGCATGGTTCTGTTTTGGTGGTGTGCCTCTAAGTCGGTTGACTGCAATCTGCTAAACCGTGTCGGCGCAGCTTTCGGCGACCTCTTGCCAAGCGTCGAATCGGTCGGCAACGCCCAGCCGCTGCAAGTAGGTCGTATCAAGATTGTTGCCAGTTGTCGGATCTAGAATTGGGTCGGTGGACTGTTCGACGAGCACGTTTGCGACGTGTACCGCAGCCAATGGCGAGAAGCCTTCGTTCGCGCTGGCCGCAGGATCGTGATGGAAGGCGACGGCTTCGATCAAGTCTTGGGGCAGTCCCCACAGTCCCAGCAAATACCCCCCAACGTCGGCGTGCGAGGCACCAAACTCTGCCGTCTCAAGATCGATGATCCGTTGGTCTTGGGCCTTGGCTTTATGGCATAGCGCTGTGTAACTGCGACCAAAGTTGTCCGCCAATACCACTTTTCCGACGTCATGCAGTGCTCCGGCTATGAAGGTGTTGTCTACGACTTCGCGAGGTAACCCTTCGGTGTTGGCCACCTGCTTTGCAATACCCGCGACAGCCAGACTATGAGACAAAACCGACTCGAGAAAAGTCGCCGAGACTCTCGACTCTTCGAGTTGGCGAAAGATGCTCGCCGTCAGCACCAGCGGTTTTAGTGTATTGAGCCCCAATAGAGCCGCCGCGTGTTTCGCGTCGTTCACATGCACCGGCAGTCCGAAGAATGACGAGTTCACCAACTGCAAGACTTTAGCCGTCATGCTAATGTCTCGTGAGATGAGCGCTCCTACTCGATCGACGGAGGCGTCGTCGCTACGTAGTTCTTCTGAAAGTTGAAAGTAGATATCGGGCAGCGAAGGCAACGAGTCCATTTTCGCGACAAGCGTCTTCAGCTGCGGGTTGTTCATGCGTTTGTTTAGCATGCTTGCCCGTGCGATGGTTTGACGCAGAAACTCTGGGTCGCATGGCTTCGACAGATACTGGTGTGCGGGTCCGACGGCGCGCAGAATTCGCTCCTGCTCTGACTGGCCGCTGAGTACGATGCGCACGGTGTCGGGATACTGATCGCGAACTCGAGTCAGCAGCTCGGCACCGTCCATCCCCGGCATGCGCATATCCGTAACGACCACGTCGAAGGGTTCGCTGGCGAGTGCGGCAAGGGCCTGTTCGGGGCCTTCACAGAACTCCATGGTCCATTCTCGTCGATAGGCCCGCAGCATGCGGCGAAGGCCTTGGAGCACTTTCGGTTCGTCATCTACAAACAATACGCGCGTCATGGGGGTGATTAGCCTTCAAGGGGGAGTTGAATAATGAAAGTGGTTCCTTCGCCAACTGCGGTTTCTACTTCCAGCGTGCCGCTGTGTTTCTCGACGACGACCGAGCGCGCGATGGCAAGCCCCTGCCCGCTGCCTACGCCAACGTCTTTGGTGGTGAAGAACGGATCAAAAATGCGATTGACGATCGCATCGGGGATTCCATTGCCGCTATCGCGAATGCGAATCTCGACGTGCTTCTTCGTATGCGCAGACGCGATATGAATTCGGCCTTTTTCTGTGGGATGTTCGCCGATCTTCTCGCCGATTGCTTGGGCACCATTGACGATCAAGTTCAGAATCACTTGATTCAAGTCGCCCGGCAGGCAGGGAACCAGAGGCAGAGTCTCATCGAGATCGGTTTCGACTTCTGCCACATACTTCCATTCGTGGGTCGCGACCGTGATCGTGTTACGAATGCCTTGATTGAGATCCGTTGGCGTTTTGCAAACCGATCCGGGGGGAGAGAACTCTTTCATCGCACGAACAATCGAAGCGACGCGCTCCACACCTTCGAGCGACTGTTCGATAGCGAGATGGACTTCGCTCTTGAGGTAGTCCAAATCGGCTTCATCGGCGGCCGACTTCGCACGTGATGCCGCCGCGCCGACATCTCCACCACCGTCAATCGCCTGCAACAGACCGTCGTACGCGTCGAACACTTGCATGAGGTCGACAAACGACTCTTGTAGAAATCGCGAGTTGTCGCCGACGTACTGCGTCGGCGTGTTGATTTCGTGAGCGATCCCCGCCGAGAGTTGGCCGACCGACTCCATCTTGTGAGCATGTGCAAGCTTGGACTGCAGTATCTTTCGAGAAGTGATGTCGTGAATAAAGGCGTTGAGGACAAACGAATTGCCTATTCGCATCGGCGCGATTGAAACTTCCACCGGCATTTCCGACCCGTCCCGCGTCGATGCTTTTGTTTCGATGCGCTGACCTTTATTCTTGACCTTGATCAGATATTGCAAACCACCTGTACCACGTCCTGAAACGTCGGGTGTAAAAATGGTCTCGGAAAGGCGCTTACCAACGGCTTCGTCATGGGTCCAGCCGAACAACTCTTCGGCCTTTGAGTTCCACTCAAGTATCTCGCCGGCGAGATTCGTTGATACAAACGCATCGTTTGCTGTGTCGATGACCATTCGCAGCCAAGTCTCTCGTTCTTGCGCTTGCTGAACTTCGAGCCTGCAAGCGTCAAGCTGAGTTTCAACATCCAATGCCGTAGTAGCGCAAGCTGCTGTCATCGTTGGTCCCGTGTAGTGAAGCTGAGTCGAGTGCCTGAAAGGTCGCAGTACGCAGCGACTGAAAGTGCGTTATTGGCGCTCCGTGAGATTGCGCAGTTCAGCGAGCAGGTCCTCGATGCCAAGTGGCTTTTCCAAGACTGCCGTAACACCCAGCTCACGTAGCCGCTTGCGATTGCTTGCTTCGATATGACCGCTCACGACGAACGTGGGGATGCCAGCTAGTTCGCGATTGAGGCTGAGACACTCGACGAGGTCTTGCCCTGGCCACTTCGGCATTTTCAGATCGGTAATCACGACATCGGGCTTCTGGCTGGCTGCCATCCAATAGCCCTGCATGCCGTCGTAAGCATGAATCAGCCGGATGCCATAACGTCGGAGTCGACGTTCGAATCCAGCAGCGAGGTGCGGATCGTCGTCCACCCATAAGATCAGACTGACCGAGATCGGTGCTTCTGATGGGTCATTGTTCTGCAGTTTTTCAAGCACTTCGGACATGACATTATCTCCTCAGAAGAGAGCCTACATGGACGTTGCGCTCACACGAGTGAAGTACGCCAGCCGTGCGATAGACCAAGCGGCAAAATCAGTAGCCGCGGGGAGAGAGCCTATTTGTCCCAATTAAAGCCTAGGTCAGGAAAACGTCTTCCGTACGCGAATGCGAAGGAATCAGCCAAGCAATTCGTAACGAAAGAGAGCGTGACCGACGGAAGCTTGCAATTAAGACAATTGCCAGGTCCCGGTTGGAAGAATCCGCGTCGCGACGTCTCAGCTATTGACTGATGGCCAGTCTGCCAGCGGACCGATCGTAACGGTTGTACCGCCAGTGAGTGGGCAAGCGGCTAGGACGCGATGGATGTCGTCCAGTGTAGTATTTTCGACGGCAGCGATATCGTCAGCGACGGTGCGGTACTTGCCTCGTTGCATCCAATTGCCGCCGACGTTGAATAGACGGTTACGTGGGCGCTCGCTGCCAAGGACGATGCGCGCCTTCACCTTGCTTTGTGCCTGGCGCAGTTCCTCCGCCGTGAAGCCTTCGGTTTGCGCCAGGGTCTCTTGCTCGACGAGCCGCTGAAAGTTGTCCAACGCGTCGGTTGGCTCGCAACTCATCCAAAGAAAATACATGCCGGCACCCAGATACTCGTAGTGTCCCATACTGGCGCTCTCCGCCAAGCCTGGATCGACCATTTCCCAATACAGTCGGCTACCGGAATCGTCTCCGAACATCGTGGCAAGCAATTTGGCGGCGTAACGATCTTCTGATTCCGACGCAGGGGCGTCCAGTAGCTGCAATACGTACTGTTGAGCCGATGTCTCGCGATGCACGCAATGAAAACTGGAACCTGAACTGGCAGCGGGAATCTTTCGCTGTGTCGATTGCATTGGCCAATCGGCACAGCGCTGCTCGACTTGTTTGACCAGCGCGTCGAAGTCGACTTTACCCGCCGCCGCAACGAATAGATTGCTCGGACTGTAGCGAGCTTCAAAGTACGTGCGCATTTGGTCTGCGCTCAAATTCTCGACCGTTTCGACGGTGCCGAGTACGCTGCGCGCTAGCGGATGTTGTCCGTAGTGGAGTTCCTTGATCTTGTCGTCCATGCCGAAGGGCGGCTGATCCGCATACATCTGAATTTCTTCGACGATCACCTTCTTTTCCATCTCGAAGTCATCTTCGCGCAAGCTTGGCCGCATGATATCCGCGAGCAAGTCGACGGTGGGCTCTTGATACTCAGGCAGGACGGCTGCGTAGTAGACCGTGCTCTCTTCGCTGGTAAAGGCGTTGTAGTGAGCCCCCAACTCGTCGAACTCTCGGTTGACGTCGTCTGCCGAGCGGCGGGGCGTACCCTTAAACACCATGTGCTCGAGAAAATGACTCACGCCTGCCAACTCGTCGGATTCGTCCCGCGACCCCGTCTTCACGAAAAATCCTAGCCCTTGCGAGTGCGCGCCTTCGTTGCATTCGGCGACGATTTCTAGACCGTTGTCGAGTGTGTGCGTGCGAAAATTCACGTCTGGCTCCTGCAGTGTGGGTGGTGCCTAGCCGGTGATCTGTGGAAGTTTAAGCGGTGCGGGACCCAACGTAGCAAAGGTGAAATCCTGCGGTGGATGCGACTCGAGGTAGCTACTTACTTCGTCGCTGGTTAGTTCGTCGATGAGCGCGCCGATTTCTTCAAGTGTCCGCACCCGACCCAGGTGATACCAATCCCGAGCGATGGAACCGCTGCGGGCGCTACTCGACTCTTGCTGCATGATCAGTCCGCTTTTGATCCGCGCCTTCAGTCGGTTGAGTTCGTCCGCGCGCACTCCGCCGCCGAGCTTGACCAGTTCGTCAAAAGTGACATCGAGTGTTTCTTGAGCACGCTCGGCTGTGGTGCCAGCATAACAAAGCACACGCGCGCGTTCCAACTGAGTCTGCAGTGTCGCGCTGACCGTGTAGCACAAGCCTCTTTTCTCGCGGACTTCCGTGAACAGTCGAGAGCTCATCCCTCCGCTTAGCACGCCCACTGCTGCCCACGCACGCAGATAATCGGGATCGCGATAGGGCACGCTCGGAAAGGCAATGCCGATGTGGCATTGGTTGGATTCGTGTTGCGCATGAACTTGGCTGTTAACCGTCGTCGAGTCGTCTACCTCAACCGGGGCAGTACTTTGCCAGCTCCCAAAATACGACTCGACCTGCTCGACCAAAGCAGGCCATTCGAACTTGCCGGCGACTCCCAGAATTGTCCCGTTGGGGCGATAACAATTCGCAAAATGTTCGGCGACGTTTTCCGTCGTACTGTCCTGAATGCCGGCTTCGTCGCCGTTACTCGACCGACCCCAGGGCGATGGGTAGGCGCGCTCGCGCAACTTGATCATCAGTTTCTGACTGGGTTCATCTTCGGAACCACGGAGCTCTTGCAGACACACCAGCTTGCCGTAATCAAGCTGATTGGCGGGCAGTGCAGGGCGTCGGACGATGTCCGCGTAGATTGAGAGCGCGTCGAATAAGTTGGACGCGATCGTTGCCGAGCTGAAACTCGTCTGCGAAGCGCCAACCGACTCGCCGCGTTCGACCCCTAGAATTTCTAGGTCATTGATCAATGCCCGACTGTCGCGTTTGCCCGCACCTCGAAGCACCATATCGCAAAGCAGGGAAGACAGCCCAAGCCGGTTGGCCGGGTCAGTGCTGTAGCCTGACGGTACCAACAACGTGAATGCCGCGGATTCGACCGCGTCGGTCGGTTCGCCGACGAGCACCATGCCGTTATCGAGCTGATGAATGTGGGCTTCGCGCCGTTGAACTTGGCTGACTGGTGACATCGAAGGACTTTAGCTATTGATCCCTGGTGGTCGCGTACCACGCATGCACTGCACGGGTCTGAATCGAAATCCGTTTTCGCCGAGAGTCCGTTTCCGCGTTAAGAGTTATGGCAGCTGTGTTAGTCTGCAGCGAGCAGCCTACCGGGCCATTTCGCTGTACGCAAGCTCTACGGCCTTATAAAGCGTACGGACTGTCCGAAAGCCGAGCTGCCGATAGAGCCGAACTGCGCCCTCGTTGTCCGAAGTCACTTCCAAGCCGGCAGTTCGAATACCCGTATGCTGCAGTCCCAAGAGTGCTGCGCGAATCAGAGCCGTGCCAATACCTCGTCCGCGATGGTAAGGCGAGACTCCAATGTTTTGGATGTTCGCCTTGCCACGATGCGTGCGTACGGCTTGAATGGTCCCGCAGTACTCGGACCGGGCAAAATCAATACCAACGTATTCAGCCAGCCAAGTCGCTTCTGGGATAAAGCCATCTCTGGCGTGAATCTCGGACATTAAGCGTCGGCAGCCTTCTCGCTCACCCAAGCAAGGAAATACGTGCGAGTCAATTTCGCCACGAAAGCTCTGGAATTTGACTTCAGCGTGCTCGTCGAGCAATGAAGTGTCCCATCCGACGAGTCGATAATCGGACGGGACGTCGATCCGTAGCCTGGACCAGCGGCGCAGATCCAGCTCCATCCGGTACCTTTTGACATACTGCAGGTTCATGAACCGCATCTGCAACCCGATCGCTGAGAATGATTCCTGAAGTAACCGCGTGAGGAACCCAACTGATCACCGCAATTGACTTACAAGGATACCACAAATGGCGAACAAGGTCAGCAAATGCCTGGTTTTATCGCATATCTCGGCGAGAAACGCGGCAGCACGCAGCCGAACCGATCGGATCGTCAGACACAAGCATGATTGCGGCTGCCACACGGCTTGGTCAGGTGCCCATGGTGGCCGCCAGCACGCTCTCGATACGATGATCGCGGAGCAATTCGTTGCAGTGATCGGGACAGAAGAGTGCGAGGTGCTCAAAACGCTGCTGGTTTCTCGCCAGCATCAGCAGATCCTCGGCAGACAGCGTCTCTCGAGCAGCGCGCCGAGTGAGCTGAAACTGCATATCGCCGATGCCTTCGTAGCTGCGATAAATCACCTCGGTACACACCATGCGGTCTGCGCGTGTGAAGTCGAAGTCGAAGTCGTACGGCTTGCCAACGTGCGTCAGCGCACGCTGGATGACCTGTTCAATCTGCTCGGACGCCACTTGCGGTCGAATCGTTGCAATCGCATCGACGGCGAAAGGCGAGTCGACCGATCGCTCATGTACCCCATCGGCCAGCGCTTCGACGACTCGGCCGTTACCGATGTATAGAGCAGCGTGAGGCCAATACCCAGGCAGAAAATAGTTCGTAAGGGAGTGTTCCTTGCGCGTCACCAGAACGTCGCCCGGCTCGAGCAAATCGAGCAGTTCTGATCGCACCGAATCGGGCAGGGCGGGCCGATGGCTTGGCCTTGTGCTGAGCTGGCCGATCCACTCCGAAGCACAAGACTGGATTGCGTAGATGGCCTGTCCGATCCCTTTGTGTACTACCCGATCGACGACCTGTTTGGCTCGGTCGCTGGCTCGCGCTTTTGCATAGGATGAAGCGCTAACTCGCAGGCATCCGGCCAGCTGATCGATCACGTTTAGTACTTGCTTGATTTGCGTGTTGCCGTTGGCGAGGTCGCGCAGCGCCGCGAGGTTTTGGTCGTAAAACTCTCTCGCTTGATAAAGCTGAATCGCATGCAACGGATCAGAGAGCGACAACTGAATTGCTTCGAAGCTATTTGCGGCAATGCCAAACAACTCGTAAGACTCATTCAGCTTGCGACGAATGATCGGCTCGTCGGCGAATAGTTCGCGCAAGAAACGACCGGCGTCGACTAGCACCGTCGCGGCGGCGTAAGCAACGACAAAGTCGCTCAGGCTTGCCCCTGCGTTTTTCGCTTCCGCTTGCTGATGTTTGGTCACCACTTCGTACAGCGCATTGCGGGCCATGTGGTACGAAACCCACAAGTGCACGACCTGGTCGTCTTCGCTCGGACTGAAATAGCCTCGCTCACGCACCGCGGTTGACTCGGAAAATGACGCCGCTGCAGTCTTGAGACGCGTCATGTGTTCAGCCAGTTGAATGACTGTCTGAGTGGCAGCTTGTTGGTGCGCGCTCATCGCTAGGGACTTGGCTGATTGCAAACGAGAAGTTTTGATTAACGGAGCCAGTTAGTTGATACCCGAACTAGGCGGTGAGTTGCAACGTACGAAGCGCCTGATCGAGCTTGCGTGCTTATATTTGCCCTGGCAAAGCTGGTGCACATGGCATAAATTGTTGAGATTATATCTCAATTATTACTCCGCTGGCGTTCCAAGGACATCTTGATGCGTTCGATCAACAATCGGCACTACCTTTCGTTTTTGTTACTGGCTGTAACGATTTCAGGGTGCGGACAGTCGCAGTCCCACTCCCACGGAGACGCGACCGATCACGTGCGGGACGGACTTGAGGGCAAGTTCCCCATCGAAGTCTTGTGCACGACGGGCACCGTTGCGGAGCTAGCTGAACGCGTCGGTGGGGAGCATGTCGAAGTCACGGTGCTGATGAATCACGACGTCGATCCGCATCTCTACAAGCCAGTCTTTGCTGACATAGAGAGACTCGATCAGGCGGACTTGATTTTCTACAGTGGTCTCCACCTGGAGGGGCGGATGGCCGATCTGTTCGTCCAGCGGGCGCGTACCAAACCGACCTACGCAGTGACCGAAGGACTCGTCAGCCGCAACGATAAACGCCTACGTGAGCCGCCTGAGTTCGAAGGGATGCACGATCCGCACGTTTGGCATGATGTCTCGATCTGGGCAGACTGCGCGCACGATGTTGCTGATATCATGTCGAAGCTCGATCCGGAGCACGCTGCCGATTACGACAAGAACGCCCACGCGTATATGGACGAACTGGCAGAATTGCACCAGTACTGCCAAGAACAGATCGCTTCGATTCCCACCCAAAGCAGAATGCTCGTCACCGCCCACGACGCGTTCGGATACTTTGGCCAGGCCTACGGACTGGAAGTCTTCGGACTCAAGGGCATCAGCTCGGAGGAAGAGAAAGACCTGCAGCATCAAGAAGAAGTGCAGCAGATGATCATCGAACGTAAGATCCCGGCGGTCTTCGTGGAATCGACGATCGCCCACCGTACCGTCGAGGCACTGATCGAGCCCTGTCGAGCGGCTGGCTGGAATCTGCGTAATGGCGGCGAACTCTATGCTGACGCATTGGGGGCAGCGGACAGCGACGCCAGTACCTATACTGGTATGATCCGGCACAACGTCAACACAATTGTCGAAGGGTTGACGTCTGCGGTGGAATGACGAAGCAAGCGATGACGGACAGATGGCATTCGATCATTCGCCGTTGGTCATTCGTCTGTCTTAACGTCTGCTACCTAGTTTCATGTCCATTGCTTTTGAGATCCACGACCTCACCGTCGCCTACCAGCGACGTCCTGTGCTGTGGGACGTCGACCTGACCGTCCCAGAAGGCAGCCTTGTCGGGATCGTCGGACCCAATGGTGCAGGCAAGACCACGCTAATCAAGGCGGCGCTTGGTCTGGTGCCGCTCGCCAGTGGCAAGGTCGAAATCTACGGTCGCAGCTACAGCGAGCAACGAAACCTCGTGGGCTATGTCCCGCAGCGCGAATCCGTCGATTGGGACTTTCCGGTCACCGTCCGCGATGTCGTGCTGATGGGAACCTACGGACGGCTGGGTTGGTTCCGTCGACCGGGTCGCGCTGAGCGTGAGATTGCCGCCCGCTGCCTCGAACAGGTTGGCATGTCGGCCTTTGCCAATCGGCAGATAAGGCAGCTTTCTGGCGGTCAGCAGCAGCGCGTGTTTCTTGCCCGCGCGTTAGCACAAGACGCGGAGCTGTACTTTTTGGACGAACCGTTCGCAGGCGTCGACGCGGCGACCGAGGCGGCCATTTTCGAGCTGTTGCAGACATTGCGGTCCGATGGCAAGACAGTACTCGTCGTGCATCACGATTTGCAAACGGTGAGCGAGTACTTCGACCACGTGATTCTGCTGAACATGCGACTCATCGCATGCGGACCGGTCGAGACGACGTTCACGAATGAGAATCTGCAAAAGACCTACGGTGGCCGATTGACGATTCTCGACGAGGCTGCTGAAGCGATGCGCCAGCGGGACGGTGCCTGATGATCAACCTGTCGCTGACCGATAAAGTGATGATTGGCACTGCGCTGCTGGGTGGCATGTCGGGCGTGGTCGGCAGTTTTGCCGTGCTACGCGGTCGGTCGCTGGTCGGTGATATGCTGGCTCACGCGGCACTGCCAGGTATCTGCCTTGCGTTCTTAGTTATCGGTACCAAGAGTCTGCTTGGTTTATCGGCTGGGGCGTTGTTGAGTGGCTTGCTTGCGATTGTCGCGGTGACTTCGATCGTGCGCTGGACGCGAACCAAAGAAGACGCGGCGATCGGCATCGTCCTCAGTACCTTCTTCGGCGCAGGAGTCGTGCTTCTCTCATTGATTCAGAAGCCTGGCGTCGGCGGCAGTAAGGCGGGCCTCGATTCTTATTTGTTTGGGGAGCCAGGCAATATGTTGACCGGTGACTTGGTCGTGTTAGCAGTTGTCGGTGTCGCTGTGCTGGCGACGGTTGGATTGCTGTTCAAAGAATTCGAGCTCGTCTGCTTCGACAGCGATTTTGCCCAGTCGCAAGGATGGCCCACGCTGCGGCTCGACTTGTTCATGATGGCGTCGCTTGCCGTCGTGACGATCGTTGGCTTGCCGATCGTTGGCGTGATACTGATGACTGCGATGATCATCCTGCCCGCGGCCACAGCAAGGCTCTGGACAAACCGCCTGCGCTATATGTTGCAACTGGCTGCCGCGTTTGGCCTCGCCGCAGGACTGCTGGGCACTTGGCTAGGTCGAGACTTGCCCGCCGGTGCGGCGATCGTGCTTACCGCTGCGGCGTTCTTCGTGCTATCGATCCTATTTGCCCCGCAGCGCGGCATCGTCTCGCGATTGATGGCGGAGTATCGCTATCGGAAACGCATCGAGCGAGAACACTTGTTGCGCTCGCTGTACGAACTGGGCGAAGGGAAAGCGGACCACGAAAGCACAATCGAGTTGCAAGCGCTGCGCGATTATCGCTACTGGCGATCGCTCACCAAACTATTGGAACAGGCGGCAGACGAGGGCGAGGTGAATCTGACTCAGCAGGTGGTCGAACTCACGCCACTCGGTCAGCGGCGGGCGGCGAGGCTGACCAAAGCGCATCGGTTGTGGGAGTTGTACATGGTGCAGCACGTTGGCATCGCCTCTGATCATGTCGACCGCGATGCTGACGATGTGGAACACATGCTACCGGAGGGTTTGTTGATCGAGCTGGAACAGAAACTGGCCAGCGAAGGTCGTCTGCCAGAGGTTGCTCAAGAGGTTCCACTTTCTCCGCATCAGCTCGATTCGCCGTCCAGCGAGCCGCCCTCGGAGCCGTCGTCATGACCGACTCGATAGGTACCCTGGTCGCGGCGACGCCGTCGATTGATGCTGTGGCGGAGTTTTTCGGCATGAGCCGGGCGGCGCTATGGGTCGTACTCACGGGCGCCACAACCAACGTCGCTTGCGCGCTCGTAGGCTGCTATCTAGTGCTGCGACGAATGAGCATGATGGGCGACGCACTCGCGCATGCCGTCCTGCCGGGACTTGTGGTTGCCTTCTTGTTTTCGGGTTCCACAAGCATTGTGCCGCTGTTTATCGGCGCGACGATTTGCGGACTACTGACCACCTTTCTGACGCAGACGCTGCATCAATATGCCCGCGTGCCGAGCGACGCGAGCATGGGCGTCGTGTTCACTTCGCTGTTCGCACTCGGCGTGGTGCTGGTCAAGAAGTTCGTCGGTGGTCTGCACTTTGACATCGCTTGCGTTTACGAGGGGACGTTGGAGCTGGTCTCGCTGGCCGAGCCGGTTGCCGGTGTGCCTCGTCCGCTGTTTACGACCACGATCGTGCTGTTCGTCAACTTGGCCGCCTTGGTACTGCTCTGGAAAGAGCTGAAGATCAGTGCGTTCGATCCGGCGCTAGCGACGACGATGGGCATTTCCGCCACGGCGATGCACTATCTGCTGATGACGCTGGTCGCGGTGACGGCGGTCGCCTCGTTTGAGGCGGTGGGCTCGATACTGGTGGTGGCGATGCTCATCGTTCCGGCAGCCACGGCCCACTTGCTGACCGATCGACTGTGGATGATGGTGCTGCTGTCCACTCTGGTAGGAATCGCCTCGTCAGTGCTGGGCTATTGGATGGCATCAATTTGGAATACCAATATCGCTGGCATGATGACCGTGTCGGCGGGACTCTTGTACACTCTGGCCGTCTTTTTTTCGCCTCGCTACGGCATCTGTAGCACGGTGCTGCGTAACCTACGCATGTCGCTCCGCGTGTTGCGCGAGGACGTGCTGGCAATGCTCTATCGCGTGGAAGAACTCGGCTCCGACAAGCGGCTAACGGTCGCCGAAGCCGGCGAAGCTGTCGGCGGTGGCTGGCTGTCGCGATTGGGGATGCGCAACTTGCAGCAGGCCGGCCGCATCCGTCGCGATGGCGACATGTTGCAACTCACCGAAAGCGGTCGTGAGGCGGCTCGGCAACTGGTGCGTTCGCACCGGCTGTGGGAAACCTATCTCGTGCAGCACCTCGGCATGCCGCTCGACCACGTCCACGAGCCAGCCCACCGCGTCGAGCACTTCATCGACGACCGCCTGCGCGAAGAACTCGAAAGCGAAATCACCACCGACGGCCAAGATCCACACGGACGAAAGATTCCAAAGTGAGTCGCGGCCGCATTCAAGTGCCTACTTCCAGACCGTCTGCTTGCTTGGCCAACCGCACGCAGTTTCCAGCGTCGGCGAGATAGGTATGAAGACTCGTTGCTCCTGGGTTAGATTCGAGCGTTGGATTTAGCCTAGCCCATAACCGTAGGGAGCAACGAGCATGTCTAGCTTAACAACTTTCGTGGGACTTGATTACCACCAAGACTCGGTTCAGGTATGCGTTCTCGATTCTCAAGGCAAGTAGTTGATCAATCGCTCCGTCGAGAACGACAGTGCGGTCATCGAGCGCGTAGCGACGCGTCATGGTCGACCAGCTCGCGTAGCCGTGGAAGCCTGCTGTGGGAGTGCCGACCTAGCCGACGAATTGGCGACACGTCGCGGCATGCCGGTCGAACTAGCGCATCCCGGTTACGTAGCGCGTCTAAAACGTTCGCCCGACAAGACCGACCTGGGCGATGCGCAGCTGCTGGCCGACTTGGCACGCGTAAACTACCTGCCCAAGGTTTGGTTAGCTCCACAGGCGATTCGCCAATTACGTCGCCTGATGCGTCATCGCACGCAGCTGGTTCGCCGCCGTACGCATGTCAAACTACGCATTCGTGCGCTGTTGCGAGAGAACCGTTTGAAAGGCCCCACAATACGAGCTTGGACCAAGGCATGGCTTACTTGGCTTACCGAGACGACAGAGCTAACCGATTCCGACCGCTGGATTTTGGACGATCAGTTGGTCGAGTTGCAGACGCTGGGCGAACGGATCAGCCAGGTCGAGAAACGTATCACTGCTGCGACTGCCAACGATCCGGTGGTGTCCAAGTTGCTGACGCTTCCCGGCGTGGGGTTAATTACGGCGACAACGTTGCGAGCCCAAGTAGGCAACTTCGGTCGCTTCGACACCGGCAAGCAACTAGCGAGGTTTTGTGGCGTGACGCCTCGCAACGCCAGCAGTGGTGCCCGTCAGGCCGATGCTGGCTTGATCCGAGCAGGCAATCCCGACCTGCGTTGCGTGCTGATCGAACAAGGACATCGATTGATTCGCTTGAAAGATACCCGCTGGCCTTCACTGGCGGCGAAGATGCTCAATCAAGGCAAGCCCAGGAATGTCGTGGTCGTGGCGCTAGCCAATCGCTGGGTTCGGTGGCTGCATCACGAACTACGCAGAAACGATTGAAAATCAAATTAAAGTGAACAACGGGAGCTAACGAAAACCAAGCAAGTCAAAACAATTCACTCGGTTTCCGGTGGAGAGGCGCGCTCGAGGTGGGACGGGGCCAACGGCTCGCGGTGAGATAGGACAACCTCTCCCCAACTTTCGAAATACCCAAAGGGGCTATCCCAACAACCAGGGAGACGCTCGGATAGAAGAAGGGAAACACCGAGAATATTCACTTGACGAGCAATGGGTTTTCATAGAAGTCCCACCTCTTGTGGAAACTGGATTCCGAAAAAACTGCACAAGCCGATGAAGCTGGGATAGTTTTGTGGAGCTCGGCGATAAGTAATCGCCGCGATGCTCGGAAGACCTCGTCTCAGTACAGCATGTACCTTTATATGCACCTAGAAGGGCATTTACGTATACTGCATGTTACAAGAAGAGTCCACGATTTCCGA
This sequence comes from Planctomycetota bacterium, assembly GCA_039184115.1. Lineage (GTDB taxonomy): Bacteria > Planctomycetota > Planctomycetia > Pirellulales > Lacipirellulaceae > Bythopirellula. The sequence goes on along the minus strand of JBCDBK010000093.1, from coordinate 3,482 downwards.
GTGCGACTCTGGGACAAAAGCACTTAGAGGCATTGAGACAGTCGCGGCAAAGCCACGTAGGAGCTGAGAGTGGACGCTAGCATTGAACACACAAAAGGCATCGAGTTCGGTAAGAATGGTGAATTTGGTGCCGCAATAAATGCGTTTACTAATGTCATAGGCTTGCGACCAGATGAGCCCGAGGCGTACTACAATCGTGGCCTCGCCTTCCTTAAGAGTGGCGACCTCGACAATGCAATAGCTGATTTCGATGAAGTCGTTCGATTGAGGCCAGATGTTGCCGCCGCGTACGGCAAGCGAGGCATTGCCTACAAGAACAAAGGTAATTTAGAGCAGGCACAATCCGATTTTGCGAAAGCCAAAGAGCTCTCCGGCAGCTAGCGAATCCTAGCAGCATTCCGTAGATACATCATGTTAACGTGCGGAGTTTAACATCTATGCATTTAGAAATTGGGAAAAGCTACATTTGGATTTTCTGGATTTTCTTCGGCGTATTCGTTGTGCTGACGTTCGCATCAAGTGAGCTGTCGATTGCAATTCCAGCTTGCCTGCTTCCGTTTTTCATGGGCTTCATGCTCTATTCGCAGATTCGCTCCAAGGTTGCGTTAGATAGTTGGTGGAGGGCAACGCATCCTGCAGGAACACGCACGTATACTGCCTTGATCATTTGGAATACTTTGGGGGTGATTGGCATGACCGTGATGGCATTCCTATTCGTGCAAAAAGGCTTTTGACTATAGTTCTGGTCAACTCAAGTGGCCTCGATACCTCACGCCTATGAACTCCATTTCATGCAATTCCCATTTTGAGATTCCAGCATCGAAGTGAACCTTCGATGCGCCTAAAGTCTACCTATGCTGCCTTTCAGACGCGATTCGGCGAACGGCCAAGAATCGTTGCGGAAGCGTTGGCAGGAAAGCAGTAGAATAGGCGTGGCGGATCGTCTGACGCGGGCGGTCGCTAACCCATGGCTGAAGAGTTATGTAACGGTTTGGGAATCTTGTTGCAAAAGACAAGTCGCCGTGAAAAAGGACCTGGCGAGCCCTGGCCGGTGGACTTTTTGTAACACCGAAAGAGGCTGATGTTTCAAAACTAGCTGACAGAACGGACCGCGGCAGAATCGTAACGACAATGACGAGCGTAGTTTATCGCCATTCGGTATGTGCCAATGGGCGCGAGTTTTGAAAAGGAAATCAATTTCCGTTACAAAACTCGCGCGTTACACAAGTGCGAGGACAGGGAGAAATCAACGCGCAGCGGTGCGCGTCGAATGGACTCGGCTACGCTTGTTCGAGCTGGCGCGCTTTGCTTTCGGCGACGCTCTTAAGGTCTGCCAAGTCGGCCGCGACGCACTTTTTCATGGGGCCCATCATGAGGCTGGAAAGGGGGGCCATTAGCTTAGCAAAGAACGACAGGGCCGAAGTATCAAAGGTCAGGCGGACATTGGTGCCGGAGATGTCGCCGACGAAGCGATATTCGCAGCGGAAGTGACAGCCGCACGACTCGGTTTCGACGACGTAGCTGTGGGGCGCATCGAACGCGGTGATTTCCATCTCCTCGGTTGATGATTTGCCCATCATCACGCGCGTTTCACGAAACCGGGTGCCAACGCCAATCGGACCGTCGGTCAACACTTCGAGGCTGTCGATGCCTTGGATGTTGTCGGCGGCGTTGTGCAGATCGCTGGCGACTTCGAACACGACTTCGCGCGGAGCGGTTACGTGCTCGCTTATGGAAAACTTAGCCATGGTCAGGTGAGGTTAGGGGCGAGAGGTCAGTGATCAAAGCTAACCGAATTTTCGCGTTTAATGCGACTTCAGGCAAGTATTTTTGCGGCGGAGTCCTGAGGTCACGTAGGAGCATGTGTCGTCTGAAAGGACTTGCAGGACTGTTGCAAGTTCTTGCCACTTATCCTGTCGCTCGTGTAATCCTGTCAAAAATTATTCACTCTGTGCTCTCCGTGACTCTGTGGTGAAAATTCATGCTTCAACCAACTTCCGCAGTGTTCTCAGATTGACCACATCCATGTTTTGTCCTTTGTCGTCTTCTTTGGGGGTTTCCAGATACATGGGCACTTTACGAAAACGCCGATCGTTGAGTAGAAAACGAAATGGTTCGAGCCCCATCTCGCCCTTGCCGATGGCGGCGTGGCGGTCTTTGCGCGAGCCAAAGGGCTTGAGACTGTCGTTCAGATGAAACGCTTTCACCTGTTTGACTCCCACGGTCTTGTTAAGCTGCCGCATGGTGGACTTGTAGTCTTTTTCGGTGTCCATCGCATACCCGGCGGCAAAGACATGGCAGGTGTCGAAGCACACGCCCAATCGCTCTGGGTGTTTTGATCGTTCCATGATTTCGGCCAAGTGCTCAAACTTCCAGCCGAGGTTGGAACCTTGGCCGGCGGTGGTTTCGAGCAGGCACTTCGCCTGGCACCCTTTGGTCTGCTTGTGAGCTTCGTCCAGGCCTTTGGCGATTCGCTTGAGTCCTTTCTCTTCGGAGCTGGTGGTGAATGCACCGGGATGGGCGACCACGTACGGGATACCGAGTTGATCGGCACGTTGCAGTTCGACGACGAACGCGTCGATCGACTTTTTCCACAACTCGGAGTCGGGGCTGCCGAGATTGATGAGATACGAGTCGTGCGAAATCGGGTGTTTGATCTCGTGCTCGGTAAGGGCCTCGCGAAACTTCTGAGCGTCGTCGTCGGTAATCGGCTTGGCTCGCCACTGGTTGTTGTTCTTGGTAAACAGCTGGACGCAGTCGCAGCCGGCTTCACGCGCCGCGACCACAGCTTTGTAGTAGCCGCCAGCGATCGACATGTGGGCACCGAGAATAGCCATGACAGAATTGTGCAGCGGTTAGCGCCGATTGTGAAGGGCAGCGGCAAAACTGGCTCAATAGTTGTCTCTTCACAGCCGGCGGGAGGTTGCTTACAATTCGAGCTTTCCACGCGGAACCCCAGAGCAAAACCAAGAAACCAGCCATGGAACGCACCTTCATTTTGTTAAAGCCCGACTGTGTTCAGCGTCGCTTAATGGGCGAGGTGATCGCCCGCTTCGAGGCGAAGGGACTGAACTTTATCGCCATGAAAATGCTGCAGATCACGCCCGAACTGGCCAAGCAGCACTACGCGGAACATGTCGAAAAAGGCTGGTATCCGAACCTCGAGGCCTTTATCACTGGCGGGCCGGTCGTCGCGGCGGTGCTGGAGGGGCTAGAAGCGATTACAATCGTCCGCAGCATGCTTGGCGCCACCAACGGTTTGAAGGCCGATCCCGGTACGATTCGGGGCGACTATAGCTCCAGCCAGCAGATGAACTTGGTCCACGGTTCCGATGGGTCGGACTCGGCAGCTCGAGAGATCGCGCTGTACTTCGGCGAAGACGAACTCTGTCCGTACGAGCCGACGATCACCGCTTGGATGCGCGCCGCCGACGAATGAGTGGACGGAGCGTCACGATGCTGGCGGGCAACGTGTTTAGCGG
>JBCDBK010000092.1:0-20824 GCA_039184115.1 Planctomycetota bacterium | reverse complement strand
GTCGGCGCTAGCCGCGGGCCAATCACGGCAGTTGCCCGCAAGTTCGGTACCCGCGGCTAGCGCCGACGGCTCAGTGGTTGTAGGTAGATTTCCGCCGCTACGTGGTGGATCTTTCTTTACCAAGTCAATTCTGAAGCTTCTCGTTTGTTCTCGTTTGTCTCGACGCCGGTGATTTTTCCGCCGGAGAGATGGATCACTCGGTCAGCCATTTCGGCGATCACGGCGTTGTGGGTGATGACAGCGGTGGTGGTGCCGAGTTCGCGATTGATGCGCTGGATGACTTCGAGAACGAGCACGCCCGTCTGCACGTCGAGAGCGCCCGTCGGTTCGTCGCAGAGTAAGACGTCGGGGCGTTTGGCGACGGCGCGGGCGATTGCGACGCGTTGTTGTTCGCCGCCCGACAGCTGCGCGGGGAAGTGATCGACGCGGTCGGCCAAGTCGACCAACGTGAGTGCGTCGACTGGGTCCATGGGATCGCTGGCGATTTCGGTAATTAGCCCAACGTTCTCGCGGGCTGTGAGGCTGGGGATCAGGTTGTAAAACTGAAAGACGAACCCGACATGATTGCGCCGATAGCGTGTGAGCCCCGCATCGTCGAAATCGGTCAGTTGGCGGTCGCGGTAGAAGACGGTACCCGAACTGGGCGAATCGAGTCCGCCGAGGATGTTGAGCAGCGTACTTTTGCCACTGCCAGAAGGCCCTAATAGGACCACGAATTCGCCCCGGTAGAGATCGAGGTCGACCCCGCGCAGCGCATGCACGTCGACCTCGCCCATGTGGTAAACCTTGGTGATGTCGCGCGTGGCAAAGACCGAGTCGGACTGAGTTGCTGTCGCACCACTCATGGTATGAGAACCTCGAATTCTGCTAATCGCACCGCTCTGGAGATCTTAACGGACGACACTCGTGGACGCGATGGGCGGACGGGGTTCCGACACCTTGGCGGAGCCTGCTGCTGTCAGCTAGTCCGGTCGCGATTTCCCACACAAGCGGTAGGCCGGTATGGCCGGATGGACGGACTTTTACGGTTACGACGGCTCAGTGACATGAGCGTCGTTGACACACCCGCCAACGGGGATACGATGAATGTTGAAGTGCTGTCGACACAGGCAGTTAGCGTGCGTCTAGCGGCGCAGGTCCTGGACGGAATGGACCAACGATTGTGGGTACTAGCAAGGACGGCAGACACGACAAGCGGACAGACTGCCGGCTAACGCAGGCAATCAGATTTGGACTCCGCGTCGGATCATCTAGTTTCCCGTCACCCAACGAACCAACCGCCAGCAACGTGAGTACGCAGCCCATCGTCACGCCTTAGCTCTCTCGATCGAACGAGTTGCGCTGCCGCAGTAATCGGCGGCATCCGACCGTGACGCCGCTAGAGGCTGAGGGGCGAGCGGCGTTTACGGACACGGACAATACAAATCAGCTTTTCTGTCTTTGTTCTCATCCACTCCGATACGACCACAGCACCACGGCGACGAATTTCTCGCAACGACATTCTTCCCAACCTGGATCAAGAATATGCAACGTTATCGCATCAACTACAAATGGCTCATCGGCTTCTTCGTTAGCTGTCTAGTACTGGCGGTTACGTCGTACTTTGTTTGGGCGTGGCAAGTCGAGCGCAAAGCTGGCAACTTCATCGTACGAGCTGAAGAGGCGCTGGACGAGGACGATGCAGTGGAAGCTTATCGTTACTTCTATCAGTACGTCCGGCTGCGCCCAAAAGATACGGAGGCGCGAATCAAGATGGCGAACTGCGCGTTGGATGTGATGGGCCGGGAAGAAGTTCCCATCGAGAAGCGACAGCATGCCTTCCGGCTGATCAACGAGACCGTTCGCCGTACCAACGACCCAAGTTTGCGTCGCGAGTTGGCCCGCATGTCCCGACCCACCGATGCGTTGGTGCACATCAAGGGACTGCTCGAAAGCAGTCCACAAGATTCCGAGTTGAACGGGATGTTGGTGCAGGCGCTCTACACTTCCAAGAAATTCGACCAAGTTAAGAAGGTCGCCTTCGACCTGATTGGCTACGACAAGAAAGCCGATGAGTTTGACTCGGAAAAAGCCACGCTGGTTGGCGAGCCCAACGTCTACGCGATTCTGGCGGAAATCCTGAACAAGCGAGACGACAATGAAGAACTCGCCGAGCGTGTGATCGATCAGATGATCGAGGCGAATCCCGAAGTGGGCGATGCTTATCTGAACAAGTCCAGCTTCTTGCTGTCACAACGCAAGTACGACGAGGCCGCGGATTACCTGAACCAAGCTTACCAGCTCGATCCGACCAACGCGACCGCGCTGATGAAGTTGGGAATGGTGGCGCTTTCCGACCCGAGTTTCCCCGAGCGGAAGCAGAACTACTTCGACGCGATTTCGGCGTTGGAGGACGCGGTCGACGAAATCGAATCGGGCACTACAGCCGATTCGCAATACAAGGAAGCGCGAAGCGACTTCAAAAAAGCAATCTCCATGCTGGAATCGGCGCAGCCAACCTATGCCGAGGCAAAGATGAACTTCGCCGATGCCGATGCTGCCTTCGACAGCGCAATTGAGAAGCTGATGGGTTCGATCGCAGACAAAGTCGCCAGCGCTAAAGATACCGATCAGACGGCGTTCACCGAAGCTCAAGCGGAACTGACCGAAACGAAGTCGGCCTTAATGACGGCTTTGCCCAAACCCGAAAAAGCGCAGGAGTACATTGCCAAAGGCTTGGAAGAGCACCCAGACAACGTGATGTTCTACAAGTTAATGGCCCAAACCCAAAATCGATTGAGCCAAACCGACGAAGCCATCAAGACACTCGACGAAGGCATCCTCGACCGCTTTGACGAAAACCGCTCGATCGACTTGGTGTTCTACAAAATCGATCTACTGCTGGAGAAAGAAGATTACGCAGCAATCGACAAGGAGATCGATCGACTCAACAGCCTCAGACGCCAAGACCTGCAGCCGATGATCGACTTTCAACAGGCACGGATCGATTATCGCAAAAAGGATTGGGCGGCGGCGTCCAAAGAACTGAAGCGCATTCACCCGCTGTTGTTCAGCTATCCCAAGTACCAGATCATGGCTCGCACCATGTTGGGGATCAGCTACGAAAGTCAAGGGATTGGTGACTTAGCACTGCAAGCCTACGAATCGGTGCTGAAAGACTACCCCAATCACTCCGGAGCCCAGAGTGGTCGCGCTCGCATCCTTGCTCGCATCGGCAAGTCGGAAGGCGAGGGCGTCGAGCTGGATCAGATTGTGAACAAGACGCTCGAACTTCCCAAAGCCGAGCAAGATTGGGCCAAAGTGGATGAGCTGCTCGAACAGGTGATCAAGAAAAACAATCTGTCCGTCGCACAGCAGAAGATGCTACGCGCCAAAATCTTGATCAAGCGGCAGCAGTATGCCGAAGCCAAGGCGCTGATTCGCGAGGCCAGCAAAGCCGATCCTGACGACATCAACGTGCAGTACACGGCGATTCTGCTCTATATGACCGATCCGTCGCAAGGTCCTGAGCAGGCCATGAAGCTCATCGATCTGCTGGAGAAAAAATGGGGGCGTTCGTTGCGTTCGATCATTCAACGTGCCGATATCTTGGCGTTGCTACGACCGGAAGACGTCGGCAGCCAACTACGCCAGCTCGTAACCGACGCAGAGCAGCTTACGGGCGACAACGCAATCGACGAAGCAGGACGCCTGCGACTTTACAAGGTGCTTGGTCTGAAGTTTGAACAACTTTCGATGTACACGGAGTCGCGCGAGTACTATGAGCTAACTGCAGCTGCTGAGCCAAACAACCTGCCACTGCGGATGCATCTGTTTGAGTTGGCGTTGAAAGAACGTAGTGATGAAGCAATGGTCAAAGCTCAGGAAGGGATTCTGGAGATCGTCCAAAACAAGAATCACCCTAACTATGTGCTAACTGATGTACGCCGGAATATTATTCGATTCGCACTGGGGCAAATCGATCGTGCCGAACTTGCCAATTCACGGCGGCAGCTCGACAACGCGCTACTAGAACGCCCCAAGTGGCACGAGCTGCACATCACCTACGGACAACTGCTGCTGATAATTGGCGAAGACATCGACTTGGCCCTGGAACACTTCGACGATGCCTTGCAGTACGGTCGCGCAAAATCGACCGCCGTGGGGGTCCAAGTGAAACTGCTGGCCGAACGCGGCCTCAACGACCAGGCGATGGAGCGGATGCTGCTGCTCCGAAAGGACCTTCGAAACCCGATGCTGGGCAAGACGCATGCCGACATCCTGATCAAGAACGGACGACTCGATGCCGCCTTCGAGGCAGCCCAGGAGCTCGCCGAGACCCAGCCAAACAACCCGACGATGCAGGCGTGGTTTTCAAGAGTGGCCCAACAGACGGGAGATATCGAGTCGGCCATCGATGCGCTCGCCAAATCCTTGGAATTAAAGCCTTCTGATCCGGATAGTTGGATTCGCCTCATTGGCTTGCAAATTGAGAACAAGCAGTTCGACAAAGTTGAAGAAGTGATGCGTAGAGCGCATTTGGCGAGCGATCCCGAGTACTTGCCAATGCTGACCGCTAAGTATTACGAGTTGCTGTCTCGCTGGCAGAATGCGGAAGACATCTATCTCGCAACCTATCGCGGCCAGGAAGACAATCTCAATGTGTCGCGACGAATGGCAGACTTCTATCTGCTATGGTCAAAAAAAGACGAGGCTAACATCGGCAGAGCGGCCGTCTACATTAACCGTATACTCAAGGCGGCCAACGAAGGAACGGCGGCAGCAGATAATCCTCACGTAGTTTGGGCACGTCAGAAGGCAGCCAAGATCCTCTATGCCAGAAATGACTATCGCCAGTCCCTGAAGGCGGAGCGCCTGCTGCGTGATAGCGCCACAGGCGGCAAAATGGATAACGAAGAGTCGTCGCTACTTGCCGACATTTTGATCTCACGCGACGATCCCAGCTCTCTTTTGGAAGCCAAGCAGTTGTTGCAGCAAATGCGAAGTGAACAGCGTTTGACCCGGAAGGGCGCTATGCAGCTCGCCAATATCCTCACGAAAACCGACCAATGGGACGAAGCGAAGACCTTACTGCGGGAGCAGATCCAGAAATTCAAAACAGACGCTCAGCTGCGTATCACCTACATCAACCTGCTGATTGAACAGGGAGAGTTTACCCAGGCCGAGCGTAGTCTCAAGCGACTGCAAGACATGGACAAGGCGAATCCGTCGATCATCCAGCTCAGTGCACGGATCGCGTCCGAGCAGGGAGATCAAGCGCGTTTGGTCGCGTTGCTGCAATCGATCTTGCCAAAGAACCGTAGCACGATGACGCCCAAGGAGCTGAATCAGCTGTTCAGCGTGGCTCAACTTGCCAACCGTTACGGAGCCTACGATATGGCTGGCGAGCTTTACAAAACCGTCGCACAGCGCGACGGCAGCAAGGTATTCGATCTGGCGAAATTTCACGCGTATCACGGCGACTGTGCTGTGGCTCTCGATCTGATGAAACGCCTGTTCGACGATCGTATGGACGACGTCGTGCAGTTGGCCTCCCGCATGCTCAGTAAACGACGCGACGAGGTCGGCGACACCTACGACGCAGACGTCGACCGATTGATCAGTCGCGCCATGCGTGACGATCCCGACGCAATTTCGCGTCAGTTGGCTCGTGCCGAGGTTTATGAAACGCAGGGCAAACACAAAGAGAGCGTCGCGGCCTACGACGAAATCTTGTCGCGGAACGATCTGCCGACTCAGCTGCGGGCACTGGCGATGAACAATCTCGGCTTCCAGCTCGGACTTCTCAACCAGCGTGTCGACGAGGCTGAGCAAATGATCAACGAGGCAATCGAAACCTTTGGTCCTGTCGAAGACATGCTCGACACACGGGCGGTCGTGCGTATTGCCCAGCAGAAGTACGACTTGGCCATCGAGGATATGAAGCTAGCGCTCTCGGTCAGCCGCGATCCCGTCAAATACTTCCATCTCGCCAAGGCCTATGCGCTGGCTGGCGACGGACAGGCGGCAATGCAGGCATGGGAGATGGCCAAGAAGAATGGATTTGAGCAGGACGCCTTGCCCAGCCTGGAACAGGCGGTGTTTGATGAAATCCGCCAGAAGATCGAAAGCTTTGAAACGCAAAGCGCCAAGCTCTGATCGCAGGCGGAGCAGCTTTCTTGCTGCGGTAGCACCGCTCAACTAACATATAGGTCGCCGCGTGACCAATCGGTCGCCACATTCCGCTATTCAGGGAGCCGCGTGCAATGAATCAATCGTGCATCCAACCGCAAAACAAGTCCCTGTGCTTGAGCTCGCGTAGGTTTCGATACGGCATCGTCAACTTGTTTTGCCTGGCAGTTGCTGGCGGGACGCAACTGCCGTTCGCGACAGCCCAGTCGTCGTCGGCCTTAACTGCGGTTTACGGTCGCGGCGTTCACGCCTACTTCGCTGGCAACTCAGCGATGGCCGAGCAGCTTTTCACTGAGGCGATTCAAGCCGGCTCTGCCGATCCGCGTCCCTATTACTTTCGCGGTGTGCTGCGACTCAACCAAGGCAGACAGTTTGAAGCCGAAAACGACATGCGGATCGGCGCAGCCTACGAAGCGCGAAATCCGGGCGTCCAACACTCGATTGGGCGTGCCCTGCAGCGCGTGCAAGGTCCAGCGCGACGTACATTGGAAGGATTTCGGCGACAAGCACGCCTCGATCGTGCTAATCAGGGCCGCCAGCGCACATTGCAGCGTTATCAGCAGCTCGAACAACGCGCGCCAGCGGTTTTACGTGAAGGAACTCAGGTACCCCTGACGCAACCCGTCGAGCCTCCACAAATGCCAAGTGGTTCGGGTTCGACCGCGAGACCTATGGTGAATGCGCCGATGGTCAACGGCTCGGGTGCGAAGCAACCCGCTGTCGGTTCCGGTACTAACGGGTCCGGAGCGAATCCGGCAGTCATGGGCTCGGGCACAACATCGCAGCCACTGCAAGCGCCAGCGATCGCCCAGCCGGCTCCGTCAGGTTCTGGTATCAAACAGATTGAGTCCGATCCGTTTGGCACACCTGCCGCCGAATCTGCGGATGATGATCTGTTTGGCAGCGGTACCGTCAGCGAAACTCCGACGCCAGCTCCCTCGCCGGTCCCAACCGAAGCCGATCCGTTCGGCGAGATGCCGGCACCTGTCGCCGAAGAGGCTGACCCCTTCGGTGCAGCTCCCGCCGATACACCAGCTCCGGCCGAAGAACAAGCGGCACCCGTCGAGGACGATCCGTTCGCCGAACCGGCCGATGCTGACCCCCCAGCGGAGACAGAAGACGATCTCTTCGGTGAATCCAGCGATTCAGACATGCAATCAGACGAGGCTGCCGAAGACAATGATCCGTTCGGCGAGTCGCCCGCGGAACCCGCTGATGAAGATGACCCCTTCGGCGAATCAACCGACGATAGTGCTGCCGAGGATGACCCATTTGGCGAGTCCTCGGAAGAAATGGCAGAGGAAGATGATCCGTTCGGCGAGTCAGAACCGTCAGCCGACGAAGACGACCCCTTTGGCGAGTCTTCTTCGGACTCGTCGGAGGAAGCACCCGCCGACGAAAGTGATCCTTTCGGTGAAGACATGTCAGACGAGGGTGACTCGACACCGGAAGAAGACTCCTCTGACTCTTCAGAAGAAACGTTCGACGAGGACGATCCCTTCGGCCCTTTGGGTAACGTGCCGGCCTCCACCACCGGTGCATTTGCCTCTCAATCCAACCCTACCGACTCGGGCATGAGTGGACAGCTGTTTTTTGCCTTAGGACAGTGGCTTGGCTCCCAAGGCTCGACGAGGTCTTCCAGCTACTCGTCCGATGGGGAAGTCGCACAAGCCGACTTTGAACTTGGGCCAGCCGACAGCAACATGGCCACGGCGGCCAGCGCCGACATGTCCCCGGCCGACATTTCCGCTACGCCACAGCGGGATCAGCAGCCAGTCGCCCAGTCTGCCGACGTTGATCCGTTTGGCGACGACCCCTTCGGCGATGACCCTTTCGCCGAGTAGCCGCAGATTGTTGACAAGGCGCAGCCTCTTACGTTGCTAGCCTCTCGGCTCGTCGGTTGTACGCAGCTTCAAGACTTCCCCAACATGCTACTCTCAATCAAATCAGCCGTGCCGACCCACCGCTTCGTTTCAAATCGCGGCAGTCGCTACGCAATCGGTCCGCAGCTGATCGTGCTCACCTTGGCGACCATCTGTTTGCCGGGTTGCGGCGGAACCAGCGCTAGTCAGCGCGCAGAGCAGGCAAAGAACTTACCTAAGAAACAATTTGAGTGGGGCATGGAACGGCTGCAGCGCGCGCTGCGTCTCTCTCGACCGAGTACGGCAGACGGCTTGTATACTGAGCGCAAGATGACCTACGAGCTGATCGAACCGACCGACGACAGCGATCGCTTTACTGCGAAAGTCACGGTCACGACGGCTGCGGAGTTCATCCACGGCAGGCGCAAAGTGGGGGCAGGCGAAGACGGCGAAGCCAGCAGCGAAGACAAGCCGCAGCCCGAGGATCCATTGTCTGATAAATCGGACGAACTCACCAAGCTGCTCGACCTGCCCGGTGCCGGACCGCAGGCTCCAACGGCACCCGCCCCGATTATCGAGCCACGCAGCCTCGACAGCGAAGCGGTCTTTGAGTTGGCTTACCTAGGCGGCAAGTGGTCGCTACAGACCGAGCCTGAGCACAGATACGAAAAAATGTGGTTCGAGTACGCGTTTCCGGAACCATGAGAAGCCACTTTCTGCTCGCGATCGCGGCGCTCGTAACCGGGCTGACAAAAGCGCGGGCTGACCAAGCCGCCGATCGTCCGCACATCGTCGTTTCCAGGGCCGCTTACGCCGAACAACTGCACGGTTTCTGGCTCGGTCAGTCGATCGCCAACTGGACTGGCTTGATCACCGAGATGGTCAAAGTCGCGCCGCCCTTCTACACCGACGACGATTGGGGCAAACCGGCCGACCGCGCGATCTGGGGCCAGTATGCTCCTCACGCCGGCACGATCGACTTCTTCCTCGTCAAACCAGGTTTGGTCTGGGGCGCCGACGACGACACCGACATCGAGTACCTCTATCAGCATCTTCTCGACTCCCACCAGACGTGCGTGCTCAGCGGCGACCAGATTCGCGACGGCTGGCTTCGCCACATCTATTCCAACGAAGACGCACCACTGTCTGCCATTCGGTTCCATCGCGAGAACAGCCTGTGGGTCTCCAACGAAAAAGCCTACTACTTGATGAAGGACAGGGGCTTGCGTCCTCCGGCGACGAGCGAGCCGGAGCACAATGAGTTGTACTCAATGATCGATGCTCAGCTAACGACCGAGTTCTTCGGCCTCTTGGCGCCGGCGCGTCCCAAAGTGGCGCTGCGAATGGCCCACCTGCCAATTCGGACGACTGCAAAAAACGAAGCGGAGTGGATTGCGGAGTTTTACGTCGTCATGCATTCGCTGGCGGCTGGAGGCGATAACAACGCGCCGCTGGGATCACGGCTGCGAGCGATGGCGGCCCAAGCGCGCAAGCAGCTGCCAAGCGATTCCTACGCGGCGAAGATGTACGATTTTGTCGAGGCTGCTTATCAGGCCAACGCCGACAAGGCCGACTGGGAGTCAACCCGCGACGCAATCTACGAGCGCTACCAACTGACAAGTCACGATGGATACGAGTATCAACAAGCGTTCGACGCCGGCATTAACTTTGCTGCTAGTCTCGTTAGTCTGTTCTACGGCGACGGCGATCTGCGGCGCACGATTCAGATTGGCACGCTCGCCGGCTGGGACTCCGACAATCCGACCGCGACTTGGGGAGGGCTGCTTGGTTTTATGCTCGGCCGACAGGGAGTCGAACAAGCCTTCGGCCAAGGCAAGCTTTCCGAGACCTACTGGATTCATCGGACGCGGCGCAACTTTCCCGATCATACGCCTAGTCGTGTCGGTGAAGACACTTTCTCACAGATGGCCAAACGGGGTGTCCGCATCGTCGATCGCGTCGTCGGTCAGCACATGCAAGGCGTCGTCGATTTGGAGAACGATGCATGGCTGATTCCGATGGTTGCAGATTCCGATCGCGACTGAATGATGGCTCACGTATCGCCGCTCGATTGGCCTCTCGAGGTTAGACGCGTCGCGACAACGCCAGCCAGCAAACTCAAGGCGAACGAAGGCGCCAGTTCTTCGACCTTGGCAATCGTTGCGCCCACCTCTCCGAGCTCAGGCACGATAAATTTAAATAACGGTACGCCCAACATGCCGACCAGCAGCGACGCAATTGCGCCCGCGACGTTGTAGCGTGGCCAAAGCAGACTCAGAATAATCATCGGACAGAAAGAGGCAGCGATGCCTGACCAGCCGAAGATGACATACCAAAACACCGTCCGACCCGGCGTCGTGACAGCAACTGCCATCGAAATCGCCAATGCTAGCCCGGCCAAAGCAACGGTCACCATGCGCGAGAGTTGCGTCAGCCGCTTCTCGGATAGCTGCGGATGGTAAGTCTGTTGATAAAGATCGCGTGTCAAAGCGCTGGCGGCCACCACGAGCAAGGAATCGATCGTCGACATGATCGCGGCTAGCACGGCAGCAATGTACAGTCCGACGATTAAAGCTGGGAACACTTCTTCGACAAGCGCCGGGAGGACTTGCTCACCGCCCACCCCGAGTACGTCCGTCACGTCGGCGTCGACGGGCACCAGCGCGCACCTCCCTACGATCCCCGCTAACACAGCAGCTGCGTCGGTGAGTAACGTGAATACAATCGCCACCCAGCGTCCAGCGGCGATCTCACTCGGATCGCGCAGCGAAATAAAACGCACGAAAATTTGCGGCGACCCTAAGAACCCCAAGCCAATCGCAACAAGGCCGATAATCGCCAAGATATTGCTGCCTGTCCATCCGCCTTTTCCCGCCCAATCGAGCAACGCGGGATCCTGAGCTGCCAAATTCTCTCGCAGCGAAACACCCTCTGGCAGCGCCAACCCGCCTGCAATGGGTAATGCCACTAGACCGATTAGCATCAGCGAGCCCTGAAACACGTCGGACCAAGCGACCGCCGTAAAGCCGCCCGTAGTCGTGTACGCCACCACGATGGCAAAGCCGACCAGCGCGCCCGCAAAGTAGTTCCAATTAAGAAACGTCTCGAAGGCTTTGCCCGTGGCATCGATCTGAGCGCTGACGTAAATCGTGACGAAACAAGCCAGCGCGAACGCGGCGGCCACGCGCAGAAACTTTACGGGTCGCGCGGACTGATTCTGTTTGCCAAACCGACTCCCCAAGTAATCGATGACGGTGATCGAATCGTAGCGGTCGGTCGCCAGCTTAAAGGGCTTGGCCAGCACAAACCAGGCAAGTCCCACGCCCAACAGTTCGCCAACCACCACCCAGACGGCGGACACGCCAATCATCGCCCCCATGCCGGTTAGACCCAGCAACAGCCAAGCCGATTCGCCTGTCGCGCGTGAGGAAAAAGCAACGACCCAGTAGTTCAGCTGTTTGCCGCCGACAAAGTAATCGCCAATATTGCGAACTCGCCGGCTAGCGACCACGCCGATGACGATCAACACCCCAAAGTACGCCAAAATCGTCGCGTATCGTAACAGCATCGAGACCAATCAAGAGGGTAAGCGGGTGGGACAGCAATAAATCAGTCGAAGCGAATCAGTCGAAGCTGGCCAGCGGTTTTGTCTCGACGTCAAAGTTCCAACTCCACTCGTCAAAATAGAGGTTGTGGCCGTCGATTTCTATTTCGCCACGCTGGAAGTCGTTAGGCTCGCTGCGAAAGCTCGTCTTGGCAGGCTGCAAATCGCGGGCGTAGTCTAGATTGACGATCAGGCGGTACGCGTCCATGTGGCCACACAGAAAGTTCTGCACGCGCGAATCTTCGTGGTCGCGCACGCCATACGACGCATCGACGGGCAACCAGCCCCAAGGCTCGATATATACTTCCGACCAGTCGTGCATGTTTTCTTCGCCTGGTTTTGTTTCCCATCCCGACTGCCACCGCGCTGGCACACCCGCCGCTCGACACAACGTGATGAAGGTCATCCCTTGCACACCGCAGTCACCTCGTCGGGCACGCAACCCCTTTGCCGATAGGTTAGGGATGATGCAATACTCCATCTCACCACACCACGGGATATTCTGCGAGACCCAGCGAAACACACGGATCGCCTTGCCGAGCGGGTTCGCCTCTTCGCCAACGATCTGCCCCGCCAGCTCACGCACTTCAGAAGATAATTGGATATGCGGCAAACGCTCTGCGGTGTAGTGACGATAAGATTCACTCGCGATGTCGTACGATTGCACCTTTCTAGGATCGAGTTTGGGGCAGTAAGCGCTTGTGACGAATTCGAAGCTGGCGCGAAATGTCGGTGCGATCTCCGATGTATCAACGACTTGTTCAAAGTACAACGTTCGGTGCGGTACTCCGTTGTCAGTAACCAACGTCACTGGCGGCTCACTATCTAGCAACTGAACATCACGCTGCTGCCGGTAACTTTGCGGAAATGGTAACCAAGCCCTCACAACAGCTCCAGTTTTCACACGAGGGTGATTCGACTTAACGGAGAGCTGATAAGTCACTCGATGACGCACCGGATAGATTTCGGCATCGACGGACTTGTCCGACAGCGCGACCAGTCGTGCTATATGCTTAGTAAACTGAAACTTACCCGGCGAAGGCGGTTGCTCGCCTGCGTGCTCCTCGCGACGACGTTCGGCTTCTTCGCTGAATCGGTAGAGATTTGATACGGCTCGCCGAAAGTAGCGCACCTCGCCGTCAATCGTGCGTGACTGCAGCGCCCGCGACTCGCGCCACCGCTGCAGATCCTCCGCAGTCGCGTCAGGGATGCTGGCCTGCACCTGCTCTAACACGGTCTGCTGGTCGAGTGAAAAATCGCGACGCGTGCGACGAAGGATTTCTAGCTGCACCGCAGCGCCATCGACGATCGGCGCATCGGTATCCTCAATCTGCGTCCGCAGCTTTGCTTCTGCCTCGGCGAAATCACCACGATCGATCAATGTTTGCACCGTTGCCGGCATCTCAGCCATAGCCGACCTCGCCGCCAACGCGCCCACCAAGACGAGCAACTTCCATCGCATCACTTCGAGTCGAAATCCCCTGTTGCGCATCGCGAATCACCTCGCAGACTATCTTTCCGGCTAGCATATCATCGAATCGTACTCGGAGATTTTTCGTGAATGAAGTGCTTTTCGATCAAAATTTGACTTTGTTGGACACGAGTGTTAGTCTACTCGACAAGCGATGGCAGACGCTCGAGTCGCTGCCCGCAGCAAAAACCCAAGACTAGCCAATTACAAAAGCCACCCTCAGAAACTCCATCCGATCGCGACCTGTGTCGCAGATCGAGAGCGGTTTTCTGAGGGTGGCTTTTTTTGTTGCTTCACAACCGAAAGTTGCCATGCAAAGTACTTTGACTCGTCTCGCATTGACCAACGTTTTTCTGTGCTGCGCGGTCGCAGCGTCGCAGGCGCGGACCTGGCAGGAAGGGCTTGAAGGCGAAATTGATGGCATGTCGTATCGGTACTACCTGCCTGCTGACTATGACAGTTCCAAGCAGTACCCCTTGGTGCTTTTCTTGCACGGCTCCGGCGAATCGGGTACCGACAACGATCGTCAGGTGCGCGTGCACATTGGCGGATTGATCGACAAAACAGAAAGCGAGTATCCGGCGGTACTGGTTGCGCCACAGCTTCCGCAGTCGAACGGTTGGAGCCCGTTTCAGGAGATCGACAACACTGCTGAGATGCTCAACTCGCTGCTAAGCACCCTGTCGGTCGACACCGATCGGCTTTATCTAACGGGCCTATCCATGGGCGGCTTCGGCTCGATGGAGTACGTGCAGCGCTACAACGCCGAAGGAGTTAGCCCGCTGAAGTTCGCCGCCGTCGCGCCACTATCAGGAGCATTCATCGACACGAGCCGTCCGGGGGTCCCCGAATCGCTACGCGATACACCAATCTGGCTGGCTCATGGAAGCAGCGACACCGTGGTCAGCGCAAACACATCACGCAATACCTATCGCATACTCACAGGCCAAGCACTCGACGCACCGATTACGTTCACCGACACGCTGCTCGGCGGGCCGACCGCACTCTCGGGCAACACACGCTACACAGAACTGACCGGTCGCGGACATAACATCTGGTCGCCCATCTACACAGACGACACGTTTTACGACTGGATGTTTGCCCAGAGTATTGCCGTTCCGGAGCCGCATACCGCGTTGCTCGCGCTGACCGCCATGGGCGGATGGCTAGCGTGCAGACGACCACGCCTCGGTACCAAACACAAATACCTGTGCGTTGGCTAGGGCATGCCGTTCTCTTCGACGGCTACCAGATTGCCTTCGCGGAAGGCCTGCGCCATCGCCTTCGGAACCTCGGCCTTGGCGAGTAAGACGGTCGCTTTGTTCTCGGCGACTTTCGCCTTCATTTCCTGTTCCCTAGCAATCGCGTTCGCTCGGCGTTGCTCGGCAAGGGCCTGAGCCTTGCGAGTATCGGCCTCGGCTTGGTCGGCTTGCAAACGAGCACCGATATTCTCGCCGATATCGATGTCGGCGATATCGATCGAGACGATTTCGAACGCGGTGTGCGCGTCGAGGCCACGCTCGAGCACGGCCTTGGAGATGCGGTCGGGGTTTTCCATCACCTCTAAGTGGTCGACGGCTGAGCCAATCGAGGTGATGATGCCCTCGCCGACACGGGCGATGATCGTCTCTTCGGTCGCTCCACCAATCAACTGACTGAGATTGGTACGAACGGTCACGCGTGCGCGGATGCGCAATTCGACGCCGTTTTTTGCCACCGCGCTTAGTGTCGTTTTCGACGACTTATCTGGATCGGGGCAATCAATCACTTTCGGGTAAACGCTCGTTCGCACCGCATCGAGCACGTCGCGTCCGGCCAAATCAATAGCGGCGGCGCGATCGAAGTCGAGGTCGATGTCGGCCCGTTGGGCGGCCACGATCGCGTTGATCACACGCGGGACATCACCGCCGGCAAGATAGTGTGCCTCGACGCGTTTCGTCGTGATGCCTGTTTCTGGATCGGTACCTACACCAGCCTGCATTGCCATAATCTTGGCATCCACGATCACGCGTGGATTTACTTGTCGCAGGCCCATACCGACAAGTTCAAACGGGCTGACTTTGGCATTCGACATATACGCCTGCAACCAGAGCGAAATGTAGCGAAAGAAAAACGCCACGAAAATCAGGCCAAACAGCGCGAGAATTGCGACAACGGCCGTCAAAAGCCACTGCAGTTGGCCCCACTCCGGGCGCTCGGCACCGGCACCCTGAGCGAGCAGGCCATAAATTGCGTCTAAGCTTCTCATGACAATCGGAATCCCTCTGCGTCGATCCTTGATATTCGGTCGACTATCCCCTGGCAATCTGCGTCAACCAGGAAAGCTAGCGACGTCGTTAACCCACTGATTCAATCATAGCCGATTCGGCTAGCGCATAGAAGCTACCCCTGTCGACGCCGCAAACCGAGCTAGCAACCGTGTCAGACCATCGAAATTGCCTTAGAATAATCGCACAAACGGCACCGGATCCCGAGCAATACGTGTCCGAGTTCACAGACTTGCCTGCGACACTTTGCCTTAATGGTGCCTCTCTCCACCAGTTACGCTTACCCAACTTCAAGGAGCTTTCCAGATGCATCGAGCCTGTCCAAATATTCGTCGCACTGCAATTTGCTGCACCTCCATTGTGCTGGCCCTGGCTTCGACAATCGGAGTTCGCGCCGATCAATATGCGATCGAGCCGTCGCATACGTCAATTATTTTTGGCATCAGCCACCTCGGCTACAGCTACACCTATGGTCGATTCAATGACGTGAAGGGCGCATTCATCTGGGACAATGCCAATCCGGCTGCCGGTAACTTTCAAGTCGGAATCTCCGTTGCGAGTATCGACTCTAACGATGAAAAACGCGACCAGCACTTGCGCGCCGCCGACTTCTTCAACGCCAATCAATTTCCATTGATTACGTTTCAAAGCACTAGCGTGCGTCCTTCGACGGTCGACAATGCGAACGGCAACATGTTCGATGTCACTGGCAACTTCACCATGCACGGCGTCACGAAGCAAGTCACTCTGCCCATGAAGAAACTCGGCGAAGGCCAAGGCCCGTACGGTAAGTATCGTTGTGGATTCTTCTGCCAGACGACCATCAAGCGAAGCGAATTTGGCATGACGAACATGGTGCCCAACATTGGCGATGAGGTCGCAGTGACCATCAGCTTTGAAGGCGTGCGTCAAGCAACAGCCGGTTCGGGCAATGCACCATCGGCGGGTTCAGGATCCGCTGCAAAACCGGCGGGCTCGGCGTCGGCTCCAGTGGGCCCGGCTGGCGCTCCAAGCGGCAGTAGCGGCGCTCGCTAACCGACAGCGCACAACAACACCTATGCTCGGTGGACCTGACATCATTTGGGGCGGCGTAGTCCCAGGGCTGATCGCCGTCACAGCGCTGGCTGTCGTCTGGAAACTGACCAGTCGCGCTGCCAGCGCTTGGCGAACAGCACTGGTCTTAGGCTACCTGTCCGGACATTGGGCGCTGAGCGCTCGCGATCTGGGTGCCACCGCGCTGATGCGGGCTGGACAGCTGGAACAAGCTGGTGCCGATTGGGCATACAATCCTCGCAACTTTGATTTTCAGGCGGCTGTCGCCAAGAGCTACCAACCGGCTGAAGCACAGGATTGGCTACCCGCGCTGGCGCTACTTGCTATGGTGCCCGACGCGATCGCCTGCGTGGGCAGATTCGGACCGCTGACAGGCTGGATACTGCGCGGAGCATTGTGTGCGTTCCTGCCCTGGCGACTGGTCTACGGCAGTAAGTACTGGCCGTTGAGTCTGGGGCCAGGATTCGATTTCGACATGGGCGGCTGGACGAATGGCGAAGCCGCTTGTTGGATCGGCGGAATTACCGCGACTCTGCTGATTGCCTGGCAATTAACCCGCCTGGAAGAACGCGATGATCGACCCACCAGAACTTGGATTCGCTCAGCCGTAGCGTCAATCGTAGCTTTCGGAAGCGTGATCGTGCTGGTTGCCTCGGGCTCGCTCGTGTATGGACAACTCGCAGGAGTACTAACCGCCGCGCTGGCAGGATGCGGCCTCGCATCGTATCTGTTCGCTGTCCAACGTGGTCCTGACGCAGCGGCCGGGCCGATTGTCGTGACGTTCGGTACGCTGCTGGCTGTTGGACACTTGTATGCAGAGCTGAGTCTGACCGATGCGGCTTTGCTGGTCGCGTCTATGGTGGCGGCAATAGGCTGGTTGCCACTACCTAAAAAACTCGCTGAACGGCAGAACTGGTGCCGGACGGGAGCCTGCCTGTTGATACTGGCCATTCCGACATTGCCGGCAGGGCGCACGCTCGCATCGCAGGTTCCCGACACCAGCGTCGAGCAAGCTCCGAACCCTTACGAGAACTTTTCGCGCTAACATCGCTCGATTTAGGCTGATAAGCTTCTGATTGAATCGGCACCTTGATGGGCTAGGCGGCACCTGACAACTTCCTGGACGAGAATTCTCGATGACCAATCACGACCGCAAGCAGATTCAGGGTACGGCGCGCACCGCACAGATCATCATCACTGCTCTCGTGATGGGTATCCTCGGTTTCGCCGTGTTTGTGCTCTTTCTTGGCAGCGATACGCCACAGGACGAAAGCGACAGCATTCGTGTGGTAACCGTGGTGGCAGCGTGCTTTGCGATCATCTCGATTGTTCTTGCGAAGATCGTCCCGCCCGTTGTGCAGCGCAACATGCGACGCAACATCCTCGAAGGCAACCGCATCAAAAACAACATTTCGGCGGAGCGAGCCGCGGCGATGGGAGATGTGAAACTGGTCGCACAGAGCTTTCTGACGACACAGATTATCAGCGCCGCGCTCCCAGAAGGCGCTGCGTTCATGAACTTGGTCGCTTTTATGCTGGAACAACAGATCATCAGCCTGGTGATTGTTGCGGCATTAGTCACGACGATGTTCTTTAAGTTTCCGTCAGCGACCAAGACCGAAAGCTGGATCGAAGGCGAATTGCAACTGATCGAAGCGGTCCGCCCGCTTCGCGAACCGACAAGCTGACGGAAACGGCCAACAAAAAAAGGCCGCAACCCCTCTGGGCTGCGGCCTCTCTTGTAAACAAACTTCTGGTCGTATTGTGACCGGTGTGGAGTCACTGGAAGAAAGACGCGTGTCGGACGGCGCTGCGCGCAGCCATGGAATCGACTCGGGCCTATCCAAAAATTAGGTCCTCCCGGCAGAATGTATGACCAAGAAGTTTGACTCCTAACGTTCGCCCCATGACCAGACTACGATCGTGGCGAACTCTATTTTCGTTGAAACGTTTGCGTAGTGAACAACTCTATCTTCGGTTGCCGTAACCTTCTGACCGCAACCGAAGTGGGACATTACACGGCAATTGTACTCCGCGGAATAGGGGTGTGTGAGTTTTTTCGACCAGAGTTTCTCAGATCGGCGATCGAGCAAACTGTGTGCCGAAAATGCGTCGATGAGTTGTCCGCAATCACGGCGCGAATTCGCTTGACAATGGCTAGTTTATTCCAAGCCAAATCGAAGGAATCCGGCCCGACGACGCTAGCGACTGTTACTGGGCTTGCTTGATTCTGCCGTAGTTCGTAGAAGTCCACTGGGCGCGCCTAGTGATCGCGGCCACTCTCTTCTCACGAGTCCAACAGGCGAGACGCGCTATGTCAGAATCTCAACTCAGCCAGCGGTCTCTCGAATCGCCTATTGGCACGCTCGTCGGCTGGATTTTACTTGCTTTGGTGATCGCTTTGCTGCTCGCGCTAGTACCCAACGCGTCAGCACAGGTACCGGTCGACACCGGCCCCGCTCAGGGCCGGCAGGTTGATCTTGAGACGCAGCTGCTCGTCGGGCTCAAAGCGTTTACCGCGGCTGATCGCCTGTTCATCAATCGGGTCGTCAACGAAGTACGACTTGGTCGCTTGCCCCGCAGGCTCGTGGACACGACGTTTCTTTGGGCACGCGATCGCGCTGTCCGACGCAGCTACAGCCGTCAATTCCGTCCGATGGTCTACTTCCAACCCGGTTTAACTTTGCGGGCCAGGGCAATTGGGGTAACGCTCTGATCGCGACGATTTGGCGCAGACTGCTCGCTGCGGAACGGGATGGCCGCAGGTCTGGTGAACCACGAAGTTCAGTGCTAAGGCTCCTCCCACGGCGGTAGTCAGCCCGTTGGCAATCGGGTATGCTGGCGATCTAGCTAATTTTCAAATTCTGGCAAAGCCCCCCGCAACGATCGGCGTAATGGCGAAAAAGACCGCAAAAAAGAAGGCTCCTGCCAAAAAGGCAGCCCCTAAAAAGAAGGCCCCAGCCAAGAAAAAGGCGGCCGCCAAGGACGACGCAGCTGAAACCAAAAAAGCAAAAAAGAAGCCCGCCAAGAAAAGGGCCAGCCGCGCCGCCAAAGAGATTCGCCTGAAGGCCTTCTGGGGTGTGTTCAATCAGTCGCTTAAACGGGTCGCCCTTTTCGAATTCAACGAAAAGAAACAGGCCGAGAAGAAAGCCCAAGATCTCTCCAAGAGCGGCAAGAGCCCCCACTTCGTGCAGCCAGTGAAAGAAGTGATCGAAGGCTGAGTAGCGACTGTTTGCGATCGCCTCACCACTGCCGTCTCGCGACTGCCAGCGATACCGTCACGGCGTAGAAGCGTGACTGCTGCGAGAATGCCCCTAAATTAGCCCAACACCGACGCGACTTTTTCTTTCGTCTCCGGCTTGTCGTACTCTAGCTTGCCGAAGCCTCGAATAGCTCCCAGTTCGATCGCTGCGTCTTGGTGCTCTGCCATGTTAGTGACGAGCATTACAGGAACGGCGGCCACCTCGGCATCGGCTTTGATCGCCTTCAAGACCTCCACGCCGTCGGAGTAGTCGGCGTCGAGCTTGCGGTTGATCGTCACGAGGTCGAACTGGTCGGCCTTGAGCTTGGTCAGCGCGTCGGACGTGCCGTGCGCCTGCTCGACGATGCAATCAAAATTGCTGGTCAGGTAGTTGGTGATCGTGGCAAAGTCAGGTCCGCAGTTACCAACGTCGAGGACTTTTTTGGACATCGTTCTATTATCACGGAGGCACGGAGAGCACAGAGACGGCATATCTCTGCTGGTTTCTCCGTGTCCTCCGTGACTCCGTGGTTAATCTTTTTTGTTCTCAATCGCGAACAGGTGCGTGCGATTGCTGATGTACAAAACGTTGTCCGCGACGATGGGGGTGCTGTAGACGCTGTTGCCCATGTCGCGGGTGCCGTAGAAGGGTTCCCACTCGCCGTCTTCGTCTTGCATCGCGACCGTCTTATCGGCGGAGTGGCGAAAGATCGCGACCTCGCCGTCTTCGTCGCCGATGTAGACTTTGTCTTCGACGATCAGCGGCGATCCCCAGGCGGCGGCCAACATGTCGTACGTCCAATTGACCTTTCCGGTGATCGCGTTGAGACAGTGAAACAGACCGCTGAAGTCGGCGATATACAGCACATCGTCCCGAATGGCCACGGTGCCACAACTGCGATGCATGGTCTCTTCAAAGTCGATCTCGTCGTCGCCATTCTGGTCGAACTCGCTGTAGTGCCAGATGACGGCCGAGTTCGGATTCGCACGGGCGAGGTCGCCTTCTTCCGACACGACCGCCTGCACACGCTTGTGAGCAATGACCTTGTTGGGATCTTCGGCGTTAAACGCCAATTCGGGGCTCACATCGCCACGTTTGTTGGGATCGATGCACCACAAGTGTCCGATGCCTTCACCGTGCTCGGGATCTTGGCC
>JBCDBK010000091.1:0-20936 GCA_039184115.1 Planctomycetota bacterium | reverse complement strand
TTCGTGCCCAACGAGGCAATCGAGCCAGAGCTTGCGACATTGAAATCGACAATCGCGTCGATCTTCCCTTGGCTTTCCCCGTCGAGGCCCGTTTCGTTTTCGAGGAAGATCAAATAATGATCTTCCAGCGAGGTGCTTTGGGTGCCGCGAAGTTCGATGTACTCGAACAAGAGATCCCCCGAAGAACCCGGTGGATCCAGGTAAATCTCATTGATGTAAATTTCCTGAGCGAGTGTATTGGAAGTCGCAGCTAGACTGAGGACGGCTAGAGAAAAAAGCAGCTGATTGGTGCGAAATCGAGTGTAGGTTTTCATGCGATAAAAGTTTCCGCCTCATTGAAGAAATCGATGCTGAAGATCCGCAGAGTGCGCGCCTGATGCGTGCTCAATTACGAAAGAATCATAACGGCATGCTGATGTGCAACAACCGCTGCAGACCGTGTTGCGGACGCAATCGCAGATTATTAATCTGACGTTAACGATTCCTTAACCAAGCTGACGAAAGTCAGCTGCATCGCGATTGGCGTTAACGAATTCTTCACATTTAGAATTGCAGTCGACCAGCAGATAAGACGCCGCGACGCTGCAAGTCGGTGGCGATCGCCTCGCTGTGCGTGACCACGACCATGATCGAATTGCGCTCTTGCTGCAGTTCGACAAGCAGTCGCAACACGGTCGTCGCCGTGGCCTGATCGAGATTGCCTGTCGGCTCGTCGGCGAGCAGCAGCGTTGGCTCTCGCACCAAAGCGCGAGCGATCGCAACACGTTGCTTCTCGCCGCCGGACAGCTGTGACGGTCGGTGGAGTTGTCGATCGGCAAGGCCGACCCGCTCCAGAAGCTGCCTGGCCACCTCGATCTGCTCAGGTCCAGCGTTGCCATCGGCAAGAAATGGCACAATCACGTTTTCGATCACTGTGCACTGCGGCAAGAGATGGTGATCCTGAAAGATAAAACCGATCTGCTCGCTGCGGAACTGCGCGAGCTGTCTCTCCGTCAGGCCAAACGGGTCGATTCCATCTAGCTTTACCGTGCCGCTTGTCGGGCGATCAAGGGTGCCTAGAATCGCCAGCAGTGTACTTTTGCCAGATCCACTCGGACCAACGATCGCTAGGTTCTCGCCCGCGTCGAGTTCCAGCGAGGCTCCGTCCAATATCTGCAGAGACGGGCCTTCTACGGCGTGGTACAGCTTCACGATTTGCTGGGCAGAGAGTTTCGCCATCTGAGTATTGTGACGTTCTCGCCTGCGAAGGCCAAGTCACTATTCGTTGGCCATTAGTAGTCCACGCAAAGCTGATCCGTAAAACGAATATTCGACGTCAGTCACCTCGTCCCATGCGGCAGCCAGATAGCCGCCCGTTGATTGCTGCAGCGAGTCGACGAAGCGTTGCGCTGCTGCCAGGTCGACTTCCTGCCACGCTCCCAAGTCGCGCACCGTCTGCAATCCGGTATAGCTGCTTAGCAAATCGGCGATCGGAATCTGGGTATTCGCACGCATGCCCCCTTCGTCGGTGATGTTGTCGAGCAGGAACTCGGCGACGTCTTCTTTCAACTCTGGTGAAAGTAGATGCTCGCCCGTTAGCGGCTCGAGTACTAGCAATCCGCCGATCGCCGCAGCCGTTGGATTGGTGCCACTGCGTCGCATCACTCCGATCTCGACGAAGCCGCCATCGTCACGCTGCTGTCCCAGCAAGAAGTTTGCAGCTGCGGCAGGCTGCGGAAGCGTTTGGTCTAGCAACTCGTAAGTCAGCGCGATTAAGAAGGTCTGATAGGTGCTGCTGGCGCGGCCCTCGTCTGTCTTGGCGTAGCCACCGTCGGGCCGGCGGAGCGATTCGAGCAAGCCAGCGACTGACTGCTGCCACTCAGGCGTGGCCGAGGCAAACACTTCTTCGCCCGTCCAAGATTCGAGCAGTCGAGCGGCAAAGACCAGCGAGATCAGATCAATAACACTGACCGACCGCTGCAGCTGACCCCGCAAGTAATCAGCAGCTTGAAGGGTTACCGTCTGGTCTTCGCAGCCGAGGATGGCCAAGCCACGCAAGGCGAAAGCTGTATAGTACAGGTCGCTGCCGGCCGCTCGCCCACAAAAGCCACCGTCGTCCTGCTGCTGTGAGACGAAGTAGGCGATGCCGCGCCGGCGCTCTTCGTCTGACAACGACTCAAGCCCAGATGCCAGACGGACTGTGAGATTCATCAGGTAGGGCGAAGGAGCGTCGATGGCAGAGACCTAGGTAGGTTCGAGGTGAGACTTTCGATTGATGGTGTGCCTGCGATGCACCTTCCAATCACGCATCAACCATCTTACCTCCTCGGTGCTCTCCGTGTCTCCGTGGTAAATCTCTACTGCCCACCAACAAGAAACTGGCCTAGCTTTTCACGAATCTCGTCAGGCAACGCGACCGACACCATGGGTTCTCCTGGTGTGACGCGGCAGCAGACGCTGGTGATCGAACCGGTGGCGACTGCGCGTCCTGCGTGGCTGAATTCGAAGTGGTAATGCAGGCTCTTGTTGCCGATCTTGGTGAGCGACACGTCGATATCTAGCACTTCTTCGCTGCGCGCGGGCGATCTGTAGTCGCAAGAGGCGGCGACGCGCGGAAAACTCAGAATCTGCCCGTCGACAGGGACATGCACGCTAAAGCCGACCGAGCGAATCAACTCGTGCTCCGCCGATTCCATGTAGTGGAAGAATGAGGCGAAATGCATGATACCCGCCATATCGGTATCGTGAAATTCAACCAGGCGGGTCGTGCGAAAGGGCTGAGGCATTGGCGGAGATGAGAAATCAGAATGCCGAGGTCAGAACTCCGGAAGCTGTTGCCGACTCGCTACCAATGCTGACCTCTTGTCTCTCGTCTCTGGTCTCTCAATCAGGTACCTTCGTACGGAATCAACGCCATAAAGCGAGCACGCTTGATGGCCTTTGACACGGCGTGTTGGCTGGCCGCCTGGCAACCGGTTTTGCGGCGACTAACGATTCGCCCATGACGATTGGTCAGCTTGCTTAACAAGTCGAGATCTTTGTAGTCGACAAACATCGGGCGAGGACGCACACCATCAACACAGACGGGGTCCTTCTTGGCAAGTTTAATGTTAGATCGTTTAGGCATCAGTGAATTCTGCTCGTGGGTTTCGCGTCTGATGCGGCCAGAGCGTTTGCTCCGAGTGCCCGCAGCCACAGGGTAGTCCCACATTTTAGTGGAATTAGCGGTACGCACAACCCGCCCCGTGGTAGCCGTCACGTGGAAGTATAGCGGCGGTAATAGGGGCTTGTGCGATTTCGCCAAACGCCGCCAGCCACGACCTGACCCAGGAAGTGGGTAATTAACAGTGATGAGGGTCGCTACATTCTGGCGAATTCAGGTCGTGTGAGTCCGATTCGGCAGCTAGCACCGTTTAAGAGGCCATTTTCTCGAACGGTAGCGAGAGCCAATTGTCCTGGAGGTCGGCGATTGGCAGCAATCGGTGTTCGTATTCGACAATCATCCGAGTCAGCTGGGCGACGGAGTCGGCACGCATGACTTCGAATATCCGCCGTCTGCGGTTCTCGACAGTACGCAAGCTGACGTCGAGCCGTTTGGCGATCGAGCGATTCTTGGTCCCTTCGAGCATCAATTGCAGGACCGAGCGGTCTTGCGGGGCCAGACGTTTGAGCCGCGTCTCTAGCGATGTTAGGTGATGCGTACGACGGAATTCGCGCTCGCTCTGACTGAGTGCTTCTTGGACGTAAGTCCACAGCTCATCGTCACGAAATGGCTTGTCCAGCACCGTGACCGCACCATTGCGAAGCGAGCGAACCGTGGTCGACGTATCGGCGTAGCCAGTCAGCAGAATGACAGGCAAAGCGATGCCACGCTGGATAAGCCGCTGGTGAACTTCCAGACCGTCGAGACCCGGCAAGCGGATGTCGAGCACAACGCAACCGGGACGCGTGGAGTCGACATTCTCCAAGAAGTCCGTCGGAGATTCAAACAACGCGACCTGGTGGCCAAAAGATCTGACGAGCTCCGCGACGGCCCGGCACGTTTGCGAGTCGTCGTCTACGACATAAACAACCGGTTCGACTTTGATGCTTGTTTCAGTCAATTCCACTTTGCATGACCTCACAGGGTGACGTTGAAATAATTTCTGAAACACACGTCAGATGGGCTTGGCAAGGTTGCTCATTCAAACAGTTACCTTTGACTTCGCCTACCGTTTTCTGACGGGGCGAGTGCGTTTCGGGGGATGAGATTGCCCACAAGAAGCCAGGACGTCGGTTTACCCCGACTTTTTCCATAGTAACCCAGCCACTTGCGGCGAATATCCGCAAATCCCGAGCTTTGGCTGCGGGTATCCGCATTTCAGTGCGTCGAGTTGGAGAAGGTGTCGGCTTTTGTAGATTCAAAGGCCGCTAAGCGGTACCTGCATCCGTCAGGATACCTACCGAAATCGACATGCGCACCAATTCGGCCAGCGAATCTGCTTGCATTTTTTGGAAGATCCGCTGCCGATGATTTTCGATCGTGCGGACGCTCACATCCAATCGGCTGGCGATCACTTTGTTAGCGTCGCCTGAGACGATCAGTTCGAGAACCTGCCGTTCTTTGGGCGTCAAGCTGTCGACGCGTTGCTGGATGGTCGCGGTTCTCTGTTGTGCTTCCCAGTGTTCGCAGTCTGCCGCGATTCCGGCGCGGATCGACTCCCAAAGCAGGTCGTCGTCGCACGGTTTTTCCATTAGCGTGAGAGCACCATTGCGCATCGCTCTGACGGTCGTGTTTGTGTTGGCGAAGGCGGTCAACACGACGACGGAAAGTGAGATGCCCAGTTCGTTGAGATGCTCCTGCAGTTCGAGTCCACTCATACCGAGCATACGCACATCGGTCACGAGGCAGGCGGGCCGATGGCCGTCGTAGGCGGCCAAGAAGTCTTCGGCAGACTCGTATCCCTGTGCATCAAGACCCATCGTCTTGACGAGAGTCAGCACAGCCTTACAGGCCTGCTGGTCGTCATCCACCACGTAGACTCTAGCTTGATTCGCGTTGTCTGAGGCGCTCATTAGATTTGCCACGTTATAGAGATTCTTTTGGCGTCGCATCACAGCGAACGCGTTGCTGAACCTGTGGTAGTTCCAGCAGAAACGTCATTCCGCTCGACTCGTTTTGACCAGCCGAGACGGCCCCCCCGTGCAACTCGGCAATGCTTTTGCACAACGCCAACCCCATCCCCAGCCCATTGTTCTTCGTTGAATAAAAGGTGTCAAACAGTTTCGCCATGTCCGCGTCTCCGACGCCACAACCGTTATCGCAGAACCGAATTCGAACGCATTGGCCGTCGGATTCCGACGAGATCGTCAGTCGCCGCTGTTCTGTCGGCTTCGACGCCATGGCTTCGTAGGCGTTGATGACCAGGCTGACGCAGACTTTTTCCAGTTGCACGCGATCCCCCTGGACGGTGGCCGATCCTCCCCCCAGACGGAGTTCAAGCTTGACGCGATGCTTGCGGGTCTCGTACGCCAACAGACGGCTAACATCGCGAACAACTTCGTCGGCGTCCAGGTGCTCGAACGGTTTGGCGTGCAGGCTCGTGAATTCTCGGAGCTGTCGAATAATCTTCGCCGTCCGGGCAATCGCGTCGGAAATCTCTTTGGTGCAATCCATCGCGGTTTCGATGTTCTCTGGAGACCCCATCTCTAGATTTCGCCGGGCGGCCTCCGAGAACGTTTTCGCCGCGTGCAGCGGCTGGTGGACCTCGTGAGCGATCCCTGCGACCAACTCGCCGATGGTTGCGAGTCGTGACAACTTGGCGAGTTGAGTTTCTTTTTCACGAATTGTGTCGGCCGCCTCTTTCAGCGCCGTGACATCGCGCCCGACAGACTGGTACTCGAGCACGTTGCCTGCCGAGTCGAACAGCATCTGGTTCGTCCACTGCGTCCAGCGTACGCTCCCGTCTGGCAGAACGAGGCGATTCTCGAAGTCGGCAATCGGGTTGTCGAAATTGAGCTTTTCGATCGTGGCCAGAAAATCTGGGACGTCGTCGGGATGCATCGCATGCAAGAAGCACCAGCCAATCAACTCGTCAGAGGTTCTGTCTAGCAGACGACAGAAGGCTTCGTTGACAAAGGTGTAGATGGCCCCTGGCAGCCATCGCACTATGAATTCGGTCTGGTAGTCGACAACGGTGCGATAGCGCTCTTCACTTTTCCTCAGCGCCTCGTTGGCACGAATCAAGTCAGTGGTGCGTTCAGCAACCCGATGCTCGAGTTCATCCTTTAGGCGTCGCAACTCTTGGGCGTTGCGAACAACTTCGGTGACATCTTTGGCGATGCCCTCCATCGACGCATAGTTGCCATTGGCCGCGAACGTGGGGCGTTGCTGAATTTCAACTAGTCGCGTCGTTCCGTCAGCATGAGCCATCTCGACGGTAAACTTATAGAAGTTCTTGCCAGCTGCGACTTCTTCGAAAACTCGATCAGCCAAGTCGCGGCCGACGAAGTTCTCGCCAACCAGGTCCCGCCAGTTCAACCCCAACACTTGATCAACACGGAAGCCGAGGACGTACTCGATCGAGGGGCTCACGTAGGTGATTACCCCATCGGGATCGTGCGTGTAAATGACGTAGTCACCGCTGATTTCTTCAACCAGACGCTGGTACTTGGTATCGCTCGCGCCCTTGCGATCAATATTTGCAGGAGTGATCGGTGGCGCGACTTCCGCAGAATCAGAGAGTGTGCCGCCACGATCGGTTTGGCGCTGGTCAAGTGACATGAGAAGGCAAAAAGGTCCGAGTGGTGCTACTTGGTCCGAGTCTGTTGCTATTATAGCCACCCAAGATGGAATCTGGGCAGTCCTATGACGCAGCGGCCAAGTCTCGATAGAGGGCGAGCGTCCGATTGGCCATTTCTTCGGCGTGATAGCGCTGCTGTATCGACTGCTGGCCGGCGGCGCCAAGCTGAGTGGCCTGGGGGCGATCGTTGATCAGCAGAGCCAGTTTTTCGGCCAAGTCGCTAGCATTAAACGGCTCGAAGAGTAGTCCGCCACCCGTGTCGGCAATCAGTTCGGGATAAGTACCGTGTGCCGGCACGACGGCAGGTACTCCATTTGCCAGGGCTTCGAGCAGGGGCAGCCCTTTGCTTTCGCGATAGATAGTTGGCGTGCTAAACAGATCGAGCGACTGCAAGAACTCGATCTTGCCGGTTCGATCAAGCTCGCCGTGATAGTGAAATCTGCCCGCCAGCGCCCCATCGGTGGTGCTGCGACGTAGGTCCTCTAAGTACTGGCGGTCGCCGGCACCCAAGTAGCCAGCGGCGTGCAGCTCGAAGTCGTGAATGTCGTGATGCTCGCGTAGCCGCTCACAGGCTTCGACCAACAGATGCAGCCCTTTGTCTGCGCAGATTCTGGCCAGATAACCAATCCGAACGATTTTGGAATCACGCGCACTACCGCGTTGGCCATGCCCTTCGAGTTGCAGACCATGAGGGATGACGTGAATCTTCTCTCGCGCGACATCCAAGTAATCGGCCATGAAGTCGGCGTAGTAACCATTTAACACCGTGAAGGCTTGGACTTCGGCTGCTCGCTCGCGAAGCAGTTGGCGTGCTTGTTCATAATGTGGCGGCTCGAGCTTCTCTAAAAAGATATCCTCGCCCGATAACGAACAGATCACAGGCGGTCCGCAACGTTGCGCGATCATTCGTGCCAGCCCAAGCATCATCGAGTTGGATAGGTGCACCACGTCGGGCTGTACTTCGTCGAGCAGCCAGTCAACGAGTTTGTCGAGTTCTTTGCGCTGGTTGCCGACTTCGCCACGCAGCATCGAAACGGTCAAGTCGCCCAGTTTTGCCGGGTCGACGCTTGCCCCACGGCCGGCCAGCAAACGAAGCAGGGCGGGGTGGTCGAGCCAGCGATCCAGCCAACGTGGCGTGTAGCGAAACAAGGGAATTTTCTGCTGCAAGTAGGCGTTGATGCCGCCAAAGAAGACGCGGTTCTCGCTCACGTCGCGTTCGTCGGTGCGAATCGGTGTGTAGATCGGCACCAAGATCACGTCTTCGCCGAGATCCAGCAGCGCGGTTGCGAGTGTATTGTCGTGCAGGCAGCTTCCGCAGTACATGCCTGCGGCACCGGCGGCGAGGTAGGCGATTTTCACGTTAGCGAAGCTGTGGGACAGACGGGGGAGGCGGAACGAAGCGGTGCGGTTTCGCTTGGTGGCATCAGCGGGCGAAGAACTTTTGGAGCGTCGAATCCCGTGGCGGCTTGGTCACCAGCGACACGCCGACCATCGCGAGTAACGACGCTGCAAACATCGCCGCGACGGGCATCACTTCGTAGCCGCCGATGTCGATCGTGTAGGAGCGATTCGCACCCCAACCCGATTCGCGGAACAGGTACAGCCAGGCTGAGATTGACGCCAAGACGGCGGCGTAGGCCCCAAACTTGGTAAGTCCACGCCAGTAGACGGCCGCGAACACCAATGGGAATAAGCTCGAAAACCCGCTGAAACACCACACGCCTAGCGTGAATACACTCTTCGGCTGCGCCAAACTACAAGCGTAGGTGATGTCGACAATCGCAATGATGAATCCGCGAGTAAAGAGCACTTGCTGACGATCCGTGTAGCGGTCTTTACCGCCGTAATGGGTGACAATGTCGGTTGAAAACATAGTGCCGAGGCACAAGAACTGACTATCGAGACTCGACATAATGGCTGCCAGGATGCCGGCGGTTAGCAGGCCGCCTAGCCAGGCGGAGGTTTGTGTTTTTACCAAGAACGGCAAGATCGCGTTCGCGTTGACAATGCCTGTGTCGCCGATGGTAGGCAGGGGCGGTCTTGCTGGCACAAGCGACGTGGTTGCCCATACACCGACCAGCACGCAGGGCACCCACACGATCATGATAAAAACCGGATGCGCGACCACAGGCAACTTAAAGCTCGACGCGCTCTTTGCCGTCAGCCAATGCTGAAACAGATGCGGAAACATGCCGACCGACAGCGGGATCAGCAAGTACGAAAAGAACTTCGTCTTGGACATATCGACGCGCGTAGACTTCTCAGGCGAGATAGCCTCGCCGAGTGTTTTCAGGTTAGCGAGTAGCGAGTCTTGTCCACCAAGCTTGTTTGCAATCACGCAGAACGTAACGATCCCCAGCACCATAAACACGATTGTTTGAAATGCGTTCGCCCAGGCGGTACCGCGCATGCCGCCAAAAAAGACATAGCATAGCACGACCAGACAGATGACCAGCGAGCCCAACTGTGGCGGCACGCCTCCGCTCGTGCCGGGGCTGCTGGTAGCGAAGGCCTCAATGTTCGGAAAAGCGCCCGCCGTCATATTCTGGATCACGGTGCCTGCAGAAATCACACCGATCAGTAAGTAAGGAATTACCAGACCGACCAGAATCGGAAACAGCAAGATGCCGATCTTGTCGCTCTCGAGCCGATCGCGAAAGTACTGAATCTGCGTGGTGTAGCCATGCCTGCGAGCCAGCGACCACACCTTTACACCGATCAAGAAAAAGCATAGCGAATGAATAATGCCGCTACTGGATGCGAGCATACCGTAGACGCCGATGCCCTCTTTGAAGGCTTCGCCAGTAGAACCGACGAGTGCGAACGCGGTCATCGTCGTGCCGAAGATCGACATCAGCAGCAGGAACGGACCGATCGAATGGCTGGCCAGTTGGTAATCAGACTTGGTGCCCGAAAACATCCGGCTGGCAAACAGACCGAGCAGCAACAACAGCGTGAGATAGCCGGCAATGATCCAAAACTCGGTCAAGCGGCACCGCCTTCCGACGAGTCGGCCTGAGCGAGCGACTCAACATCTCGGGGCCAACACTTCTTGACGGCGTAAAACCAAACGACGCTGGCAGCAATCGAAATGCAGGCGTGATAAAAGAGGCCGATCGGTATAAAGCCGAAAACGAGCGTCTCGTCGTTCCAGAACCAGTTGTCTTGGTGCAGCACCAATAGTATGACGATCAGAATGATCAGCGGGCGAGGCATGGCAGTCCGAAAAATGATTGATTACAAACGGTAATTGCGGGAACCCGATTGTAACCGTCGCTGCCACGATATTGAATGCCGTTTCGACTCGCCCTACGAATCGATCGTCCTAGTGCTGAGCCATGATCGCATTTTGCTCAAGCCATGGTTCAAGATCGGCGAAGATTTTTCCTTCACGCCCATCGAATACGCGACCGATCAGCAGATCGACCAACTCGTCTTGGTGCTGCGGATACTCTTGCAAAAACTTGCCGACGCGAAACTCGCCAGAATAAAAGGCGTAGACAAGCTTGCGAATCAGGCCCGTTTGACGCGAGAAGTCTGGCACCCAACGTCCCAGCGTCGTCGCCGACACGTCGTTCTGACGGAGACCGTCGATGATGCAATCAGCGGCTAAAGTGCCTGACTTCAGCGCGAAGTAAACGCCGGACGAATACACCGGGTCGATAAAACCCCAGGCATCTCCGACCAACACCCAGCCGTCACCGGCGGAACGTTCGGTGGTGTAAGAAAACTCCTTGGCGACTTTCAGCTCGCCGCTTGGCGTCGCCTCTTCCAACCAGGCCGAAAGCGTCGAGCACTTCGCCTGTTCTTCAGCAAAGATCGCTTCGGGCGTGCCACGACCTTTAAGCAGATAATCTCGATCACCGACAACGCCAACGCTCACGATGTCGTCGGCCTGAGGGATGTACCAGAACCAGGACTGCTTTTGCTCGGTGTGCATGATGACTGTCTTCACGCCGCCGCCAGACGCATCTCTGTGCGCACCACGATAGTGCTGCCAGATAGCGGCCTTGCGCAGCGTTGGATTCTCTTTGCGCACTCCAAACCGATTGGCGAGCACTGCTTGTTGACCCGTAGCGTCGACGACAACTTTAGCGGTCACCTCGGTATTGTCAGACGTCGGCGTTTGCAATTTCACGTGGCGGATCGAATCGCCTTCGGTGGCGACTTCCAATACACGCGTCTTATCGCGGCAGATGCACCCCTTCTCTTGGGCGTTATCGAACAGCATCTTGTCGAAGTCCGCTCGGTTGACGTGCCAGCTCTCGCTGGATTCGCGATCGTCATGCGTACGAAAGAAAAAAGGCGCCGACTCTTTGCCAGTGTTGTTCACGAACTGCACACCAACTTTCTTGGCGAAGGCGCTGGTCTTCAGCTTGTCGAGTACGCCGAGACGCTCGAACAGCCAGTAGGTCTCTGGCATCAGCGACTCGCCCACGTGCGGGCGAGGCATCGGCTCGCGCTCGACGAGTAATGTGCTGAATCCCGCTTCCGCGACCAGAGCAGCCGTGGTCGAGCCGGCTGGTCCGCCACCCATGACGAGGCAGTCGAAGTGTGTTGCAATATCGGTCATCGTTCGGCCGTCGAAGGGACTGCGTGTGTTGCGGTTGAAGGTCTTGGACTAGGCGCTCACGATCTCAAGCAACTCGACGGCAGGCTGCCCGTCGACCAAAATCCGTGCCGTGCGACCATAAATGGGCGCATTTTCCCCCAGTTGCAAGTGTAACCGCAAGTCAGGGCCTGGATTCACTCGCCAGAGCTGGCATAGCTCGACTTCGCGCATCAAATGGTGGCGAATCATGATTCGCCCCAGCGGTAACGCCTGCGATTCGATCTCGAGTCGCACAATTTCGGGTAGGCCAGCGAGATTGATCCGCACAATACCAAATTGCACCGGTCTGCTATCGCGTTGAGTGACCAGAAGAATTTTGCGTGCATAGCTCTCGTCCGAGCGTCGCTCGGCTAGCACTTTGACATCGACGAGGCTATTGTGCCACGCTTCCACCGTGACGGTCATATGATCGTGATGCGCCAGTAGCGACTGGTAGGCATCTGGCAAGTCAGCGGACTCGACAGGTTCCAGCTCGCCAAGCTCGTCCAGCTCTTCGTAGAACAAGCCCGTCAGCTGCATGAAGATTTCGTACATAGGCGAATGGACTTGCTTGGGGGGCGTGATGCTCGCAACACGAGTGGCTTCGTCGGAGCCAGCCAGGCATTGCCGTGATTGATTGCTACTGCTTGGCGAGCGTTACAAGAACAGGCTCCGGCTCCGCAGGTCGGTCCAGCACGGTGTCGACTAGATAATACATCAGTCTGCGTAGACTTTCCGGTTCGACTTCGTCGGCAACACGTTCCGCGCGCTCTTGGTATTTATCAACCAACTGATTAGCCTTGTCAAAGACATTCGCTTGCCGGTAAAGGTGCTGCACGTGGACAACGCGTTTCTCTGGAGCGGCAGACGCATCAACCAGTTGCAGCAGCTCTTCACGTTCTGGCGCGGCCAGTCCTTCTAGTGCCAAAGCCCACAGCACCGTGGGTCTTCCACCCAAGGTATCGAGCCCAGCGGCCAGCTTGTTGTCCTGGTCGCCACGCCAGTCTTTCAAGTCGTTGAGAATTTGAAACGCCACGCCCAGGTGCTTAGCGAACTGACGCAGGGGAGTCTCAAGTTCGTTGAGTGGTCTTGCGCAGCGAACTCCGCACAACAGGGCAGCTTCAAAAGCGGGAGCGGTCTTCAGGGCGTAAATCTTCAGTGCGTCGAGAGGAGCCAGCTGTTTGTCGCGCGCGTCGCGCCACAATAGCTCGGCGCCTTGGCCTTCGCTCAGTCGCAGATGAGCGTTGGCAAGCAGGTCGAGGATGTCGACAGTGGCCTCCGCGCCGAGCGAGGTGCGATCTTGGCTGACCAGCCGATAGCCGAGACCAATCATGTAGTCGCCCAAATTGACCGCCGTAGGCAGGCCGTGAGCGCGATGCAGGGTGGGCTCTCCGTAACGAAAATCGTCGTCGTCCTCGATATCGTCGTGTACGAGCGAGGCCTTGTGGAAAGTCTCGATTGACAAGGCCACGCGACGCACCGCGTCAGGCACGCTCTGCAGATGTTGATCGCCGTCGGGCGCAGTACCGTTGGCTCCGGTCATGGCATCGTGTGCCGCCAAAGTAATGAACGGCCGAGCATACTTGCCGCCTTGACCAAGAAAGTCGTGAGCAATGGCTTCGGTGGCAGCGATCGGCTCCAGACCCCCAGCGCCTGTGCCATTGAGTTCGGCGAGGCTAGGCCCACCCCGCTTGCGTGGCGCCAGCCGCTCGAGTTCCGCCGTCTCGAACATCCCTTTGGACGCGCGGAGCAAGTGCAGGTAGCTGGGCGGCTGTTCGGTTTGCGTCGACGCGTTGAGCGAATCGGGACGAATGCGGATCATTTCCTGCACCCAGTCTTCGTCGACCGACGTGTTGCGGCAGTCGCTCGAGAGCAGCGGCACGGCCATGCAAGGCACACCAGCGAGCAGGACCTTATCGATGGCTTTTTCGAGCACGTTTAAGCAGGCGACACCAACGATGGCGTCGACGTAGCCGCTGATGATGATCTTCATCACAATCGGCGAGCCTTCGGCGACCAGCACTTTGTAGCCCATCTCTTCGGCTTCGGTGCGAAAATCGGCGATGCTGCACGCCCCGCACTGTTTACAATCGAGACCGAACTGATCGTAGTCGGCGGGGCAGCCTTCCGCGTGTTTTAGGCAATGCGGCAGTAGTAACAATCGACGCGAAGGCGGCACTTCGGCTACCTGGGCGCGCCAAAATTCTGACGACAGCATGACCATGATCCAGCCGAGATAGCCTTCGGGCAGTTGGTGCTCGCTGAGCAATTGACGCGCGACCGACTCCAGTTCGTCTTTGCTCAATACCTGCGATCGGTCGATTCGTGAGGTGACCTGCCGGCAGAGTTCGCGGAGCTGCTCGCGCTGGGCACGCTCCTGCGGAACATCCTTCAAGTGTGCCGTGCGACGGCGCCGTTTGCGAGCAGACTTCGCCGAGGTGGCTGCGTTTTCGTTGGTAACGCCGTTACCAGGGCTGACGTTAGCTGAGGAACCGTTGACGATGCTTGTGGGATCGTCGCTGATTTCCGTCGGTGCCTCGGACACTTGCTGCTCCTTCGACTCAATCTGGCGATGCCAGTTTCGCAAAGTCAGCGCGGCGAAGCTAACCTTGGCTACGCCAGCCAGATCGCTTGCGGTGCTGTCTTGGTGGCTCGCCGCTAATGGCTCGCCATGAGGGGTTCTTCCATTACTGCGTACTTTCTAGCCGCAGCTGCTAACGCATGCGTCGCGAATATCTGCGGGTACAAGCGCTCATGATACCATAATTTGGCGAAGTAAAAACCGATGGCTGCCGGTTCGGTGTGACGGTCTTGCTCGATGGCTTCGATCAGCCACGAGATGCCGACTTCGACAGCAGCTTCAATGCGTTGGTCGTTGGCGGCGTAGGGCAGCAAGGCGGTGATCGCCAGCGATGTTTCTTCGACACTGCAGCAGCTGTTTGCTTCTGCAGATGGCTCGTCAAAGCTTCCCCAGCCACCACTAGCATGCTGCGCTGTGGCCAGCCACTGCGCGCCACGCCGGGCTGGCGAGGACTGACCCAAGCCGATTTCGTCATACATCGTCAGCACCTTGCTGGTGCCGTAAATCGGATTCGCCTCGTCAGGATGCGACTCGTTGCCAAACCAGAGCGGCAACCAATAGCCGTCTTGGTGCTGCTGTTTTTCGAGGAAACGCAGTCCCTCTTCCGTCGCGATATTGGTGCGAGAACCCAGGGATTCGCTGACACCGTCGAGATCGACGCATCGTGTCCACGCCCGCAGAGCTCGGATCGCATGAGCCGTGATGTCGGTCGAGCTGCGATCGAATGGTAATTTACCCCAGCCGCGGCAGAAAGTTGGCCAGCCGAAATCACGATTCTGCAAATCTAGCAGCCATCCAATCCCAGCGAGAGCCGCCTGTCTGACTTCTCCGGCTCGATGCTCGGGCCAGCGTTTATGCCACTGAGCCAACGCCAGCAAGGCTGCGGACGTGTCGTCGGCGTCGGGCACTCCGCCAGACAAGTTCGTCCAGGCCCAACCTCCCGGTGCCGCACCTGTGAACGGATGTAGCTGGCGATGTTGGCAACTGAGCAACCAATCGAGGGTCTGATGTGCTGCGGGCGACGGTTCGGATGATCCGTCGGTCTGTTCGTCAAATTGCCAATTGATCGCAGACAACGCCTGCGACGTATTCCAAGTTGCCAGGTTGGTATCGATCGGCCAGCTACCGTCGGGCCGCACCGATGCGAGCAAGAACTCGACACCCTGACGTACCACCGGATGGTCGGCCTTGCCAATGCTAGCCAGGCTCATCACGACAAAGCTGGTTAGTGGCGTTGCTTCGAGAAAACCTCCGCTCGTCGGCTGCTTTTCGGCGAGTACCGCCAGGCTGCGCTGCTTCGCTGCTTGCCGCAGCCAACGCAGGACGGGATTTGCTGGTGGGCTGTGGTGAAACTTCGCCTGACCGATTGCCACCAGTGCTGGTATCGCGTAGCTGACCACCGGTAAGTTCAGGCGGTTATACCAGCGCTGAGGCAGGCAAGAAAGTTCAAAGGGCAGGGCGGGTACCTTGCGCCACGGTACCATGTCGGCCAGTGCGCAGTTGGTGAGAATCGGTACGGCGAAGGTCTTGTCGCCCTCGTATCGATCTTTGAGTGCCGACAAGCCGCCTTGGGCATGGACGTAGGCGTCGGCTCGCTCGAGCAGATCTTGGTATTTTGCGGGCACTCCGGTGAGATGAAATGCCGCCTGCACAAGCATCGTTGTAGCGATGTTCGAGCGGCTGCGATCCGTATCGCCCCAGCCGCCATCGTCGTTCTGCTGACGTGCCAGCCATTGCAGAGACTGAACGATCATTTCGCTCAGATCGTTGCGATAGATTTCGTCCACGTGAGACGGCTCTTCACCGGGCGTAAACGCAGGTAATCCGCAACTCGTATCGTCATGCACCGCCAGCACGAGCGCGCTGATCGCAGTCGCCGTGGAAAGTGGTGAACTGGAAAGTTCTCCCTCCCAGTGGCTGCCGTCGGCAGTGCGTTCTGATAGCAGTCGCGAACGGACTACGTGATGCGCGGCAGCAAGTCGTTGCCGATCAACTTGGAGTGTCATCTGAGCCAGAAGGCTCCGGGGTTGGAGGATCGACCGGACGGTTGCCGGTGATCCGCCATTTTAGGTGCACCAAAGACGGCTGTCGAGCAGCCGACACCCCCTTGGTGTGGGGTGTCGGCTGGCCGCAATTTTCGACGCAAGCCGCAGGTGCCCTCCCAATTAGGTCATTTTCGACGGGCCAGGAGGACCAGCGAGGCCAGGCTCCCGAGCAATAGCGTTGTTGGCTCAGGGATGACTGCATAGCTGCTGGGTCCGTGAGAAGCTCCGGCACCTGGAAACGGATTGGCTGTCAGAGCGATCGACGTCGAGCTCGCGTCAACAGAAATCCAGTCCGCTGGCGAGGTCCAAAGGTCGGCACCCTCCGCAACGCTGCCACGCGGGGTTGCGCCGCCGACATTAGTACCGCCGAAGCTGTACTGAACGTGGTCAACCAGATTCGAACTGCTGCCGAATCCGCCAATGCCGCGATAAAGTCCAATCGAGACGGCCGAACCCACCGTGTCAGCCAGTAGATCGTCGACGGCGGCACCGCCCAACGCAGCGATATTGATGGCGTTGGGGCCTGCCGCGTCGTTATTCCAGTGGACAAAAAGCGATTCGCCGGCGTCAAGCGACAGGCCATTGAGCCCGGTGGCCGACGTGTAGTCAAAGCCGTCCAATTCATCGTGCGTGCAGAATCGCCAGTCGTCCAAAGTTTGCGTGCCGGTGCCAAAGTTGTGCAGTTCCAATACCTGTGTCGTGAGGTCGATACCGCGAATTTGCACGCTTTCGATGGCATCGCCCATTACTTGGGCATGGGCAGTATTACTGACGCAAACTAATGCAACGACACAGGTTGCGACCATCGAGCGAATTTTTGTCATGGTTAGGTACCTCTTGAAAATAGCGGTTGCGTGTATGAAGTGGTAGATATTGAGAAAGACGAAAATTGACGGGCACTCAGAGATCAGTGACGAGCAGATTAATTTGGCGGACCCATCCGGTTCACCATCGCACGCGTAGATGAATGTTCTGTCACGGCTGATCTCTTGCGAGAATTTGGCGACTCGTTGGAATTTCGTCGGAATCCCGAAAACCGCCGTTCCCTCGCCGATTTTCGACCGGCCCGGCGCCTTCTCGCCATCGAACGTCAGCGTTACAGTGGGAATCATGTACGCACGCTACGCTAAACGATTGGTCACTGAAACCGATTTTCGGCTGTTGTGGAAATTGGCCTACAATTTCGGCTTCAAGGGTGCGCGGGCGATTCAGAAGCACAAACGGCGCCTGAAGCGAGGCGATTTTTTCCCTCCATTCCTTTACATCTCAATCATCAATAGCTGCAACCTGCGTTGCCAAGGCTGTTGGGTGGATGTGGCGGCGAAGCAAGAGAAGATCGAAATTGATGCCTTATCGCGTGTTATCCGCGAAGCAAACGAGCAGGGTAACTACTTTTTTGGCATTGTCGGTGGCGAGCCGTTTATGCATGCCGACATCCTCGAGATCTTCAGACGACATCCCGACTGTTACTTCCAGGTGTTCACCAACGGCCACTTTATCACGGACGAAGTGGCCGCCGAGCTACGCCAGTGCGGCAACGTCACGCCTTTGATCAGCGTTGAGGGCACCGAAATTGTTAGCGACCAGCGACGTGGCGGAGCCGAAGTACTCAACAAGACGATGCAGGGCATTCACAACTGTGTCGCCAACAACGTCATCACCGGAGTCTGTACCAGCGTCTGCAAAACCAATCTCGACGATCTGGTCAACGAAGCTTGGGTCGATCGGCTGATCGAACTTGGCGTGCTGTATATGTGGTACCACACCTATCGGCCCATGGGCCCGGAGGCATCTGAAGAGTTAGCCCTCTCCCCGACCGAGCAACTTCGCATCCGGCAGTTTGTCGTTGATATGCGAGTCAAGAAGCCGATCGGCATTGTCGACGCCTACTACGACGCCGACGGCCAGGCGCTCTGTCCCGCCGCGACGGGCTTCACCCACCACATTTCTCCGTGGGGCGATATCGAGCCCTGTCCAATCGTGCAGTTCGCGAAAGAGTCGATCTACGACGACCGACCGCTGGCCGAGACGTTTAACAACTCGCAGTACCTGCAAGACTTTCGCGCGCTTGCCGCCTCGCAGACGCGCGGGTGCATCGTTCTCGAGCGGCCCGATCTCCTACACGAACTGACCGTGTTGCACAGTGCGAAAGACTCGACGGCTCGCAAAACGGCTGCTGCTGAGCTGTTGGCGATGCAGCCTCGACCGTCGCAGTACAACGCGGTGAGCGAAGTCCCGGAGAAGAGCTGGGCTTACCGGTTTGCCAAGCGGCATTTCTTCAACGACTTCGGCGCTTACAACCAACCGCACAATCCGCTAGCCAGATGAGCTTGCAGAACCTCACGCCAGCATGGGTCTTCACCGGTGACACGATCTCCTAAGTAGTCGTCAAGCTCACTTCGCGGGCAAGTATCTTTCGGCTTCGTCCGACAGTCGGCCTAGCATCTCTTGCAATTGCTCGCGGATTCCGTCCATCACCGGATCGGACTCCGCGCCACGCGCCCGTTTGCTACTGACGGGGATCGCCTCACCCACTTGAATGACGGCATGCAGCGGACCGTGAATTCGAGCTTGGTCGGTGAAGTCTTCCTCGAAGCGTTCTACGGTTTCGAGAATATGCTCGACAATATTCGGCTCCGACCGACGGACGTAGTGCGGAGGGTAGTGCGAAATCTGTTGGATATAGTAGCAGGCGGCAAGCTGTTTCCAGCGTTCGTGACGCTCCTCTGGTGTGACCTTCTTGGCGATCATATCTGGTAGGATCGCGCTGCGCACCGCCTTGACTCGCGCGACGACACTCTCTTCTTCGACTTTGAGATCCCACTTCTTTTCCAAGCGAGTCAGCACATCTTCGATCAAGTTTTCGACGCGCGCCTCAAATTCACCCGAACGCGCGGCGCCGACGTATTCGACTTCTTTCAGCGATAGTAGTGCCTGTCCGATTTGTCGCAGCCGTTGGATGATGGTTTTTCCGCTTTGTGGGTACCAGGAAAAGTGCGACTCGATCTCTTCAATAACGGGCGTGACGGTCTTTTCCAGATCGCCGCGAAAAAAATATCGAATGGCAATCGGATGCACGACCACGCCGCC
Source organism: Planctomycetota bacterium (assembly GCA_039184115.1). Taxonomy (GTDB): domain Bacteria; phylum Planctomycetota; class Planctomycetia; order Pirellulales; family Lacipirellulaceae; genus Bythopirellula. The sequence continues at coordinate 1,868 of JBCDBK010000091.1, read as the reverse complement.
CTTTGATTTGTTTTTATCTCGTCGCTTCGCCGCCGTACGTGCGATAAACGAGGTGCCGTCCATCATCGGCATCAGCTGGTCGTTGTGACGCGACACGGCACCTTCCGGAAAGACAATCAGCGGACGCTTGCCCTCGACCAGCACATCAACCGCCATGTTGACAGCCTGACGATCAAGCCCTTCGCGATACACGCTAAACGCACCCATGCTGCGCGTTACAAAACGCGAAAACCAATCCTGCTTGAACAAGTGCCACGACGCCATCGCGTGCATGTTGCGACGCATGTGTTTGCACAGCACGCCGAGCACCATCGGGTCGCACATCCGGCTATGGTTAGGCGCCATGAGCACGCCATGACCAGCCTCGACCGAGTCGCGAATCCGCTGCACCTCGCGGCACTCAACGGAGTGAATGCCATATTTGTTCTTCAAGTACGGATTCAGAAAGAGCGCGATCAACGACGGTAGCCACTCGCTCTTGCCCGGCGGCACGAACTCGTAGGGCTCTTCGATAATAACGTCGTGCATGTCTTGATATTGGTGCTTATGACTGTGGAGGTCGTGAGTTCGCGTGCGATTCTTGTCGGTTGCAGATAAACGTTACATCTTACCAAGAGTTCCTAGCCGGAATGGATGCCGGACAAGATACCGCATCGCACTAAGGTTTGCCCAGTGCAACCAGTCGAACGGGGAATCAGCGTTAACTCGCAGTGGTCCACAAGTCGAGAACGTAAGAGTGCTGGTCATTCCAGATGAGTCATGCGCCACGGAGAAACGGAGAACACCGAGGAAGTGTTAGGCGGACGGATTTTCAGCCGCTGGACGAATGCTGACGAGCTTCAATCGAGAAGTCTAGCTTATTCCACCAGCATGCTTGTTGCTCTGTGTCCTCCGTGACTCCGTGGTTTAACTTCTCCCTTCCATCGATGAAAAACCTACGCAAAAAGCTAAAACTGCGACGCGAATCAGCCCAGCGCCAAGCAGCTCAGTGGCAGGCTGACTTCACCGACTACTTGCGCAGCGAGTGCCATCTGGCTGACAACACAGTCGCCGCCTCCGCGCGCGATCTTAAACGACTCTTCGAGTGGCTGGGCAACCGGCGACTGGCCGACCTGAGCGTCAGCGATTTGGCCGGTTATTCCGCCTGGCTGAGCGAACAGTCTCTCGCGCCCAAAAGCATTACCCGTCACGTCGCGTCGCTTAAAGTCTTCTTTCGCTATCTGCAATTAGAAGGCGCTCTCAAAGACAATCAGGCGGAGCTGCTTGGTACGCAAAAGCTCTGGCAGCGCGTGCCACAAGTGCTGTCGGAGAGGCAGGTGAACGAACTACTCGTCGCTCCGACCAAGTCCGACCCGTGGTGGCTGCGCGATCGCGCGATGTTAGAGCTGCTTTATGCCACGGGCGCACGCGTTTCGGAACTCGCCACGCTCAAATGCCGCGATGTTCATCTGCAAGATCGCTACATCGTGTGTCACGGCAAAGGCGATAAACAGCGTATTGTCCCACTCGGTAGGCAAGCGATTGTCACAGTGCATCGCTATCTGGAAGATCAGCGTCCGCGTCTGGCCGCGCGGCGCGAGGCCGCCAGCGAGTGGCTCATCCTATCACCACGAGGCGGGCCGTTGCGCCGCGAGCGCATCTGGGAACTGATCAAAAAATACGCTGCCCGCGTTGGCATACCCAAAGAGATCAGCCCGCACTCGCTCCGCCACAGCTTTGCGACGCACCTGCTAGCCGGTGGCGCTGACCTGCGCCAAGTACAAGAGCTGCTCGGCCACGCCAGCATCGCCACCACGCAGATCTACACCCACGTCGACCACACGCGACTCAAGGCCGTCCACGATGCCTATCACCCGCGGGCGTAGGCG
>JBCDBK010000090.1:0-21267 GCA_039184115.1 Planctomycetota bacterium | reverse complement strand
TCGTTGGCAGCCGCATGGTCGAACGCCTCTTGCAGTCCAACCGTAGAGGTCCCCGTCGTATCGAGCAACGAGCCATCGGGCAGGTAGACTCGAGCGTGGGTTCCAATTGGCCCATCGGGAACATTTACCGTCACTCGACCAGCGGTGCTAAACAGATCCCAAGGAATCGCTTGATCGGTTCGCGCATCCAGAAATGTATTGGTATCTGAGAAACCATTGCCGAGGATATTGAGGTCGTTCTTCGTCAGGCCTTGGAAGTGTAGGTAGATGTCGTTGATCGTTCGCGCCGTCGTATCCATGGTGACTTCGTTCGTGGCGGCAGTGATCGGCACGTCGAAGAGAAAGCGACCATCCGCTATGGCTGGCGGAGTCAGTCCTAAACAGCCATCCAGCGGATGCAAGCTGCGCGGATCAAACCGCACACCGTCGGTGGCAAAGGGAGCGTTCAGGGCTCCGCCATCCCAATACCAGTCCATGATGATGGAACTGTCGAAGCGCAACCCAAAATCAGATACCCCAGCACCAAAGTTCAACGTGACATCTTGCAGTCGGTAGGAAGCAGCTTGCCGTTCAACGACATCCAGGCCAGCATCTAACGAGTAGGTGCCTGGTAGAACGAACACCCCCCAGCCTTCGTCTGCAGCGTAGTCAAAAGCCTCTTGCAAGCCGTCCGTTTGCGTTCCCGTAATGTCGAGCTGCGTGCCATCTGGCAAGGAAACTCCGCTGGTCTGCACGATTACTGCCGTGGGATGGTAGTCGGTACTCGGCGGCACGACAAACTCTTGTTGCCACAACAGAAAATCGCCACCGTCGGCATCGCCATCGTCATCGGCGTCGCCATCGCTCTTGTTAGCGCCGGAGGTGGTGCCATAGCCGGCTATCCAGTTCGTCAGATCGTCGCCATTGACTGTCAGATCACCATTGAAGTCAGCACCCTCGCCTAAGTTTGAGCCGTCGATCTCAGTAATCGTCACATCCCATGAAGCAAACGTAGAAACACCCGCATTAGGGCCGGTGACATCATCACCTTGGCCATCGACTTCAATCGTCAGCGTGTCACCAGGGTTGATGCCAACCTGCGTAGAAGGGATGTTCACGACTTGAGTAGGATCGCCGAGTACGGCGTTGACAGTTACAAGTGGCGTATTCGGATCGTCCTTGTAAATCCGCAACTGCATCTGTCGATCAAGTTCGAATTGTGCCTGGTTGAAGATTCCGGAAATCTCCACGGCGCCCATATCGACTTCCACCGGTGCAGTCCACACGGTCTTCATGGGTCCGTGACCGAGAATCGTGTTTGGTGGGCTGCTGAATCCGCCGACGCCGCCTCGCGCGTAGGCGTAAGCGACTCCGCCACCGACAGCTGCCTTTACGCGCCACCCGGAGCCACTGCCCCCGACCGAACCTGGGTCGTTGTGGGCCTCCAAGTCATCTGTCAATCCATTGGGACCCAGGTAGGCCCAATCTCCATTGGGATTGTTTTGCGGCAATGCACCCACAAAATCGTTCGCAAACTCCGTCGCAGCGTTCTGCACGTAGATTGTGAGCATCCGCTTCGGCTCGAGTTGCTCGAAGCGCAATTTACGAGAATCAACCGGCATCAGAAAAGAAACCCTCTGTTTGCGAAATTCTCGGAATCGCATGTCGGCGGATCTATGCGAGCTTTGCTAGCGCCGCCGACAACGACGGATGCATACGCTGCAATTTGGCGCGACCAATGCCGGCTACGGATAGTGTGAGTTAGCAGACCGTCGTTGCCGGCGGCGCTAAGTTTGCCTACTACCCACCACGCGCTGCGCGCACCACTCTCCTCACCAATCCATTATGATTCAAAGGTTCCGTCATGTCACTGTTTTGGAGCGCCGCTGGGACAAACCACAACATCATGTTTTGGTAGTAATCTCCGCCAAAATGGCGTTGCCCGGTGTCCATATCGCCCCGAATCGTATTTGGGGCGTCCCACGTGTAGCCCCACTTGCAGACGATGTTTTCCATGCATTTGTGCAACAGTTCGACACCAAATTCACGCTCGTCCTCATACATATACGTCATCGCCAGCATCATCAACTCCGGTGGAAAGTAGCCGTAGGTGCCATATCCGCCCACCTTGGCAGCGGTGCCATCAGCATTCGCATAGTTGGTCGCTCCCGATTGGCTAAGTTGGCAGTTCGCATTGCGAATGGTCTCTAAGGTCTCATTGATTCGGTTCTTGGGAAATACCCCGTCCACTCCATGGGCGTCACAGATCCATTCGCCATCGAGCTGATAGCCGAAGATCATGTCGGAACGCAAATCGTTGTCTGGATCGAGAAAATTTAAATAGTAAGTATCATTCCACAGCTTTTCTTCCAATACCTTGCTGCCCGCTTCCAGCCAGTGGTCGCATTTAGTGACGTACTCCGAATCGTTCATCTGCTGTGCGAATCGCTTCATGATTTGCACTTGTGCCATCCGCACTGCGCCAGCGTGAGTGACATAGCCCTTCCAACCAGGTTCGGGAGCTTCGAACCATTCGGTATCGCCTAACCCGTGGCCGTCGGTACCAGGCTCTGGCATCGAAACTATCTGCGATAGACCATACTTGGGACGCAGATTCATCGAAAAGTCGTTGGCACGTTTGAGTGAATCGTAGAACTCAGCAAGGACGTTTTCGTCCTGCGAAGTCTGTAGATAGCGATCGAACATCACGATGTAACAGGCTGCATTCAGCACGGTTTGATAACCCTTGTCTGGCGCTGCTAGGTCGTAGGGCTGCTTGTTGTTTACATCCATCGCCGTCACGCCGCCGAAGATCCAGGGAGGTCGGCCGTCGTCAAATTGGTAGGTCTTGTAACCGTGCAGCGTTGACAATGCGGCCTCGGGATAGAAGTAGACGATGGGCATGTTCCCGTAAAAACTGCAAGGAATGCACTCAATTTGAGGACATCCCCGCGGGCATTCGTTCAGGCCAAACAAACCCAACTCGGAACCGAACGTTTCGAGTGGACCGTTTCCTTGCCCCCAAATGCTCGTCTCGGTGATCAGGTGCAAATTATTTATCAGGCAATCGGCGAGCCAGCCAGGTAGCTGCTGGTCGGTGTAAATTTCCTCCTGCCAGGCGATGACGCGTTTAAGCAATCGATCGTGCTCGCTGGCCAGCACTTCCGCCGCGTCTCTAGCACTCGAGTAGTATTTGGCATACATGTGAGTGAATACTCGCGCATCAGTTGCGCCTGGTGCACCGCCCGCGTTCCACTGCGGCGCGTACCAAGCCAGTACAAATCGTCGCGTCGTTTGCTGACCGGCATCGAGTTGATATTCCGCAGCCAGGCTAGTGCCAGAATCGGTTTGCGTCACTTCGGGCAAATTGCCTTCGATCGAATTCCACGCGCCCCCGTCTGCACCCAGAGATCCGCCCGCCCGGACGGGATGATCGATCGACGCGATGACATAGCTCATCTGCTTGGCGTCGTCGCTTTCGTTGCTGGAGATCTGCACCCCCTTGAGGAATCCATTGACCGATCGGCGAGTATGGGGAATTCCAGTCGCGGAGTGAGGACTTTCGAAGCCAGGAAAACTTATAGCCAACGTTCCTTGGTGCGCTATTACATCCGTGTTTCGAAGTTGAACCTCGATCACCAAACCTGGCATCATCGACCGCTTCGTATCCCCCGGCAACAAGGGCGACCAGGCGCGAAGCCCCGCTTCCACTGGCAGGTCGGTGTGGAACTCCATGTCGAGGACAGGGTAATGGCCAAAGTAATCGATAGCCTTGGCAAACTTGACGCCGCTTGTGCCCGCATCAAAGAAGGCAGGTGTATAGTCCAAAGGAGGAAACACACCCGTCTCGCGATGCACAGGCCGGTCTAACTTACCCCTCGCGTCGGTTGCCAACACACAAGCGGTTCCATCGACACTCAATCCCAGAAAAGGAGCATTATAGAGCAAGCGTGGCTCTATTAGATGATTGAACAACGTGCTGTAGCCAAGCATGCCGTTGGGTTCGATGTCGATGCACCCCGTATCGAGACCCCCCAGGGGCATTCCGCAGGTAGGACGAGGATTGCCACGATACACGACCCCGGTGATCGGCTGTCGATAACCTTGTACCTCGAATTCCTGCCACTGGGCATGCAGCAACCCCGTTGGAAAATATCGAGCGGCGTTGTCATCGTTCGGATTAGCATGGGTAAAGTCATTGCAGGTGGCAACGACGAACAACAGGACAGCCAGAGATCGACACCTCACGATGACACCTCCACGTGCGGGAGTGGAACAGACAAGGCTTTTTCTCACTTTTTGACAATGCTATCCTAGTCGATGTAAGGTGAATTTGCGAGTTGCTTTTGAGAAAATCGCGGCCATTGCTGCGATCGCGAGCCGACTTGCCCCCAAGTCGGAGAACCGTGGGCGGAGGACGCCACGGCTCGCTAGATTGCAGTTTGTTACCCGAGTTTTTTATGTGGAGAATCTCATGGTCAGTCTAATGCAGCGGATTACCAAACTCCGCTTCGATCCCAGCAGACGATGGCTAGTTTGTCAGTTGACAGGCGTGCTGGGCTTGCTCCCCCTCGCTACCAGTCAGGCGTTTCCTACCGATCCCGCGCGGATCTTTGCCCGCGATCAAAGCCCCATTGCTGGCAAGATTGAAGTCGAGACGTCCGTATGGCAAGGTGGCTCGCCTCATGAAGTCGATTCGGGCACGCGCATTTACTTGGAACGACGAACCGTGACCACTGGCGGGGAAGGTCATTTCGATTTCTGGTTGGACGAAGCGAATGCGATCGAAGGAGATCTGCGAGGAAAGAAAGTGGGGCTCAACCTGCAACTCCACCTCCAATTGAAGTATCGTCCTCCCGGGAAAGAACCCATCCAGCGCCGCATCGGACTTGCCGCGATTGACAACGCCTATGTTGCCTGGCCCACCGGAACGGCGCGCACACCAGGCACAAACGAACATCTCCAAGGCTCCTACTCCAAATCGTACGACCCGAAGTTTTCAGAATTTTCCCCCGAATACGTACGTCGAGGAATGGCCATACTCTATCCCGACGGGCGACTGCAGACGGAAGACGGCTCGTATCGCGAAACTAGCGGAACCACGACGTCCGGCGTGCAAGAGTTTTTGGATTATTGCACAAATCACCACGTTGACGGGTACATCGTAGGTGGCTCAATTCCGCGTCGGCAGCAAGTGATCTACCGCATCTGGACACCCCTACGAATGCATCCCGCTCAGGGGATACGCATCGACACTGGAGCGATCACTTTGCAATTCATGCCAGATTTAGGAGATCAACCTGGACTGACGATCGATTCTTGCATGATGAACGACATTCGCATTCGAGGTTTGCTTCACTACCGAGGCAGTGGCTACGCCTTGGCCATCAAACCAGAAAACCCATTGCCCTTGGACCGATTTGTCGGCAATACGATCGTCGATAGTGCTTTCTTCGTCACTGCGATTGCGTGCAGTGATGCTAGGGGAGCGGTTCGCTTCGAAGGGTCGATTAACTTCTGCCGTTTCGACTTCAACGAGATCAACCACGGCGAGCTGGGAATCCACGTCGCACCGGACGGCAGCTTCAGCAATTGTCGCATTACCTGCAAGCACGTTCACGGGCAGACGGAAAACTCGATACTCGATGAAGGGAGTGCCAAGAATGTCTGGGAAGTCAACTTAAACTGCGACGCCAAAGATCCACTGGGAATCGTCACCAACGGCCAGGACAATATTTGGTTTTCCAATATCAATTCACGCAACAAGCCCGGACTGACACTCAATCCCAATGCCCGCGGCAATCAGTTCTTTCTCATGGGGCTCAACGGCGGCTACGATAACCAGGCCGTCGAACCAACGAATCGGTTTTATGCTTCGCCAAGTACTGTGGCGAATAAACTCAAGCTCGGTTTTGGTGTTGAAACTCCGTCGATACCAGCCAGCGGAGAGTTGATGATAAATCGAAACCCGTTTCCCGTGATCGTGATGATCAAGGCTGGCGGCTCCGTGAGCCGTTGGGAATTGAACGACACCTATGGGGGCTCCGACGAGTTTGCCGGGTCACTGCAGGCCGGCCAGAATATCTATTTGTCCCCCGGTGAAGGATTGCGGATTCACTACTCCGGCGCGCCTCCCGAGTGGCGATGGCGGGCGGTTCAGTGAAAATCGTCGAACGTGTTAGGCTAACGTAGCCCGATTTGGTCTTTTGTTGCTTATTGACAGCAGGTTGACTACATTAAAGTGAGTCATGAACTGTCCACGTAGAGCCTAAGCTTCTGACATGCAACGTTTTCTGTTTCGACTCGCGACTATTGCAATCGGGTTGCTCTTCGCGCAGCCGCCGGCTGTCGCCGCTTCGTCGAGCGACGACCCATGGTGGTCGTTCCAACAACCGCTGCGGCCGGCGAAGCCCAAGGTTTCCGGTGTTGACTGGCCACGCAACCCCATCGATCGCTTTGTGTTGGCGCGGCTTGAGCAAGCAGGATTTCAACCGGCTCCTCCTGCCGACCATGTGACATTGATCCGCCGCGCGAGTTTTGATCTGACCGGATTGCCGCCATCTTTATCGCGGGTCGACGCGTTACTCGCAGATCGATCGCCTGACGCTTACGAGCGACTGATCGACGAACTTCTCGCCTCGCCACACTTTGGCGAACGCTGGGGTCGTCATTGGCTCGATGTGGCCCGTTATGCGGATAGCACTGGCGGCGAGATGGATCTGGCGCGACCGGTGTGGCATTATCGCGATTGGGTGATTGACGCTTTTAACAGCAACTTGCCCTTCGACAAATTCATCGTCTGGCAGGTCGCCGGTGATTTACTGCCCGATGCCACCAAGGAGCAGCAAATCGCCACTGGATTTTATCGCTGCGGCGTTTTCGATCCTTTGATCGGCAACGGCGCCAACGAAATTGCTCGCCTCGAGTCGCTCGTTGACCGCGTCAATACGACCGGCACGGCCTTCCTCGGCCTGACCTTGGCCTGCGCCCAGTGCCACGATCACAAGTACGACCCGATCTCAACGGAAGAATACTACCAATTGTTCGCATTCTTCAACGATACGGATGACGTACACTTGGGTCTTCCTACCAAAGCGGATTTCGAACGACAGAAGGCGAACCGAGAGTTAATTAAAGTACTGCAAAATGAACTCGAGGAATACAAAACGAAGTCCGCAGGTAAAGTTAGACGGTGGGAACTTAACCTATCCCAAGCGGAGCATGATGGCTTACCGAAGGAGGTGCAGAAGGCACTCGAAGTTGGCGTCGAGATTCGCAGCCCAGAAAATGCGGCTGTCGTGGCGGTCGCTTTCTTTGCTCAGGACACCGGTCACCAAACGCGTAGAGAGGCGATTCGGCGATTGGAGTCGGAAGCGCCAAAGTCGGAACCCGCACCTGTAATGGCCCAAAGCGCAGTGCAGCGAGCGACGCATGTCTACGACAGCGGCGACTTTCACAGTGCGGGAGAAGTCGTTGCTCCTGATTTTCCCGAGGCGCTCGGGCTCGATTTTCCCAATCCAGAAGGCCAGCCGCTTAATCGACTTGACCTGGCGCACTGGCTAGTCGACCCGCAGAATCCGCTCACGGCGCGGGTGATCGTCAATCGCGTTTGGCAGCACTACTTCGGTCGTGGACTTGTCCCGACGGAAAACGACTTTGGACAGCGAGGCACGCTGCCAACCCATCCGGAATTGCTGGACTGGATAGCAGTGGAGTTTGTGGAAAGCGGTTGGGATTGGAAGGCTCTGCATCGCTTGATCTTGACCTCAGCAACCTACCAGCAATCGTCGCGACCTCGCGCGGAACTATCCGACATCGATCCACATAATACCATGTTGGCACGGCAGGCGCGGCTGCGTCTTGAAGCGGAAATCATTCGCGACGTGTCGCTCGCCGCCGCAGGATTGCTCAATCGCAAGCTTGGCGGACCGACCGTCTTTCCGTATCAGCCTTCCGGAGTGCTCGATAGCCGCGCGACGAAGGTAGAGTGGATTGAGAGCGAAGGAGCAGATCGGTACCGTCGCGGCATGTATACGCATCAATGGCGGCTTACTCCTCATCCGTTCTACCGAACCTTTGACGCGCCAGAGGCGCTGACATCGTGCACGCGTCGCTATCGCAGTAATACTCCATTGCAAGCATTAACGTTACTCAACGATCCGAGTTTCGTCGAAGCGGCCGTCGCTCTAGCGGATCGCGTTTTAAGTGAACAACACGAAGACGATAAGCGCCTTGAGCTGGTATTTCGACTCGGTTTGACCCGTACTCCTTCGCCCGTCGAAACGCAGCGTTTAAGCGAATTACTTCGAGTCCGGCGCGCGGAGTTTCGACAGCATCCGCAGCGCGCCACGAAATTGTTGCAAGCGTGGAAATCCTCGCCTGCCATGCCAGAACAGGCACAGGAATTAGCGGCTTGGACTGCCACTTGCCGTGCCGTTATGAACTTGGATGAGTTTATCACGCGAGAATAGTATGGCACTTCCACGCAGACGGTTCTTTTATCGGCTTGGCCAAGGACTAGGCAGCGTCGCGCTGCCGTGGCTCATCAACACGACCAGTTCTCCAGCTGCAACCGCAGCGGATGGACCGCCGACCGCGGCACACTTGTTACCTCGCGCAAAAAACGTCATCTATTTGTTTATGGTTGGCGGTCCAAGCCAACTAGACATGTTCGATTACAAGCCGGTCCTGGCAAAATATGCCGGTGAGCCCTTGCCCGAGTCGTTGCGCAAGTATTCGAACTTCGCTCAAATCAAGGAACGAGAACCAAAGATTTTCCCCAGCCCTTGGAGCTTTTCGCGCTTTGGAGATTCCGGACGTTATGTTTCCGAGCTCATGCCGCACTTTGGCAAGATTGTGGATGAGGTAGCTATCATTCGCACGGTGAAAACCAAGGAAACCGTGCATCCGTTTGCCGAGATGTTGTTTAACACAGGCTATCGTGAATATGGCAAACCTAGTATGGGCGCCTGGGTGACTTACGGACTGGGAACTGAGTCGAAAGACTTTCCCGCCTATATCGTCATGCAAAGTGGTTCTCGTCTGCGTGCTAAAGGTGCGAATTACTCCAATGGCTTTCTACCACCATCTTACCAAGGAGTACCGTTGCGGGATGGCAGTGAACCAATTCTCAATTTGCAAAACCCAGCAGGTGTTTCCTCAGAGCATCAACGCGATGTAGTCCAAGCGGTGGCTGAACTCAATAACTTGAGAAGTGGCCAGCTCGGTGACACGGCAATCGAGGCGCGCACGCGAGCTTACGAGCTCGCCTTTCGCATGCAGTCTTCTGCGCCAGAATTGATGGACCTGCGTGGCGAATCACCAGCGACGTTAGCCAGCTATGGTGTCGATCCGTCACGACCGTCGTTTTCCCGCAATTGCCTGATCGCCCGGCGGTTGGTCGAAAAAGGCGTTCGCTTCGTACAACTCTTTCACGGCGATTGGGATCACCATGGCGATATTGCTAGTGCACTTCCCAACAGCTGCCGCGATGTCGATCAGGCTTGTGCGGCACTCGTGATCGACTTGAAGCAGCGCGGACTGCTCGATGATACGCTAGTCATCTTCGCTGGCGAGTTCGGCCGGACTTCGGTGGCACAACAACAAGTGAGCGGTTCCATCGGCCGAGACCATCACATCGAGGCGTTTTCAATCTGGTTGGCAGGTGGAGGCGTGCGATCGGGATACACATTCGGCGCAACCGATGAGCTGGGCGTTTACGCAACCGAAAATTCCGTCGATGTTCACGATTTGCACGCCACCATACTCTACGCGTTGGGCCTCGATCACGAGCATCTGACCTATCGATTCCAAGGCCGCGATTTTCGTCTGACGGATGTCTATGGGAACGTCAGGCAGGAGCTTTTTGTTTAGATCCGGTGCCAAAATTTCATTGCTCTCGCAAGAGATGGCTCCAGAAGGAACACATGAAATCAGGGTGTTCCTATCGCCTTGCGTTCCTTATGGAGCCCATAAGCGTATTTTGAAACCGGTTCTCGTGCATCGCAGCAATCTGCTGAATCAGCCAATTCCCCGCTGAGGACCTGTTAGATTTCGCATAGAAGGCTAGCTAGCACCTGATTCGGTACGTCGAATCGGGCAATTGAAATTGGAGCAGCTGCCACATTTTCCTTACAATCGCACCAGCTGACGAAGACACAAGCAACCCATCGACTCTCATTTAGAATCGAGATGCTGTGCGCAGGGTCGGCTTGCTCAATCAAAACATTTCGGGAGAGTCACGCCATGCCTCGCTCTGGACGTCCGATTGTTGTTGGATTCACTCTTGTAGAACTTCTCGTGGTCATCGCCATTATTGGTACGCTTGTCGCGCTACTTCTGCCGGCAGTTCAAGCAGCTCGTGAGGCGGCGCGGCGGAATTATTGCTCCAACAATCTGAAGCAAATGGGTCTCGCCGTGCAAAACTATCACGATACGTATGGGCACTTCCCGTCGGGCCGACGGAACCGCGATCAGTTTGGTTTCTCTTGGGCGTTTCGGTTGTTACCGCAACTAGAACAAAAACAGGTATTCGACTCTTTTGAACCGGGGGAGCGCGTCGACGACGAGGCAAACGCTTTAGCAATGCGCACCCCCATTGATACTTATTTCTGTCCAACCAGGCGTGCCCCCGTCAGTGATCGCAATTTCGATAACAACGACAGCCCGGCCAAAGTTCGTGGCGTCGCCGCTGCGGGCGACTACGCAGCGAACGCGGGCAAGAGTTATATCTCAGGCACAGTTCCCGAACATCCAGTCAACACTCTGCCCGATCCTGGCAGTGTCCTAGGACCGATCTTTACTCTATCCAAAATCAAGATACGTCAATGCACCGATGGACTATCACAGACTTTAGCAATTGGAGAGCGACATATCCCGCCTGTAGCCGAAAACACGCCCGAGGGTTTGGGGCACCATGGGCAAGGTGATACTGCTTTTTTGGCGGCAGATAATCCAGCTGCGATCTTAGCGGGCTCCGAGGGGGGGCTCGCTACTGACTCGCACGATCCATCCAGAACGAAATTCGGTGGGCTTCACGAACAGGTAACACTGTTTGCCTTTCTCGACGGCCACGTGGAAAACATCGATAACGCCATCGACGAGCAAACGCTTCAGCTGCTTGCCACAATCGCGGATGGGCAGATCATCGACGGAAAACAACTGTAACGATCAACAATCAAGTTGGCATCCAGCGCTCGGCGCTGGTCTCGGCAGTGCTCGGCGCAGGGGAAGAGTGCGAAATTCCGTCCGAGTAGCATTGCAGCGACTTGGAAGCGTTCGCGATCAGTCCATAAACTCTTTAAACGTGTCTTCCAAATCCTGAACTCCGCGCCGGAAACAGGTCAAGTCGCCGTGTAGGCTCAGTAGCCCGCAGCCCAGATTACGGCAGTGGCGAGCATGCTCGACATTAGGACAGAGCGCACCCCACCATTTGCCTGCGCTAGCACAAGCGGTAGACACACGCTTGAGTGCGTTGACGCACTTAGGATGCAAAAATTCGCCCGGAACTCCTAAGCTCACCGAAAGATCGGTAGGACCAACAAACAGCAGATCAACGCCGTCGATTGCGGCGATTTCGTCAACGGCTTCGAGTGCCGGGAGCGTTTCAATCTGGATCGCCAGCCAGCGCTCGCGGTTAGCGTTGACCACGTGCTCAGCAAGATTCCGACCTCCTTACTCACACTCCGCATTGGAAGCGAATGTCCCGCGCGTACCGACGGGTGCATACTTGGCCCAAGAAACGATTTGACAAACCTCGTTGACCGTGCGGACCAGCGCTGCCATTACACGGCTACACCCCGTCTCCATCGGCCGCATGATCTTGCCCCAATCGGTGGGAGCCACGCGGCTAAAACAGTCGACGTCAGCAGCGCGGCGGCCATCGCCAACATTCGACTTTGTCTTGCGATAGCGCTCAGTGTTCCTGGTCGAACCAGACACCGTGAATATTACTGAACTTGGCGGCCGCCTCAACGAATTTAGGCGTCGCCAGACTGCCGAAGAACATGACACGGGCGATCTTTCCCGCTTCCAAACGTTGTTTGATTTTGCTCATAAAAACGCGGATTCTTGATAAAGTTGGGTGGCGGAAGTATTATACTTTTATTGCTAAAAATCAAGACTGGGCCACCTTCTGGCCTCCTTGCGTAAGCAAGGCTCATGACCGATCTGCTCGCTTTTAAATAAGAAATTGCCGTGTCTCGCAAAGCTATTTTCTTGGTTTTGCTGTTGTACTGCCAGCTTGCTAAGCATGGTCTGACGCAAGAGCGCATGCCAAGTGACTCGGATTTTTTCGAACGGAAGATTCGACCGATCTTGGTCAACAAGTGTAGTGAGTGCCACGGCTCCGAAACCGCGGAATCCAAGTTGCGCCTTGATACTGCAACGGGCCTTTTTGCGGGTGGTGACTCTGGACCGGTGGTCATTCCTGCGGATGTCGAATCGAGTCGTCTCATTCAACTCATTCGTGGTCGGGATGATCTGCAAATGCCGCCGGATGAGCGACTCGAGGCGCACGAAATCGATGCCTTGGAAAAGTGGGTGTACGACGGAGCGGTCTGGCCGGGCTATGAAGGTCTGCCGACTCCGCTGCAGACGATCAAAACGGGAGGTCCTCTTTTTACGGAAGAGCAGAAGAAGTTCTGGTCGTTTCAGCCCATCCAGAAACCAGACGTGCCCTCACTCAAGAATGCGGCTTGGCCTAGTTCCCCACTCGACCATTTCGTTCTCTCCAGATTAGAGTCGCGAGGAATTCATCCCGCACTACCTGCAGACCGCCGCACGCTAATGCGCCGCGTGACCTACGATCTGACAGGTCTGCCACCGACGCCTGAAGAGGTCGATGCTTTCCTCGCCGATGATAGCACAGGAGCCTTTGCCAAAGTCGTTGACCGCCTGCTTGCTTCACCTCGCTACGGTGAACAATGGGCCCAGCATTGGCTCGATGTCGTCCGCTATGCAGAATCCGCTGGTCACGACGGGAATAACGCCTACTTGCATGCCTGGCGCTATCGCGACTATGTGATCAAGGCGTTGAATGATGATAAGCCGTTTGATCAGTTCGTCGTGGAACAGATCGCCGGAGATTTACTGGCAAAGACCGGGGATCCTGAGCAGGACTATCAGCAGCAGGCGGCTGTTGGTTTCCTGCAAGTTGGCACGAAGCCAGTCGTCATGCGCGACAAGCGGCAGATGCTTCTGGATATTGCTGACGAACAACTGCATACGATTGGTGTTGCATTCATGGGACTTACTCTCGGTTGCGCCCGCTGTCACGACCACAAGTTCGATCCCATCCCGACGGCTGACTACTATTCCTTGGCGGGTATTCTAACCAGCACACATGTCATGGCCGACAAGATCAACGATTCGAAGTGGGTCGAAGAGGAAGTGCCGGGGCCTGACGGAGCCCCCGTGAAGCTGATGATGGTGCGCGACCTCCCAAAACCAGAGAATCTGCCTATCCACCGGCGCGGTAATTACCGCACTTTGGGTGAAGAGGCGCCGCGAAGGTTTCTGCAAATCATTGCCGGTGAAGATCACCCTCCCATCGAAACGTCAGGAAGCGGACGGCTTGAGCTAGCTCATTGGATTGCAGACCCTGCCAATCCACTTACAGCGCGAGTGATCGTCAACCGACTCTGGCAACATCACTTTGGGCGAGGATTGGTTGCAACCAGTGGTAATTTTGGCTTTCGAGGTGAAAAGCCGACGCACCCAGAGTTACTCGATTGGCTGGCTACCCAGCTGATTGAGAATGAGTGGTCACTCAAGAAGATGCATCGCCTGATGTTGCTCTCCAGCACCTACCAGCAGGCTCACGTCGAAAACGCAGAGGTAGCAATGATTGATCCCGAAAACCGACTCCTGTGGCGAATGCCGCGTCGTCGACTTTCTGCGGAACAACTTCGCGACACGATGCTGCAGGTCAGCGGCGAACTCGATATCGAGATGGGTGGAACGCTGTTTACCGAGGGTTACACGGCCAACGACGTTAAACGGGAGCTGTACGTCGTCGATATATCTGGGGGCGCCATCTATCCGCCGTTCTTGAAACCACGACGAAGTGTCTATCTACCGGTGATCCGGAATGGGCGTCCCGAGTTTGCCGCCTTGTTCGACAGCCCCACTGCTCACGAATCGACTTCCGTGCGTAGCGAGACAACCGTTCCGACCCAAGCGCTAATGCTTGTCAATGGTCCGTTTGTCCGGCAGCGCGCAGAGACATTGGCGGAGGAAATCCTGTCAACTTCCGAGCACTCCACAGAGTCTGAGTCGACTCGTGTGTGTCTTGATCGCATGTACAAACTGGTACTTGGTCGTCCTCCCACAGCCGAGGAAGCAACTGAGGCCATCGATTTTCTAAAACGCTACCGAGAGTTGTCCGGTGCTAGTCTTAAAACCACAGCCACAGTACAAGAAACGTCGATACTCGAACAAACTTATTCCGAGCTGATACGCGCCGAAAAGCGATTGCTCAACTATCTGCGATTGGGGTCGTTTGAGTTTGACGGTGCCGACGACTGGTTTGAATTGAGCGCACACGACTCGCTTAACAAATCGTCCGATGCGATGACGGTAGAGTGCTGGGTGATGCCGCGCGATGTGCGCCAGCACATGTTTATCGTGGGTCGCGACGGCGTCCATCATCGCCATTGGAAGATCGGCGTCTACGGGCAAGATGTGAACGGCAAGCACCGCAATGTGATTTTCAGTCAGTTCTTTGATGAACGACTTGGGGGTCAGCGCGTGATGCGCGCTCCCGACGGAGTGGCGCGGCTCAACGAATGGACGCACGTCGCGATGACCTATAGTAAGGGTCGCCGCCGTATGTACGTTAACGGCAAGGTGTTGGACGATATCGAAGTTAACGAGCCCATTCCAGCGAGCACGCAGAGCTTGACGGTCGCAGCTCGCGGTGACCAAGCCGAGTGGTTCCAAGGAAGAATTGACCACGTGGCTGTTTATAGTGGGGATCTATCACCCGTAGCGATCAGGGAGCACTACCGAGCGTTTCGCAAAGCGATCGGGCGTGGCGTATCCTCGCCTCAACTCTCCGCTTGGCGCGCCTTGTGTCAATCGCTGTTTTGCGTAAACGAGTTGATCTACTTGGAATAGCGCTCATCATGTCGGCATCCCTTCTCCCTTCTCGTCGCGAAATGTTGCAATCCACCGCCTGTGGCTTTGGCGGTGTGGCACTGATGGGGATGTTGGGGGATGTTGCGCGAGCCGCGACGACCGACCACGGAAAATTTGCACGGCCAAATTTCGGGCCCCGCGCCAAGCGAGTGATTTTCCTGTTCTTGCACGGCGGCGTATCCCATATCGACACTTTTGATCCCAAACCCGAGTTAGCAAAACGACACGGCCAACCTTTGCCATTTGACCAGGCATTGCAATTTGCCAAGGTTGGCAATTTGCTGCGATCGCCTTGGAAATTCAGAAACTACGGCGAAAGCGGACTGCCGATTAGTGATTTATTCCCACACATCGGAAGTGTGATCGATGACATCTGTCTCATCAGATCGATGTATGTCGAACAGGTAGACCACGGTGGTGCGATTCTGCAATTGCACACGGGGTCGGCGGTCTTTACGCGACCCAGCCTGGGATCATGGGTCACCTATGGTTTAGGCAGTGAGAACAACAACTTGCCGGGGTTTATTACCTTAGCACCGACGATGATGCATGGAGCGCAGCAACTTTATAGTTCTGCCTTTTTACCGGCCAGCCATCAGGGCACGGCCGTCGGCGACTACAAGTCCCCGATGAAAGACGCCCAGGTGAAGAATTTGCGTCGTGCTGAGCTGTCAGACGAGTTGCAGCGAATGCAACTGGATTTCGTGCAGTCAGCCAACCGCAGGCATTTGGCTCGGGCACCGCACGACTCGCGATTGGAAGCACGCATCAAGTCATTTGAACTCGCGTTCCGCATGCAAATGGAAGCACCGGACGTCTTGCGAATCGCCGACGAAACTGCCCAAACGAAAGCCCTGTACGGAATCAATGGCGGCCCCACGGACAATTTTGGCAGGCAATGTCTGACAGCCCGCAGGCTCATCGAAAACGGTGTGCGTTTCGTCCAGTGTACTCATAGTTACAAATGGGATCAGCACGGAAGGCTTTTTGAGGGACACACCAACAATGCGCTTGAGGTCGACCAACCGATCGCTGCGCTGATCACCGATCTTAAACAACGAGGCCTTCTCGACGAGACGCTAGTCGTGTTTGGCACTGAGTTTGGGCGTACGCCCATGGCGGAAGGTAAGGATGGCCGCGACCACAATCCGTACGGCTTTTCCCTCTGGCTAGCCGGTGGAGGGGTGAAAGGCGGGTATATTCATGGCAGCACGGACGATTTTGGCTATTTCGCGGTGAAGGATCGCGTCAGTATGTATGACTTCCATGCCACACTGTTGCATTTGTTAGGGCTCGACCACACGCGGCTTACGTACCGCTATGCGGGTAGAGACTTTCGACTGACCGATGTACACGGCAGAGTCGTGCATGAACTCTTCGCGTGATATCTTTAAAGTCCAACTATGCGGTTCACTTCTCAAAATATTGGAATGCTGCTTGCGAAGCTGCTTTTGGTTGTCAATCAGGCAGTAGCAGCTGACACGGTTGGCTATCTCAACGATGTTCAGCCCATTCTCGCTGAGCACTGCTTCCAATGTCACGGGCCAGACGAAGCAGCCCGGCAAGCCGAGCTAAGGCTTGATGTGCGCGATGCGGCGATCGCGCCTCTACCTTCAGAAGCGATTGCAGTTACGCCCGGTGCTCCGGCCGAGAGTGAATTGATGCGACGAATAGCATCGATGGATGACGACACGGTCATGCCGCCACCGCATTTCGCAAAACCGTTGTCGGCGGATCAAAGGGAAACACTTCGCAAGTGGATTGAGTCTGGCGCGGAGTACCAGCAGCATTGGGGCTTCCGACCACCGAGACGCGTTGCGTTGGACAAGAAGGTCAACCCGATCGACGAATTGATCTCCCAAAGATTGAGTCAGGATGGTTTGCAGCTTTCCCCGCGAGCAGCGCCGGAAATTCTCTGTCGCCGGATTCACCTCGATCTGATCGGCTTGCCCCCGTCGCCGGCAGAAGTCGAAAGATTTGTTGATGCCGCGCGCGACAACTTCGTAAGTGCTATCGACGGCGAAGTTCAGCGACTTTTCGCCAGCCCGCACTATGGCGAAAAGTGGGCGCGGCACTGGTTAGACGTCGCCCGTTACTCCGATAGCAATGGTTACGAAAAAGATCTACCCCGCGACCAGTGGGCATGGCGCGACTGGGTGATCCAAGCGATCAACGATGATATGCCCTACGATCGATTCATCATCGAGCAGCTTGCCGGTGACCTACTGCCTGGTGCGACGCAAGACCAGGTGATAGCCACCGGCTTCTTGCGCAACAACATGCTGAACGAGGAAGGCGCGATCGTACCCGAGCAATTTCGCATGGACGGCATGTTCGACCGTCTGGACTGCATTGGCAAAGCAATGCTTGGATTGACTCTGCAATGTGCGCAGTGTCATTCGCATAAGTACGATCCCATCCCCCAAGACGAGTACTACGGTATCATGGCAATGCTCAATAATGCCGACGATGCGAAAACTCATGTTTACTCGGTCGACCAGCTACAGACGATTCGTGAAGTCGGCGAAAAACTCAAGCAAATTCGTGAGAGCATCAAAACAGCAAGGCCGCATTGGCAGGCCGAACTACAGAGTTGGGTGGAGAAACAAGTTGAAAACACAATCCGCTGGGAAATTCTCGACACCTACGAGGCGACCTGGGTTGGTGGTTCGAACCATCCGGAGAAACTGGCTGATCGCAGTATTGTGGTACTGGGTCATCCCTCAGCCGCCGGCGATATGTACATTCGCGCCGAACACGACTTGGATGGCGTGACCGGGTTGCGGCTGGAAGCGCTGACCCATGGCGACTTGCCGTTCGGCGGACCGGGAAGGGGCATGGACCGCGGCACGTTCGCGCTTAGTGAATTAACTGTTCAGATTAAGACGCCTGACAATGACGCTTGGGTCGATACTCCACTGAAAAATGCAACCGCCGATTTTTCTAGCCCCGATCAACTGCTGTCCACACTGCCGCTCGCCCACGTGCCCGAAGAGAACAAACAGAAATTGGGGCCGGTCGCCTACCTGATTGACGGTGATATAAACACGGCGTGGTATAGCGACCGCGGTCCGGGGCGGCGCAACACAGATTCGGTTGCCGTCATGCAATTTGTTGAGCCACTTCGCTGTCCTGCAGGAACGCATATACAGATTCGTTTCGCGCAACACCACAATCGCAATACGCAGCCGGATGCGCTTAAACAAGGAGTTCTCATCATAGGACGCTTCCGAGTCGCAGTCACTCGTTCATCGGCCCCAGTAGCACCTCCCTACGAACACGCCGTATCGGTTGCGATCAACACACCTCTTAATCGTCGCACGGAGCAGCAAGACACTGCAATTTTCGACACTTGGGTTCGGCACACGCCTGAGCTCAAGGGGCACCACGACAAGATCGAGAAAACTTGGAGCAAGTATCCCGACAACCCGAAAACCAGTGTGCTGAGCTTGAGTAAGCGTGAACAAAATGTACGCAGAAAAACCTATCTGCTTGACCGCGGAGTTTGGGATCAACCCAAGTACGAAGTGCGCCCAAAATTCTTAAGCGTGCTACATATCAACGATCCAAGCGACGAGCCAGACCGACTGCAATTGGCCCGCTGGCTCGTGGATGCGCGCTCGCCGCTCGCGGCGCGCGTCCAGGTAAATCGTGTCTGGCAAGCCCTGTTTGGAATGGGCCTGGTGGAAACTTCGGAAGACTTTGGAACTCGCGCCGCGCAGTCGGAATATCTTCCACTACTCGATTCCTTGGCGGTCGAGTTCATGGAGCACAATTGGAGCCAACAATGGCTGCTCAGCAAGATCGTAAGTAGCAAGGTTTACCAGCAAAGTTCGCAAGTCGGTTCTGCATTGTTGAATCAGGATCCTCAAAATCGTCGGTTAGCGAGAGGCCCTCGGTTCCGCGTGGAGGCGGAAATCGTGCGCGATCTTGCATTGTCTGCTGCCGGTTTGTTGCATACCGAAGTGGGCGGCCCTAGTTTTTTTCCACCGGTTCCAGAGAGCGTTATCAATTACAACTTCACCGTCCCAAAATATTGGGAGCCAGCTCCTGCTCCCACCCGATACCGGCGATCTCTCTACATGTTCCGCAAACGAACGATGCCCGATCCGGTGATGTCGACGTTCGATGCACCCAGTGGCGACACGTCCTGCGCACGCAGAACTCGCTCCAACACACCGCTGGGCGCGCTAACGACGCTTAATGAACCCATCTTCATCGAAGCCGCGCGTGGCCTCGCCCTCCGTGTATTGGCGGAAGGCGGCGACACCGAACAAACGAGAATCGACTACTTGTTCCGTCTCTGCACAAGTCGCTCGGCAACGGTTGAGGAACAAGAGGAATTGCTGCGCTTATTGGTCGATCAGCGGCAGCGACTGGCTGAAGGGTGGCTCTCGATCAACGAAATTGCGACGGGTAACGCCGACCAAATACCTGAACTGCCCGAGGCGACCACTCCGCAAGATTTTGCAGCCTGGGTCATTGCCTCTCGTGTGGTGCTCAATCTGGATGCTACTCTAAGTAAGAACTGAGGATTCCAAGGTGACGCAGTTGCAATCACAGCATGAACGCTTCTGTCGTCAAGTGACGCGGCGCTGGTTCCTGCGCGATTGCGGAGTCGGCCTGGCAGGGATGGCACTCGGTTCTTTGTTGGAACGCGACGTGATGGCAAGTGCGTCGACGCAGCATCTATTTGCGCCGAAAGCGCCTCATTTTTCGCCCAGAGCAAAGCGCGTTGTCTATTTGTTCCATGCGGGCGCACCCAGTCAGCTCGAACTCTTCGATCCGAAACCGCAATTGACGAAACACGATGGCCAACTTCCGCCGGCCGAGTTGCTCGAGGGGTATCGTTCGGCGTTTATCGATCCGAATTCTGAACTCTTGGGAGCGCGTTTCTCGTTCGCGCCGCAAGGAGCAAGCGGCATCGAGCTCAGTGAGCTCATTCCGCAGGTGAGTTCGATCGCTGACGACCTGTGTTTCATACGGTCGCTGCACACCGAAGCGGTTAATCACGCCCCCGCCCAGATCATGATGAACACAGGTTCGCAGCAGTTCGGACGACCAAGTTTTGGCAGCTGGACTCTGTATGGCTTGGGCAGCGAGAGTGCCAACCTGCCCGGATTTGTCGTGCTCACTAGCGCGCGTGGAACAAGTGGCGGTGCCAGTAATTACTCGTCGGGGTTCTTGCCGTCCTCCTTGACAGGAACGCCGTTTCGTGGTTCTGGAGATCCGATTCTGTACCTGTCGAATCCGCCCGGTTTTGATGACCAGCTGCAGCGTGAATCGCTCTCTGCTTTGCGTCGATTAAACCTCATGGAGCACGCCAGTTGCGGCGATCCGGAGATTATGTCGCGCATTCACAGCTACGAATCGGCTTACCGCTTGCAAATGGCTGCGCCAGAATTGATGGCCTTGGAAACGGAGTCGCGGGCGACCTTGAATCTCTACGGAGTGACGGACGTCAATCAATCGAACTACGCGCGAAACTGCTTACTGGCCAGGCGTTTGCTGGAACGCGGAGTGCGATTCGTGCAGTTGTTCCACGAAGCCTGGGACCAGCATGGCAATTTAACGAAAGATATTCAAAAGAATTGCGAGGATACCGATCGCGCCAGCGCTGCCCTTGTGCAAGACCTCAAACAGCGGGGCATGCTCGAAGACACGCTTGTAATTTGGGGAGGCGAGTTCGGCCGCACACCGATGGTTCAGGGCAATCCTGGCACCACCGACGGACGCGACCATCACAACCGCTGTTACACAATGTGGCTGGCTGGCGGCGGAGTCAAGTCAGGGCATGTCCACGGCGAAACCGACGACTTGGGTTTCAACATCGCTCGCGATCCGGTTCATGTGCATGATTTGAACGCCACGCTGCTGCACTTGCTCGGCATCGACCATACGAAGCTCACCTACCGTTTCCAAGGCCGCGATTTCCGTCTGACTGACGTGCACGGCAACGTGGTCCATGAAATTCTCTCTTGAACGATCATCGAACGTAGGATTGCCCATCTAGAGCAACTTACTTTTTCACGCGACGGCATATCCGCAGTGCAAGTAGGTGGCGAGGAGATCATTGAGAGTGATTCTTGGTAGGACCTGCGCAACCGCGTTGACGATGCTGTTGAGACTTCTCGGTTTGTAACCCCGGAT
>JBCDBK010000089.1:0-21371 GCA_039184115.1 Planctomycetota bacterium | reverse complement strand
GTACGACATCAAGGACGACTCGATCGCTAGCCACAAGTACAAACTGATGGGCAGTCCTACGCGGCGGCTCGGTGATGAGGACCGAGCGGAAGAACGCGCATTGCTGCAAGAATTGGTCGATCTCAGCTTCGAAGGCTTCAAAGATATTGTCCGAAGCGGTCGGCCGAAGCTCCGTGCAGACGAAGCGGCGCTGGAACAGATTGCCACCGGACAGATCTTTGCGGCCAAGCAGGCACACAAGAATGGCTTGGTCGATAAAATCGGCTTTCTTGAAGACGCCATACAACGTGCCGCTGAGTTGGCCGATCGCGACGTCGAGGCCGTCCGATGCATTAAGTACGACCAGCCGGTGCCCTCGCTGGCATCGCTGCTGAGTGTTGAATCAGGACAGACCAACGTGCTCGGCGGCGATTTGCGCAGCTTTTTGGATTTGACGGCGCCGCGAGCGTATTATCTGTGTACGTGGTTACCTTCGATCCTGTCGAATACCGGGCAGTGAGTGCTTCAAAACGAAACACGAAGCAACAACGTGACTGAGTTCTTCACCGCTTCGACTTGGTTGCTTTGTGCTTCGTGCCGAATCGAGACGTTGTCATCAGTACCAAAGTTCCTCACCTGCTCGATTCCATCGACGCGACGCTCGACGCTTGGGCGGCTGAACACAATCTGCCGAAGTTTCGTCGGCAGCAGGTTCGCGAATGGTTATTCAAGAATCGCGCCGACGCCTGGGCGGCGATGACGAACCTGCCGAGCGCGTTACGCGAAGAACTCGCTCAATCGATGCGATTATGGACGAGCGAGATCACGCGCCACACCCAGGCGGAAGATGGTACAGAGAAGCTGTTGCTCAAGCTCGCCGACGGTGGCCAGGTCGAGTGTGTGCTGCTGCGTGACAAGGTCCGACGGACGATTTGCATTAGCACGCAGGTCGGCTGCGGTATGGGTTGCGTGTTTTGCGCCAGCGGCCTCGACGGAGTGGATCGCAATCTGACCACGGGCGAAATCGTCGAACAGATGTTGCGCCTGCAGCAGTTGCTCGGCGATGACGAGCGGCTCAGCCACATCGTCGTGATGGGAATGGGCGAGCCGCTGGCCAATCTTGACGCATTGCTGCCGGCGCTCGACGAGGCGCATCGTCCCGACGGGCTCAATATTGGGCATCGGCGAATCACAATTTCAACGGTTGGGCTGCCGTCGGCTATCGATCGCCTAGCACGCACCAACGCCAGCTATCGCCTGGCGGTTTCGCTGCACGCACCCAACGACGAGCTACGCAACCAGCTCGTACCGGTGAACGACAAAATCGGCCTCGACGCGATTCTCGAGGCGGTCGACAACTATTTTGCCGTGTCTGGCCGCAGGCTCACATTCGAGTATGTGCTACTGGCTGATGTGAACGATGATCCGCAGCATGCACGTCAGCTCGCCCAACGCCTACGCGGACGCGAGGCGCTGCTCAATGTCATTCCTTACAATCCGGTTGTCGGCCTGCCTTATCAAACGCCAACGTACGAACGGCAGGTGCAGTTCCGCAAAATTCTTGAAGCCGGCGGCGTGCGAGTGAAATTTCGCCACCGCAAAGGCGACCGCATCGACGCCGCCTGTGGACAGCTCCGACGATCGCAGCAAGAACCGCCGATCGTCGAGCTGGCCGATTCGTAGCGACCGTCAGTTCACGGGGTTACCTACGCCCTCGTCAAATCGATCGAGTTCAAATCGTCCCTGCAGTTCTTTGAGGCGATTCTCAAGTCGTTCCATGCGCTGGCGAAGTTCCAATTCCTGTCGATTGATGTTTCGACGCGGGCGGTCGCGGAAATTATCGAGACCACCGAGTCCACCGGGAAGGAACTTTTCGATTTCCTCGTTCAAGTTGCCGAGATCGAAATCTCCGCCGAAGCCGTTTCCACCGTTGCCGCCAAACGCCTGCACATTCCCTTGACCGTTGAGCATCCGTTCGACAAACGGGCGGACGTCGTCGGGCAGTTGCTCGAGCGACTGTTCGTCGTCGCCGACGATCTGCCAGGTCTCGTCTCCGCGCCGCACGGTGATTTGCGCGGGCTGATTGGCGTTGCGCTGAACCGACACCGAAATGCCGTTGGGCATCTGGTTGAAATCAACTCCTGCGCCACCGCCGCGGAAGACCATACCAGGGCCAATGTTGCGGTTGCCAAACTGCTGCATCAGCTGCTGCATCAGATCGCCATCGCCGAACCCAAGACGACGAAAGCGGTCCATCTCGTTGGGTTGCACGTTCAGTTGTGCGGGGCGTAGCTCCGGTACGACGACCAAGTTTTCTTTCTCGCCGAGTCGAATAATCTTTAGCTCCAGCGGTTGATCTTTGCCCTCGCGAACGTGCTGCTGCAGCACGCGCATGTTGTCAATCGCGTCGCCATTGGCACGCAGGATAATATCGTGCCGGCGCAGACCGGCTTTAGCCGCAGGACTCTCATCGATCACTTGTTCGACGACGACTCCCATCTCAGCGGCCAGTTGCAGGTGCGTTCGCAAGACTTCGCTTTCGATGCTCCGTCCTTGAATACCGATCCAGTAGGCCGCTTCGTCAACGATCCGCACCTCTTCTTCGACGTCAAAATCGTCGCCGCCGGCATCGTCGTCGATCGTAACGACCTTGCCTTCCTCGGCCTCTTGTGCCTGCGCTTGGGCGCAGACCGTGGCGAGGACGACAATTGCGGCAATGAGTAGGGTTTCCCACGGTGTGGATAGGCGTTGCATAGTTTCTCCTTCAATAAATGGGCCGATCGACGGGGACGATGTAGGTATCGTCAACCGGCACGACCATCGGTACGAGTTGTTGATCTTGTTCAAAAAACATCGGTGCAAATCGTCGCCGACGTTGCATGTCGAAGCCTTGGTTTCGCATCCGCTCACGTAAATTCGCTGGCAATGCATCGGCAAACTGATTGTCGAAGGCCTCGACTTCCATGAGCGGTACCTGCAAGCGACGATTTTTGCCTGTTGTGTCACGTACAAGCAGCGTGACGGCATCTTTCGAATCGGCCAGCGCTGGATCGTCTTCGTTGAGCGGAATGACTTGCTGCTCGACGTTCGCGATGGTCGGTGCAGAGCTGTTTTCCAAGTTCTCGGAGTTAGCTAGCCAACCGATGCCAAAGGCGACGAGCAATCCGGCAGCGATTGCGAGCCAATGACTGGATGTCGTGGCGGAACGGGCTGGTTCGGGCGAGGTCGGCTTGAGAGTTGACGCGAAGGAGGACGACTCTTGGACAGGTTTGGTGACGATGTGTTTGAATTCGCTGGCCCAGGCTTGTGCTTCGAGAAACGCCAGCGCGCAGCGCCGCCAACCGTCAGAGCGTTGATCGAGCGAAGCGAGTAGCCGACGCTGCTCGTCACCTGAGAGTTCACCATCGACCAGACGGTCGAAGATGGTATCGTCTTTGTGCATGTCTTCGTTCATAAAAGCTCAATCATCGCGGGACCAATGTTGGCGAAACTACTGCCAGTGCTTGCCGCATTTTGGCCCGGGCGCGGTGCAGTCGGGCGTCGACCGCGCTTTGACTGATTCCTAGGTGCTGGGCCAGTTGTCTGTAGCTCCAATCTTCGGTGTGCTTTAGCAGCAAGATTTCCGCGTCGCGCGACGACAGGGTGCCGAGGGCTCGTCGCACGAGCTGCTGTCGTTCGTCAGCCAGCAGCCAATCGAGCGGGTCCGTGTCGGCGTTGGCTTCGTGCCTCGTTTCGGCGAATCGTTCAACCAACCGTCGCTTGCGTCCCATGCGTCGTCGGTGTTGCAGCGCCGCGGTGACGGCGATGCGGTACAACCAGGGGGCCACTTTAGCGGTGTCGCGCAGCTTACTGGCATTTTCAATCGCCGCCGTGCTGATCTCTTGCATCAAATCGTCGACTGCGTGCGACTCGACGCCTCGCGCACGCACAACGGTTGTCAGCCAGCGCTGATGGTCGACCAAAGCTTGCTCGACGAGCGCTCGCTCGACTTGCCGCGATTGGTGCTGATCAGTCGGTCGATTCATGGCTTACCGAAGATAGTTACCGCTAGCGCGATCATCCTGTGGAAAAACTCTTGATTTGGTGAAGATTTCGCAATGCATTGTAGGCAAACGACTTGCGCCAGGCGAGTTGAAGCGACATCGGTCGGCATAAGCGACGAATTCGACTCAGCCTCGTGGCGACTTCAGGCTTAGTTGGCGAGTGCCAGTTTCGCCCGGAAGGGCGGCAACCGTCGTAGATACATCCACAAGCCGATCGCACTGCAAAAGATGATGATACTAATGTTCTGCGAGATGCTCAGACCAGTGCCGAACACGGCGGCTTCATCGATGCGGATGATTTCGAGCAGGAACCGCGCGACCGGATATACCGTCAGCATCAGCGCTGTCACTTCGCCGTCGCGGCGGCGCAATGGATAGAACGACCAGAGCACCCAAGACAGCAGGGCCGCGTTGACGGCGCTGTAGATTTGAGTTGGATGAACCGGTCGGCTGCGCGCTGGCACGATGGCAGCGGGGATGGCGAACTGCTTGCCGTTGTCATCCACGAGCGTCAGCGAGCTGCCAGCGCTAAACGCCTCGAACAGCGTCTGATGCGCTTGTTCCAAATTGGCCACCGACCGCCCATTGATCTGGTCGATGACCGTGCCAACGCTAAGGTTGGTATTCGACGCGATCCTTGAATCGACGACGGTCACCACCGGACGCGAGTCTTTGTTGGGCGATTCAGCGAGTGAGAAACCAAACATGCGACCAGCCGCCACCTGTTCCATGTACGGCATGCTGTCGCGCGGAAACGTGACCGCCCACGGTTGATCCGACTCGCCACCGTAGCAGCAGCCGTTCAGCAGACAGCCAATCCGACCCAGCGCCAAGCCGGCGAGCAGACTGGGCGCGATAAGATCGGCCATGGCAAGCGGTGACAAACCTCGCCTGAGCGTGAATACGAGAAACGCGAGTGTTGCACCAATCAATGATCCATAGACAACCAGACCGCCTTCGGTGAATTTTAGCGCTTCGACTAGAGTTTTGCGCCAATCGCCGAACTGAAAACGTGTGTCCCAATACTCGATCACAAAAAACAGTCGCGCGCCGATGATGCCGCAGATGAATAACCCAAAGGCGAGCGAAAAAATCACGTCAGGAGAAAGGCCAATCTGGCGCGCGCGATGGACGGCCATCATAATTCCCAGTACCGAGCCGAGTAGCACCATCACCCCGTAGCCGCGCACGGGAATTGCCGCAACGAACCGTGGTACTAAGAGTAGACTGACCGCGATAATTGCCAGTCCCGGCACGTAGCCCCAGACTTCCGAAGATTGTCCCGTTCGCCGTCCCCAGGCGAGCGCTTTTAAAATGCCGATGCCTACGGACAGCGCGAGCAGCATGCCAACGGAGATGTTGCCGAAAACCGAGGCATTGAGCCAATCGAGCGGAATACGAAACAGTTCTGAGCACATGCCGCAGGTTTTAGCGATTGGCTTCAGTCAGAGGAAGGTGAGCGCTAGGGTTGCTAGCACGTGGTAATCGTTGGACCGCCGATTCACCCTGGTAGACGCAGATATATGGTTTGTCTCTTTGTCCGCGTTAATCTGCGCGCATCGGCGGTTCCAAACCTATGCGCAAGTTATCAATCAGACGCGTCTTGCCAACACGCACAGCTAAGAGGATGACAGTTGGGCCTGCAATCGTTTCGACCGACTGGACAGTGCCGTCTTCGACGAAGGCGATGTACTCGATGACTGCGTCGGGCTGACTGGCAAACACGGATTGCATCTTTCGAGTGATTTCTGCCACGTCGACCGTACCTTCCGTCACGAGCTGCTTGGCCAATTGCAGAGATTGCCAGAGCGACATGGCTTGTTCGCGCTGCGAAGGTGAGAGATACGCGTTACGCGAACTCATCGCCAGACCGTCGGCTTCGCGAACTGTCGGACAGACCACCAGTTTAATCGGCACACTCAGGTCGTGAATCAGTTGTTGGATGACGAGTGTTTGCTGATAGTCTTTCTGTCCGAAAAAAGCCTGGTCTGCCGGCACGATTTGGAACAGCTTTAGCACCACGGTCGCCACGCCCGCGAAGTGCTTTGGCCTAGCGGTGCCCTCCAACGGCCTCGCCACCGCGCCGACGTCGACGAGTGTTTCGCTACCCTTGGGATACATTTCTTCGGTCGACGGTGCGAACACTAGCCAGCAGCCAAGTTTTTCGAGCAACTGCAAGTCTTTTTCTAGCTCGCGCGGATAGCGATCGAAGTCTTCGCCAGGTCCAAATTGCGTAGGATTGACGAACACGCTCACGACGGTGCGATCGCACGTCGCGACCGACGCTTTGACCAGGCTGAGGTGTCCCTCGTGTAAAGCGCCCATCGTTGGCACAAAACCAATCGTCTTGCCGGCATGTTTGGCTGCTTCGATGGTGGCCCGCGTTTCGGCAATCGTGCGCATCAGACGGGTAGATACAGTAGTTGTCATAGCTCAAATGCTAGTGCCTGCGTCTCACGACAGGTCTGGCCAAACGCACCGCAAAGCTGCCTTGGCTTCTTGCAGCACCGTCTCTGGGTTGTCGTCACTGATTCTCGCCAGTGGCCCCATGCCTAGTGATGTCAGCGGTGCCATCGAGGACCAAGCGGCGGAATCGATATCTTTTTCTGTGGTCGCGGACTTGTGAGTGGGTGGTGCCATGTTGCAAAGCTGAGCAGGGTGAAGCTGATCGACATAAATTGTCAGCGCTGCCGCTGTCTGGCGATCAGCACACGAATCGCTCCCAGTCACTTCGGACAGATGCTCGGGCGATCGAATGTCGACAAGCGGCTTTCCGCAGTCGGCGTGTTGGAATTTTATCCCTCGGTGGGCTTCCTCGGTACCGACAGAGTTCGTATTTTCCGGCGGATCGACCCACTTTACGCAATTCATCGTCTCGCAAAGTTGCGCAACAAGCCACTGCGCGACTTGTTTTTGCGTGGCGGTGACCGTCACGCGACGGGGAGATCTTCGCAAATGTTCGAGCAAAGCTGCGATCGTCCAGCCCGAGGTTGGGTGCACCATCGATCGCGCGACTTCGACGGCAGGTTCAAGTACGAACTTGCGAAAGCTCATCCGTGGGTGAGGCAGCGTGAGCGATTCCGATTCTAGGATTTGTGGTCCATAGAGCAGCATGTCGATGTCGATCACGCGGGCATCCCAGCGCACAATGCGCTCACGACCTAGTCGCGATTCGATTTCGTGGAACGACCTTGCCAGGACGCCGGGGGGCAGCTCGGTATCGAGCACGAGAGCTCCATTGAGAAACTCACCCTGGCCTTCGCTCCCCCCAACCGGAGTGGTTGCGTGCCATTGGCTACGGGAGAGCAGCCGCGTGGCCGATAGTTGGGAAACCTCCGAGCATGCGCGATTCAGAATCGCCTGCCGATCTCCCAGGTTCGAGCCGAGTGCTAGCAGACATCGTGACATGCCTCGGATTATACGACAGACTGTGGCATCCCGTCAGTGCGGGTCAAAATGCGAACTTTCCTAGTTGCCTGAGTTGCAACCTGCACTCGGCAACCGCTGACATTCACGAACAAAGGGCCCGAAGCTTCGTGCTTCGGGCCCTTTGTTCGAGCATCCTTGCCAGTTTTCGCCCGCAAAGGCGAATCTTGTGTGACGCATCCGCGCTAACGGACTAGCGTCGTGTGTAGGCGTGTTTGTCCAAGGTGCGTACTCACCGAATTTGTCTAGCAGTATCGTCAAAAAAGGAGGGGGCATCCGTTCCACGTTCTGGCCAAACTCTCTCGAACCTGACCTGCCAAATGTCGCTCCCTAAAGCTTGGCCCCCCTTGAATCCTTCTAGGTAAACACAAAACAAACAGACGCATTTCCAGCGCAATTGGCTTTTAGAAACTTCTTTCGAACCACCCGCTACCAGTCACGTCGCCGCATCACTCGGTGTGACTAGCCAAAATAAATAAGACGGGCAATTATGCCCGGTTGAAAGGTAACCACTCAGCAACTTTCTCAATCTTCTGATTCTCGTTGGTCGTCCGCTCGACCATCGCTGAATCAAGTGTGCCATTCTCTACAGTTCCATCGAGATGTCAAGAAAGAAAAGCCCCTAGGTTTATAATCTCTCAGACGCTTTGCGAGGGGTTGTAAAACGCTTGACAATATTTTGTGCTCACATTCAAAGTTCGCCGCACTGTGGCAACAACATCCGGGTGAATACCGGAGTTTATTGCGATGCGCTTTCGTCCCCGCTGATACCGGATTAGCATAGAAGTTCGTTCATCATTTTTCGGATACGCGAATTCATGTCGATTGCGAAAACTAACTTTGCCAACCTACGAGTTGCCGCCTTTGAAAGTCGTCGCGCGACAGACATGGCACGCTTGATTGAACGCAACGACGGCGTTGCATTTGTGAGTCCTTCGATGCGCGAAGTCGCGGTCGACGAGGATCGTCCGACGATCGACTTTGCCAATCGACTCATCACCGGCCAAGTCGATGTGGTTATCTTTCTGACCGGTGTTGGCATTCGGCAAATGATCGCCCGCATCGAGCGTCATGTCGACATGCAACGCTTCACCGATT
This sequence comes from Planctomycetota bacterium, assembly GCA_039184115.1. Classification (GTDB taxonomy): domain Bacteria; phylum Planctomycetota; class Planctomycetia; order Pirellulales; family Lacipirellulaceae; genus Bythopirellula. Next base: position 12,825 of record JBCDBK010000089.1, on the reverse strand, counting down.
CGCTGTCCGACATCAAGACAGTGGTCCGCGGCCCTAAGCCACTCGCTGTGCTGCGTGAACTAGGCATCGCGCCGACGGTGCAGGTACCGGCACCAAACACGTGGCGCGAGATCTTGTCGACGCTTGATGAAAAGTTGCCTGTTGTAAACCAGCATGTGGCTGTGCAAGAGTACGGCATCAGTAACGTGAGTTTGATTGCAGGCCTCGAAGCGCGCGGCGCGGCCGTCGAATCGGTTGCCATCTATCGTTGGGCGCTGCCCGAGGACATTGGTCCGTTGCAAGAGAATATTCGTCGTATCGTCGACGGCGAAGTCGACATCGCGATGTTTACATCCGCCCAACAGCTCGATCACTTGTTGCAAGTTGCTGAGAGCATCGAGCTTGGCGACGAAGTGCGACAGGCGCTAACGCGCATTGTCATCGCTTCGATTGGTCCAACGACGAGCGAACGGTTTGAGTCGCATGGCCTTGGTGTCGACTTTGAACCTTCGCACGGCAAGATGGGACAACTCGTCAACGAGTGCGCCCAGCAGTCGGCCGAACTCGTCGCGGCGAAACGTTCGCAGGGGGTTCGTCTTTCACGCGACGCAGCGCTGGGCGAGCAAGACACGAACGCTCCGTGGTACGACAGCCCGTTCCTGCGTGCCTGCCGGCGCGAGCCGGTGCCGTACACACCGATCTGGCTGATGCGGCAGGCTGGGCGGTACATGCAAGAATACCGTGACGTTCGCGCGAAAACGACGTTCCTTGAGCTCTGCAAAAACCCGCAGTTGTGTAGCGAAGTGATGTGCACCGCGGTCGACAAGCTGGGCGTCGACGCGGCAATCATTTTTTCTGACTTGTTGCCGATCCTCGAGCCGATGGGTCTCGACCTAGAGTTTGTGAAAGGCGACGGACCGAAGATTCACAACCCCGTTCGCGAAGCGGGCGAAGTCGATCGCGTGCGCGAATTGGCAAATCTCGACCAACTGCAGTTCGTCGTCGATACTGTCGCGCATACGCGGCGCGACATGCCCGACCATATTCCAGTGATCGGTTTTGCTGGTGCGCCATTTACGCTGGCCAGTTACGCAATCGAAGGTGGCAGCAGCCGCAGCTTTTTGCACACCAAAACGCTCATGTATCGCGAGCCCTCGGCGTGGCACGACCTGATGCAACGCCTATCGCGTTCCATCGTCCTCTACCTTAACGCCCAGATCGCTGCCGGCGCGCAAGCAGTACAGCTGTTCGACAGCTGGGTCGGATGTCTGGGGCCAAGTGACTATCGCACGTATGTATTGTCGCACATTCGGGAAATCGTCGCGGGGCTGACGCCGGGGACGCCGCTGATTCACTTTGGCACCGGCAACCCAACGCTCCTCCCACTCCAAGCCGAAGCCGGCGGCGACGTGGTCGGCGTCGACTGGCGTATCGACCTGGCCGACGCTTGGGAAACCATCGGCCACGACCGCGCGGTGCAAGGCAACCTCGACCCGCTGACGCTGCTAGCCGACAAAGACACCATCGCCGCCCGTGCGACCGAAGTGCTCGACGCAGCCAACAACCGCCCAGGGCACATTTTTAACTTGGGCCACGGTGTGCTGCAGCAAACACCGGTGGAGAACGCGAAGTTCCTGGTAGACTTCGTACGCGAGAAGAGTGCGCGGTGAGGCGTGAAGCCGCTGATGAATGCTGATGCGCTTGGGAAAAGTTTTTCATCTCTAAGTCAGAATTGGTGCCTCGAACATTTCCTGCCGAGTAGATTCGCGACTCCGCGACCCCCCAGCGTCTCTGCGAGAGGCCATCGCACGCAAAAAATTAGCCGCTCTCGGTCGTGCAGGTGGGGGGCATGAGACGGACCAAGAGCGGCGAGCGCTGCGGCATCAGGAAGACGCCATCAAGACGACGGCTGAGCGACTGGGGCCTGGGTCGCGCTCAGGCGAGTCTTGGCGACTGAAACGGTTCGAGCCTTGGCTGTCGGGCTCGCTTGACGGACTAAGGTCTGCGTTCGGGCGGGCTGCGCCGGCACGCGGGTGACGGTGGTGGTTACCGGTGGGCAGTACTGAGCTCTCGCCGGTCGCACGATTCGAAATCGTTGCAACGTCCGCGAGCTTGCAAAACGGTTCGTCGTTTGACGACTCGTGTTCTGTGCCACGGGAAAACCGAAATCGTCGGTTTCATAAGCTTGTGCCTGCGTCGTCAGTGCAACCGCCAAGCCGAGAACTAACACTGTGCTCTTCGCTGCGATTTTCATTGGGATACCTCACTACTTTTGCCTGGGTGTGGTTCCTTCCGGTCGAAAAATCAGAGCCGATCCGCCCGCCTGATGTCGTCGTTCAATAGAATTATTTCGATGTCCTGTTGGTCGGAAAAATAGATAATGCGAAACGCTCGTTTCCAAATTTCTAATTCATCGAACCAATATCAATCGTCCTGCGTATTACCCGCGATTACGCATTTAAGCAGACATCTCGCTTCTATCAGGAGAATGTCGCGAAGCGGGTCGGACATTGCATTTCGATTGCGGCAAAAAAATCTGAAAAGCCGTGGAACTCCTTGCGAGGCTGCGTCGTCCAACACTCTGTTAGGCACACTTTTCCCAGAATCTAGGCCTCAATCGGAGAACGAGATCATGTGGCGAACAGAGCGAATTGGTTGGGTTTGGTCGGCAATGCTGGTTGGATTGATTCCGCTAGCTGCAGACGCGCATAAGGTGACGATCACGGTCGAAAAGCCCGAGCAGGTAGTCGAAGCGACAAAGCCACCGTTTGAAGGCCGCCGCGCGGCAGTCGATGTGGCGATCCTGCTCGACACATCCAACTCGATGGACGGGCTGATCAGCCAGGCGAAGAGCCAGCTTTGGACGATCGTTCAGCAGTTTGCCAAGGCGCAAAAAAACGGTCAGACGCCCAAGCTACGTGTGGCTTTGCTGGAGTACGGCAACACGCGGCTGCCTGCCTCCGAAGGCTACATTCGCCAAGTCGTGCCGTTGACCAACGACCTCGACAAGCTGTCGGAAGCGCTATTCGTGCTCACTACGAGTGGCGGCGACGAATATTGTGGCCAAGTCATCGACGAAGCGCTCACGCGGCTCGACTGGTCCAAAGAAAACAACGGCTACAAAGCGATCTTCATCGCAGGCAACGAACCGTTCACGCAAGGACCGGTCGATTACAACCAAGCCTGCAAGCGGGCCATCGAAAACGGCGTGATCGTCAACACGATTCACTGCGGCGCCCACGGCACCGGCGTGAACGGCAAGTGGCGTGACGGCGCGCAGCTCGCCGAAGGTGAATTCTTCAACATCGATCAAGACCGGCAGCTGGTACATATCGACTGTCCGCAGGACGAAATCATCATCAAGCTCAACGCTAAGCTGAATCAAACCTATCTTTGGTACGGCGATCAATCGACACGACGGCAGCTCGCCGCAAACCAGGTGGCGCAAGATGCGAATGCTGCCGCGGAAAGCAAGAGTGTGGCCGTCAGTCGATTCGCGGTAAAGGGCTGTCCCACCGCGTACTGCAACCAAGGTCGCTGCATCGTAGACACCTACATGGAAGATGCCGACATCCTCACGAAAGTCGACGAGAGCGATTTGCCGGAAGCGTTGCAAAAAATGGCTGCCGATCAACGTGAAGCTTTCGTCAAAGCGAAGTTGGCCGAGCGCACGCATATTCAAGAAGAAATCGGCAAGCTAGCGACGGAACGCGACGCTTATCTCAAAACGGAGCGAGCTCGTCGCGCGGAAGCTGCCGGCGAAGCAACGCTCGGCGACGTTGTTGTGATGGCGGTGCAAAAGCAACTCGTGCAATCAGGCTTCGAGACCGAATGAGTGGATTTTGGTGAACCACAAAGCAACGACGCAACAAAGATCGGCACTGGTCCCCTCCCTGTTTTTTTTGGGAGTGACTGCTTCTGCCGTCGCTGCTTAGTTGCCTTGTGGTTCCATCCTATCAGCGCATAAAAGAGCCCAGCACGAATGCTGGGCTCTTGCTGTTTTGAATTTCGCGAAGACGTTCTAGCCGATGGACGCCTGCCGGGCTTACTGATTTCAGGCCGATGGACGCCTGCCGGGCTTACTGATTTCAGGCCGATGGACGCCTGAAATACTGATACGCCGAGAGCACTTCGTACAGATCACGCGAAATCGTGATGTCGTCGTTTTCGAAGTCCGTCAGCCAGGTACGCTCGCTGGCGATCGCGTCGGCGATTAGCGGTAGGGCTTCGCCTACCGAAACCGTCACCACGTCTTCGTCGGATTGCACAGGAGCCGACACTTCGTCTGGTCCACGAAAAATCTTCAAGTGACTCGAAGTCACAGACTTATAAGGCATCGTCGAGGGTTCCTTCCCGTCGTTGATATCAAACGTCTCCCCACGCGCGACCAGGCTGTCGCCGAGCCGTCACGACCCAACGCCCCCCTTCGCACACAGTGGTCATCGTCCATCGCGCTGATGAAGGTTGAATGGAATTGGTAAAGGTTTCCGATTTTCTTGATGATAGCTGCTAGCAGAGGAATTGGCCGAATGTCCAATGAACGAATGACCAATAAGAAGTGAGTGTTTGCCGTCAGACGGTTGGTCATTAGGCCAGTGGGAATTGGATCATCCGACGGCACTGGAGAATCTAAGCATTCTCGCGTACGATGACCGCAGCACCGCTAGCACATCCAGCCCAACCAACTACCGCCGCCATATGGACTTCAAAGAGCGACTTCACCGTGCGACCGAGCGAGGTCAGCAAGCCAAAGATGCGGAGGCCGCCGCGGCGGCTGCCAAGGCGCTGAGCGAAGAAGAATGCAAGCGTCTGCATTCGCAATATCGCCGCGATCTGACCGACCACATCGAGTCGTGCCTCAAGCAGCTGGCCGACAACTTTCCTGGTTTCAACTTCGAAACGGTCGTCGACGAAAAAGGCTGGGGCGCTGCCGTCCGCCGGGACGACCTATCGCTCAGCGCCGGCAAACGCGACAACCTGTTCAGCCGCCTGGCGATGACAATCAGCCCCTTCAGCGAGTATCACGTCCTCGACCTCAAAGCCAAAGGCGCTGTCCGCAACAAAGAAAACTTCAGCCGCAACCACTACCAACTGCTGAAAGACGCCGACCTCGACAGCTTTAGGCAGCTCATCGAGCAGTGGACACTGGACTACGCAGAGCAGTACGCCGGCAGCTGATGCGGGAAATGACGCAGTCCGCATGGCGAAGAACTGATCGCGAAACGCAAAGTTACTGAGACCAAGCCATGATCGAAGGATTCGGCATCCTTGAAATTCTGTACCGAGGTGTCCGCCAGCTGCTAGGCTTTTCGAATCGCAAGCACGGGCGAGCTTTCGATCAGGGCGCCGACGTTGTCGCGTCGATTGTGGTGGTTGGTTTGCTAATAGTCGTCGCTGTGGTGTTCGTTATCTGGTTCTTCTTGGGCTAGAGTGCGGGGCAAACTTGTGTCTCATTATGCCGTCGGCGTAGTACTGTAGCGTAGAGTATCAATGGGCTAAGCAGTGCCAGAGAACTCGGCTCGGGCACCAGCTCGGTACTAAAGATTCCCTGTTCGAAGAAAAGCCCCAGGGCAGGGTCGATAAACGTTGCCTGAAATGCAAGTTGGCCGGAGGAGTTGATCGCGACATCCTCGATCGTGTCGATGATCAGTCCCGTTGACGAAAGATCTCCCGATTGGATGAGTGCCTGGCCATTGACAATAATGGCGGTGTTGTGCAAACCGGCATCTGCGTCGAAGAAACCTCCCACATAGGCCAGATCGCCCCCATTGTTCAACGAGGGTGCGAAAACCTCGGTGAGTCGAATACCGTCGGTAAGTGCGCCACTGAAAGACGTTAGCTGACCATTGATGAAAATCGCCGTGGAAGAAAGACTGGTCGACAGATCGATTAAGGTTGCCTCGAAGGCTAGATCTCCCAGATCGTTGATGGTCGCATGATCCACCGTGTCGATAATCGAGTTACCCACCAGGTTTCCGGTTGCCGCAACGATCGCACCATCGAGAACAATTGCCGACGCGCCGATTTGCAGATTCGAGTCGAAGTAGATGCCTGTATACACAAGCGATCCGAAGTCGTTAATCGTTGGGTTGATCGCCCCCTCCAAAGCGATACCGGCAACAATCGTGTCTCGGCCAGCCAGCAGTTGGTGAGTCGCCGGATCGGACGGATCTCCCACGATTGCTCCGGTGTTGCTCAGGCCAATTCCTTGCTGGAACACGTCTGCACTGTACGCGGTGGTGCCACCGGCCGACAAATCGGGTTTGCCGACAAAGCCTAGCAACCCACTACCAATCGTATCGCCGCTGGCGACGACTCGTCGATTGTTGACGAGCAGCGCCGAACCTGTCAGTTCCAGCGTCACATCATCGATCGCAACGGCCGTATAAGCCACATTGCCTTGATCATCGATGTCGACACCTCGAAAGAAGTCGAGTTCTTGGTCGTCTTGAATCTCGAACTGACGCGCGACGAGATCAAACTCCAAGGCAAGCAATTCTGCCGCGCAGCCTGCGCTGATCAGTATTGGCGCAACAACATTCAGCACGAACGTTGTGATCCTCCAGCCAAGACTCATTCGATTGAACATGGAAAGCCCTTTTCCGCTGCTGTCGAAACAACTGTTTCGCAAGAGAGCAATAGAAATGTCAGTAGTTCCAAATGGAGCCGTCGGCGCTTGTCGCGGGTGACCTGCTAGCTAATTTTTCTCGTAGTTTACCCGCGACTAGCGCCGACGGCTCAAGGTAAGGAAGCTCAATTTGGAACTACTGAATGTTGAACTAGGCAGAAGAGAGCGGGAGAGTAGCGACCAACAGGAAGCCGTTCAAGATCACCGGCATCGTTGCAAGCACGATCGATTCTGGTTCAGCAACGTGTCACATCGGCAGCCGCACCAAGTGGCACAAAACGACCAACTGAAATCAGTCAATCGAAGCGATATAATCTGGGTATCGCAACTTGTGATGCGTAAGCCGGCATCTAGCGATTTGCAAGGATCACGACGATCGTTGCAAAATGGCGAGGCTGCTAGTAGCAGAGGCCTTAGAGCAAATCCGTTTTTCATAGAACCGCCGATCAACGCAGATAAGCACCGATGTTATTGAGTAGCCATTTCATTAGCGTTAATCAGCGTTGATCGGCGGTTACAATATTTCCGAAATTGCTCTAGGGTACGGCTGGATGGGAATTGTGAAACGCGCCGAGAGGGCCAGTGTTTCAAAATGCTCCGCTTGTGACGTGCGCGAGAATTCGCAAGTCGCTATCGCGTCAGGGTTTGCGGCATCGTAGTGCGTGTGGACACGCGGCGTTTTGCAAAAAGAATTGCGAAGCGTTACAGAAATCGAGCGTTACTAAATTGCGTCGAGGGGCGATGGCGATCCGTGTTTAGCGCTGCGGGGCAGACCGTTTGCGCGCGACAGGGCTGGTGGGGCGATTTTCCATGAACGCGAATAGATCCGCGACTTCGCCGAGCGATAGCTTGTTGAGCAGGCCGGTCGGCATGACCGAGGTACGGCTGACGCGGAGGTCTTCGATATCGGCGTGGGCAAGGTCGACTTTGCTGCCATCGGAAAGCAGCACCGTTACGCCCAAATCGCCGCGCGGCACCACCATGCCGGTATAGGTGCGTCCGCCTGCCGTGACCACCTTGCTGGCGTATTGGTCGGAGATGTTGTGCGAGGGATAGACGATCGACTCGAGCAGTTCCTTGGTTTGGAATCGTTGCGCGATGGTCGTCAGGTCGGGGCCGATGGTCTCGCCCTGGCCGCCGGCGCGATGGCACTTGATACAGTCAGCTTTAGCGAACGCGGTCGCGCCACGCTGCGAGTCACCGGCTCGTCCAGAGCGTGTGCCGAGGAAGGCGAGCAGTTCTTCGTAACTCCATTTGTCCTGACCGGAGTCGACGGGCAGCTCGGGCGCAGGCGCACCGGGGAAGTGTTTGGCGTACCACTGTTGCCAACCGGCGAGTTGGGCTTGCCAGTCGCTCGAAGGCTGCGCCTGCTGGCCAGACCAGTGATTGAGCAGTTGCAATGCGAGTGGTGCACCGTTGTCGCCCAGGCGCAGGCCGAGGAGAATGACCTGACGGTAGGGTTCGGGCTCTTGGGGTCTTTCTGGCACCGTGGCCAGGGAACGCAGGACCTCCTGCGCGACGCGGTCTTCGACGGTCTTGATCGAGTCGACGAGGAAGGCCCAGTTTTCGCCCGCTGGATGTTGTGCCAGCGTCATCGCAACGGCGGAGCGCTGCGGCGGCTCGTTGGCGTAGATGTCACGCAGATAGGCAAGCGATTCGGGTTGTCCGCTGCGACCAAGGACCGCGAGGATACCAACGCGAAGTCGGCGATAGGTGTCGCTTTTTGCGCACATGGGCTTGATACGTTCGTCGAGCGTGCGCAACTCCGCGAGTAGGTCAGCACCCGGATTGGCAGGCAAGGTCGCCAGCAGCGACAAGGCCGAAGTTGGCCACTGTTCGCCAGCGACGATGATCTGTCGGGCTTCGGCAGGCGTCATCTGAGCGAAGAAGTCGCGAGCGAAGTTCTCGAGGTAGGCACTGACGCTGTAGCCACCGGGCACAGCGCGAGCCACTTCGTAGAACTTGAGGAACGCCTGTTTTGACTCGGTGGTCCAACCGGCCTTGAGTCGTCCGGCGTAGGCACCGAGATGAATTTTCTCCAGATCGTCGAGGTCTTCCTTCAGCATTTGGGCGGAGAATTTCCCGGCGGCACCTGGCACTTGGAGGTAAACGAGCAGACGCACCATCTCGCGATCGATCGGATCGTTGCCGCTGGGATACTGCGAGAGCAACGTTGTGCCCAGCGAGCCAGCACTTTGTGGCGGCAACTGACCAAGTTCGAAGGCAAGCTCGGCGACGCGGAGCAAGTCGAGGCGAACGCGGTTGTCGTCGGGTTTGCTGGCGATCAGCTGCTGACAACGCGGCAGCACGGCTTGGGCTGCCTGGGCGTTTGGCGACGCAGCAAGGAGTGCCGCCGATCCGCGACAGAAGACCGTTGGGCTGGGATGGTCGAGTACCAGGCGAGCCCACCCGTCGAGAGGCAGTTGTTCGAGCGCACGGCGAGCGGCGAACGCGACGAATCGATCGTCTTCGCCGAGCAATTTGATAAAAACCTCGGGCGAAGCAGGTGAGCCGAAGCGAGTGAGCGTTTCGCAAGCCACGCGACGAACGAAGGGATCGTTGTCGGCGAGCAGGCGAACCAGCGTGTCACGCGACGAAGTGGTGCGATGGGCGAATAGCAGCCGGGCGGCCCGGACCCGGATGTCGACCTTCGCGTCGGCAGCAAGTTGCGTGAGTAGCTGCTCGTCAGGCTGTGGCCCGAATGCGACGAGCAGATCAAGCGCTTGCAGCCGCTGAGCGATCGGACGATTGGTCGAGGTCGCGACCAGCGGAAGCTGTTGGTCCCACTGTGTGCCAAGCGCTTGCCGGACACCAACGACGCGTGCCTTGGCCCAGTCGGCATCGAGTTGCGGCTGGGCGAGGGCATCTTCGAGCGTACGAGGGAGCTGGTTGTTTGGTCGATGCTTGGTCCAGCGAATGCGATAGACGCCTCCGTCGGTACCGCGTCCACCGGTGCAGAAGTAAAGTGCGCCGTCTGGTCCGACGGCCAGATCCGTGGCGTTCAGCGGCCGGCCTTCGACGAAGACTTCGTTCGTGGCAGTATAGGAGGCTCCAAATCTTTTGAAGCGGACGCAGTTGATTTTGCCGGTGGCCCAGTCGCAGCCGAACATCGCACCGCGGTAACGCTCGGGGAAAGCCGTGTGATTGTAGAACTCTATGCCCGTTGGCGAACCAGCGCCGAGGTTGACGGCAGCTGGCAGGCTGTCGAGGTAGTAGGCGGGCCACTTTGCCCAACCACTGCGCCAGCCAAGTTCGGCCCCGGCTGTCGCGTGGTTGACGCGTGTGGGGCGGTACCAGGGAGCGCCCATGTCCCACTCCATGTCGGCGTCGTACGTGAATAGTTCGCCGGTTGCGTTGAACGCGAAGTCGTAAGAGTTACGCAATCCGCCAGCAACCAGCTCGACGAAGCTACCGTCGGCATCGGTGCGGAAGATGGTGCCACCCGGCGCGGGAATACCAACCGCGTGGCCACGCGGGTCGTCGTAGCGCGGTTTGATGAGGTCGCCTTCGTAGGCGTTGCGGTAGGGGCTTTGGGGCCCAGGCTGTGCCCCGACACGCGCATGGTCGCCGATGATAACATACAGCATACCGTCAGGCCCGAGGCGCACGGCATGGGCGCCGTGTTCGCCGCGCGAACCGCGGATCGGCACGAGTGCTTTGATCTCTTCGGCGGCGCCGTCACGATTGGCGTCGCTCAGACGATAGAGTGCAACGCCTTCGGGGCCGTCGCCGATGGCAAACACACGGGGGCCGAGAGCGAGAATACCTTGCACGTTTTTGATCTGATCGCAGAACATGCTGACCTTGTCGTGAGCACCGTTGCCATCCGAGTCGGAGAGCAGCAACAGGTTGCCACCTTCGCGCGACGCTAGGATGTTGCCCTGGGAGTCGAATGCCATCGCGATCAGCGAACCGACTTCGCCGTCGGCCATCAGCCGCTCGACGGCGAACTCTTTACCGACCTTAAAGCGAGAGCCTTCTCCAGCGAACACGACCTCGTCGCCCCACGGCAAAGTGGAGTTCAGTATGCCGTAGCTGATGGCACCAACCCATTCGCGATCAGGAAAGTCAGGATTGGCCCAGCTCTGATACTGACGGACGCTGGTCTTCCACGACTTGTTGGTTGAGTAGCTGACGAACGTATTGCCAGTCTCCTTAACAAGTACGCGCGCGACCAAGCCGGCCGAGCCTTCGTCAATGTTAGTGACCTTGACGGCGATGCAGTTACGGCCTTTACGAAGCAGCTTCGAGATATCGTAAACCTGCAGCTGCCGCCAGTCTTCGCCCCGTCCGACAGGCTGCTCGTTGACTAGTAGTTCGAAGCGATTGTCCGCAGTAATCTGCACCTCGCCCAGCTCGGGACTCTTCAAGTTGAAGGACTTGCGAAAGAAGCAATCCCCGACCGGCACTTCATTCTTCTGATGCGAAGGCGACCAAATCCATTGCGGCTCTTGGGCGATTGCGGCACCACACAGCACGAAAGTAGAGATCGTCAGTATCAACGTGCGCAGACCGATAGCAATCGCCTTCATGGCTTCCTCTTGAGTGTAATTCGCAGAATGCTTCGCCTCGTGCGAAGACTTGGCCAGTGTACGAAGGAGTCTGCACGCCAAGCAACAGAGGTTCCGCCGGTGCTAGCGAGCCGACAGTTATTGACCTGGACGGCGTCCCTGCGATACGATGCGCGCATCAACAGATTGCCCAGCTTCGTCGGCCTACCGAGAGCAGCTTGACTGCCTCGGACGATCGCACTTGCCGCCGACATCGGCTCCCGAGTTGCGACCAGAGAATGCCATCCATGCGCCGACTGCCAGCATCAATTCTTGGGCTCTTGATGCTAGCAACGCTCATTGGGTGCGTGCCCCAGGTCGAGACGAGTGACGAGAAGGTCATCTACGTGCCTATTGTCTCGTCGGGACCCAATTCGCTTGATCCGGTGAAAGGGTCGAGCCAGTACGACAGCAAGGCGGCCGGCTACGTGTACCAAACGTTGCTGCAATACGACTACCTTCGTCGTCCGCTAGCGCTCAAGCCGCTTCTGTTGGCAAAAATGCCAGAGGTGTCGGAGGACGGTAAGCTCTATCGCTTTACGTTACGCAAGGACGTCTACTTTCACGACAACAAGTGCTTCCCAGACGGCAAAGGACGCAGGTTGGTTGCAGACGATGTGTTCTACTCTTGGAAACGTATGGCCGACAACAAGAACCAGCCCAAGGGTTGGTGGTTGTTGAAAGACACCATCGTCGGCTTCGACGAGTATCGCGACGAGCAGAACGCGGCCGAAACTTTCGACTACGATGCACCGGTCGAGGGATTTAGAATCGTCAACGATCATGAATTCGAGGTCCGGCTAAAGCAGCCGTTCTATCGATTCACCTACACGCTAGCGATGTTTCAAACGTCGATTGTGCCGCGCGAAGCGGTCGAGCTGTACGGCAAGAAGTTTTCGCGCAAGCCGGTCGGTACCGGGCCGTTTCTGATGCAGCGTTGGGAAGCCAACAGTCGCATGACCTTTGTGCGCAATCCCAATTACTTTGAAGAGTTCTATCCCGATGATCCGGGAATGAACGAGGACGGGACCGAACCCTATGAAGGATATCTCGAAGATAGGGAACTCGGCTTCTACGATGATGCCGGCAAACGCTTGCCGCTCGTCGATCGGGTAGAAGTCGGTTTCTATGTGAACTACCAGCCGATGTGGCTCAAGTTCCGCAATCGCGAGTTAGACTACACGACGGTGCCGGATGAGAACTACAACGAAGCCTTCATTAAACGCACAACTAGGCTGCGGGACAGTTTTGCAGAGGCAGGTATCCGTTCATCACCTGTGCCGCTGCTGGACATGATCTATTACGGCTTTAACATGGAGGACCCAGACTTTGGTGGCTACGACGAAAAGCGCAAATGGCTGCGTCAAGCGATTGCGCTGGCCATCGATTGGGAAGAGAGAAACGAAGTTTTCTATAGCGGCTTGAACGTCATCTACGACGGTCCTATTCCGCCAGGTTTGTTGGGGCATCCCGACGGGCATGCACTGGCCGACGCTTATCGTGGTCCTAACCTTCCGAAGTCGAGAAAGTTGCTGAAAAAGGCTGGTTTTCCCAACGGCAAGGGTCTGCCAAAGTTGGTCTACTTCACAAGCCGAGGCGCGAAGTTTCCCGAGATGGCAGAGATGACGAAGCGACAGCTTGCCAAGGTCGGCGTGCGTCTGGATATCC
>JBCDBK010000088.1:0-22063 GCA_039184115.1 Planctomycetota bacterium | reverse complement strand
GAACCCTAGCGCGAATGACAGCACGAGCGAAATCAGAAACACACCAAATACCTCGGGTGCGGGCCAACCTGGAAAGTAGCTGCGGCACAGATAGTAGACCAGTGCAAACGGACCGGCAGCCACAAGGTAGTAGACCAACTTGTGAGCAATTCGCGCTAGCAGCAGATAGCTCACCAGATCGATAGGCTGGATCATGAACTTCTTGATTTCGCCTTCGCGAACTTGCCTGGCGATACCCGTGGCGAGACCAGGCATACTCGAGAACGCCCTCGCGAGCATGGTCAGCAGATAGTAGGCAATGATGTCCGTGGGACTGTATCCCTTGATACTGCCAGCGTCAGCGGCGACGAAAACTGCCGTCCAAAGAAAGATCTGTGTGACGATTGGCAAGAAACGCATTAGCGTACCCAGCGCAAAATCTCCTCGATAGACCAGGCGTTCTTCGACGCAGATCTTAAGGATGGTCCACCAGGTCTCGACGCGGGCGTACATGGTAGTGGCGGGTGGTAAGCGGCAGGCTTGAAGTGTTTGGAGGTGGGACTAGGTGGCGTTGGCGACTTCGGCGTGTTGTCGTTGACTTTCGGTCGTCTGAACGAACATATCGGCGATCACTTCCTCCAGGGGCGGATCTTCGACGCTAACATCTTCGACGGAATGATTGGCTAGCACCGACGAAAGCACTTCCGCGATGCTGCCGCGTTCGACGCGTAGACGGGCTTTGGGTTCGACGATTTCGAGCACTTCGCCATAGCGGGCCAGATCGCCGGGCATACGATCATCAGCAAACTGCAACGTGAGCTCCTTGTGTCCACTGAATCGATCGACGATGCCTTCCAACGATCCGTCGTACATGATCTCGCCCTGCGCGATGATTACTACACGCTTGCAGAGCGCTGCCACATCTTTCATATAGTGGCTGGTTAGCAGGATCGTGATCTTTCGCTGCTGTTGGTAATGCTTGAGGAATTTTTGAATATTGTGCTGCGCAATAACGTCAAGACCGATGGTCGGTTCATCGAGGAACAGCACATCGGGCGAGTGCAACAGGGCTGCCGTCAGCTCCATCTTCATCCGCTCGCCTAGCGAAAGTTCGCGAACGGGCTGGCCAAGCAACTTTCGCACTTCCAACAAGTCAACCAACTCGTCGCGGGTGCGATCGAATTCGGAAGAATCGATGCGATAAATCTTCTGATGGAGCCGAAACGACTCTTGGGCTGGCAAATCCCACCACAGCTGGTTCTTCTGGCCCATCACCAGCGCGAATCGTCGTCGGTACAAGTTTTCGCGCTCCCACGGAACGTGACCCAGGACTTTCGCTTGGCCGTCCGTCGGGCTAATCACGCCGGAGAGCAGCTTGAGCGTAGTGGTCTTTCCCGCGCCGTTGGGCCCCAGAAATGCCACAAATTCGCCCTGCTCGACGTCGAGATCAATTCCCTTGACCGCGTCCACGTCGCGATACTCGCGATGAAAGAGACCCGATAGGGAGGCCCACAGGCCTTCCTTCTTTTGGTAAATGCGATAGGACTTGCGGAGCCCGCGAATTTCGATGGCGCTCATAGACTGAAGATTATAGGCCTGCATAGGCCCACCGGACAGAGCCCCCGCGGAGCTGATTGACAACACGGTCCGAGCCGCGCGCCGAGCATGTCGTCGCGACCGGTTGCGACGCTGTCACAGCGTCATCGCCTGCACGGACGACTTCGTTGATCAGGGCATTTCGTGGGCGTGTTTGGTAGCGTTTGATTGGTCGAAGACTTTTCCTGAAAAACTTGCAGATTTGTGTCCTCATATGTTTCGGTATTGAATAATATTTGAACAATGGGTACTCATTGCTAGGACAGCATCCCAATACGGCAAATCACCAAGAAGACGGATAAATGAAACTTCCCAGCCTCAAGTTCTCTCTGCCCTTCATTTTTCTTTGTTGGTGCGTTGCGGGCGTGCTAACGCACGGCTCCATCATTTTGGCCTATCCTGCAATGTGGGCAGTCGTGGGACTGTTATTTTACGGCCTGCATTTGGTGACGAAATCGCCGGCCTCCGCGGAGGTCGGCGCCACGACTGCCGCCGACAACCAATCGCAGCGGCTGACGTCAGCCGACGAGTCGCCAACGGATCATCACATCTCGGCTCCGGTCTAGCTATCGCTACGGCTCCGGTTCAACCGACTGGTCCGTCATGTTAAGCTGTTTGCTTGCCAAGACGAGCCGTTTGTCTGCGCGCTTCCCGAATCCCCAAGGCTTCTGCCGACACGCATGTCGCTGATCTCTCGCTTGGAATCCCGCTTCGGTCGCTGGGCAATTCCCAACGTGACTGCGATAATCATCGCGGGCCAGGTGTTGCTGTACTTCGCAATTCGGTTCAACCCCAATGGGCAGGGGATCCAGCCGCTGATGCGTATTCTCTTCTTGCCTGGCCAAGTGCTTGAGGGTGAAGTATGGCGTATCTTCACCTTCGTTTTTTACCCACCTATCGGCTCTCCTCCGATTTTTGTGCTGTTCTACTGGTTTCTTCTTTACCGATATGGAACTGCTCTTGAGGCAACGTGGGGCACTTTTAGGTACAACTGCTACTTGTTGATCGCCATCGCTGCGCATTTCGCGGCGGCACTCCTCATTTGGTCTCGGCTCGGCGACGCAGGTGTGTTGCTAGCGCAGATATTCGCTACTGATCGAGTTTCGATTGGATTCCGGCAGACGAACGTCTTGCTCTTTGGAACCGTCTTCCTTGCATTCGCTCGCTACTTCCCAGATTACATTCTGCATGCGTTCTTTGTTCTGCCGATTCGTATCTTTTGGCTCGCGCTGGTCATGTGGATTGGATATGCGTATGTACTATTGATAGGCGACTGGCCAACGCGGCTGCTTGTTGGATCATCGCTGCTGAATTACTTAATTTTTTTCGGCAGAGGCCATTGGCGAGACTGGAAACATGGCCAGCGCCGGCGCGCGTTTGAATCCAAAGTAAAGGCGGCGAGCAAGGCGATTCTGCATCAGTGCGAAGTCTGTGAGAAAAACAGCGAAAACTCGCCCAAAACTCTGTTTCGCTACTGCTCGAAGTGCGAAGGGCAACGTTGCTACTGCCCAGACCACATTCAAGACCACGAGTGCGTGGTGTCCTAATTTTCTTGGGGTTCTCCTCGCATTCGCTTATACTCGTGGAATTCCCATGAACTAGGCGAGGAATTAGCGTGGACAGAGAATCTCGGCGCAGAAGTTCTAATCTTCCAAAGTCCCCTTCGCGCAGCCTGCGCTTAGAGCAGCTCGAATCGCGTTATCTGCTGACTGCTTTCGATGTGCTGGTGTTTACTAAGACGGCTGGATTTCGACATGGATCCATTGCAGCGGGCATTGCTGCTGTAGAGGCCTTAGGAACAGCCAATGATTTCAGCGTAACTGCGACCGAAGACGCCAGTCAGTTCACGCCGGCGAATCTCGCCAACTACGAAGCGGTTGTGTTCCTGAATACGACCGGCGATGTGCTCAACAGCGCGCAAGAAGCCGCTTTCGAGCAGTACATACAGAGCGGCGGTGGCTGGGTCGGCGTGCATGCCGCCGCGGACACCGAGTACGGTTGGAGCTGGTATGGCGACTTGCTTGGTGCCTACTTCGAGAGCCACCCCGCGACGCAACAGGCAACGGTCGTGGTCGCCGATCAGACGCATCCCTCCACGGCGCATCTGCCCGAGCGATGGGTCATCACCGACGAGTGGTACAACTACCAGTCGAATCCGCGCGGCGATGTCCACGTGTTGGCCACATTGGACGAGTCGACTTATTTCGGCGGCACGGACGGTTACGATCATCCGATCGCTTGGTATCACGACTACGATGGTGGCCGCGCATGGTATACCGGTTTGGGTCATACCAACGGCACATTTTCTAATCTCGACTTTCGGCAGCACTTACTGGGTGGCATTTTCTACGCGGCCGGACAAGTGACGGTCGATAGCGGCGCGACGGTGGAAGCGAACTATCAGACGGTCGAGCTTTATGGCGACAGCACCGACCCGATGTCGCTGGAAGTAGCATCCGACGGACGCGTGTTCTTTGTCGAGAAGGGCGGCGCGGTGAAGCGCTACGATCCGGTCGCCGACAGCACCAGCACGATCGCTCAGCTCAACGTCTATACGGGCGAAGAAGACGGTCTGCTGGGAATCGCGCTCGATCCAGACTTCGATACGAACCACTGGATTTACCTCTTCTACTCGCCTGCGGGTGCCACGCCCAAGCAGCATCTGTCGCGATTCACACTGGTTGGCAACCAGCTCCAATTGAACTCGGAGCAAGTGCTGCTCGAAGTTCCCACGCAACGCGATCAATGCTGTCACTCAGCTGGCTCGCTTGCGTTTGACCCGCAAGGCAACCTCTACCTTTCCACTGGCGACAACACGAACCCTTTCGAGTCGAATGGCTATACTCCGATTGACGAAAGGCCCGGTCGATCGCCTTGGGACGCGCAGAAAAGCTCGTCGAATACAGACGATCTGCGTGGCAAAATCTTGAGAATTCATCCCGAGCCTGATGGGTCGTACACGATCCCCGCAGGAAATCTTTTCCCTGCTGACGGTTCGTCGGGTCGCCCCGAGATCTATATCATGGGCAACCGTAATCCGTTTCGGCTGTCGATCGATTCGGAAACGGGCGCACTCTACTGGGGCGATGTGGGACCCGACTCGAATAACAACAGCGCCTCGCGCGGTCCGCGCGGTTACGACGAGATCAACCGTGCGACCAGCGCCGGCAACTACGGTTGGCCCTACTTCGTCGCCGACAATCAGGCGTATGTCGACTACGACTTCGACACGGGGCAGTCGGGTGCGACCTTTAGTCCCGCGGCACCTGTCAACGACTCACCCAACAACACTGGGGCGGTCAATCTTCCGCCTGCCCAGGAACCTCTGATTTGGTACCACGATGGCAACACCGCAGAGTTTCCGGAGTTTGGCACAGGCGGGCGAACGGCACTATCCGGACCCGTCTATCACTTCGATGCAGACTCGTCTTCGTCCAGCAGACTGCCTGGTTACTTCGACGAAACGCTCTTTGTCTATGACTGGGCACGCCGTAGTTATCACGAGGTGAAGTTTGATTCCAGTGGAGACATCCTCAAGATCAATCCGTTCTTGCCCGAAACGCTCAATGGAGTCCGTCCTATTGATATGGAACTGGGACCCGACGGAACACTCTACATTCTTGAATGGAACGGCGGCTTCGGCGGCGCGCCCGGATCGAACCTGTTGCGCGTCGAATTTCTCGGTGCCCCGATCCTCGCCGACTTCGACGGCGACGGATTCGTCGATGGCGATGACCTCTCGCAATGGCGGGGTGACTACGGCATCGACGACGACAGCGATGCGGACAGCGACGGCGATTCGGACGGCTCTGATTTTCTCGCTTGGCAGCGAAATTATGCTCCCGAGCCACCGTTCATGTTGCCGCCGCAACTAGGCAACCCACCTGGCGCCGCAAACAACTTTGACGGTTGGAACTCAAATCTCATGGTCAATGAGACCGACACGTACACCAACACACAAGGCGTGGCGCAGACGATAGCGATCGACAGCTTCAACTTCTACGCTCAGGGCACCGCCTCGCCAGTCACACCTTTTGTCGCGCGGGTGAATGGTGATAACAACTTTACGGTGCTGGCCATCGGAACGACACGCACCAACTACGCATCGGGTCTGAATTCTCTCGCCTTCGCCGACGGCGTGACGCCGTCGGTTGTTTTGCAAAACGGAGAAACGCTAGCCATTGGTTTCCTCGATGCGAATGCCAATGGTACCGGCAGTACGGATGCGGTGATCCCCTTTGACGACGGAGGCGACGAAATCTGGTACGGCGGCGGACCCAACGGTTCCGACTCGGGCAGCGTCGCCGTGGGAACAGCGCCAGTCGCTGGCACGAATACGATTACTTCTTTCAACCGCGATTATCGATTTACAATCGGGATCAGCCTGGTTTCGCCGTTGCAGACAGCGGCAGCCGTAAGTGTGGGTGACAAGAATTCGAACGTTGGCCGTCTCGTTTTCACCGATGCTGCTCTCGAACGACTATTCACCACCCGAATTTCCATGCGCTCTGCGTATCGAGTTGATGCGCGGCATGAGGCTGCTGGCGCTGATGCGACAGTTCGTCAAGTCGCCGTTGTGGTGGCCGATGTGAAAACTCCCACCGCCGACTTGGTGAGGCTCGCAGGTGACTCTTCGCTCGACGCGCACGACGATCAGTTCGCAGATGTCGACGCGGCGTTTGCAGCGGAATTTCAAACCGACCGAGTGGCCGACGAAATATCTATACAGAACGTGTGAGCTAAGCGGCAGCCGCGCGACGCGCATTCTCCGGAATTGCGACCAGCGGCATCAGCTGATCAACCGTGCGTCGGGTAGCGCCTTGCTGTGACAGGACGACCGCTTTCGCCCGTTGACCCACCGCTGCAGCCCACGCGGGATCGGCGAGTGCATGTTCGACAAACTGCTCGAAGGTCTTGCGATGTCTCACCACGCGAGCTCCATCGGCTGCGATCAGTTGGGCAACGATATCACGGAAATTGCGGGTGTTCGGTCCAAAGCAAGTGGCTACTCCATGGACCGCGGGCTCCAACATGTTCTGCCCGCCGCGAGTGCCGAAACTCCCACCGACAAACCCGATGGTCGCCAGCCCCCACCAGGCGCTGAGTTCGCCGACGGAATCGACGAGGATCTGTGGCTTGAAATTGGAAATAGGAGACTGCGTGGCCTCCAACGCTGAACGCCTGATCCAATCAATACCAGAACGCTCGAGCAAGCGTGCGACTTCGTCAAATCGCTGCGGATGGCGTGGGACAATGATCAGGCGCAGGCGAGGATACCGCAGCGTCAGTTTCTGATACACGTCGATCGCGTACTGCTCTTCGGGTGCCTGTGTGCTACCAGCGAGCAGCACGACTTCGTCATCGGCGATGTTTGCCAGTGATCGCAACTGGCTAATGCGCGAATCATCGCGATCGGTAACGGCACCGTCAAACTTGATCGAGCCGGTGGCGGTCACGTTCGGTGAGCCCAAATCCAGAAACCGCTGCGCCGTTTGATCCGATTGAACGGCCACGAGATCGACGCACCGCAGTATCCGGGAAATCACTGGTCGTATGCGGCGATAGCCTTGATAGCTCCTATCGCTGAGCCGTCCATTGACGATGGCGATTTTCGCACCGAAGTCACTTGCGGCAAGGATCAGATTCGGCCAAATCTCCAGCTCGGTAAGCACCAGCAAATCGGGACGTATTCGTCGCAGCGCGTTGCTGACCGCCCAACTGAAATCGAGTGGACAGTAGAACACGGTGTAATGGGCATACTTGCGACGGGCCAGGTCGTAGCCGGTCTTGGTAGTCGTCGAGATCACCAGTTTGGCATCGGGTCGTCGTTGGCGTAGTTCTTCGAGCAATGTCTGCAGGAGTTGGACCTCGCCTACGCTAACCGCGTGTAGCCAGATGCAAGGGCGATCGTCTGCTCGTTTGGGCACACGACCCCAGAGTTTGGCGGCGAGACCTTCGCGGTACTTACCATGCCTCAATGCCGACCACGCGATCCATGGCGCGGCGAGGAGAATCAGCGTGGCGTAGACGCCATTCAATAACCAGCTAGTTACTCGAGACACGCGGGATTCCTTTCCCTGATTGCTCTTGCCGCTATCCGTTCTTACCGCAGCAGTTCTTGTACTTTTTGCCGCTTCCGCAGGGACAGGGTTGGTTGCGACCGACTTTTTCGCCACGATTGCGAATGGGTTCCATTTTGGTCTGTGTCTGGGAACCATCGATGGCCTGCTGTTGCTGTTCGGCAATGTCAGAAGCGGCAGGGGCCTCATCATGGCGGGCTTCGGTCTCGACCCAGGTGCTGCCGACGAAGCCTTCGTCGAGCTGTTCCATTTTGAAGATCAGGTCGGTGACCATGTTCGCCACGCTGCTCCACATCGTGTCGAACATCTTCATACCTTCGCGCTTGTACTCGACCTTGGGGTCGACTTGCGCGTAGCCGCGGAGACCAACACTTGAACGCAGATGGTCCATCGTCAGCAGATGTTCTTTCCACGCCTGATCGAGAATCTGCAGCAGTAGCGATCGCTCCATCCGCCGCATCTCGGGTCGATAGCGGTCTTCGACCAGCTGCGATACGTGACGCTGGGCTTCGTCGTAGTCGAGCTTTGCCAATTCGTTGCTATCGAGATCGCACTGGCACGATTCTCTGAGCCAACTGCTCAGGTCGTCCAACTTGCCATTGTTGCCGGTCGCTTGGCCGAGAGTGACGGAGGTACCGGATTCGGCGAATAATGCCTCGACCCGTTCTTGCGCTTCGGCTGCGACTTCGTTCGCCCGCACGTTGTTTTTCTGGCTAAATTCGAGCAGCATCTTGCGTACTTCTTCGCGCTGCTTGGTCTTTAGATCGTCGAGCGACAGATCGATGCCGAAGCGTCTCTTGGCCCATTCGACAAGTTCTTCACGCTGAAATCCGGATCGATTTCCGCTGCGATCGCGCTGCGTGAAACGCAGCAGACTTGCCAGCACAGGGAATTCCGACTCGCGATCGTCATAGGCTTCGCGAGCGCGCTCATGCGCCAAACTGACGAACTCGCTGGATGAGAGTGAAGTCATCTCGTCCGGCGCAAGTTCAATGCCGAATTTATCGTGCAGCCAAGCGCAGGCAGTCTTCACGCTAAAGTCGGGCTCCAGCAGGCGTTGGCAGGCATCGAGATCGATTTCGCCAATCGCCCTGTGGCCCTCTTGAATCATCTCTTCGGCAAGCTGGTCGCGGCCGATTTTCTTCAATTCGCGATCGCGATAGTTGGTTGCCCAACGCACGTTCGACCATTTGGCCAGGGCCGTCCAATTCCACTCGTCTTGCTCGGCGTCTTCGGGCAAGTTTTCTTCGATCGCATCAAGAATCTGCGACTCAGCCAGACGATACGCCTCGTCACGCGCGATGCGCTGCGCCTCGTCAAACTGCAGGTTGCGAAAATCCTTGCCCTCCAGTTGCACACCTAGCAAGCTGCCGGACGCGGCAGCAAACGAATCGGGGCCGTAGTCGGAATCGAGAATGGTGCTTAAGTGCTCATCAAGCTGCTCCTCGATCATCTCCATGATCAGATCGCGACAGTTGACACCGTCGAGAATACGCTGGCGGTAGCTGTAAACACGCTTGCGCTGCTCGTCCATCACCTCGTCGTATTCGAGGAGGTTCTTGCGAATCTCGAAGTTACGTTCCTCAACTTTTTTCTGCGCCCCTTCCACCCGTCGGGTGACCAGCTTGCTTTCGATTGCCTCGCCTTCTTGCATGCCAAGGCGTGTGAGAATATTCTTCACCCACTCGCCAGCGAAGATGCGCATCAAGTCGTCTTCGAGCGACAGGAAGAATCGGCTGCTACCTGGGTCGCCTTGTCGACCGCAGCGACCGCGGAGCTGCAAATCGATGCGACGCGAGTCGTGACGCTCGGTGCCGATAATGTGCAAACCGCCAATGCCTTTGACTTCCTCGCCCTGATCTTTCATCTTTTCGCGGCGATCGATCTGAGCGACGAGCTGGTCCCACTCCTCTTGCGGCACATCTAATCGCGTGGCGTACTTGTCTTGCAACTGAGCCCATGCCATCGTCTCGGGATTGCCACCGAGGATGATGTCGGTACCTCGACCAGCCATGTTGGTGGCGATCGTCACGGCACCAAGTCGACCCGCTTGGGCGACAATCTCGGCTTCGCGCTTATGCTGCTTGGCGTTGAGCACCTCGTGCTTGACGCCACGCTTGTCGAGCAGGCTGGCGAGCCGCTCGCTCTTTTCGATCGAAACCGTGCCCACCAGAATCGGACGACCCGGTTCCTGCAGGTGTGTGATTTTATCGCGGGTGAAACTCTCGGTCTGTCGGTTCTCTGCCGACTCGAGTGTGACGGCCTGATCGTCGGACTTGATCAGCTTGCCGATGTGCTGTTCACCGTTCTTCAGCGTGACGGTCGTGTGTCGGTTGAGCTGCTCGATCTCTTCGGCGATCGCGACGTACTTTTCTTTCTCGGTGCGGAAGATGACGTCAGGATGTTCCAGCCGTTGCATTTCGCGGTTGGTGGGCACACCGATCACGTCCAACTTGTAGATCTTCCAGAACTCGCCCGCTTCGGTCAGGGCGGTACCGGTCATACCGGAAATCTTCTTGTAGAGCTTGAAAAAGTTCTGCAGCGTGATGGTCGCCAGCGTCTGGTTTTCTTCCTTAATCTGCACGCCTTCTTTCGCTTCGACTGCTTGATGCAAACCGTCGCTCCACTGACGGCCCTCCATCAAACGACCGGTGAACTCGTCGACGATGATGATCTTTCCGTTTTGCTTAACGTAGTTCACGTCGAGTTTGTACAGGTGGTGGGCCTTTAGCGAATTGTCGATCAGATGCGGCCACTGCATATTGCCGGCGGTGTAAAAGCTCTCGACGCCGGCTAGTTTTTCCGCAGCACGAACACCTTCGTCAGTGAGGTTCGCGGAGTGCTCTTTTTCTTTAACTTCGAAGTGAGCGCCTGGCTTGAGCTGACGGGCAATTTTATCGGCTTTGATGTACTTGGTCGTATCATCGCGGGCTGGTCCGGAAATGATCAGCGGAGTCCGCGCCTCGTCGATCAGAATGTTGTCGACTTCGTCGATAATCGCGTAGTGCAGCGTGCCTTGCGCTTGTTGCTGTTGTTTCGGATAACGGTCGTCATCGCGCGCGGCAATCTTCATGTTGTCACGCAAATAGTCGAAACCAAACTCGTTATTCGTCCCGTAAGTGATATTGCAGGCGTACGCTTCTTGCCGCTCGTTAGGCTCCATCCCTGACCAGATTGCATCGACGGTTAAGCCTAGGCCTTTGTAAAGCGGTGCCATCCATTCCATATCGCGGCGAGCCAGATAGTCGTTCACCGTGACGACATGCACGCCCTTGCCTTCGATGGCGTTCAGGTACGCCGGCAACGTTGCGACCAGTGTCTTCCCTTCGCCGGTGACCATTTCGGCAATGTTTCCTTCGTGCAGGATCATGCCGCCAATCAACTGCACGTCGTAGTGACGCATGCCCAAGAAGCGGCGGCCACCTTCCCGGCAGACCGCAAACGCTTCGACAAGCAGGTCCTCTACCGTTTCGCCGGCCGCGAGCCGTTCGCGAAACTCGTCGGTCTTAGCACGCAGCTGTTCCTCGGTCAGCTCCGCTAGCTTTGTCTCGAGCGCATTAATAGCAGCCACACGTGGATGTAGTCGCTTGAGAAATCGAGCGTTTGCCGATCCAAATAGCGCGGTGATCCCACGTTCGAAACGACTCAAGACGCCATTGCCGATTGCGCCGAGAATCTCCCAAATTCTTTCCAGTACTTCCATCGCTCACTCAAAGGGTGGTCGGTACGCGATCGAGTCTTGCCGCAGTTCAGCCAGCAAGCATGTAAGGATGCCCAATACGGTTCCTGGGGCGCGCATCGACAGGCATATGTGAGAAAAAGGTGCTCTACGTAAACCGCCAGAAGCACCGAAATTCGCGCAACACTATCGCAGCAAAAAGTTTATTGCGATTCCCCCTTCGGGTCAAGACGCGTTGCGGCCCGGGACTCGACGATAAGTCGTTGCAGCGTCGTTAGTTGCGCGCGTCGGGCTACTGCCAACGGTAGACGGTCAGACGATCGAGTGCTCGCACGAAGACTTGTCCCCCGCAGACGGCCAGATGGGCCCAGGTCGAATCGCCGGCCACGTCTCGCTCGTCAAGCAGTTCGAACTCCGCCGGGTTCGCACGAAACAACAACAGCTTGCCACGTTCGTCCAGCGCCAGGATTCGGTCGCCCTGTGCTACCATCGACCAATACTTGCCGTAGGGTTTCGTTCGCCACTGCTCCTCGCCATTCTTGAGGTCGATACACGACAAGCGTTGGTTGCGCAAATGTAAATAGACATAGTCTCCGACAATCACCGGCGATGACATGTATGCCTGGGCTTTGTTGGTCCACTGCTCGGTCACCGCCTCGCCTTGATTGGCAGCTGCGCTTACCGTCCAGAACTGCGATTTGCCGCTATGTGCGCTGGTAAAGACGCCGTCGCCATAAATTGTTGGCGTGAGGATGTTCATCCCACGGAAGGCTTCGATCTCTTGCGACCAAAGCTCCGCGCCGTCTGCCGGATCGATTCCCTTCAGTGAGGACCGGGTCTGCAGCAGAATCTGTCGTCGACCGTCAACCGTACCCATCAGCGGCGAAGAAAATGGCGAGCCGTACATGGCGTCGTCCGTGCCGGCTGTGCGCCATACGCTAGCACCGGTCAGCGCATCGAGCTTTACCAATGACTGACTCGCTTGCACGTAGACGTGTCCGTCGACCACCATCGGTGACGAGGCGAAACCAAACTTCGGCAGCGGCGTGCCATATCGCTGCATGAAATCGACCCGCCACAGCTCGTTGCCACTCTCAACATCCAAGCAAACTAACAAGTCTCGCATTCCGGCAACAAACAGACGACTGCCGTCGCACGCCGGTGTTGCGCGAATCCAACTACCGTTGGCGGCGGCGAAGAAAGGCACCGACATGGCTCCATCCCAACTCGCCTCCCAGAGCTTGCCGCCACTAACTCGATCGAAAGCGTGCACCACCTCCTGCGCTTGGTCCTTCGTCTCGGTGGTAAACACGCGATCGGCCAAGACGATAGGACCGGAGTAACTGGGCCCTAGCGGCACGCTCCATTGCTCCGAAAAGAAGTCGTCGGCAAGGCGATCGGGCCACGTAGGATTGGCCGAAGCAACACTGTCGCGACTCGACCCGCGCCACTGCAGCCAGTCACTACCGTCAGCCGCATAGGCCAACATGCCGGCGCTACACGATAGGACCCAAACGAAAACAAATCGATGCGCGGCAAGCCGGGTGAAAATATAAGCACTCATACGATGGACCTATTTGTGAAGGCATTGTGTAACGAAAAGCGGTGAAAAAAAGGTGTACTCATCGTACACCCTGGATGATAATCATCGTACGCACCCCGCGCAAGGGGGAGTAAACTGTCGGTACTATCGTCCCGCAAACTGCACACGCCAACTATCAATTAACAGCTAAGGAGTACAGCTATGGCTTCTGTCGCCCGGGTCACTGAGATCATCTCATCGAGCAAGAAAAGTTTTGAAGACGCGCTAGAAAAAGGCGTCGACCGCGCATGCAAGACGCTCAACAACGTGAAAGGCGCCTGGGTTAAGGATCAGAAAGTCGATGTCGAGGATGGCGAAATCACTCACTATCGGGTCACGCTAATGGTAACGTTTGTCTTGGAAGATTGACGGGAATCCGCCAGTAACGGACTGACGCCACATAGGTCCAAAAACCGATACAGTAGTAGATGACCTGATGGTCTATACTTGGTCCACCGGTCTCAGGCAGTAGCGGGAGGACCTACCTGAATGGCTTCGAGCGATTCTGTGAGCGTAAAGACAGAGCAACTCCCCGTCGGAAGCAAGTTAAGCCATCCGGTCAACGATGGTGATGGTCGACTGCTTCTTGCGTCTGGAGTGACGCTGACCAAGCGTCTGAAAGATCGTCTATTGGCGCGTGGGATCACCGAAGTACTGCTCCATCCTGACGATGTCGCCGCGTTGTTTGGTGGCAACACATCACAGCCGCCAACCCACCCAAAGTCGCCGCCTCGCGCCGCGCAGCCGGCCAGATCGCTTGAGAAGGAATCTGCACAGCAAACAGCGCTGCGCGAGGCGGTCGCGAGCGTCAAAGTCCAAGCCGCTGCGTTGGCTTCGTCCGTGTCGAGGAAGGTGCAAAACGCTGGGCCTGCGCTCTCAGAGCGGCAAAAGAATCACGGGACCGCACCCTACGACCATCAACAGCGCGAAAGGCTGACGCAACACTTTGCCGTCACGGCACATCGGCTCGCTGAGATTGCGAAGACCGCAGTCGCCGGTCGCATTGACGACGATCAGACTCTTGCTGCCGTTACCGAGGACTACGTCGCGGAACTTACTGACGATACGGACAATGTGATCGCCACGTCGCGTGAGCTCGCTCCCAGCCCAGCATTAACTGAGCGCGGCATTCGACTGGCTCTGCTCGGCATGGCCATGGCGATCGAAATGGATTGGGACGAACACAACGTGCGCGAAGTCGGACTGTGCGGATTAGTGCACGACTTTGGCATGTATCGGCTTGACGAGAGGCTGCGCGATCAGCGTTCCAAACTATCCGCCGCGGACTTCCGCGAGATTACCGACCATCCGCTGCATACGCTCGACATGTTGTCCTCAATGCAGAATATCTCATTAACCGTAAGGTTGGCGGCCACGCAAGTTCACGAAAACCCTGATGGTTCTGGCTACCCCAGGGGTATTACCGCCGACGAAATCCATCCCTACGCAGCCTTACTGCAAGCAGCCGATGCTTACATTTCACTCACGGCAGAAATGCATGGAAGACCGGCGTACCTGTCGTACGATGCCATCGTCTATCTACTAAACCAAGTCAAAGCGGGTCGCATCGACGAGCAATCGATGCGGGCTCTGCTGCAAGTCGTGGCGCTATTTCCGATTGGCAGCCATGTTCGGCTCAGCGACGGCACCGAAGCGCAAGTCATCCGCCGCAACGGAGGCAACTACACTGCACCCATCGTCCAGCGCGTCGGTGCTGATCGGAAGGCGCATTTCGATTCAGCCCATGCCTCGATCATCGATCTTGCCGCCGCCAAAATGAGCGTGATGTCGCCGCTCGTGCCACCCGACAGTACCGAAGAACGGCTAGACGAGTCGCTGATGGCAGAAGTTCTCTGGAACGGCATAACGTCTTGATTTGCAAGACGTCCACCGCATTACGCGTAGTAGTGCAACCAAGCCATAGCCGATAAGAAACCGCCGACGACATACAGCAGCGTCAGCACAACGCCCGACCAATGCAGCCAGTCGAAGTCTCTACGTTGCCCCCATTCTTTCCAAACTGCCGCCACGACGAAACAGCCAACCACGGCAGTGGTTACCAGCTGGGCGTAAGCGTGTGAAGTTGCGAACCACTCGCGCCACATTCCGTTCATAGCGAAAACATAAATGTGTTGGGGCACAAGCATCACCAACACGGCGGCTGGAAATATCAGCGCCAGCTTCCAACACCAATCGCCGGAAATCAACCAAGCGAAAGTCGCACAGTTACAAGCCATCGCACTGCAGAGAAGAATCTTATCCAAGTTCCAAGCGTAAAAGTCGGGATAGGAACTGGTGGTCACCTCGGAATACAACCAGACAGACACACTGACTAACGCGTCCAAGATCACTCCTATTGCCGCAAACAGCAACATCCAATGCCCGGCAAACTTCACCGAGGGCACGTCACTACAAACGCGATGCCAAACAAACACACACAACCCGGAAAGGGCGACGCCGTAAAGCAGCGAAGAAAAGGTCAAGTAAGCGTAGGCATAAGTTTCGACTTGGCCGGCAACTGATTTCCAATCAAACCAAGCATCGCGCACAGCGAGCACTATCGCACACAGTGTAGTGACGAGCAGAAAGTGCGAAACGCGTAAACGGCGAGACGAGCGCCGTTCGCCAATCGGCTCGCTCTCAGAGCCGTCATTGCTACTCTGGCTGCTGACGACCTGTTCAATCATGGACACCGTTCAACCGCTGCGGGCGGCTACAGGTACGTGTTGATCAAGTTCTCAATCATTTCCTGGCGGCCGCTGGAGTTACCGGCAATCTCGCCTTGTTCGAGCATGATTTTCTCAAGCGAAGCAAGACTGTGCTTGCCGCCTTCGATTTCGGCCCCCAATCCGCTATCCCAGCTCGAGTAGCGATCGGCGACGATGCTCTCCAATCGCCCGTCAGCGCGTATGTCTGCCGCGATCTTCAGACCACGTGCAAAGGCGTCCATGCCGCCGATATGAGCGTAGAACAAGTCGATTGGCTCAAAGCTCTCGCGGCGCACTTTGGCGTCGAAGTTGACCCCACCCGTCGTCAGTCCACCGTACCTAAGAATCGAGTGCATACACTGCGTCGTGAGATAGACGTCGGTCGGAAACTGGTCGGTATCCCAGCCGAGCAGCATGTCGCCCGTATTCGCATCAATCGACCCGAGGGCATCTGCTCCGCCGGCGACTTCCAACTCGTGCTGCATCGTGTGGCCCGCAAGTGTGGCGTGATTGGTTTCGAGGTTGAGCTTAAGGTGGCCCATCAAGTCGTACTGACGCAGAAAGTTGAGACACGCCGCCGCGTCGCTATCGTATTGATGCTTCGTTGGTTCCTTGGGCTTCGGCTCGATATAGAATTGCCCGGTGAAACCGATTTCCTTCGCGTAATCGACCGCCATGTGCAAAAACATCGCTAGGTGGTCAAGCTCGCGTTTGATGTTCGTATTCCAAAGATTCTGATAGCCTTCGCGTCCGCCCCAGAATACATATCCTTCGCCGCCCAACTCGTGAGTGACCTCCAAAGCCTTCTTCACTTGCGCGGCAGCATAGGCAAACGCCTCGCTATTGGGACTTGTGCCTGCTCCGTGCATGTAGCGCGGATTGCTAAACAGATTGGCCGTGCCCCACAGTAGCTTGATACCTGAGCGTTGCTGTTCTTCTTTCAGTACTGCCGCGATGGCATCGAGATTCCGATTCGATTCACTAAGCGTTGCCCCCTCCGGCGCCACATCGCGATCGTGGAATGCGTAGTAGGGGGCGCCCAGTTTCTCGACAAACTCGAACGCAACTCGCACCCGATTCTGTGCGTTTTCTACCGAATCGGTTCCGTCCTCCCAAGGCCGAAGAGCAGTTCCAGGTCCGAACGGATCGGAGCCTTGACCTCGAAAAGTGTGCCAATAGACGACACTGAAACGCAGATGGTCCCGCATCGACTTGCCTTCGACCATTTCGTCGGGGTCGTAGTAGCGGAACGCCAAGGGATTCTTGCTGTCTGGGCCTTCGAAAAGAATACGATCGATTTCGGGAAAAGCAGTCATCTTGCCTGGGATTACCTAATGTCAGTGGTGCATGAGAGAAGGTTACGCTCGTAACATAGCACGTCCATCCCGGACGTTGCTTTTACGCAACATTCTAATGCAATTGCGGTCTGCCGTGCAGGGGCCAATTCGTGGACAGGACGGTGTGTCTGGGTTACGCTAAGGGTAACGCCGTTCCTCGCGGCGCTTCTACCGGAACAAAATCTCACGAGTCGAGCCTCGCACTTTTTTGGCCTGCGATGAATCTCCATCAACTCTACGCAATTCGCACAGCAGCGCTATGCACTCTTCTTGGGTTTGGCCTTCTGCCTCAAGCGTCCGCGACGATCGTGCGCTACGACACTAGTCTGGGCACGATTGATGTTCGTCTCTACGATTCGGCAACGCCGCAGTCGGTCGCCAATTTCTTGAGTTACGTGGACACGGATCGATGGGACGGCACGTTTATTCATCGCAGTGTGCCCGGGTTTATCGTTCAAGGCGGTGGCTTCAGCCTCTCGCCTGATATCTTCAGCACTACCAGTGTCAACACGGACCCGCCTGTTCTGAATGAACCCGTGTTAACCAATGTGCGCGGAACGGTGGCGTATGCGAAACTAGGTGGTGATCCGAACAGTGCCACCAGTCAATGGTTTTTCAATCTGGCGGACAACGCTGCCAACTTGGACAATCAGAATGGTGGGTTCACCGTGTTTGGTCGCATCGTCGGCAGCGGCTTGTCGGTCGTCGACAGTATTGCTGCATTGCCGCGTGTCAATGCTGGCGGCGCGTTCACCGATGTGCCAGTCACCGATATTGACCAGGTCGTCTCGCAACAGAATATATTCGCATCCGAAGCGGTGCTCATCAACGATGTGTTCGTAGTTGACATCCCTGATGGGGATTACAACTTCGACGGCACCGTCGACACGAGCGACCTGGCGGTCTTAGACGCCACTTTCGGATCAACGACCAATGTGGCCGCAGATGGAAATGGCAATGGTATTGTGGACGGAGCAGACTTTCTGGTTTGGCAGAAGACACTTGGCGAGACGACCGCTGCGATAGGCACTGTTGTCACGAATATACCGGAACCAAGCAGTCTGCTGATCGGTTCGCTAGGTCTGTTGGCTTTCTTCGCCGGCCGACGTTGAGTCGTCTGAGGCGTCATTCCGCGCCGGATCTGGCGGCTCCTGGTGAGACGTCATGGGCTCTGGTAAGGCCACCTGGATTTCATCGCCGCTGATGCGCACGGGAAACGAATCAATCTTGAGTCGTGGGTTGTCGCACCAGGTACCGTCGCAGACGTCAAATCGCCAAGCGTGCCACGGGCACATCACTTTGCCTTCCTCGTCCAGCTGACCGGCACCGAGCGAAGCTCCCATGTGCGGGCACAGGTCATCAATAGCAAAGTATTGCCCTTCGTGATGAAACACCGCAACCAGGCGATCGGCAAGCGGAAACGTCGCGCCTTCGCCCGCCGGAATCGACCCTACTTTGGCGATGGTTACAAATTCAGTCATTTGCGTTGCTAGTCGGCGAGAACGGAAATCGAATAGACTGACTAAATAGTAGTCGCTTCATGCCGAAATCGATAGCCGTCCGATGTTGATCCAGCTCTCCATGCTTGTCCTGCTAGTGGCCGTCAGCGCTTTGCCCGCGCATGCGCATCGAGACACTTGGGTCGGTGAGCTTGCCGAAGCCGAGCGCCTGTTGCTGCGCGGCAATTACGCCGAAAGCGAGGCTGCCTTCGCTCGCCTCGGCGATGAGTTGCCGATTCGGGCAAGCCTCGGCCTCTCGCGTTGCCACTGGGAGCAAGGAAAACAAGACCTAGCGACGTCAGTGCTTGACGCGCAGATTCGGCGGTCGGACCAATCGCCTGACCTGCACGCACAACGCGCATGGGTCGCGCTCCAGCGTGGCCACTGGAGCATCTGCCGGCGGCAGTTAGGTCTGGCTCTCGAAACCGACCCAAAACACTTGCAAGCCAGCTGGGTCCGGGCAGAGTTGTACCGCGCTACGGGCGACCTGCGGCAAGCGCGTCTGGCCTATCAGCAGCTTGCCGAACGATTTGATCGCGAGCAAAAATCGCTCCAGTCGCCACAGCAGTTGCTGTGGTATGGAAAAGCCCTAGCGCAGCACGCAAGATTCAATCAGGACAAGCAGCGCTTTCGGCAGCTTACGACGCGCCTGTATCCGCGTATCTTGACGAGCGAACCGAATTTCTGGCCGGCTCATCTGGAAATCGGGCTACTCTTGCTTGAGAAATTCAACGCGAGCGACGCCGAGGCCGCATTTAACGATGCCTTGCGAATTAATCCCCTGGCGGCGGACATCCACGCGGGATTAGCCAGCCTTGCGCTCCGAGCATTCGATCTCGATCGTGCTCGGCGTCACATCAACCGCGCACTCGCGACGAATCCGAACCAACTCGACGCCCTGCTCTGCCGTGCCGATATGCGACTGGCAAGTCTTCGTCCGGCAGAAACAATCGACACACTGAAGGTCGCTCACAAGCTCAATCCGAACCACGCTCCGACGCTTGGTCGACTGTCGGCTGCTTACTCGCTGCTCGACGAATCGGCACAAGAAGCTTCGTCGGTTGACATCGATCGAGTGCTAGAGACGGCAGCGACTGCCAGCAATCAGGGCGAATACCACGCCAGCAGCGCACTGGCATTCGAGCATGCCAGACGCTACCCGCTAGCGGGCGAGAGCTTCCGAGAAGCAATTGCCCTGGCCCCGGCATTGATCGGGCCTCGCGGCCACTTAGGTATGATCGAGATGCGATTGGGACACGAAACGGCGGCGCGAAACTTGTTGCAAGCGTCATTTGAACGAGATCCATACAATGTGCGCGTTAAGAATCAGCTTGAGGTTCTCGATCTACTCGACAGCTACGCAACACTTGAGTCAGAGCACTTCATTTTCCGTTTTGACGGAGAACGTGATCGTACCCTCGCTCGGCACATGGCCCGCCATGCCGAACGATGCTACGAAGAATTGGCGGCTACTTTTCGCTACGAATTACCTGAAAAAGCATTGGTTGAGATTTTCCACAATGCGCGCGGCATCAGTGCACGCGAGTGGTTTGGCGCTCGCATGGTCGGCTTACCAAACATTCACACGATTGCAGCTTGCGGCGGAAACGTCATCGCGATGGTCTCACCCACCGCCGAACGACGCCAGCTCAATTGGGCGGACATACTACGACATGAGATCGTCCACCTCATCAATATTCAGCAGACCGATTACGCAGTGCCTCATTGGCTGACCGAGGGATGTGCCGTCTGGCAAGAAAATCGTCCCCGACGGCGACAGTGGAACCAGTTGCTCGCTGAGCGTGTATCGCGAGGCGATGTGTTCGATCTGGAGACAATCAATCTTGGCTTTCTGAGACCCCGCTCCGCTGAAGAGTGGCAGCTCGCCTATTGTCAGGCTGAACTCTACATTGATCTCATCGCCGAAAAGAAAGGTAGTGACGGGATTCGTCGGCTACTCGAAGCCCATCGGGACAACCTCCCGACCGAGCTTGCCATCGCAACGAGCCTCGATATCACGATGGAGGAGTTGGAGCAGGCCTACACCAACCGGCTCGTCGAAATCGTCGCTCAGATAGTACGCGATGCCAACATCGCGCCGACAGATTTGGCGGACCTCACGGAGCATTGGAAGCAGAATCCGACCGATTGGCCGACCGGTGGAAAACTAGCCCTGGCTCGCCTCCGCCGGGGCGATTATCCTGGTGCTGGGCGGTTGGCAAGGCAGGTGCTCGAAAGCGCACCCGACGAGCCCAGCGCTCGCTATGTAAAGGCAAAGTTGCTCGTCAGAATTGGCGAAGACGAGACCGCAGCGGCAGAACTACAGCAAGTCGCGAAATCCGATTCGCCCCATGCCGAGTCTCTCAAGTTGTTGGGCGCCATTTACTTGCGTCAGAATAAGCTGGTCGAAGCGAATCGCTGTTATCACGACGGAGCCAAGTTGCAGCCAGGCAATCTCCAGTGGACTAAGGCGATGGCCGTGGTCGCGATGCGGCAGCAGAACTCCGACGAACTGAACCGCCTACTCAAGCGTATTGCTAGTGCCGAACCAGACAACCTCGTCGTTAGGAAAAAGCTATTGCAACTCTCGACCGCTGCGGGAGACCCCGTGCAAATACGGCTGTGGGCAGACGAAGTCTTGCATCTTGAACCTGGGAGCAGCAGCGCCAATCAAGCCTGGCAAGAATACCAATCCGAGTCACACTTGAATGACTGATACCTCCAACGACATTTCACTGCGTGATTTTCAACAGCTGATACGAAACATGTATCACGAAAAAGATGTTGCGCGGGGTACCGACGGCACGTTCATGTGGCTCATGGAAGAAGTCGGGGAACTGGCAGCCGCGTTGCGTGAAGGTACACACGACGAATTGGCAGCAGAGTTCGCTGACGTGCTCGCATGGCTTTCGACGATTGCTAACGTGGCCGAAGTCGACTTGACGAAAGCCGTACAGGACAAATATGGCTCGGGCTGCCCTGGCTGCAATCTGCTGGTCTGCACCTGCGACGATGCGGAGAAGCCGTGAAATTGCATTCGTCGTTATTACTTCGTGCCTCGGCGCTAGGATTCTGTTCAATCACGATGTGCTGTCTCGCAACGGCAAGTCCAGAGTCCACAACAGCCGATTCACCCACGATTACAGCTGCACGTATCGGGTTTGATGGCGCCTTCAAGTTAGGGTGCTGGTCGCCGCTAACGATTGAGTTGGCCGGCGGTGACGAAAGTTGGCAGGGCCAGGTCCTCGTCACTGCGCCAGACACCGACGGCGTTCCGACTCAGGTTCGTAAGCCTGTCGTGGTCGAAGCAGGCAAGCCCCAGACGATTCCGTTTAGCGTGCGCGTAGGACAAAGCCGCTGCCCTATCACCGTCACGCTAGTTGCGGCAAGCAAGGGAGTCGTCGCGGAACGGCAGTTCTATCTCGGCGAGCATCAGACAGACGGCATACCCGGCGGTTATCCGTCGACGAATCGAATTCTGCTCGAATGTGGCGCCTCTCTGGAGCTTGAGGCGCTGATCTCCGCAGAACTGATCACCGAAGAGCACCTGGCAACTCGTGTCGCCAACGTCCAGAATCCGCTGGACTTACCGACCGAGTGGTT
>JBCDBK010000087.1:0-22125 GCA_039184115.1 Planctomycetota bacterium | reverse complement strand
GCTCAAGCTGATGCCCTACGAGCGATTTCGACCAGAGACCGAAGCTTACGGCCAGTGGCAGACCAACGCCCCAGCTGGCACCGTTACCGATGACACACGTCACAAGATGGTGCTGATCACCGCACTGCGCGACGCACAGGCAAATGCCAGACTTCCGCTGACGCAACAAGACCTGGCCCGCGCGTACCTACAGTTCGCTGACGCACCGGCCATCGTTAGCCGGCCGCAGTATCGCGATCTGTGTGAAGAATCGTTTCGCGAGTTCGCCAAGGCGGCGCACTGGGTGCTGGGCAATCGCCACCTCGAACAAGCTGCGCCGCCCGATCGCATCTGGGGCGGCGTGCCGACATGTTGCGGACAGATGACCATGCTGCCGCTGGCTGCGCTTTACGCTGGTCGACCCGAGGATGCCTATCGGGCGACGTACGAGCTCAGTTTCTTCGACGTCGGCCCGGCCAAGGACATCAATGCTGCGTTGGTGGCTGGCCTATCGGTGGCGCTGGTCCAACCTAAACCCACCAACGAGCAGTCACGACAAGCCGTCTGGCACAACATCACTACAGCCATGAGGACGACCGACCCCTATCAGTACGACCAAATTCCGTTCGTCACCCGTCCGATCGTCCAATGGCTCGACTTCGCTAGCGAGGTAGCACGCGACGCTACCGACCGGCCGAAACGTCTTTACGAGAGGTTGCTCCGCGACGGACAAGTACAGTACTTCTGGGAATCCCACTTCATCGTCGCACTTGTTTTTTCCACGCTGGAGTTCTGCAACTACGATCCACTCGCGGCGCTGGCGATGATCCTCGACTTCGGCCACGACACCGACTCCGGTGCCCAACTGCTCGGCGCATTGGCCGGTGCGATACACGGCCCCAACCTCTTTGCGCAGGAACTTCAAAAGCCAGTACTCGCGCAGCTTGACGCCGATTATGACGTATCACTCGAAGAGTGGGTCGCTTTGCTGGACGAGGTGGGCAAGGCCTGACTTCAAGCTGTCTCCGACGACACTGTCCCATAGATGTCAAAGTCGGTGTGCATCGGTCGGTATATCAGTGTCAGAGCCAAAACACTAGCAGAAGTAATCGCGCGACCAGTCGAGAATGGTCGCGTACGGAGCGCATCCGGTAGGACTCGAACCTACAACCCTCGGTTTCGAAGACCGATATTCTATCCAATTGAACTACGGATGCAGACGATCTAAGAAGATCGTGGTTAGTCGCCTATTGTCAGTTCTTTGGTATACCGAGTAAAGGCCCAAAATGGTCTGGCAAGACGAAGCACGAGGCAAACTTCGTATGCTCCTCGCTTGCTCATTACGGACGCCAGGGCTGACGGCCATCTTTTTCTTGCAAAAACTGCGCGTCGACCGTTTGATACCAATCATGCAACCGCGTTCGCAATCGATTGGTCACGTCCGGCTGCGCCGCAGCAAGGTCGTGCCGTTCTCCGAGATCGTTGTCCAAGTCGTAGAGATGAACTCGCCCATCTTCGTAGCGTTCGACCAGTTTGTAACTACCCATTCGTACCGCGCCACCAGGAATTCCCCCCTGATTGCTGTAGTGCGGATAATGCCAGTAGAGCGCGTCGCGATCGAGGGCCCCGCCCCGCAAGGCCGGCAGCAGATCGACGCCATCAATCTCATGGTCCAACTCAACACCAGCAGCGGCAGCTACCGTGGGATAAAGGTCGATAGAGCACATCGGCTCTCGACTTACCGAACCAGCTGCGGTGATACCCGGATAGCGAACAAGCCATGGCTCGCGAATCCCGCCCTCATAAATCCAACCTTTGCCGCCTCGCAACGGCAGATTGCTCGTCGGCGAGCCCTCAGCCGTCGAAAGGCCGCCGTTATCGGAGGTAAAAAACACGACCGTGTTGTCTGCCACTCCCGAGTCGTCAAGCTCCTGGAGAACTTCGCCGACCGCCTGATCCATCGCCTCGACCATTGCGGCATAGACGGCGTGTTTCTGCTGCACTCGCACTCTTCGTGGCTTGTCACCGTAGACTTGCTCTTCGCTGCCAAACTGCTCGCCAGCGATACTCGCGGTGCGCTGCTTGTACTTCTCGACCAGATCCGGTCTCCCCATCAGCGGAGTGTGCACAGAGTAAAACGACAGGTAAGCGAAGAATGGATTCTCTTTGTTCTTCCGAATAAATGCCGTGGTTTCCCGCGCAAGTCGAGCAGGCAAATGATCACCCGGCGGACTATCCGGCTTGAGCTGTGGATTCTCGAAGGGCGAAAAATACTTCTTGCCAGTATACGGTCCGCCACGAAAGTAACCGCCCCTATTGATATCGAAGCCGCGATTGTGAGGGTAGTACTCTTCGCCTTCGCCGAGGTGCCACTTGCCGGCGAAAAAGGTGGCGTAGCCTGCCGACTTCAGCAGCTGTGCCAAGGTAATCTCCGTCAACGGCATCGCGTCAACCAACGGCGCTGGATTGTAAGTGCCACTCCGTTTGCCAGAAAACCAGTTGGTTGCCCGCACGCGTGTCGGATACTTCCCGGTCATCAGGCTATAGCGAGTTGGCGAACAGACAGGATTTGCAGCGTACCCATCCGTGAACCGCATGCCCGATGTTGCCAAGGCATCGATATGCGGTGTCTCGTAAAAGCAGTTGGGGTTGTTGGCTCCGATATCCATATAGCCCAAATCATCGACCAAGATGACGACAATGTTGGGTGGATCCGATGCAGAAGCAACGATCGCCTCGCCCCAGGCGACGGCTACAAGAAGTCCGAACGGTAGCACAATTCGGCGGAACATACACTTCACTCGAACGACGAGACTTTGCCTAGCGTGAGCCAACCTGGACGGCGGCAGAAAGGTCTGGGACTTCGAATCTCTCGCGATCTGCCCGACGCAGCAAGGAATTCGCTTCCGTGGCCAAGTTGCCGCCAAATTGCCTTGCCACGGGATCGTAGCTTAGTCGCGGGCCCAGGTGGAATTGCTTCTCGCCAGATTCTCCCCCCGTCGTCGCCACCAAGTCTTCGAACTGCTGCAAAAGCTCACGCCCTGAGAACTTGCCAAACTGCGTATCCAGCGCCGCATCGTCAGCTGAGCTGCTCGAATTTGGTAAGCGTGTCGCGATGTTGATTAGATTGCACCAAGTGGTCGAATCGTTGCCGACGCGGGCAGGCGCCATGAGCATTTCTTGTTTATGTTCGCGTATTGCTTCGACAAAATTACGCTGATGGTGGACGTTGCCGTTGTTCCCTTGGAATTTCTTAATCCGCTTACCTGTTGAATCTACGGCAATCGCCGACCCGCGCTGTCCGTGAAGCTGGCCTTCGCTACAGAATACGACGTAGCCGCTGTTGGGACCAGAGAACTGCACTTTCGTATCTTTGATCGGCAGATTCGACAGCGTGACAACCACCGGAACGCCGTCGGCATCCAAAATCGCTAAATGCACATTCGGGGTGTTCCCAGCATCATCCCATCCCGCCCGGGTACCGGCGGCAACGATCGACTTGGGAGCCGTCACGGAATCGCGGAAAACATTGTTCCGCACATCGTCGATGATATGCACACCCCAGTTGCCCATTTCGCCGGAACCAGTATTCCAATCCCAGTGCCAATCGTAGTGCAACTTGTCACGGTAAATGGGTTGGTCTTGCGCTGGACCTAACCAGAGGTCGTAGTCAACACTCGAAGGCATGACCAGCGGCTGGTCGCGACGGCCGATGGGCTCGCGGACACCAAATCGATTGATGCGGACGGATTCGATCTCGCCTAGGGCCTGGTCTTCGTACAGATACTGCTTTATCTCCGCCTGCAGCGGATCGCTCCGCTGTTGTGTTCCAACCTGACAGATGCGGTCGTAGCGTTGCTGAGCCAACACGACTTGCCGACCTTCCCATTCGGTGTGCCCGAGAGGCTTCTCGACGTAAACGTGCTTGCCGGCTTCCATCGCCCAAATCGACGCGAGGCAGTGCCAGTGGTTGCAAGTCGCGATCGCAACAGCATCGATGTCCGGCGAATCGAACATACGTCGCATGTCGGTCCACTTGGCGGCACGCGGATACTTCTTACCGATCTCGCCTGACAACTGCTCGTCCACGTCGCAGAGGCCGGCGATCTTCAGGCCTGGCGTCTTTTCAAAGTACTCAGCAAGTTGACCGCCTCGCCAACCGCAGCCAACGATCCCTAAGTTGACTTGCTCGTTTGCACTGCTCGCCATGAGAGACCGATTGGAAAATGAAACCGTCGCACCCGCGGCGACCGCACTTTGCAAAAACCCACGTCGATTGACGATCCCCATGGCAAGACACCTTCGTCGCAGAAACGGATTGCTCCGGATTAGCTGCCCGTCCGACAACTGGACAGCATGAAAGCCAATTCATTCGCCCACACGGCAAGAGGACGGCACAATGCAAGCGCCATCACATCCGCCCATGAAAAATGCGATTATAGTCCACCGAGATGCGGGTGTCGATTGGCAACACGTCGGCCGGTAAGCACCAGCGATAGTGCAGAGACCATCAGTGCCGTAGTCGTCGGCTCAGGCACAGCCGCAACTGCCTGTTGAGCCATGAGTGCCGTGTTAGCGTACTGCGACTGCCATACCGCCAGGTCCGAGCCATCGACCTGCCCATCACCGTTCGCGTCGCCGTCAGCCAAGCTCGTTCCCGTACCAACTCCGCGCTGCCAGACAAGAAAGTCAGCGCCGTCGACGTCGCCATCCTGATCGAAGTCAGCATCCTCGGCCAATATCGTGATCCCCTCGATCACAATATTGTCAAAGGCAAACACTTCTGATCCGCCGTCTGCAGCGGCAGAGAGCTGTATCGTAAGCGTGTCGCCCACTCCGGCAATCGAGGAAGTCAGTGTTTGAAACAAGTTCGATAATTGCGTTGGACTGCCACCGTTGTCTGTGATCACTAGCGGATCATTGAGCAGGAAGTCGTCGCCATCGGCGAGCGTGTAGGTCGCCGAACCTGCTTCGTCAACGGACGAAGTAAACAGCTGCATCGCATTTCCACCGTCGATCGCGTAAGTCCAATCGAACAGATCGGAACTCTCAAAGTCGCCCATGGCAGCCATATCAATCGAGACCGACAAATTGGACGCACCGGCGATGTCGAACTCCCAAGTAGCCACCCCTGTACCGGACGGGTTGTCGTCGTTGTTCAGATCGGTCACTCCAAACCACCCATCCGTCTTTGTGGCTTCGTTGACAACTCCCAGAGTATCGCTTGCGTTTCCACTGACAGACTGATCGAGCAATCCAAACGGTATCGATGGGCTGATCCCGACCTGATAGCGTTCAAAGCCGTCGGCGGGGCTGGTAAACGCACCTGGCAAGGGCGATTGCACAAAACTATTCAGGCCAATGGGAGCATCAAAATCGTCACGAGCCAAGAAGGGCACCTGACTAACTTCGCCCACAGAAAAACTAACTGGGATGGTTACCAGCGTATTGGCGGCGCCTTGACTCGCCGTGGTCACGGTAACCGTTCCGCTACGCAGCCCGTTGACCGAGGTGTCGAGCATGATCGGAAACGCCGTGGCGCCGCCGAGCGCAAAATCAGTACCAGAGCCGCCGCCGAATAAATCGCCCGACACGCTCACGTTGAAGTCCAACTCGTCGGCACCCAATGAGGAAACCACATTGGCCACGTTTTCGACGAGTACGTCTACGCTAAAGTTCACTCCCATCGGTACGGTCGCCGGAATGGTATCCAGTTGCGCACTGAGCACGGCCGGCAGCTGATAGTCAGCCACCACCGGCAAGTGATCACTTGCCGTAGTCAACGCCGACAGCACCGCCGGAGACGCTCCGTTGCCGGCAGTAATTGAGCTCCCGCAGCAAGAATGTGATCCGTTGTTTCCAAAGGCCCGATAGGTACCCGAGATGTAACTCAGTCCTTCATCGTCTTGAAACTCATCCGTCACCAACTGGAAGTCGAAACGATCGTCGACTCCGCCGCCGACGAGGTCACCAGGACCGCTCGACGAAGGCGCTTGTGTGTGGGTGATTCGAAGCGAGGAGCTATTGTGCCAAGTTCCAGGCGTATTAATGGGATCAAACGCCTGGCCGTTTCCTGCTGAAAGCAGCTCCCCATACATGGCCTCCGAGCTGCTTTGAATATTGAAATCTCCCGCGTAGATGACATGGGTTCCCTGCCCCAGATTGTCAGCATCATTACGCACGGCCTGCGCTTCCAATAAACGACGACTCTGATCGGAACTCGAGGTACCCGCCTTATAGTGATTGTTGTAAACGTAAAAATCAGCGGACGAATCGTAGCCCGTTGGGCGAAGTTGATACCGCAACGTCTGACGCGCTTGGGCGCTACCCCCGACGGTACCCAGTCTGCGCTCGCCGATCAGATTGACCGTTTCGGTGTTGTAAACCAAACCCGGACGTCCCCCCGATCCGTCGGGCGACGACGTACCGCCATTGAGCAGCGACCGCGCATACATCGTCCGATCAACCGGATCGTAGATGTCGTTCAGGATGTCCACAAATGACTGCGCCGAGGTGGCCATATTGAACTGTTCCTGCAGCAGCAATACATCAATAGGCTTGGCAATGCCTCCTACGGTCTCGGCGCCAATCGCTTCCAGCACGGTGTCGACACCAGATCTCGCCGTAAAAAGATTCAGACCTGTATTGGCGGTCGCCGTATTGTAGCTCACCACGCGGAGTTGACCGTGCACATGACGAGCATCAGCCAAGCAGCACACCGCACCGATAACAAGTAACTGATAGCCAACGAAATGGCGTCGAGTAGGGGACCTCATCCTTGTTTCTGCTCCAAATGTACACTCTGTGACTTCGACGAGAATCTTCTATTAGACTATGCCGATAAAATCCCGGCAACGATTTGTAACGAGAACCTGACGAACTGGCGCAAATACCATGCGATATTGCGGTAAATACTGTGCGATTCACTTAGCCGGGCGTCAGAACTGCCGAGGCGGCGTATTGAGAAGCAGAAGCATCGCTGCCAGCAAAAGGACTGCCGCAGAAGGCTCCGGCACGGACGCGATAGCGCGTGTCGCTGCCACGGACGCGTATTGGTCACGCCAGAAGGACAGGTCGAGACTATCAACCGTCATGTCGCCATTGGAATCGCCTTCTGCCAGCGTAGCGCCCGCCGCTAATCCGCGTTGCCACGCGAGATAATCCGAACCGTCCACGTCGCCATCTTCGTTAAAGTCTGCGGTCTCGCTCACCGCGGCCTCTACCGTGCCAGACAGCATGACTTCGATCGTTCCCAAGGCACTGGCACCAGGCAAGTCTTCGTCTGAGAAGCTAAGCAAATAGGAGCTAGAAAACTCACCGGGAACGGATGTATTGAGGGTAGCTGAAACGGTCGCTCCCGACCCGGCAACAACTGGTGTACCACTCAAAAGAGAACTGAAATCTGTTTGAAAGGCTAGCGCGTCGCCAAATCCGACAATCTGATCCAATTGCAACCCGGCCGTGAATCCTAGTGTCGACTCCAAGTTGAAAATATCAAACTCGAACATCGGCGAGGTTGATCCTTCAGCGATAGTGCCAAAATCGTGTACCAGCAGATCCTGATTGCTATCGACCGCGAACGACGGGTTAGCATGATCCAGAACCTCTAGCGTAATGTCGATCACGTCATCGGCGTCGTTCGCGCCTCGGCCTGCCCCACCCGCGGTCGTGACAT
Source organism: Planctomycetota bacterium (assembly GCA_039184115.1). Lineage (GTDB taxonomy): Bacteria > Planctomycetota > Planctomycetia > Pirellulales > Lacipirellulaceae > Bythopirellula. The sequence continues at coordinate 14,471 of JBCDBK010000087.1, read as the reverse complement.
CAAGATTATCAATCGTGACGCTTCCACTGCGGCTGCCGGCAGAAGTGGTGTTTGTATCGAGGCCGACTTGGAGCGTTGCGCTGCCCGATGCTCCTGTGCGGAATGCGTGGTAGCCCTCCGTCATGGTGCTGGTCGCCAGACCGGCCGCGGCTACGCTGTAGTACGTACCGTCAACTCCGGTCTTGTTGATGGTGACCCCCTGGCTAGACGGCACAGGTGCACCAATTAGCACGCGCCCCAAGTCGACTTCCATAGACGAACCGCCATCGCTTCCCGGATTCGTCCCGTCGATCGCTAGGCGAGTATCATTCTGCTGGTCGACAAATACACTCCAAACATACTCGGGTCGATCGATGAAAGGATTGCGATTGCCCTGATAGTCATCGTAAATCACGTCGTTGCGACGCAATTCAAACTCATCTGGCGGCGCGGCGAAGTGCCATTCAATGAGCCGGTCCAAGTCTCCCAACGTACTGCCGCCGATGCCTGGGTTTCCGTCCACGATTTCCAAATCGTCCGTCGAGCTGTCAGAATTGTCGTAGCGAGTGGCCATGTAGAACTGCTGTCGAGCAATCATTCCGGCGTCTGCATCACCGGGATACCACTTTAGGCTCCCTTGATCGAAGACTGTGCCAAAGTTCTGCGCGCCGAACGCGCCACCAAAATTGAGATTGTCGCGATCCGAATTGACTTGTGTTGTCGAAGGGCGCAGCTGATGCAGATCGCTATTGTCGGGGCCTGAGCTATCCACACCTCGCGATCGAGGCCAAGTGTGCTCACGGTTCCACGTTGCGGCGCTATCCCAACCGGGAATGGACCCATTGGGGTTGATCGCTGACACATCCAGTGAGATCCGGTCGTAGACCAAAATCATTCGATCCGGGTCGTTGGGATCCTGGTCGGTGATCTGCAGCAGCGAACGGGCTGCGTTGTACGACCGCACCGTGTGTGCATCAATAATATTGTGGAGCTGGCTCTTCAGCGTGCTGCCCGTGCCGGTCGCCGAATTGTAGTAATTGGCGGGTGGATCGTAGGGTCCAGCGTGAATGGAACTCAAATCAAAACACAAAAAGCAGAGGAGCGCAGCAAGTACCTGACCTACGCGCACGTCGCCCAAACGGAATAGAAAAGAGCTCAAAACTTCACCAGACCAACAGAACACCAAAATAAAATTGGCCATGCCCCCTGAGGGAGCATGGCCAACGCTTTATACAGACCGGCGCGACTGACGCCTTGCAAGCCTACTTGCGTCGCGCAAGCGAAACGGCCGTCAGCGCGATCCCAATCAAGGCGAGCGAAGCTGGCTCAGGTACAGCTGTCGCTGCTGCCAAGCTCGCCCCGGCTGGGTACTGAGCGAGCCAGTCGGCAATCAAGCCAGGATTGGATCGCTGCAGCGCCAAAAAGTCGTCACCATCAATGTCGCCGTCATCGTCAACATCAACATCGGCTGTGGCAACAGGAGTAAAGCTGCCCGGGCTGGCGATATCACCACCTGGATGCAATGGTGCATCCACCGAAATCAAGAACGACACGCCGTCAAACTCGTTGCTGAGCAGCCAACTCAAACCATTGTTGGTATCTCCCCCAAGATCTGACAGCCGAACGGAACCAGAGCCGTTGTCTGTCGGCCAAATTTCGCCGTCGTCATCGTAGTCCACCTGAGCAACTGTATTGCCACCGACCGAAAGCGTAATCGTATCGCCACCATTGCCCAGCGCTGGCCAGCTTGAAACTCCTATAAATGTCGTTCCATTCGCACCACCCGGATCCCAAGCGTCAGCAAAAGTGCTGGCAGTTAGGTCGTCGGCGTTGAACAGTACGGCCACATCGCCAGCCGCCAATACACCAGAATCAACATTTGCACCAGACGGTGCTGGATTATCGTTGTCGTCAAACGTGTATGGAGTGGAACTGAAATCAATCGCAACTCCCGTGTTGTTATAAATCTCAACCCATTCCCAATCGGGCTCATCAAGGCCCGAGTTGTACATAATCTCCGTGAAGAAGACTCCCTCGTTCAAACCACCATTGTTGGTCGGGGGCGTGCCAGTCGGAATGATGCCAGGGTTACCGGCATCGGAACCACCGTCTGCGACCACCACGCCGGTACTGGTTACGGCACCGTCAACACCGTTGACGCTAGGGGCCCAGTTGCTTCCGTCAGTAAAGCTGCCAGTGCCATTCCAGCTGATCGACTCACCATTCGCACCCGTTGGAAAACTGGTAAAGTCAATCGAAACGTCGGCGTTCGCAAATCCACCCACGACACACGTGTTGTCCATGACACCCGGGTCCCCGCAGAGGCCTCCACCGTTGTCAGGATCGATCAGGTCCAAGTCGTAGGCTGCACGACTGGGCCACAGCCCAAATGCCGTTCCCGAGTTGGTTAGAGCCGGGAAAAAGTCTGCCGAGATCAACGCAACCGACGGATCCAATCCCCACGCGCTGCGGAAGAACGAGTCGTCGAACGTCGCTGGGTTGCCGGCGCCAAGGAAACCGTCATAGATCACCGCAGTACCCATCGCAGGCACAATGGTATTGGACGCTACGGTGTTTTGGATGTTCGGATCGCCCGTAGCACCAATATCTGAATCTCCCAAACGGTCCATGTAATAGCCATTCAGATCAATCGGCGAACCGGTCGGGTTGTAAACTTCAAACCACTCCCAGGCACCTTCATCAATCGGATTGACCATTAACTCTGTGATTTGCAGCTGTGCGATCGCATTGAGCGGAATGCACACTGCCATTGCAAACGCTGCTGTCGCCACCGCTATGCGGCGACTCTCAACAACTGTAATCGACTTTCTCATTATTAGTCCTTCTTCTATTTTCGATAGACGTTCCGTTTAGTTCCTACGTTGGACGAGCACCAAAACCCCTATGCCAACGCACAAGACGAACGCAGTGGGCTCTGGCACAGCTGCGCTGGACGCTGACAGCGACGCAACACCCGACCCGTAATTTTCTTGCCAATCCGTCAGTCCACTAGCAGTGCCATCACTGCGCTGCCACTCCAAAAAGTCTGCACCGTCAACATCGCCATCGGCATCAAAGTCGCCTGGCGTGCTGCCAATGATCGCTTGCAACTCCAAAATGTCGTCGTTCGTAATGACGCCGTCGCCGGTCAGGTCATACCACTCGTTCAGCAAAGCCGTCGGTGCAGCCACTGCGTCGCCAAGTGCCGTCAAGTCGCCGCCGTCAACCACGCCATCGTTGTTGATGTCACCGCGAGTGAAGACCAGCGACGTATCGTCGTTGAAGATTCCAATATTGAACGGATTGAGTTCAGAATAGACGATGGTTCCCGTGGCAGGATCGAAGACGTAGATATCCTCAGAAAACCCAGTGTCCTGATCGATGATATAGAGGTAACCGGTACTCTTATCCAAGGTGACGCGGGTACTGTTCGTAACCGCCGTGTCATTGTCGATTGCACCTGAAACAGGAACAAAGGCGGACACGGTAAACGGATCAGTATCCGCGAATCCTGTACCCGCGGGACCGGAAGCAAGCACTTCATTCTGACCGCTAGCGTCCGAGTCAGGACTGTCGTAGCTGTCGATACCTACGGTGATTACTCGAGGCTCTAAAGCGGGGTCGCCAACACCATCGGCCGGATCATCAAAGTCCGCACCGGTTTGACCTAATCCGCTTGGGTCTGGGTCAAAGAATCCACTTTCGACAATCACCAGATTGCCGTCTTTGTCAACAAAGAGAGCATCTATCTCAGCGTCATTCGTCGTGGCATCCGAAGCAGGATCTTCAGCCAGACCAAACTGCGTAGCCAAGCCCGGACCAGTCCCACCGACCAGCGTGTTAGCCAGCTCTTTCTTCGTCGCGGTTGCACCGCCTGGAGCATTCAGATCGATCTCGTAAAACGCAATATCATCACCGCCACCATCGGAGTCAGCCGCCCAAACGCCCAGCACTCCGTCCGTGTTTACTAGCGTAAATCCTGCTGGATTGGTCTCGGTATCGGGATCAAGCTCGAGGCGCCCCGCGACGGATGACTCCCAAGATTCAGTGTTGTTTACGCTGTTGTACCCACCTTCTTGGTTTGGTGGCTGTGGGAATGGGGCTGGTTGCGACGCCGCACCTTGGCTGGTACTGACGCGATTCCATACCTTGATCGCAAAGTCCTCATCCGCCGGTGTTCCTGTGCCAATGTTCGCGTCCATAAACACCAACGTCTCGGGATCAACAAACTCAAGCTGGTAGTCGAAGAACGAGGCCGGCGATAGTGAGCGGCCAGGCTCGCCGATCTTTTGAAACGCGCCATCAAGATGCACCGTGTTCGCGCCGGTTGGGTCCGAAGGGTGAGGCACATCGTTTGCCAACCCATCCACCGTGCCGTCGTAGAAGGAACTTCCGTTGATTCTCAGGAAGTCTTCGTCGAACGTATCGATGTTAAGCGTCTTGGGCGCGTAAATGGTTCCTTTGGGTCTCGACTCCGAAACGAAGTCCGCCAAAATCGCCTGATAGTCAATCCGATACAGGTCGAAATCGCCCTGAGTATCGTTGACAGGGTCTGCTACGCCCGTCGTACCGCTATCGAAAGCAGCGGCGTAAATCGTACCATTCGCCGGATTCACAGTCAGAGCGGAGAACTCTTCCCGGTTACCAAGCGAAGCGCCATTCGGATCGTCACCGACTTGGCCCTGAAGAATCTCAAAGCCCATCCACACAGCGAAGAGCGGATCGTTGTTGAAGACTCCGGAGGTCGCACCGTTGCCGATATCGGTAACGTCATAAAACAGCACCGAGTCCGATGGCGCGCCCGCAACCTCTCCAGCACCACCTGGCTGAATTTGCGAAACCGCGAAAATCTTTTGCGGCGCTGCATGCAAAGTTACCGGGCTAAGTGCGAAAAGCAGCAGCGACGTGAGCCAAATCTGTTTGGCGTGGCGCATGGTCATGGTTTCTTAACTCCTGATGGTGATTTGGTGGTCTATGGCGAGCATTGCACTCGCAAGCCAAGGCCGGCGACGACATCTATTGCCGCGCTCAACTGCACAGGGCTGAACGTTGGTTCGTGAGGCGGTGGGCAGGCAGAAAAATAGCAACAAAGCGAGCCACCGCCGATAAGCCCGACGGCGGCCCGCATGCGTTAAACTTCATCATTTGTCCCTATCCGGGTCGAGTCGCCTACGCTGACTGCGACCGCGGCTGGGGCACTAGGCTACGCGTCGGCGAGAACCCACGACAGCAGCCAATCCGAGCAACGCCAAAACAGCACTGGCTGGCTCGGGGATCATCACGTCAGTCATCACGTCAGCAAAGCTATCTCCGATAGCGACCGCATCCACCAACACCTGGTAGTCACCGCCACCCGTCGAGAAATCTTGGCGCAATGCCAAGGTATCGATGGCTGCGAGCATAGCGGAAGCACTCGTGTCATTGATGCTCGTGCTGCTGATGTCGACAGGGTCAACCCAAAGATTGGTTTCTCCGGTGTCGACTGCATAGGAAACCATAATCTTGTACTGGGTTCCAAAGTCGAGGTCTGTTGTCCACTTGGCAACTTGACCGCCAGAAGTCGCGGACAAACCGAACGTGAACTTGGTCGGATCGGCGACATTAGGATCGTCCACATAAGCTCGGCCAATGAAGCCGCCGGTGGATCCACGGAAGTGCATGAAGTAATCGTTGTTCAGCGATGTGGCGGTGTCCGCCCGCTCATCAACCACGGTCACCAGAGCACCGTAGTACCACGTCTCGCCCAGGGCGATCGTCGTGCCAGCCGAACGGTTGGCATCTTCACTGGCAGGGTTACCTGACTCAACAACTGCTTGGCCACTGTCAACGAAGATTGGAACCGGGAAACCCGTTCCACTGTGTGGGCTCCAAAGACCGCCAGAAACGTCGGCACCCGAGCCGTCGTATACTGTCAATTCGCCGTCAGCATAATTGAACTGATCGACAAAGAATGTCGTCGCCTGTGCAGACGTGGCGACAGCCGCCACAAATGCCATGGCGGCAGAAAACAAGACTGTGCGCTTCATTAGTACTTCTCCCAAAAACTGAACTACCAAAAGGTGGTGAAAAATGACTTCGTAAACGCCGCCAGATGGCAGAGGCCGATTGCAAAACCGACATCGCCGAGACTACGAAAGCAACCCGGCATGAACTTCTACTAACGTTCACGGCTGATTCTATGGTATACAGCGATTGTGACGTTTAAGCGAAGAATAGGAAGAATAAATCGAGAAAATAGCCACTAATTACGGCAACTACCCCTATTTGGCGATCTCGATCGCCGGCGGTTACAAGTCCCCGACTGCGCATCCGTGCCTGCAGATCGCGCAGAAGTTGTTGCACTGCAATCGCTTACGCTTGCCACCTCGACGTCGGCCGCTTGAGAATGCACCCAAGCGATCTACCAACAACAAACCAACATGAGGTTGCCGAATTGTTACGGACCATCATCGCATCGCTGGCAACGCTGATCACTATCGTAGGGGAGGCAGCCGAACCCATTCGGTTCGCGACCTTTAATGTATCACTCTACGATCAGGCTCCTGGCAAGCTGACCGAAAGACTCACCAAGCCGGACGATCGTCAGGCTGCTGCAATTGCCGAAATCGTGCAACGTGTTCGACCCGATGTGTTGCTGCTTAATGAATTCGACTACGACGACTCAGCAACCGCGCTAGAGAATTTCTGCCGTAACTACTTAGCCACCGGACAGAACGCGTCGAATTCGGCATCGGGTCCAGCCGACCCGATCGAATACCCGTACTACTATATTGCGCCATCCAACACTGGCATTCCCGCAGGCTACGATCTCGACCGAGACGGCAGCATCCACTTGCAGCCAGGCGACAGCCGATATGGCGGAGACTGCTGGGGCTACGGCGAATACCCAGGCAAGTATGCTATGGCATTACTCTCTCGATGCCCCATCGAAAAAACGAAAGCCCGCACGTTTCAGAACTTTCTGTGGCGCGATATGCCTGGAGCCCTGTTGCCAGAAGATCCCAGCACCCACTCCTCCGCCAGCTGGTATTCCGACGCGACTCTGGCGAAGTTCCCGCTCTCGTCCAAGAGCCATTGGGATGTACCAATTCGATTTGCAGGTAGAACGATCCACGTGCTCGCGTCGCACCCGACACCACCAACTTACGATGGTCCCGAAGATCGAAATGGGCGACGCAACCACGACGAAATCCGATTCTGGGCCGACTACGTTGACCCTGAGGGCAGCAAGTACATTTACGATGACGAGGGCAATCGCGGTGGATTGGCCGACGAGGCACCTTTCGTGATCATGGGCGACCTCAATGGCGACCCAGCCGATGGCCAGGGAAAGCAAGGAATCTCCCTATTGCTCAGCTCCCCCAGGATTGATTCCGGCATTGTGCCAGAGAGCGACGGAGGCGAGCAGCAGGCTGCGCTGCAGGGTGGCGCAAACACACAACACCAAGGCAATCCGCGCTTCGATACGCTCGACGCCGCCGATTCGGACGGACCTGGCAATCTTCGCGTGGACTATGTATTACCCGCAACGAACATTAAATCCCTTGCATCCGGCGTATTTTGGCCCAAGAATACAGATCGGCTGTTTTCGCTAGTGGGCACCCACCCGTTCCCAAGCTCCGATCATCGGTTGGTTTGGATCGACATCGAGTTGCCGCCAACGAGTGATTAATAGGTAATCGGCTCTACCACTTCGATCGTGAATGCGGCCCGATAGAGTTGTCGGGGAGCCAAAGAACAAGCAATGAATTCGAGGAAGAGAATGGCACAGCAAAAGAATCGCGCGTTTACATTAGTCGAACTTCTGGTCGTGATCGCAATCATTGGCGTGCTCATCGCGCTTCTGCTGCCAGCGGTCCAAGCCGCGCGCGAAGCGGCCCGTCGGACCCAGTGCATTAATAATCTCAAACAAATGGGTTTGGCTGCCGCGAACTACGAGAGTGCGCGCGGGGTTTTTCCGCCAGGACGACTGTTTCCCGACTGGACTGACGAGAATGACGTTCCCAAGGGCAGCTCAAACTACTCAGGTGTATTGATTACCGACAAGACTGGTTTCTATTCGGTGCACATTTGGTTGCTACCATTTATGGAAGCCAACAACGTTTACGACTTGATTGACTTCAACATCGCCCAAATCAAGATCGTCGATCCAGCCGTTAACCCAAACTCGCAAGCCTATTTGACTGCGAATGACCTATTCATCTGTCCCAGCGATGCCAACGTTGGGGAGGTCGTTTCGGAAAACAATTACCGATCGAATTTTGGCGGTTCAACCCCAGGTGCGGGTGCCCAGGCTACGGGCGGCATCGATCCACGGCCAAACGACCTTTGGCCGGCAGGCGGAAATGGCGCATTCACAATGGGAAGAAAAGGGCTAAGGGCCGGTGAGTACTCTGATGGACTATCAAACACGGCCTTTTTCTCAGAACGCATCAAGGGCAACGGTGAGGGCCAAGACTCGATCCCTGACCGATCCAGCATGATTTCATGCCCGAATAGCTCGTTTCGGCCAGCGGTGTCATTCGAACCCAACTACTTGGCCGCAAGCAATTACGTTCCATCAGCGAGCGGTTTCACGTTTAACTCGGCGGGCCGATTGGACCCTGATTCAAACTTTTCGAATGGCTGGCCATTCGCAGGATACGATTCCACACAGTACAACCACGTGGCACCGCCAAACTGGACGGGCCAGGACTGTGGTGTGAGCTTCATCTCGGACCAGCCGACCGAACATGCCATCATCGCCGCCCGGAGCGACCATGCCGGCACGGTGAATGTCTCCTTCGGTGACGGCCACACCGCGACCGTGAGCGACGACGTCGACCTCGATGTTTGGCGGGCCATTGGGTCGCGCAACGGAGAAGAAGCGATCAGCATCGATCTCTAAATCCAGCTTGCTGGCACGTCTTGGAGCCGGCTTCACAAATAAGCAGCACGGGGAGAATTCAGCCCGATGAGTAAGGCAAAAGGCATGATCGGCAAAGGAATGTTCGTCGCCCTGGCACTGGTGGCCGTAGCCGCTGGCAGCGCTTCGTACGTGGCGTCGTCGTGGGAACAGGCAGCGCAGCGAGAGCTGGAATCGCGGACGGTCAGCAATGTCTTTGCCAATATGGCCACGACGCAGGTTCTGGATGAAGTCTACGTTGACGCCGATGGTGACCTGGTGGCGGACACACCCGACGAAGGAGCGTTGCTTGCCAAGCCCACAGAACTCTACTTCTCGTTCATCGCTTCCGAAGACGCTGCCAATTCGGGAGAAGTTTGGAAAGCGGTGACCGATGCGATCGCCGAAAAAACCGGGCTGCCTGTGAACTACCTGCAGCTTGACGACTCCAAGGCGCAAATCGCGGCGCTGCGCAGTGGTCAGTTGCACGTGACCGCGCTAAGTTCTGGCACCGTGCCCACCGCAGTCAATCGGGCTGGTTACGTCCCGCTTTGCACGATCGGTACTCCGGGCGAGGGCGAGTCGGCAGCAGAATTTGGGTACACGATGCAGTTCATCGTGAAAGCTGACAGCAAGCTCAAGGACATTAAAAGCCTGCAGGAAAAAAAGATCGCGTTCGTGCGTCCGCGTTCCAACTCCGGCTGCAAAGCGGCCATGATTCTGCTGAAAGACCAGTACGGAATGCTGCCTGAGCGCAACTACGACTGGTACTACTCCTACAGCCACGATGCGTCTGTGCAGGCGGTGCTGTCGGGCAAAGCGGATGCTGCTCCTACCGCTAGCGACATCCTCGCTCGGATGGTGGCGAAAGAGGAATTGCAGGCGGACAGCTATCGCGTGCTTTACGAGTCGGAGCGGTTTCCGCCGGTAGCATTTGGCTGTGCCTACAACCTGCCAGTGGAGATGCGCGACGCGATTAGCGCCGCGATGCTAGAGCTTGATTGGTCCGGTACCAAGCTGGCAGAAGAAATGGCTGCCGGTGAAACGAAAAAGTTCTTGCCGATTTCTTACAAAGACGACTGGGCAAATATCCGACGCGTCGATCAAGCGGCCAGCAACATCAATAGTTCGCTACGCTAGGCATGCATGGTTGTTTCATCCAGGCTCTTCTCCTTGCAAGCCTAGTTGAGTTCAAACCACGCGACCACAGGATTATGGTCCGAACCCGTCTTCTCGACGCTACCAGGAACGGTGCGGTACGATCCAGGCACGTATTGTTTGGCCATCGCAGGCGAGCAAAGAATAAAGTCGATCATCGACCGGCGCGGCTCTCGATTGTACGTCACGAGCGATTTGATAGCCGCCTCGGACAATGGAAGTTGCAGTGCCGTCGCCCCCGTGCCGACGATGGTCTCGAGCGTCGGGCTGCCCCATAGATCATTGAAGTCGCCCATTAACAAGATCTGTGCATCCGGATCAGTAGTCAATCGACGATCCAGTTGCTGCCGAAGGTATTGTGCCTCGGCCAGTCGCACGGGCTCGGCAAACTCGCGTCCGCCTGAGTTGCTCTTGAGGTGGAGCACCCAAATCTCGATTGGCGATTTTCCGGGTGGCAGCAGCTTGACGCTCAACAAGTCACGCGACATGCTTCGTTGGCGGCCGTCTGGCCCCGAAAACTTGACGTGCCGGTGCGATTCCACCGGGCCAACGGGCACCCGCGACATCAGACACACGTCGATCCCGCGCAGATCGTTGCCCTCGTAGTGCACGACATGGTCATAGCCCATGTTGCGCAAAAAAGCATCGCGAAAGCGAGTCAGGTAACCGCGTGACTCTACCTCTTGAAAGGCGATGATATCCGCATTGATTTTGCGAATGGCTTTCGCGGCGCTTTCGAGTTGTTCGCGCGGCTTCGCGGGTGTGGTTTCGTCAGCATAGTAGGGACTGTCGACTTCGTCGAACAAGTTTAGCAAGTTGAAGGTCGCGATAACGAGTTGGTCGCTAGTGGCCTCGCGCGCTCGACGCTTCGGCTTCACCTTAGATGGCAGGGCGTCGATGACTTCGATCTGATCGGGGCTTGTCAACACAATCTGTGGACGATCGCGATGGGTTGTGATTTGGCCGCGAATCTTGACAATCTTCCCCTCGTACAGCGTCTTGATTTGATCGGGAAACTTCCCGTAGTAATCGTCAAAAACTACAGCCGTAAATTTGGGCGGGCGATTGTCATCAAAATTGATGAACGTAATCGTTCCGATATCGCGAACGCCGACAACCTTGCCACACACATAGGCCACATCGCCGATCGCGTCGGCCGCATCACTCCAATAGATCGTCGATACGCCTTCATCTTTGTCGATAACATTCTGCCCGTAAGTAGGCAGCGTGACAGCGGATAGTAGCAACAAGACGATGGCGGCAATGCGGCGCATAAGTGACTCCCAGAGGTGCTCGAATTCTGATCGCGCGGCCCATCGAAGGCGGGCGGCGCTACCGATATGTTCTCCCATCAGTCGCGGCAACACAACCGTCTATCTCGTGTACGGAACGCCGAAGCGTTGCCAGAAGGTGACTGCCGCTCAGATAGGCGAGCGGTGTCTGCTTAGTGCACCAACGCGGTCTCTGGATAGGCAGCGTGCCAGCCGAACCAAAATGCCCGGTGTGCCGGCAATCGAGGACAGGAGTTTCCCTTGCCATCGGCCAGTTCGGCCTCCGTAACCTGCCAGGCGCCGCCGTCTTCGCCGGTGGCTTCGTTGCCGAGGTTCCACGTGACGAAGCGATTCTTGCCCGGGTCATACACCCGATTCGCGCCGCTACGATCGGTCAGCACTACGAACCGCTGCTCGCCGAGCTGCCCGTGATAGACGGGGTTTCGCTGCAGAAACTCCGTATCGATCGCCAGTTGTTCTGCGGGCTCCGAGTCGAATCGCAACGCCAGCACCTGCTGCTTGTTCTTCAGACGCTGATCGTGAAAAGGCACTCGGAACATGAGGCGATCGGTCGCAAAGTAGTCGCGATAAGCCACTCCCTCGCCGTAGTCACGCCGATGCCCCGTGTCGAGCGACAAGACGGTCGTCGCAGGATGACGGCGTCGCCACTCGCCCCAGCTGGTCGTCACGACGTGCAGACGCTTGAGGTTGATCCCCTGCCCCACTAAAGGTCCAACAACCGGCTGACCGTTGAGCGTTGACCACATCGACTTGGTGGCATGATCGTACATTAGCTTGTTGGAGCGGTACAAGAATCCGCTGGTGCCCAGCTCGTGGTGCGTGCCTTCGAATTCGGTCTCGTAGACGATCATCGATCCGCACAGCGTGCAGTAGACGCCGTTGACCGACGTTCCTCCAATCGTGTCTTTAAACATCTCGTGCCAGGCGAGAATGCGTTTTGGGTACGCGCGGAAATCGCCATTAATGGCAATGCCAAACACAATATCGGAATCTGACAGATAGGTTGCCTTGTCGGCAGCAAGCATCTTTGGATTCTTGAGTGGAGGAATACCGTCGCGAACAACACCGCCCCACATGATTTCGTCCAGGCGAATCGTCGAAGCATAGGCATCGTCAAAATACTCCGCGAACCTGGGGTCGATCCGCGAATACAGGGCCGCCTTGAACGATGCATGCTGTGGATGCTCCTCGACGGGTTGATTCCATAGATAGTCGTACCACGCTTGGCTGTTTCCGCCGAACCGCTGTCCCGTTTCATTCTCCAGCGCAGCGACGAATTCGTTCGGCATGCCGCGGCGCAACAAGCGACTCGTTTCCAGTAGCATCGCTGCGTTGCCTAGCTGCCAATGCGAAGTGACGTCGTTGATTGCCGCTCGGCGGACACCTCGATCAGGCGACAATAGCTGTACGAAAGTCTCGGCTGCCGGGTATCTGCCGCCGTCAATAGGCTCTGGCAAGGTGACCAAGTGTTGGGTCAGCGTCGCCGAAATCTCCTCGGCAATGCCATCGTCCTGACCATCCAATGCGTTGCGGAACTCCCAAGCGACGATACCGCAAAACACTAATAACGCTATCGCAGCAAATTTCAGCAGGCGAGTATTCATCGTCAGTCCGTACACTGGTGGTGGCTCGAACAATCGTTGAATTATTTCTCCCGCTAGACTCCGCTTCTGTACCCTGTCATACGAAACCCACGAAAGTCGCGACTTCTGTCCGAGTGCGTCAGTGGACAAGAACGCGATTGAGAATGGGCGCGTAGCTCATTCGTCTAGCCACTCGCTCACGACATTGGGCGGTATGCCAATCGATACGACATGCACGCGCCCGACGTAATCGGGAGCCGGTGCGAACTGAAATCCCTGCTTCGGCGCGACAAAGGTACACGTGTGATCGGCTCGAAATGTCGCACTCGTCGGTTGCCCTGTATCACAGTCGAGACCGCTGGGCACGTCCACTGCGAGTCGGCGCGCTGGCTGGGCATTCGACCAACGGATTGCCGTCGCAATCGGTTCGCGTGGCTGGCCTTGAACTCCAGTGCCGAGCATCGCATCGATCAGCCAAGCAGCTCCAGCGGCAGCATGCGACAACGAATTTGGTAGGTCGTCGACGTCCGACAGATCGACAATCGTGGTCTTCGTGTGTCCTAGCAGCTTGTAGTTCGCCAGGGCGTCGGCGCTCATCTCAGAAGCTGGTCGCAGTAAGATCACCATGGCATCAACATTTTGAATCGCCAATTGGCGGGCGATCACAAATCCATCGCCAGCGTTGTTGCCTTTGCCACAGAGAATTGCGACCTTGCGATGCGCGTCGTTAGCAAGCTGGTCGTCGACGCGTAGCAGAACCTCGACGACCCCACGACCGGCATTTTCCATCAGCACAAGGCCCGAGTAGCCGAAACGCTCGATCGCGATTCGATCCACCGCTTGCGATTGCCGGCGCGAGAGGATGAGATTGGCCATGCCCCGATTGTATCGCAATCGATACGTTATGAGGCAGTACTCGGTTGCGTCCTGGTCACGGAATGATGAAAGGAATACCCGTCGCGACGGCACCCTCAAACATCGCTGCTCGCCAAGTAAACGGAACTGGATCGATCATGTAGGGTGCACAGCTACCCGGTCGGTAGTAGCCCAATGTGTAGACGCATTCGTTGGGCGTTCGGATGCCCATCTTGTAGGGTAAAATCGGAACCGTGCTGAAAAAGTGGACCCCGGACATAATTGGCTGGACGTAGGGACCCCAAGAGTGACCGTAGCGCTCCAGCTGCACCTGCTCGAAGTAGAGCGGCTTGTGGCAGATTGCAGAAGCCTTCCAGTTGTAGGTGATCTGTGGCCACTGGCGAGGTTCGTGCCGACTTTTGCTGACGGAGCACTCGTAAGGGAAATCCTCGCCAGCATTGCCAGGCACGCGAATACTCAGGTCGATCGAGCTGATCGGATCCGCCTCGAGTTTTTCGATTTCTTCGCGGCAATTCTCTTCGCTCTCTTCGCGTTCGCGCTGCTTCTCCTCGCTGCGTTGCTGCAATTCTTCCGGGGTAAGTTCCGCTTCGTCGGCTGGCACCACATCAACGTCAGGCGTGGTCCAGTCTTCATCCGACGCCTGGGCTGGCGGCGAGCCCGACGCCGAGGCGATGCGGGTCGCCCGGGATTCGCCCACCG
>JBCDBK010000086.1:0-22356 GCA_039184115.1 Planctomycetota bacterium | reverse complement strand
CGCGGCGTGACGGTCGGACAGGTGCTTTCGGTCGGGCTGACTAACGACTCAGCGACGGTTGAGGCGCGGGCATTTATCGAGCCGCAGTATCGACAATTGGTTCGCGAGCGCACCAAGTTCTGGAGCAGTAGCGGCCTGGATGTAAAAATCGGTTTTAGCGGGATCGAACTCGACGCGGACACACTAGCGACGATCGCAGCCGGTGGCGTGGCGTTCGCGACTCCCAATTCTCCGGGTAGCCCGGCATCGACCGGTCAGCGTTTCGAGTTGCATAAGTCGCCGCGCGAAGAGTGGCTTAGTTGGCAGCCACGGGTCGCGATCGGCAATGCGACTCTGCCGCCGGGCTTGGCGACACCGCGGCCAGTGCTAGGAATTCGTACGCAGTCGGGCGCGCTTGGGGCCCTGGGTGCCGGGCGCGAACGTGGATGGCTGCTGCTGCTCAGCAACGGGCGACTGCTCGGGCCCGCTAATGTACTGAGTGGCCCGGAGGACGAGATATACCAGCTCGAGGTGGCTGGTGTCGAAGCAGAATTGCCTCTTGCTGAATTGCAGCAAACCACGAAACTCGCGAGTGGGCGAGTGCAACAGACGATGGGTGACGCTGCCGTCAAATGGCCTGTCGAGAAAGTTAGAACTGCTGAAAAGCCAGAGGAAGTGGTCGTCACCTGTGGGAGTGCGGAAAAAACCATACCGATTGCCCCACAGCGTTTGACGGTTGCAGAAGCTGGTTGGTTGGTCGAACGTGGTGTGCCGCTGGACGACAGTTGGCACGGCGCGTGCGTCGTTGCCGCGAAAGACGGAGCCGTCGTTGGTATGCTGATTCGTGACGATGAGCAATCGTTGATCACTCCCGTGAGTGTGGAATTGCTCACGGATTAGGTCAAGGTCGTCGAGATTCCGCGATGGCTTTGGACTGAAATCGAGAGTAGAATTGGCAAAGTTCTACTTCGGTTGATGAGACCAAGCGGTCATGCCTAGCTCACGTGTGAATCAGTCTGATGATGGCCGACCTGACTTCATGGTCATTCTCGGTTTAGCGCCTCCCTACGCGGTCGAGGATGTCAAAACGGCTTACTTGGCCAAGGCAAAGGAGGTACATCCTGACCACGGCGGCTCGGTTGAGGCGTTCAACGAGCTGCAAGCGGCCTATGATCGAGCCAAGCACTATCTCGAATTCCGCAGCGATCGACGGCGCTGGATCGCCAATCAGATGGCCGACTATCTGCAAGTTGGCGAAGTCGTCGAGCAGCTCGAGTCCTTTGGTGCTGAGGTCGTAAGCGAGTCGATCGATTGGCTCAAGCAGTCGTTTGGCGATTTCGCACAACTCACCGAGTCGATCACGTCAGTTCGCCTCATCGACTCAGCCAATGCCGATGCAATGATCGGCTACATGGTCGGTCAGACCGACGTGCTTGGACAACTGCGGCGTTTAGAGTTAGCCGGTTGCCAGGTCAGCGATGAGGCTGTCTTGCAGTTAGAGGCCTTTCAGCAGCTTGAGCATTTGGATCTCGCTGGAACTCCGATCACCAAAGATGCCTTATGGATCGTCGATTCGATATTGGATCTGGAGTCGATCGACATTTCCGATACGAGCATCGGCTGGTGGACGCGTCGGAAGGTGCGCTCGGTTATGCAGAAACGGCAGGCAGCCAAGCCGGTCACGCCGTTTCGGTCTGATTTGTAGGGTTCTTTGGTGATAGCTGCGAGGCAGATTTCGTCTCGATTTCGAGCCCGACCGCGGTGTATGATGGGGAGTTCAACTAACCGTGGGAGGTTCGAGTGATGGATCGCTGGGACGCATTGATAATTGGTGGCGCAGCCTACGTTGCAGTGGTAACACTCGTGCGTTTGATGGCTGCTCGCCGGAATCATCTGGTCGACCAGGTTCGACAACAAATCGATCAGCAGCGCGGCAAACCGCCAGCCGCTTCGACCCAAAATGAAGATGCCGATCGTGGCGCAGCGTAGAGAATAGGAACCAATGACGAAGAAGCTGTACATCGAAACTGTCGGCTGCCAGATGAACGTTCTTGACAGCGAGCTTGTCGTCGCCAGCCTCCGCAAGCACGACTACGAGCTGACGGACAACACTGACGACGCAGATACGATCCTCTTCAATACTTGCAGCGTACGCCAGCACGCCGAAGACAAGATCTACAGCGCTCTGGGTCGACTGAAGAATGCCAAACAGAAGCGGCCTGACAAGATTATCGGCGTGCTGGGTTGCATGGCCCAAAAAGATCAACGACTAATTTTCGAGCGTGCTCCCTACGTCGATCTAATCGTCGGACCTGGCCAACTGCATCAGGTGCCTGATCTGATCCAAGGGATTGAAGCGGGCAGCGGTCCGCAGATGGAAGTGAGCTTGGGGCGCAAGGATGGATCGCGAGACCAAATTGAGCGGAGCCACGAGAGCTTCGATCCTTTGCGTGATCCAGCGATGCGTCCCACGCCGTATCAAGCATACATTCGCATTCAGATCGGATGTGATAAGTTCTGCACGTATTGCATCGTCCCGAGCGTGCGTGGCCCGGAGCAGAGTCGACCACCACAGCAAATACTGGCCGAAGCCCGTCAGCTGGCGAGCGAAGGTTGCAAGGAGATCATTCTGCTCGGCCAGACGGTCAACAGCTATCGCTTCCGCACCACAGAGACTGAGACGCGGATGAGCGACCTGCTTTACTCGCTTCACGAAATCGATGGTATCGAGCGCATCAAGTTCGTCACGAACTATCCCAAAGACATGACGGACGACTTGCTCAAAGCCGTCCGTGACCTGCCGAAGTGTGCAAAATATCTGCATGTGCCAATTCAGACGGCGTCGAATCGTTTGCTGCAACGTATGAAGCGCGGCTACACCGTCGAAGAGTACGTCGAGATGATGGATCGCATTCGCCACTGGATGCCAGACGCCGCAGTGACGAGCGATTTTATCGTCGGCTTCTGTGGTGAAACCGATGAGGACTTTCAGCTGACCTGCGACTTGGTCCGTGAGCAGCGTTTCAAGAACAGTTTTATTTTCAAGTACAGCGAGCGTCCAGGTACCAAGGGCGCCGAGCATTTTGCTGACGATGTCCCTGAGGCTGTGAAGCGGCAGCGCAACAACGAGTTGTTGGCGATCCAGAATGCGATTAGCGAAGAAGACAACCAATCATTTCTCGGTCGCGACGTGCAGGTATTGATCGAAGGGCCAAGCAAGGCCGCTGTGAAGCAGCAAGAGCGCTCAGAAGATGGCGCTGAGCAAGCACAGCAACTGCAATTGACTGGGCGGACTATGTGTGACCGTATCGTGGTGTTTGATGGCAATCGGCGCCAAGTTGGCCAGACGTTGCCGGTCACAATCTACGATGCGAACGCTCATACGCTGTTTGGCACCGTGGTCACACAGCACATCGTTCCCGAGTTGTTCCCACTGAGCACGCAGTTGCAACCCTGATGCAAGTCGATCAGATTCATTCGCTACTCGATTCTTTCGCGGAAGCCGAACCTTGGCTGAGCAAACTTCGTTTTGTCCATCCGCGCACGGCGCACTCCAATCTGTTGCGATTGGCGAAAGCGGGTCTACCGCTTGATCTACTGGGCGTGATCTGCGATCAGTTGGAGCAGACAGCACCGCAGTTAGCCGATCCAGATATGGCGCTCAACAACTTGGAGCGGTTTCTGCTCTCGGCTCGTAGTACGTTATCGACGGCCGCGCTTTTTGAGCGCGATGTCGAGTCGTTGCCGAATCTGCTGTTGATGTTTAGCAGCAGCCAGCATCTAAGCGATCAGCTCTGCTCGGACGTCGAAAGCTACGACCTGCTAAGAATGACCGAAGGTCGGCCCGTCGCGCGAGAGATACTAGTCGAAGAACTTGTCGGCAGCGTGCGTAGCATGAGCGACGAATCGAGCGTCTTGGCCGCGTTGCGGAGGTTCAAACGCCGCGAGACGTTAAGGATCGCGTACGGCGACATTGTGCAGGGACTGTCGATCGATCAGACGACGCGACAAATCTCGTACGTGGCAGACGCCATCATCGCGGGTGCTTTGGAGTTCGCCACAAGAACCGTTGCGGAAAAGCTGAACAAATCGAAGGGCCTGCGTTTTGAAGTACCCAAGTTCGTTGTGCTCGCGATGGGAAAACTCGGCGGCCTGGAGCTAAACTATTCCAGCGACATCGATTTGGTCTTTCTGTTTCAGCCGACGACAGCCTTGCATCCACGTCGTGAGACGGAGCCGCAAGATTATGCGAATCGAGTCGCTCAGCAACTGATCCAGTTGCTGGGAGAAAGTACGGAGTTGGGGTTTGCCTACCGCGTGGATATGCGTTTGCGGCCCGACGGTGAGCATGGGCCGATTTGTAATCAAGTCGACCGAGCGCTGGCATACTACGACCAGCGTGGTCGTACCTGGGAGCGGCAGGCCTACGTCAAAGCGCGTCCGGTCGCTGGCGATTTGCACCTCGGCAACGATTATCTTGCGCGGTTAGAGCCCTGGGTTTACCGTCGCTATTTAACATTGGCTGATATTACGGGAATCAAATCGCTGAAACGGCGCATTGAAGCGAGTGCGTCGCAGACGGACGCAGGTCCTGTGAATGTCAAACTTGGGCTTGGTGGGATCCGCGATGTCGAGTTCGTGATTCAGTTTCTACAACTTGTCACGGGCGGCGCTGACCCACAGGTTCGGACGGGCAACACGTTGGAAGCAATTGGTCGCCTCGAGCAATCCGGCGGCCTGACGCATCAAGAGCGAATGTTGCTGGAGGAGAACTATCGATTCTTACGCAAATTGGAGCATCGTCTGCAGATTATGTACGATCTACAGACCCATACGCTACCGGTGCTTGAGAACGAGATGGTCAAGGTTGCTCGTCGAATGGGGTACGTCCATACGGAAGAATCTTCGGCGGTCGAGTCGTTTCGGTCAGACTATCGTGAGCGCACGGAGATCAACCATCAGATACTGAAACATTTGCTTCATGATGCATTCGGTGACGACGCGGAAACCGAACCAGAAGTCGATCTCGTCAACAATCCGAATCCCGACGCCGAGACGATTGCGCAAGTACTCGGACAATATCCCTTCGAAGATGTTCAAAATGCGTACGCAAACTTGATGTCGCTCGCTGAAGAGCGAATCAAATTCCTGTCGACTCGGCGTTGCCGTTTATTCCTCGCTTCGATTGCCCCACGTTTGTTGGCTGCAATCGCAGAAACGCCCGATCCAGACGCCACGCTTGTGACGCTAAGCCGCGTAAGCGATTCGCTCGGCGGCAAAGCCGCCTTGTGGGAGTTGTTCAGCAGCAACCATCCGACGCTGAATCTCTATGTGACGCTGTGCGCTGCGTGCCCTTATCTCTCCGGCATACTGACTAGCAATCCGGGCATGATCGACGAATTGCTTGACAGCTTGCTGATCGGCCACTTGCCGAATTTGCATGCCTTGGAAAAGTCGCTCGCCGAACTGGCGGATGGTGCGGAGGACGAAGGCCCGATACTACACAGCTTTAAGCATTCACAGCACCTTCGTGTAGGCGTCCGAGATATTTTGGGCAAAGACGACATCGAAGCGACGCATGCCGAGCTAGCCGATACAGCGGAGGTGTGCCTCAAGCGGGTGATCTCCTCCGAAAGTCGGCGGTTGCTTGGTAAGCTTGGCACGCCGCAGATAGGTCCACTTCCAACGCCGAAGGAGGATCAGACCGAGGCTGCCAGTTACCATCCGGGCGAAGATCACGTAGATAAGCCGTGCGAATTCATCGTCTTGGCAATGGGCAAATTAGGAGGGCGAGAGCCGAATTATCACAGCGACCTAGATCTTATTTTCTTGTATGAGGCCGATGGTAACACACTCGCCGATCGGCATGTCGCCAGCGGATCGACAACGAACAAGCACTTTTTTAGCGAATTAGGTCAGCGCATCATCAAGCGTGCCAGCGACTTTGGTCCCAACGGACGTCTGTACGAAGTCGATCCGCGCCTCCGCCCTACGGGCAAGAGTGGTGCGCTAGCGGTTTCGCTGGACGAGTTCGTGAGGTACTTTGCCGAAGGCAATGGTCAGCTTTGGGAACGTCAGTCTCTCTGCAAAGCTCGTGTGATCACTGGCTCGCCGAGCGCAGTCGAGCGAACGGAAGCGGCAGTTTTGGCAGCCACGTATTGCCGACCTTGGCAGCCGAGCTGCGCGACGGAGATTCGCGAAATGCGGCTTCGGTTGCAAGAAACGGCTTCGCTTCGCAATCTCAAACGAAGTGCAGGCGGCACTATGGATACCGAGTTCATCGTGCAAATGCTGCAGCTGCAGCATGGCCAGGAGCTGCCAAGTATCCGTCGGACAGGCACACTCGATGGATTAGCGGCCTTGCGCGACGAAGGTATTTTGCCGGCCATGGACGCCGATTTTCTCAGTGAGGCATATCGATTCCAGCGCAGCATCGAGGCCCGGATCCGCCTGATGGACGCCGCAGGTCGTCACGAATTTCCTGAAGACACGCTAGAGCTGTCGAAACTTGCATTCCTGCTCGGCTACGCTGACACGGACAGACTCGCCAGCGAGGTTGCTGAGATGTTCTGCGAAGTACGAGGCGTTTTTCTGCGTGTGTTTGAGGCTGCAGAATCGGAATAGTCGCTGTTTCTCAGGTAGCGATCAGTGCTGGGCGACCGCGGCTTCGGGGCGATCGGCCGCGTTCTAGTCTCTCTAGTTGGCTGGCTGAAACTTCGCGTGCAAAGATTCCCAGTCGATGATCAATCGTCCACCGGTACTTTCGTGCTGTTTCGCCCAAGTCATAATCAGTTCTAGGCACGCATGGTCGATGTAGTGAAGCTCTTGGAATTTGATGTGCAACTCGGCTCCTCGCGGAACTCGTTCCAGTTCGGCTGCGACAACAGGCAATCGTACGAAGGTGGCGGCGCCGGTTAGATGTAGTACTGCTGTGTTGTCGGACTCGTTGACCTGGAGATCGGTGTCGAGATATGAAAAACCATAGAGTAGTTTTCCTGCAGCCAGAGCAATTCCTGTCAGTACGCCTGTCAGCAGATCGGTGCAAACGATCATGGTAACGGTCGCTGCGTAGATCAAGACTTCGCTCTTTCCGTATTTGGCGAGATCTCGAATCGCCTTGACGTTGAACAGCTTGAATCCTGTGTAGACGAGAATTGCGGCCAGGCATGCCGTGGGAATCTGACGGAGCAGAAATCCCAGCACCGCGACGAAGATCAGCAGCCAGATACCATGCAATATCGCCGACAGCCTCGTTTTGCCGCCCGCTTGAATGTTGGCCGAACTTCGGACGATGACGCCTGTCATTGGGAGGACGCCAAGAATGCCACAAATCGTGTTGCCGACGCCTTGGGCGCACAGCTCACGATCGTAATTGGTGCGTGTGTCGGTCTGCATCTGGTCGACTGCCGTAGCACAAAGCAATGTCTCAGCCGAGGCAACGGCGGCGACCAGCAGGGCCGTCCGAATGAGCTGGCCCCAGTCGGCATCCATGACCACTGCCATGGAAGGCAGATTCACTCCATCCGTCAGCTTGTCAGGGATTTCGACATAGACCACCGGCAGACTTAGCAAAACGGCCACCACGGTTGCCACGACCACCGCGATCAATGGGCCAGGAATAATTTTGAGTTTCGCCGGAACGAAGTTCCAGATCAGAATCGTGCCGATCGACAAAACTCCCAGATACGCCGCGATATGATGGTTCTTCAATTGATCGAGCAACCCCGTGATCTCTTCGACCGCATCGTCTTGCGCCGCTAGCGTGGCGCGGGGGTTACTGCCATCGAGCAAGTTAGCGGCTAGGGTACTCTGCTGTTGGGCAGCAGTTGCTGCTTCCTGGATCGCTGCAGTCCGCTCTTCGTCGTTCAGCAGCTCGCCGATGCTATCGAGCTTGGCTACCAGCTCGTCGAGCCGCTCGTTCAGCGCCTGTTGTCTTTTCGCAATGGCAGGCAGCAACTCTTGAGCGGCAGACTTCTGCTTCTCGGTGTACTCGACTTTTGGATCGTGCACGTGAGGGAACAGCTCGCCCACATCCTCTTGCAGTTCCCCTTGTTTGCGATGAATCTCGCCGGCCTCCATTAGCACGGCACGTTGGAACTTTCGAGATGCTTGCGAATGAAACTGCGGAACACCAATGGCTTTGACAATTGCTTGTGGAATTGTCACCAGGTTTGTGATGCCATTGCCCTTGGGCTTGTCGTCGATCATCACGTGGAACTGACTAGCAAAGATGAGTACACCAATGCCGGCCAACATGCCTTTGATGACAGCTGGCGAGACCGCGCGAAACCATTGGCCAAGCTTGAAGATGCCGGCGAGCAGCTGCAAGATTCCTGCCAACAGTACGATAATGCCAAGCGTCTCGAGGCCATAGTTTTGGACGATCTCAATGATGATGACCGTTAATCCTGCCGCCGGCCCACTGACTTGTAGGGGACAGCCCGCGATCGATCCGACGACTATGCCGCCGACGATACCGGTTATCAGACCTGCCGCCACTGGCACGCCCGACGCAATAGCGATACCCATGCAGAGTGGGAGCGCGACCAGAAACACCACGATCGATGCCATGAAATCTTGCTTCAGGTAACTGGGCGACATGCTGATCTCTTGAGTAGTTAGGGCAAAAATATGGATAGCTGATAGCTATCCCTCGCGAGCGGACACATCTTCGTCGCTTTCATCTTATGCAAGCCACAAATGCCTCGTCCTCGAATGACCTTGGTTGGCGGCAGAGCAGGGTGCCGTTGAGCAGTAGAACAGACGTGTATTGGTCACGAGTGAGTTTTCCAGCGTACGGACAAGCCGAGATCAATGCAAGCTGAATGCACGCAGTGGTGTGCAGATTGGGAAGTGAGAGCTGAGCATTAGAAATGAATAACCGGCCTATTTCGCGTGAAAGAAGAGTTTCTCGTCTGAAGTCTGCTCGGCTTTCTCGGCGAACGCTGAGCTGGGTTGATGACGATCTCACGGCTAGGCACAGGTGCGGCCGAAGTGAGTTCATCTCATACGACAAGATCAGATTGGTACGTCAGCACACGAAAGAACCCTCCAACCGCGGAGCGACTGGAGGGTTCGGTGCAATCTGTACGTACGATTAGTCTGAAACTCAGACCATGTCTTTCAGCCCCTTGAGAGGCAGAATCTTTACGACGTTGCGTGCCGGCTTGGCCTTGAAGATTGTCTCTTCTTTGGTGAACGGATTAATTCCCTTTCGTGCCTTAGTGGCGGGTTTGCGAACCACCTTGACCTTCATGAGGCCGGGGATGTTAAAGACGCCTGGGCCGTTTTTCTTCAGATTCTTGCCAATCAATGTGCCAAGATCTTCCAGCAGCGCGGCGACCTCTTTTTTGGTAAATCCGCTGGACTCCGAAAGCGATGTCAGGATTTCGGATTTCGTCATTGGCTTCTTGGCAGCGGCTGCTTTTTTCTTCGCCATCTTAAATTCCCTTTTCTTGAGAGAGTAGCAATACGTGTTGCACAGTATCGAATCGCGTGGCCATCCAATGGCACGCCCATTGGTTCAGCTTCGATATCCGGTGGATTCTCCATTCCGGATAGAGAACGTATTGTCCTTAGCTTGCCGAACTTGGCAAGTCCGAAATGAACAGAAAATGCCTAGAAAACGGCTAATTTCAGGGTTTTCGGCAGAGCGAACCGTTGCACCGACGGTTTAGCGCAGCCAACGAAAGAAGTCCAACACCAAGCATTGCGGTGGATGGTTCGGGAACCACTGACGACTGCAGACTGGCCTGTCCCGAGAAGTCTGTTTGCCATACGAGATAGTCTGCGCCGTCGGTGTCGTTGTCGCCGTCGGCATCGCCGTCGCTGTTGGAGCCATAGCTGTCGGCCCACCGATCGAGATCGTCGCCATCGACATCATCGTCGCCGTCGAAGTCGGATCCGGGCCCGCCACCCGGCAGCTCGTATTCAATGGTCAGCACGGGACGATTTGCGACCGTTGGGTTTTCTCGCGAATCGAATCGCTTGGCAGTTTCGAGAAACGATTCGTTCCCGAGCAGACCCCACCCGTAGTTGAGATGGGAGTCAAACAGCATCTCCTGCACGTCAGATGCCAGCTGGGTAGAACTCCACGAATAAGAACCACTGCCTCCAACGCTAGTTGCGGCGCTGAGGGTGCCGGAAAAATCTCCGCCCACATTCGACCAGTTTGTGCCCGGAGAAAAACTGTGCAGCCATGTCGCGTCACCCTGCGTGGCTAGTCCGCCGCGGCCACCGCCACCACCTGCAATCGAGTCACCTTCACCCCAATCGGCAAGCACGCGACGCAGTTCTATCGTATCTGGTAGCGAGTTTGCAGCCATAGACACATTTAGCGTGAGTGTCGCGGACGTAACAATCGCCTCAGCGGGAACTTCACTGGCAATGTCGAACATGATGAGTCCACGAGTGATCCCAGGACCATCTCCTCCGGTAACGCCAGCGAAGAAGTTATTGCCTGCCCCATTGCTCAAACTGCCGGTAGGATGCTCATAGATCGTATTATCTTGCACGGCACCTAGGTCTGCAGTAAGTGCGCATGCCACGCCTTGGACCATCAATGTCGACAACGCTGAAATAGCAACTATGCACTGGCGTAGATGTGTCATTTGACTCTGACCCTCACAGTTATAGACAGTTTACGCAGAAATCATTGTGGCCCTCGCGCAGCCAGAGGTTGCATTCTCATGGTTTGATCGACCAAATGCAACTGTTTTCGACACCGCAGGAAGCGGTGACGTGCTCGCCCGCCGGGCAGTGTGTCGATGAAGTCGCCTGGGGCTTTGGCTTTAGCCTTCACCCAGCGCCGTCAGTTGCGATTCGGCCGAGAGGACGAAGATTTTTCCGTCTCCGATTCGTCCCGTTCTCGCGATATCGACAAGCTTGCGTATCACCTCTTCGGCTCGACTATCATCGACCCAGGCAGTGATCTGGACTTTGGGCAGAAACGCGAGCGCGTACTCGCTGTCGGTGTATTGATCGAGGTAGCTCTTCTGCCGCCCCATGCCTTTGACTTCGCAGACTTCGACGGCTTCGAGCGGGGCGCGACGCAGGCCTTCGAGGATTTCTTCAGCCAAGAAAGGCTTTACGATTGCGACGACTTGTTTCATGAAAGTGCGAGGCGCTCGTTGCCAGGTGCTAATGGTGGGTTGTATCGATTTTGCGCCAGACAACTAGCGCCTAGCAGCTTACTAGCTAAAGAAATTTTCACCGAATAGGTCGAGCTCAGGCGCAGATTCCACTTCGATGTCGCCGTGCACGGTAGTCTTGCAGGCCAGACGCATCGTATCTTCGTTGCCAATGAACGCGAGACTCGGAAGCGGATCGGGAACGGGAACGTACTTCTTCGCCTTCTCGGCCATGGTTAACTTGTTGGTGTTCTCCATGCCCTTCGTGATATTCACACGGCACGTTCCACAGAGACCGAAGCCGTGGCAGTTGAATATTTTCGAGAACGAGTGGACTGCGCTGTCGATGCCCTCGCTGATGCCGCTTATCGCACAGTTGACGTTGACGCCTGCCTTGATTGCTTCATCGCGCAGATTGGCGCCGTCCGGGACCTCGATCTCTTTTTTCTCTTTGACGAATTTGATAACCGGCATTGCGGATAAACACCCTCAATCTATCTGGAACTGGCAGAGCCGCGGTGGCTACCACCGCAGGCCGTTAGGAAGTAGGATACTTTACCGCGCCAATAGGTACGGGGAAAGTGGACTCTCAACCGCGAAAAACACGGCAAAAGTATGGGCAAAGAGTACTCCAAGCACCAGCAAAAGATTATCAAGAACTACTACAATAACCGCGAGGCGATTTCGTTGCAGCGGCTTAGCGAGCTGGTGACCGATCTGTATCTCGCTGAGGGCAAGGCCCGGCAGACCAAGTGGAAGCAGGCCATCGGAGCACTGGAAAAGCTGGGCCTCAAACCCGACCGAATCGAGCACCTTCGAGAGCAAGACAATCCGGCGCTGCTGGCGAAAGTGGTCGAAGAAATGATGGGAAAGTAATCTAGGGTTGGCAACAAAGGACTGGCAATGAAAGAGTATCTCGGTCTGCTGCGTCACGTATTGGACGACGGCGTTGCCAAGTCGGATCGCACCGGCACGGGCACGCGCAGCGTGTTCGGCTACCAGATGCGATTCGATCTGCGGCAAGGCTTTCCACTGCTGACGACCAAGAAGCTGCATCTACGGTCGATCGTTCACGAGCTGCTCTGGTTCTTGAAAGGCGAAACCAACATCGCCTACCTGAAAGAGAACAAGGTTTCGATTTGGGATGAGTGGGCGGACGAGCATGGCGAACTAGGCCCGGTCTACGGTAAGCAGTGGCGCTCGTGGGCAACGTCCGACGGCCAGACGATCGACCAGATTTCGGAGGTCGTCGAAGCGATCCGTACGAATCCCGATTCTCGCAGGTTGATCGTTAGCGCGTGGAATGTGGCCGACGTCGCGCAAATGGCGTTGCCGCCGTGCCATTTGCTGTTTCAGTTTTATGTGGCCGAAGGTCGACTTTCGTGCCAGCTGTATCAGCGCAGTGCGGATGTGTTTCTGGGCGTTCCGTTCAACATCGCCTCGTACTCTCTGCTGACGATGATGATGGCGCAAGTGACCGAACTGCAACCCGGCGAATTCGTACACACGCTGGGCGACGCGCACTTATACGACAATCATCTGGAGCAGGCTGAGCTGCAACTCACCCGCGATCCACGACCGCAGCCGACGATGACGATCAATCCCGCGATCAGCAGTATCTTCGATTTTACGTTCGAGGATTTCAAGCTGAGCAACTACGATCCGCATCCGCACATTTCCGCGCCGGTAGCCGTATGAAGTTGTCGTTGATCGTGGCGGTTGCTGAGAACAACGTCATCGGCCGCGATGGCGATCTGCCGTGGCGGCTCTCGACCGATTTGCGGCGGTTCAAACGCACGACGATGGGTCATGTGATGCTGATGGGCCGTAAAACGTGGGAATCGATCGGCAGACCGCTGCCAGGTCGGACGTCGATCGTCATTACCCGGCAGGCAGACTACGCGACTGGGTTCGACGAAGTCGCCGTTGCGGCGAGCTTGTCTGCGGCGCTCGAGCTGGCCAATGCCGCCGAATCGATGTCGGACGAAGTGTTCGTCATTGGTGGCGCGGGTATCTACCAATTAGCGTTGCCGCAGGCGGACCAGTTGTTGCTTACGCGAGTGCACGCGTCGGTCGAGGGCGATGTCAGTTTTCCACCCGTCGACTGGCAGCAGTGGAAGCTGATTGACGAAGAGCGCGTCGAGGCTGACGAGAAGAACGATTTTGCTCATACTTACCAAGTGTTCGAGCGAGCGACGTGATGGCCAAAGCGAAAGCCAAGTCCAAGGCCAAAGAAAAAGTACGCTGCCAGTGGTGCCGGTCGGGCAACGAGCTGTACCTCGAGTACCACGACCACGAGTGGGGCGTGCCGGTCCATGACGACCAGAAGCAGTTCGAGTTTCTCACGCTCGAAAGTGCCCAAGCCGGACTCAGCTGGTCGACCGTGTTGAACAAACGCGAAGGCTATCGTAAGGCGTTCGCCAATTTTGTTCCGGCGAAGGTCGCCCGGTTCTCCGACAAGAAGATTGCCAAGCTGCTCGAAAACCCAGGCATCATCCGCAACCGGCTGAAGGTGAACGCGGCGGTCACCAACGCGCAAGCTTTTCTTGATGTGCAAGAGGAGTTCGACGGGTTTGATTGTTACATCTGGCAATTCGTCGACGGCAAGCCAATCCAGAACAAGTGGAAAACGATGAAGCAGGTGCCAGTTACCACCAACGAGTCCGACGCGCTGAGCAAAGACCTCAAACGACGCGGTTTCAAGTTCGTCGGCAGCACCATCATCTACGCCCACATGCAAGCCGTCGGCATGGTCAACGATCACACGATCGATTGCTTTCGGCATCGGCAGTGTGCCAAGCTGAAGTAAATACGTGTGCTGGATTTACCTGCCTCAGCGTTTCACGCTGAACGCGGTTAGCCAACTACCGTTAGTGATGTAGTGACCTTCGATATCGGTTGCTTTGCATTCAGTATGAGAAACGTATCACAAACTAAAGTCAAACACTCTCCGATGGGATTTTACTGTTCTATCTTGCAATTCGGTAATGCGGCTTGGAGCGTAGCTAAACCTGTCGCCGTCAACTTGGTGTCCCAGACTTTGAGTCTTAGGAGCCCCTTTGTCGCGGCCAAATGTGGCACAGAATCATCGCCCACATCAGTTCCGTTCAAGTCAAGGTTTTGGAGATTGGGCAAAGAAGATATGTATACCATTCCAGCATCAGTTATTTCGGTGCGCCCCACATTCAGATGCCTGATACTTGGAATCTCCGTAATCTGAGACAAGCCGGAGTCAGTAACAGGGCAACCGTTCAGGCTGAGGAATCCTAACTGCTCTAGATTTCTGAGATACACCAAGCCCTCTCCTGTGACATTGTTCCCGTCTAGTTCTAAGCCAGTAAGACTTGCATAGTGGGTGAGGTGCTTTAGGCCTTCGTCGGTAATTCGAGTGCCTTCAACGGTGAGGCTCTGGATGGCATCCATCTGCGGGAGCTGAGCCAAACCGCTGTCCGCGAAAGACGTATTACAAAGTGCGAGAGTTACCAATCTGTTGAGCTTTGGGAAGTACTGCAAGTCCTCACCGGTGATAGTTGGGCAATCCCAGAGGATGAGGCGTTGTAACTCGGGAAACGCAGCGATATGCGTCATATCCTCTCTTGTAACCGGGCGACCACTAGTAACAAGAGCTACGCTGTGAAAATAGTCATCTCCGATTAGTGCATGAAGCCACTTGGGACCAAACGGAGTCGCCTGGATCTGTGGGTCCCAGAGGGATGGCATCTGATAGTCGTAAGCAACGCCAAACCCGCGGCTCCTAAGTGCCGAAACTGCGTCACGCTGCAAACGTGCTTTGTAGGAAACAAATCCAACTAGTAAAGCAAAGATGGTGACGACAAACAAAAGCGTGCGGAGTCGAACTCGAAAAAGTCGGCTGAATCCTGACACCAAGTTCCCCACGGCGTTTTCTTCCAGGCTGAGAAATTCGAAGCACTTATCTGCAGAGCTATTATATGCGAATCTACCTCAGATTCATCGGCTTGAACAATTTCTCGGAATCTACGAGGTTCAGTATCAATCGATAAATGCCCTCACCTCACTAATCGACTTCGCATTGCAAGCCAGCATCACCAACCGGTCGAAACCCAGCGCGCATCCGGAGCAAGCTGGCAATCCATCTTGCATTGCTACAAGCAGCGATGCGGGCATAGGCAGCGCATCGCGTCCGTTGGCTTGGCGGTTTCTGTTTACTTTTTCGAGTCGTTGCCGCAGTTCGTCCTCGTTGGTGAGTTCGTCGTAGCCGTTGGCGAGTTCGGCGCCGTGGTAGTATAGTTCGAAGCGTTTGGCGACTTCGATTCCGTCGGCGCTGGTCGCTGTTCTGGCGAGAGCTGATTGGGTCGCTGGGTAGTCGAACAAAATTTCGGGTGCGTTGCGGCCGAGTTGCGGTTCCACTCGAAACGATAGCAGCAAATTTAGCCATTCGTCGCGGTCGTCGCTACGAAAACCTTTGGCCGTCGGAATATCGAGTTCGTTTGCGCGAGCTGACAGTTCTTCGACCGACGCGGTGTGTGGACAGACGCCAACGTGCGAGCGAAAAGCGTCGGCGTAGCTGGTCTGTATTGCCGCAGGCGTGTCTAGCATGGTTTGACAAAGCTCGTCGAGCAGTCGGATGCCCGCCTGCATGTCGTCGCCGGTGCGATACCACTCGACGATGGTGAACTCCGGGTTGTGGAGCTTACCAACTTCGTCATCGCGGAACGATCTCGTGACTTGAAAGATCGCCGGCATTCTGCGAGCGACGAGCCGTTTCATGTGCAGCTCGGGCGATGCCTGCAGGTATTTCTGTCCGGCGGTTGTGGGTTCGATGTGTAGCTCGGGAATCACTTCGGGCGCGAGCAGTGGAGTTTCGACTTCGACGAACTGGCGGTCGTAGAAGAACTCGCGTAGCTGACGGAGCATTGCACTGCGGCGTACGAGCATCTCGTTGGTCGCGCCGATCGGCGTCATCTATCTACCTGTTGGCTTGGCACCCTTTGGCCGGGTAGCAGCGGCGGCATTGGGCAGTCGAGCATGTCGGAAATGCCGCGGAGTAGTTCGGCTTCGCGAATCTTCACTTCTTCGTCGGCACAGATGGCGGCTGCGCAGGCATCGATCAAACGCTCGCGGTGCTTGTCCGAGACCTTGGCCAGCTCGGTCAGGGCTTGGTCGAGATGCTGGAGACTGCATTGACCGGTTGGTAGCAGCTCGAGTTTCACTTTTGGCAGGTGTGCCGATGCTGCGGCGAATGCCTCACGGGCTTCGTCAATTTCGTTGCCCGCGTACGCCAGCGTCGACAGCAACACCGAGCAAGGTCCACTTAGCCGCTGTAAGCCGTAGTAAGCGATTCGGGGCGCGGCTGCTTCTTCAAACTGCGGATGCAGGTGCCGCAGCAAGACGCGAGCGAGTGTCCACTCGAACAAGCCGAGACGCTGGTCGGCTTCGACGAGTTGCTTGAACGTGCTGGTAAACTCGACGTATTGCGACTTGGCCATTGCGCGCAACGCGGCGAGCGACATATCGACCAGCGGCAGACGGACGCGTGCGTCAAGCTGGCGGACGGAGGGAGCCAGCTTGGCCGTGAGCTCGACCATGTCGGGCGTCGTCGTGCGTTCGAGTGCTTGCATCTGCTCGGAACGCACTTCGTCAGTCTCGTCGAGCAGCAAGGCATAAATCACGGCACGCGCACCGTACGGCTCGTGAACCGCGTCGACGATCTCTTGAGGCAACGTGCGAACGAGTTTGAACGCGTACTGCCGGTGGTGTTCTGTTGGGTTGCCAACGTGATCGGCGGCGTTCTCGACGACTTGGACGGGCACCTCGTCGGTTGCCGCGGCTCCGCCAACCAAGCCAGACGCACCGCTAACTTCGGCCAGTGCGATCGGAGTACTCGGCATAGCAGGGAATTCGCCGTTCCAGTTCGGCTCGAGTGCAATAATCCGCTTGGGCAGCGGCGGGTGCGTCGCCATCAATCCCGTGAAGCCTTCCCACACGCCTGTCGAAAAGTACATGTGGCTGATTTCTGAAGCGTTGTTGTGAGTGATCTTCGAGCCGGTGATTGCTGCCCCGATTCGTTTGAGGGCGCCCGCGATGCCGCCCGGATTGCGTGTGAACTGCACCGCCGACGCGTCGGCCAGGTACTCGCGCTGTCGCGAAAGGGCAGCCTTGATCAGGTTGCCACAAACCGATCCGACGAACCCGAGGATGATCATCACCAGTCCGAGCGCGAGCAGCAACGCACCGCTGTTGTCTTTCGAGTCGCGACGATGGCCTGAGAAGTAGGCACTGCGAAGCAAGAACCGTCCGATCAGCCCCAACAGGAGGATGCCATAGAGCACGCCGATCAGTCGAATGTTGAGTCGCATATCGCCGTTGAGGATATGGCTAAACTCGTGGGCGACGACTCCCTGCAACTCGTCGCGTGAGAGTTGTTCTGCAGTACCGCGCGTCACGGCGATGACCGCGTCGCTGGGCGAGTAGCCGGCGGCGAAGGCATTGATGCCTTGTTCGCCCGGCAGCATGTAGACGGGCGGCACCGGAACGCCTGAGGCCAGCGCCATCTCCTCAACGACGTTGAGCACTCGTCGCTCTATCAGATCGGTCGTGTTGGGCTGGATCCGCTGACCGCCGACACTCTCCGCGACGGTGGTACCGCCACCGCGCAGCTCGGCGATTTTGAAGGCGCTGCCCATCAAGATCATGGCTAGCGAACCCAATCCAGCCAGCGCAGGGATCGTCCAAGTATCTAGCGGTTGGCCCTCGGCTAGTCCTGCGGCACGTTGCAGTTCTTGGTGCTCGTTAACGGTTCCCAAGGCAAACGCCGTGACTGCAACGATCGTCGCGACAATGGCGATTACCGACAGCGTGAACATGCCGACCAACCACTTCGTCGAGCGGCGCGCGTTCGATTGACGTTCGAAGAAATCGGTAGCCATAGTGAGAGGTCAGGGGTTGGAGGTGAGAGGTTGGGGAATTCTTCTTGCTGCTCTCTCACCCCTGACCTCTGACCCCTCAGCGCTATCAGAACGATACCTTCGGTGCTTCGGCGATTGCCTCGCTGTCGAATTCGAGTAGCTCGGCATCTTCGTTGTAGCCGAGCATGCCGGCAAAGATGACGGCGGGGAATTGCTGGCGGTAGGTGTTGAACATCGTGACCGCATCGTTGTATGCCTGACGGGAGAAGGCGACCTTGTTCTCGGTTGAGGTTAGCTCTTCGGTCAACTGCGCCATGTTTTCGTTTGCCTTTAGATCAGGATAAGCTTCCGACAGCGCGAATAAGCGGCCTAGCGTTCCGCCCAAAGCCGACTCGGCAGCGACCAACTCTTGCATCGCCTTGGCATCGCCGGGGCTGGCAGATGCTTGCTCCAAACCGCCGACGGCGCGGTTGCGAGCGTTGATCACCGCCTCGAGCGTATCCTTCTCGTGACCCATGTAGCCCTTGACCGTTTCGACCAAGTTGGGAATCAGATCGTAGCGCCGTTTTAGTTGCACTTCGATCTGCGAGAAGGCGTTTTCGATGCGATTCTTCAGCGCGACCAGCTTGTTGTAGATGCCCACGCCGTACATGACCAACAGCAGGCCAATTACAGCGATGACGATCAAAATTGCGGTAGCGTTCATGTTTTTCTCCCGATCAGGCGTAGGGTCAGGCACCAAGGGCTCGCGGAATTATGGGACAGCGTACACCGTCGCCCATCGTTTGCAAAGCTGGGACGGCAATATACCACGGAGTCACCGAGGGCACGGAGAAAGTCGAGTCGAAGGGTGCAGAGGCCAGAACGGTCACCCAATCGTGTCACTGCTTAGCGATGACTTCTTAAATCCTCAGTGTTCTCCGTGCCTCCGTGGTGAAATCTAAACCCTGTCCCCCAGCGTATTCGCAGGCTTGCCAGAAATCTTGCCAGTCACGTGCCGGAGTTTTGAAACGTTTGAATTTTGTAACGCATTCGTTTTTTCTTTGCAAAACCCCCGCTCGATCGCCCACGTACGAACGGCTTAGTCGTTTCGTCAGAACACGTTACGAACTTCACGCCTGAGGCGAGGGCAGTCGTTTTTGAAACATTGGCTCCCAAAGGCGTTTCAAAATGCGGATACCGACGCCGCCGACTCGCTCACGATGGACCGCCGAGCTAACAGAAAATGTAGCTGAATCACTCAACGGATTCAGCAACGATTCTTGGCCAGGCGGTAATGAGACCACAGAGGACGTAGAGAGCCTACCGAGGATAGTTGCGGTGAGCGAATCGTACTCAGTCCTCTATCACGTTGTAGATAACG
This sequence comes from Planctomycetota bacterium, assembly GCA_039184115.1. GTDB lineage: Bacteria > Planctomycetota > Planctomycetia > Pirellulales > Lacipirellulaceae > Bythopirellula. The sequence continues at coordinate 2,998 of JBCDBK010000086.1, read as the reverse complement.
CGTCTCTGTCGTGATTCGATACCATCTGGCAAATGAACCTTACGCCGATGTTCAACTCCGTCGACGATGGTGACTATCTCGGCATTAGAGCGTGGGAATTGTCTCGCCGAATCGCGTAGAATTACGTTGTTATGGTTGGTATGTGAAAGTTCTAACTCATACTGGCCAACGATCAGCTTCAACTCGACTTCTGACGAGAATGGATGATGGCTCATGTATTCGGTTGCCAATTGCTCCGTGCCCTCGGTGACTCCGTGGTATGATCACCCACGCAGCCAACAAACTCGTCACTCCGCGCTCGGGTCCTTCGTTCGTTCGATGTAGTCGCCCGTTCTGGTGTCGACGCGGAGCCAGTCGCCGATGTTGATGAACGCGGGGGCGAGGATTTCGGCGCCGGTTTCTAGCTTCACGGGTTTTTGCACGTTAGTGGCCGTGTTGCCTTTGACGGTCGGTTCGCAATACTCGACCTGCAGAATGACATGGTTGGGCAGCGTGACGGCGATCGGGTTTTCGTTGAACACGACCACCTGGCAGTCGAGACCCTCTTTCAAAAACTTCGCCTCGTCGCCCACTTGATCGGCGGTTAACTCGTACTGCTCGTAGTCATCGTTTTTCATGAACACGTAGCTGTCGCCTTGGCCGTACAGAAACTGGGCGGTGAACTCTGACACGTCGGCCACTTCGGCACTTTGGCCGGCGCGGTAGGTCTTGTCCGTGACGGTGCCGCGGATCAGGTTTTTGAGCTTGCACTCGTACAGCGCGGTGCCTTTACCCGGCTTGCGAAAGTTCATTTCGACCATTTGATACGGAATACCGTCGATCTGGATCTTGAGTCCTTTGCGAAAATCGTTCGTGCTGTAACTGGCCACTGGGTGTGTTTCCGTTTTCAAAGTATCTTGGTGGGGTGAGTTGCGAGTCGCGAGTTGCGAGTCGCGAGACCAATATTGCTTTGGGGCTCACGACTGGTAACTCACAACTCGAAACTTTTGAAGTGACCATTTTAGCGACAAATTCGGCGGTTGTCCGCCCCGATTCGACGGGCTTAACATGGCAGCAAGAGCTGCGTCAGGCGGTGCGTACGGCGGAAGAATTGTGTCGTCGGTTGAACCTGTCAGACGAGCTCGCCAAGGCGGCCGTCCAAGGTGCGGAAGACTTCCCGGTCTTCGTGCCTCCAAGTTTTTTGGCGCGGATGAAGGTGGGCGATCCACACGATCCGTTGCTACGTCAGGTGTTGCCTGTCACGGAAGAAGGCGACGAGGTCGACGGCTTTTCGCGCGACCCAGTCGACGATACGAGCGCGACGATTCATCCGGGCGTGTTGCATAAGTATCACGGCCGTGCGCTTCTCATTGCGACAGGCGTCTGCGCGGTCCATTGTCGTTATTGTTTTCGGCGACATTTTCCGTACGAAGAAGCACCGCACAGCGAGGCGGCATGGGATTCTGCGCTGGCGACAATTGCCGCTGACAATTCGATCAGCGAGGTGATCCTCAGCGGCGGCGATCCATTGATGCTGGTTGATGAAAAATTGTCGCAGCTGGTCGAGAAGATTGCGACGATTGAGCACGTCCGGCGATTGCGTGTGCATACGCGGCTGCCGATTATGATCCCCTCGCGTGTGACGAACAAATTGTTAGATTGTTTGACGAGTAGTCGGCTAACGTCCGTGATGGTCATCCATGCCAATCACACGCAAGAATTGAGCGACGAAATCGCACATCAACTAGCCCGAATGCGCCAGCGAGGGATAACACTCCTCAACCAAGCCGTATTGCTTCGCGGCGTCAACGACTCGATCGACGCGCAAGTCTCGCTAAGCGAGCGACTGATTGAAGTGGGCGTGATGCCGTACTACCTGCATCAGCTCGACCGTGTGCGGGGCGCGGCGCATTTCGAAGTGCCTATCGACGAAGGAATTCGTATCGTCGAGTTAATGCGCGAGCGTTTGCCAGGCTATGCGGTGCCCCGGTTAGTACAAGACGTTGTTGGTGAGCCGAACAAAGTCGTGTTGGCATGAATAGCAAGAATCTCGCAAAGGCGCGAAGACGCAGAGAAAACAACAAGAAAATTTTATCTTTGCGTCCTCGCGCCTTTGCGAGAGGCAAAAAACCATGACCGAACTCATCAGCATCTACGATTCGAAACGCCTCGACGAGTTGCGACGCGAACTGCATCTGGATCCACAATCGATTCGCCGGTTGCGGAACGATCTGCTCAAGCGTTTTCTTGCCGACGAGGCGGCGCTGGTGGCTTTCGAGACAGCGGAGCCGCTGGCACTTCATGCGTTGACGTTGCACCAGCGATGCGATTCCGAGATCGACGGTGCGACAAAATTGCTGTTTCGCACGCAGACGGGCATGCTGATCGAGTCGGTGATTCTACGCATCGCCACGGGACGGACGACGCTGTGCGTATCGAGTCAGGTCGGCTGCGCGGCCGCCTGCGACTTCTGTGCGACAGGAAAAATGGGAATCGCTCAGAATCTGACGAGTGAACAGATTCTTGACCAAATCCTTCAGGCTGGTCAGTTGCTCGCGACCGAAGACCGGCGGCTACGGAACCTCGTGTTCATGGGCATGGGCGAACCATTTCACAACGAGGAGCAGCTCTATTTAGCGCTCGAGCGTTTGACGGCCCCAGAGTTTTTCCATCATTCGCCAACCAAAATCCTTGTCTCGACGGTCGGCGTGGCCGACGCGATGACGCGTTGCGCGCGGCGATTTCCACAGGTGAATTTGGCGCTCAGTTTGCATAGCGTGAAGCAGGAAGTCCGTGAGCGACTGATTCCGCTGGCGCATCGATTTCCGCTCGACGAGCTTCGCGCGACAGTTGTCGAAGTAAATCGCCTGCAAAACCGTCCCGTGATGATCGAGTATCTCATGCTCGCTGACATGAACGATACCGACGAGGATGCAAGCGCGCTAATCGTGTGGCTGGCCGGCTTGAACGTGCATGTGAATCTCATTCCCTTTAACCCGATCGAGGACTCGCCACACCT
>JBCDBK010000085.1:0-23258 GCA_039184115.1 Planctomycetota bacterium | reverse complement strand
TTGAAGCCTTCGAAGCTGAGATCGACCAATTCTTGCAGCAATGCGCGTTCTTCCGCTCGGTCCTCATCACCGAGCCGCCGCGTAGGACTGCCCATCAGTTTGTACTTGTGGCTAGCGATCGAGTCGTCCTTGATGTCGTACGTTTCCAACAAGCCGGAAAAATCGTAGTGCGGAATGACCACACCAATCGATCCCGTCCAGGTGGTTGGTTCAGCGTAAATCGCATCTTCTTCGTCGCCGACGGCCATCGCCAGATAGTAACCACCACTAGCGCAAATGCTGCCCATACTCACTACCATCGGCAGATCTTTGTCTTGTCGTAGCTCGCGCAAATGGTGATAGAGATAATCGCTACCCGTGACGGTGCCACCGGGAGAATCGATGCGCAGGACGGCGGCCACGACGTCGTCGTCTTTACGGATACGATCGATCTGCTGTTTGACGAAACCCTCGCCACCCATGATCGTGCCCGACACGTCGATGATCGCGATCTTCTCCTTTGCCGTCTTGCTGAGCGAATGGTATTTTTCTTGCGGGCCGTTCGGCGGACTAAAGTAACTTTCGTAGCGAGAGGTGAGGCCGATGATCGTCATCACCGCAAAGCCAAGCATGATGAGTACGATCTTGCCATAGCGGCCCAAGGCACTTGCCTGCTGCTGCACGATGATCTGCGGTCCACCCGACTGCGAGTCAGAGGGCCGTGACGCGCCGTCAGAAGCGTCAGGAGGCGGCATGGTCGACATGATAACTGCTCCGAATGCGGATCGAGAATCGAAACGCTTAATTCTACCGGGCTGGCAATTCGTGACAACGTGACACAGCTGCCGGAACGGCCAGCTACCGAGCCACCAATAACCGCTCTTCGGCTTATTCTCTTCGTTTTCTTGGATCATGGCAGTCACTGCCATTTGCGCATTCACGCGTCGTGCTGTTGCCACTTCCCACCGATTCCCGCTACAGTACGCGTATGAGTCTGCCGTTGGGGTGACTTGGATGAATTGCGAGCTTTAGCCTGGACCGACGTAAAGATTTCGCAGAATCGGTCTGCATGGTTAGACCATAAAGGAGTATTTGCGTTGTTAGTTTGCGCGTCGATTGAGTGTTTTGCAGCAGAGTCTAAGGAAGATGCCCCCTCGCTGCTGGTCGATCTCGAGTATTCCGCCGTCGAGTTGCCGATTCACGAAGAGGGCATCAGCTGGATTCGTCCTTCGGAAGTGCTAGCAAACATCGACGCGGCTGTTGACCGCTGCACCGATACCAAACGGCTTGCTATCGCGGCGCTCAGCGTCGAACAAACGGTCGACGGTCGACCCCTGCAGGGTGACGCCTACTACGAGCAATTCGCCGCTTGCTGCAAGCTGGCCAAAGCGCTGAAAGTCGTCCCATTAATCGTGCCCGCAGCGGAGCTGGGCACACCTTTCAATGAAGAGATCGAGCGCTTGCGAGAACTCGTAAAAATTGCCTCGCTCGAAGGCTGTCTCGTCGCACTCAAAACCGAAATCGGCTGCATGACCGAAGACCCCGACACCGCGGTGGTGCTCTGCGACAACGTCAAAGGCCTGGGCCTGTGCCTCGACCCAACCCACTACGTCACCGGGCCGCGCCAAGGTCGCGACTTTTCAAAGGTGATGCCCTACGTCTACCACGTGCAACTACGAGACTCGACCAAGGCTGAAATGCACGTCCGCATCGGCCAAGGCGAGATCGACTACGGCAAGCTCATTGGCCAACTTGAAGCCGAAAAATACAATCGCGCGCTAGCGGTCCACGTGCCGCCCATCGAAGGCTTCGACCATCGAGCAGAGATGCGCAAGATTCGACTGCTGCTGGAAAGCCTGCTGTAGGCGGTCTAAGGATTCCGGCAGAGACAGCCTGCGGAAGAGCCGCGCCGCGTTTCAACGTTCCCGCTTTGGTGCGCAAATAATCATTGCACCCGCAAACTAACCTGCGCTTGAAAGCCATCGCGGCGATATTCGATCTCGCCATTATCCGCATAAGGCTCGGCGTCGTCCCAAGAATAAATCGTGATCTGCACGTCACCTGGCTTAAGCGCCGTGACCACTCCAAACTTGTCGACCTTGGCGACCGCTGGGTCACTCGACTCCCAAATCACGCCGCGCCGACGGGCATTCGCCGGGAAAACTCGATACGTCAATTGCTGCCGTTCACCAATTTTCATAGAGTTCTGGTTCGCAGCAACGGTTAGCTTGTTCACCGGCGTCGGCGTATTCTTCGCTAGAACGGTACCCAAGCGGTCGTAGGCGGCGCGCTGCTCATCGGTCAGCATGTCGAGCTCTAGACCGCTGTAGCGCATCACTTTCCACTTCAATTCGACTTTCTTGCTGCCAACTCGCTCCAACAGATCCGTCCTCAAATCAAAAAAACGACCTGCTGGAAAATTGCTGCTTGGAGCATAGCGTTTGAATTCTCGATCAAACGCGAAACGAACCGTGTGGTGCTCGTCTTTATAAATGTTATTGCCTACGTACCAGCGGTAGATCGTTTGACGAGGCTCTCCCGGCCCGCCTTTCGCTTGCGGCCAAAAGCTGATCCCGTCCAGGTGATCGGCATTGGGGATCTCGATGCCCGTAGCCTCTGCGATCGTCGGATAAATATCGGTGATGTCGACCATACCATCGTACGACCGCATCTTGCCATCGCTACCCGTTGGTATGACACCAGGTTGGCTAAGAATCAGCGGCACGTGGATGCCATTGTCTGCGTTGCCGCCCTTGCGAGCCGGATAAACTTGGCCGTTAGGTAGAATGTGGGCAAAGGTCTCTTTCGTGCCGTTGTCACCAACAACGACGATCAGCGTTCGCTCGCGCAATCCGAGATCGTCGAGTTTGCTGACCACATTGCCAATCAGCTTGTCCATATAGGCAATCATGTCGGGAAAGTACTTGAGGTCGTCGCCTGTATGTCCCTCGCGGTTGTGGTTGGCTTCATCAAATTCGTCGAATACTGAATGCGGTCGGGTATCGGGCGTCGGCTTGTGTTCGTCATGGACGAGGTGCATCGGATAGTACAAGAAGAAGGGTCGATCTCGATGTCGCTCGAGGAAGTCCAGTGCCCGGCGATTCACCAGGTCAGGGCCATACCATCTTCTCCCGGTCACCGGATCGAGATCAGCGCGACCCGTGTAGTTGACGATCTGGCCGTTGATAACCAAGTTCGGATTGATAAATCGTTGCCCCTCAGTCACCACGTCGAAAGCGACATAATCTTGCCAGCCGAATTCAGACACATAGTCCTTGCCAGGCACGCTGCGTGTACCCCGCGATTGCTTCCATTTGCCAAAAAGGCCGGTAGCGTAACCAGCTCTGCGAAACGTATCGCCGAAAGTAATATCCGAGGCGTGGAGCGATTTCGGTTTCAGATAGTTTCGATCGTTGCCCATTCCGCTCATGATCGCGACACGCGTGTTCTCGCAGAGTGGATACGCGTAGGCGTAATCGCAACGTAGTCCTTCGCGTGCGAGTCGATCGATGTTGGGCGTGCTGAATTCCTGATCGGGAAAGCTGCCTTGCAGCGACCGAATGCGATTCGCCCCGTAGGCCGTCACGCCGAAGTGGCTCAAATCGTCGATCAGAATCAGCACGACGTTCGTAGGGTCGGCTGTTTTCTTGGCTGCTGCAGCTGCTGCGTTCGCAGCCTGCGCGAAACAGCAGGCAACGGTCAGGATACCTACAGCGAGGAACCGTTCTAAAATGACAAACATTCGCGGATGTTTCTGAGAATTTTGGAAGAGAGAGTGCCCCGTTATCATGGTTACGTCCTCAGGACCCTCTGATCGGCCCAAAAAAAAGGACAAAAATCGTGCGTGGCAGGAGCAACTTATTGTGCCACCTGGGGTTAGAGACAGTATGACTGCAGCCAGCTCGCCTTTGTTGGTAGACTAGTCAGGCAACGAGTTGCAGGCAAACCCGGAGACGTCTGTTTGGCCATTAGCGAATCGACCGCCCAGCGATACACGGCGCAAGACCCCGACGTGCGTCTGATGCTCCAGGTGCGCGACGACAATGCCGGTGCGTTCGAGGAGCTGATGCAACGCTACCAAAGTCGGCTCGTCGGATTGATGACTCACTTGGTCGGCAAGCAGGACTTGGCCGAGGATCTGGCACAAGACGTCTTTCTGCGGATTTATCGCGCTCGCAAGCGTTATGTGCCGGGCTCGAAGTTTTCCACTTGGATGTACACGATCGCCAACAACGTTGCTTCGAACGCCTTGCGTGGGCTCGCGCGCCGCAAGGAAGTGAACCTGGTGGGGAACGAGAGTGGCGAACTCGGCGGCAATCCGCTTGCGGCCAAGGCGCTGGCTGCCAGCGGCCTGATGCCAACCCGACAACTCGACAAAGCCGAACTCAGCGAGGTCGTCAAAATCGCCGTGTCGACACTTAACGAACGGCAACGTATGGCCGTGCTGCTGAACAAGTTTGAACATCTTAGCTACGAAGAGATCGCCGAAGTCATGGAACAATCTCCTTCGGCGATCAAATCGCTGCTGTCACGTGCCCGATCCAATTTACGCGAAGTGCTCGAACCTTATCTGGAGCAGGGAGCGAAGGTTTAGAGAATTGAAACCGAATTCGCAACAACTCGAACGAATCGTCGCCTACCTCGACGGGGAACTATCGCCCGAAGAGAGCGCGCAAGTCGAGCAGCTGCTGGCCTCCGACGCGCAGTTTCGCCGAGAGCTGCAAGGCGCACAACGCGCCTGGTCGGCACTCGATCAATTGCCGATGGCGCAGGTAGGCGACGAGTTTTCGCGCACGACGATGGAAATGGTCGTCGATGCCGCCACGCTCGATGTCGAGGCCAAGACCATCGCCATGCCGGTGCAGCGCCGCAAACGCAAGACCACCAATATTCTGCTGATCGCCACGACCTTGCTGCTAGGGGCACTGGCGGCACGAATCATCACGCAGAACCCCAACCGCAAACTGATGGCAGATCTGCCCGTCATCCACAACGTCGATATCTACTCGCAATTCGAGAATGTTGACTTTCTCCGCGAACTACAAGCGAACTTGGGCGACCAAGTCGATAGTTATCGTTTGGACGAGCAACAGCTCGAGTCCGACCTAAATGATGCAAAGGTGATTGCCGACAGCAGCAATCGAAAGCAATGGGTCCAATCACTTACGAGCGATCAAGAGATCACGCTGCGCGGAAAATTCAATCGCTTCTACGAGCTGCCCGGCAAAAAACAAGACGCACTCCGAGCACTGCACGCTGATTTGGAAACCGACGCAGACCACGACGGCCTGCTGCACACGATGTACGTTTATCAGCAGTGGCTAAACGAACTGGAACCGAGCGAACAATATCAACTGCGTGAGCTTTCGCCCACCGAGCGCGCATTGCAGGCGGCAGAGGAAATCGAGCGTGATGCCAGCGATCATGCGTTTGAACTTTCGTCCGAAGAATTGAGAAATCTGTTCGAGAAGGTGCAACCGTTTGTGCAAGGAGTGATCAACAATCACGAACGGGAGTTTCAACGCACGATTTCACGACGAACAAGGCAAGATCGCAGTCGATTCGAGTCGCTGACCAATCGGAAGCAGTCCACACAGCGATTCATTCATGCGATGCGAAGTTCGCCGGAGTCCTTTCGCGAGTTTATCGATACCGTCAGTGACGCGCTGCCAGCGAAGATGCGCGACGATTTTTGGCTATTGCCGCCGGGCCAACGGCAAGAAATCATCTTCGGTTGGTTTCGACAGTATCATGCGCTCAACAGTGGAGCCAATCGTTCGGGCAAGGTCACTGAGCAAGAGCTTGCCGACTTCTTCGTCGAAGTTCTCGATGCAGAAGAAAAAGAACGACTGCTAGCACTCCCGCGCGATGAGATGCAACGGCAACTGCGCCGTATGTACCTTTTCAAGATGCCGCAACATGGTGTCGGGCCTCCTGGATTCCGAGATGGCGGACCGCCATCGCTGGGAGATGGACCGCCAGGTGGTCGCCGTCCACGCGACCGGCGCGATGGGGATTGGCGAGACCGGCAAGGTCCGCCGCGCGGTGATCGGGCGGGACCACCAAGGCCAAACGGTGTTCCTGGCCGGCAGGAAGGCAACTTGGATCGTCGACGTGGACGTTCGCTGCGTGAGGACGATGATCGCGAGTGGGGGGCACGCCAAGGACCTCCGCGACGCCGGCGACCCGAAGGACCACCACCGCGCGACGACTCTCCGCCTGACGAACCTCCGTCGGAAAAAAAGCCGCCTGCTCGCGACGATCAGTAGCCACTTTCGACTACACCGGCTCGTTGCGCGCAAGCAGACCGCTGACAAAGCCAACGGCATCGTCTCGCTGCTCGCAAATTTCTAAGTAGCGGTCCCAATTGCCAGACTGCTCCGCCAGTTGCAATGGTGTGGGGGCATGCGCCGAAAGTCCACTGCCCACGGGGACCAGGCGGTGGTACTCTTCCAACGCCTGTTCGGACTGTCCCGTGCGAATTAGCAGTATGAGATAGGCTTCGATGGCACTCGAACCATAGTACTCGGTCGAAACGGTCTCGGCTTGCTGACGAAAGTACTCGACGGCGGCCTCGACCTGCTCGCCGAGCATCGCCTCGAAAAAAAGCAAGTGCGTGCGATACGTCTCTTCGAATGGTGGCTGATCAGGATACTGAAGCTCTTTGGCCAGCTTGTCACCATACGTTGCTAACTCGATCGCCAGAGGCAGCAGCTTGCGGTCGGTGAGCACGCGAGAAAAACGGACCGTCGTCGCCAGGTGTGAGGTATCGACATGATACGCACCATCTGCGAGTAGGTCTGGGTACTCGGTAAGAAGCGATACCACCGAACTGCCGGTAGGAATCTCACGTTCTAACCGCTGCAAATGACCGCGCACGCTCTGCAACAGCTCATCATGCAAATGGCGCACGAGAACCGCTGCGCATGCGCGCTGATCAGGAACCGATAGCCGCGCCGCCAATCCGTCAAACTCGGTGATCGCATTGCACGTCCCTCGTTGGGCTAATAGCCAAGCGAAGCCTCGTTCAGCATCGATCGCTTCGTAGAGAGCAAGTTCAATCAGTTCGTCGGCATGTTCTTCGTCGGGTACTGCCTGCGCAAGCCACTCGCGCACGGCCGCTTTGTCGCCGGTGGGTCTCAAGTAGGTCCAGGCGTCACGCGCTTGCCCGCTTTTGAGGAGCAACAACCCCACTTCGCGACATGCGTCGAGGTAGGCTTGCTCCAGCTGTTCGCGCGCCGGCGAAGGCACATCGTCGAGTGCGGCTCGCTGGTCGATCGCCAGGCCGAGTTTGTGCCGATGTTCTAGTAGTCGCAGGTCGAACAGTTGGTGCAGTTTTCCTGCATCAACCAACTGCTTAGCTACTTGCTGAAACAGTTGATTAGGGTCGCCCGCTGCGGAGGAAATCTGTCGAAACATAGTCATACCGCGCGCAAATGGTGTCGAACCGCACACGTAATTCTATCAGAATCGATCACGAACGATAACAGCCAGCCGCGTCTTGCGTACAGAGAGAGCACCGTCGTCGGTGGCGACGCTTAGAAATTGTAGTAACCGAATTGATAAAAGCCTACCGACTGCAGAGGTTCACCCGGCAAAGTCTCGTTGATGACTTTGGCAATCTGAGTGCGCAACGCTTCGAGCCGCGCACTTTCGATGTCCTTCATCTCCAATTGCCGGGCGGCCAGCAATAGCTGATGCCGCAATTCGGGACCATAGTCCTCGAGTGCCTCGGTCACTTGGTCCAAGTCACGATTCGCCACCTGGCCGAACGCGTGAAATTGAATCTCAGCCATCTCATTCGTTTCGAAAGGTTGAGGCAAAGTCAGGCGGAATTTACCCAAATCGACTTCTTCCAAACGGGCAAGAATCGCAACTTTGCGTCGCGCTTCGATCATCGCCTGCGAATTGAAGCATCCGCCCAACAGTAGGCAAACGACCATTGCGAAGCCAATCTGCGAAGGCATCAGAAGTGTTCGACGTTGAGTGAGTGGAATCAGCATCTGAGGCAAGTAAATCGATGTAATCGGAAGAATCCCTACCCGCCCTCCAAGGCGACGTCCACACTGTGCGAGGGATCGCTCTACTTCAAAGATAGGTTAGGAACGCAAGCTATGACGTAGAGTTTTAGTAGTCATTGGTCCCGCATGACTAGCAGTAATGGACGGGCTCCACCTGCAGCACTGACCGACTTCCTAACTCTCGATTCGACATCGATGCCTAGCCAACCGCATATGACCGGCTTTCTCCCCCGCGCCATTGGTTTGATTGCGCTGACGAATCTGCTTGCGCTCTCTGGATGCGGAAGCTCTGATGTCGCGAGGTTGGAAGACTACTTGGAAGAGCTAGAATTCGATCGACCGCTGGAATCAGTAAAGGAAATCAAGGTCAACTCTTATCGCGTGCCCTGTGCCGCTCGCCGGCAAGACGCCGCTGGAGGAGACGTCGAGCCGCTCTGGGTGCAGATGAAGTTCGACCTCTACGTGATCGCCGAAGAGAAAGACGAAAAGTCAGTACTTGCGGGCATCGAACGACATCGGGGCATGCTTGACGATACCGTTCATACCGTGTGCCGGCAAAGTTCGATTGATCACTTACTAGACGCGAGGTGGAGCGCGATCGAAACTCGCTTGCTCGACGCGATTCGTCCCTTGCTAGGTGAGCAACGTGTTCGGCAGATTACCTTTAGTTCATCGATGTCCTGGGAGCCGATCTAGTGCGTATCGTTGTCCCTCCGAGTTTCCGAATGCTCCGCTGCTGCAGTTTGCTGAGCGGGTGTTTGATGTTCGCAATTTGCGGTCCGTCAACGGCACAGGCTCAGAGTGCCGCCGCCGAAGAAACCGTCGAAGTCGACGACGAATCGATGGAAAAATTAATGAAGCGACCGACACTCGACTTGGGCCTCTTTAAAGTCCATGATCTGCGTCCAACGCGAAACGAAACTGCCAAGGTAACCTTCGCGATCCATCTAGCATTCACCGAAGGTGTCACTGAGAAGCAAGTCGAGCAGCTCGCAGAATGGAAGCATCGTCTACGCGATCAAATCATCACCGCAGTCAGAGCGTCCTACATCAAGGACTTTCAAGAGCCTAGCCTTGCACTGCTGCGTCGCAAAATCTTGATTCGCGTGAATCGGCTGTTCGAACGCAAGGTTGCCGAAGAAGTGCTCCTCACCGAATACATGTTCCGCACCAACTAGCACCGGAACATCACGCTCCCCTGGCGAGGCGCATGTCTGGAGCTAGTCACTTTCGGCAAGGGCGAGCTGCTTGAGAGAATCGAGGCATTCGACGATCGACTGAGGCGTAGTGTTGCGCCAGTTTTCGCGCCGGTGCGCGATGATCGCAAGCTTGAAGCTCTCGAACGCCTCGGCCAGATCATCGGGCAACGACTCAACATCTACCGACAAACGGGCACGTCGCTCAATCGGTTCCGTGGCTGTCGCGGTGTCTGTCGACGCTTCCTCTTCGGCTTGTACACTGCCACCAAAAGGTTCGATCTCAGCGGTAGTCGGCCCATTGGATTCGAACGGAGCGTCCTGCTGATCGGCTGCTGCTTGAGCCTGCTCTTCTTCGGCATCGGCTTCCGATTGTTGTTCGACGGCAAGCTGTTCCACCTCGGCCTGCTGTTGCTCGGGCGATGCACCGACGGTCTCCCATCGTCGTCCACGCATCTGCGAAACCGACCAGCCGTTTTGAATGCTGCCTTCCAGCCACATTTCGGCATCGTCCCAGTCCAAGCAGGCTTGAAAGTGGCTCCAGTGCAAACCTTCGTACTGGTTGGCGACATCTCCGAACCGCTGGAACACGCGTCGCAGTCGACCCACGTGCTGACTGGTCACACCGCCAACCGTTTGCGCCCAAGCTTCGTCGGAATACTCGGTGACCGCTGCCCCGGCAGTCATCAGCGCGTCGCGCCATTCGCAAACGATCTGGCCTTTTTCCCAGTTGGTGGTGCTGATCAACCGATTCCACTTGCCGATGAACGGTGCTGCGACGCCCCCATCGGCGGCAGCTTGATCTTCGGCGACCGTCACTTCTGCAGGAGACGAGTCCTGTTTTTTTGACGAACGTGCAAAGGGTTTTTCGTGCGAAGCACGTTTGCGTTTGGCCATCGCGGGCGATTCCTTTCGAGTGTGGCAACCTGTTGTCGGCGCAACACGCCGTTGGACAAGGTCGACATTGCTGAAGCATCCCACGCCACGAGGCCCGCTGCCGTCTGATCGCTCGCTGGGCAGCCAGGCTGTCCATCGACAAGAGCATGACGGTCTGGTGACTGCCGACATGGGCCGCGAATTCTAGCACGGCCGATACGCTAGCAACTAGCTGTGACGACGGGTCAACCGAGAAGAAAATCGTCGCTCGGCGAGCTGGGCCTCTGCACAATCGGCAGGACAAGCATATTCTTTGCGGTCATGTCGTCGAGACGAATCGCCGGGCGACACAGCAACGATCCAAACCGGCGGGGATAACCTGTCGATACCTTCGGACGTCAGGCCGACGGCGCACGCTCGTCAGACTCGAAACCGCATCGATTGTGGGCACCATCGCAGAATGGCCGATTCTCCGAAGCGCCACATCGACACAACGCGATCGCGGGCTTGCTGCTATCGATAGAAAACTCGTTGCCCTCCGAATCCGTCAGCGTAATCGGACCTTCGACGAGAAACGGGCCATTGGAACGCATACGAATCTTTACTTGATCGGACATCGAATCAGCCTCGCTTACTTATGAAGGGTGTCCCTCAACTCCCGCCAGTGTACCGCAGGCAGCGTCGCGTTGTCAGCGCTTGTCGGGCGATTCACTTTCAGTTTCTACCGTTGTGGGCTCACGTAAATCGGCTGCCTGTTGCAGCACGAACAGCACGCGGACAGGGTCCTCAACGGGACCATCATCGGCGATCGCCTGGCCCTTGGCGTATCGCTGCTGTTGCATCGGCTGCTGACGGTCGGCGTCGTTGAGTCGCGCGCGATCGATTCGGGTCGCACGCCCCTGATTTACGGCTTGTATCGCACTGCTCTGGACCAACGGATCGTCAGATTCAGCCGCCGGTTGCTCGTCGGCTTTTCGCTCCCAGCGACGCAAGCGTTCGACGTTCGGCACCGGCAGATCGTTGTCTGCGACGACGCGTATCGTTGGACAATTGAACGTATCAAGATTGCACTGCGCGAGTGCGCTCTCAATCGGTTTTATTGGCGCTTCGACCAACACATATTGCACCGGCAACTCCTCGTCGATGGCCAAGGCGCGCGAACGTGTCGCGGACAGGACTTCGGTCGGAGGGCTCGAGGCGCCAGGCTTATCTGCTCTGTCGTTTTCTTCTAAGGAAATTCCGACTCGCTCCAGCCAGCCATCGAATTTAGCAACGCTCTGAGTACCATCGCCGAGAGTGATATGAACTTCGCAAGTGAGGCCATCACCTACGGTTTGCGACGCGTCTTCAGGAATTGACGGAGGCGAACTTGCCATACGTGACTGCATGGCGGGCGTCACTGGCTCCGTCTCGACCACCTCGGCTCTTGTGGTCGCTCGTTCGCCGCCGAGCTGTGATCGTGCTTTACCGACTGGAGGACTGGCCTTGCTCTTCGCGAAATCCGAGGGTTGGCGCGAGTCGCTCGTCGTGGCGCCTTGGTTGCCAGCGCTTTCGGCCTGGTCTGCGGCAGGTGATGTTGACTCGGGCAGATCGGCTGTGGCAGCGTCTTCCCTCGCTTCGATTTGCATGCTTCCGGTCGGCACTTTGCTTGGTGCCGACTTCGCAAGTACTACCGTTTCATCCTCCTGCTGTGTGCTTGGTAAATAGATGGTCAGCAGCAGCGTGGCAGCGATCGCCATCGCCGCCCAGGCCCAACGCCGAGAGCCATCTGCCTGCTGAGTTGGCACGGTCGGTGGATCGGCGGTACCAAGCAGCATGGCCCGCTCGGCCCGCTGCATGACCGAATCACGCAGGCTCTGGCCAACGGTCTCGATGGGGAGCGATTGCAGCTCGCTGCTGAGTGTGCGCAGTTCGTCAACCAGCTCACGTGCTGCCGGATCGGTCGCCAGGCGCTGCTCGACTTCTTTCAGCTCGTCACCGCGCAGTTCTCCATCGACGAATGCGCTTAGCAGCTCCTCGTCGACTTTCGATGGTTCGTTGAATTCGGTCATAAGCCGTTACTCTGATTTCGCGATCTCGTCAGGCAACATCTTTCGTAACTGCTGCTTCAATTGCATGCGGGCTCGATAAAGCCGACTGCGCACCGTGCCAACCGGCATGTCGAGTATCTCGCTGATTGCTTCGTAGTCGCAACCCTCGAATTCCCGCAAGACGAGAATCTGTCGGTGCTCGTCGCCCAACTGCAGCAGCGCGTGTTGCAGCTGATCGACCCTTTCTTGGTCGAGCAGCGCTTGAGCAGCTGTCGGTTGCTGCGACATCGGTTCTTGCCCCACGTTTTCCTTGGCAGCGTCCAACGAATCGATCGGTCGCCGGCGACGGCGGTGGCTTAGTGCCAGATTCATCGCAATACGATAAACCCATGTGTAAAACTTTGCATCGCCGCGAAAACTCTCCAATTTGACGAACGCCTGCACAAACGCATCTTGCACCATGTCTCGCGCATCGTCACGGCACCCCAGCACGCGTACGAGTGTGTTGAATATCCGATCTTGATGGCGTTCGACCAAGATGCCAAAGGCATCTTGGTCGCCAGCCAGCGTCGATTGCACCAGCCGACGATCGTCGGTGTCGTTGCTGTCGTTCGTCACGTTACGCACGCGCGACTCTGCAGGGTTAGACGCCAAAGAGTGGGTGAAAGTTCCACCGCGCGAAATGCCGCGGGATTCTCGCAACCGCACGGGCGATTCGATCTTTGCCGACAGACATTTCTGCTACCATTGTTTCATGGATCCACTCCACTGGATAGACGAAGAGCTCGCTGACCTGCGGCAGGCAACTCTGTATCGCTCGCTACCGCCGCCACTGCCTACGGTCGGCCCTTGGTGCGAAATCGACGGTCAGCGACTCGTCAATTTCGCGTCTAACGACTATCTGGGGCTTGCCGCCGATCCCAGGCTGCTCACCGCGGCGCGACAATCACTCGACGAAGCCGGACTTGGTCGCGGTGCTAGCCCACTAATTTGCGGACGAGCGGCTGGGCATTCGACACTTGAGCAGCAATTGGCGGATTTCGAAGGTACCGAAGCCGCCCTGTTGTTTGCCTCGGGTTTTGCCGCCAACGCCGGCACGATTGCGGCACTGGTAGACCAAGGCGATGCCATCTTCAGCGATGCTCACAATCACGCCAGCATCGTCGACGGTTGCCGCTTGTCGCGCGCCGATAAATACATCTACCCGCACAACGATGTCGATGCGCTGGAAACGCTGTTGCAGACCCACAGCAAGTACCGACGCCGGCTGGTCGTCACCGACTCTTTGTTCAGCATGGACGGCGACCTGGCGCCGCTGCCGCAACTCGGTGATGTTGCCGAGCGACATAACGCCATGCTGATGGTCGATGAGGCGCACGCAACTGGCGTGTTCGGAGAAGATGGTCGTGGCGTCGTCGAGTATTTCGCCGTAGCCCATCCTCAGCTACACCGACAGGTACACGTGCGCGTCGGCACGCTTAGCAAGGCTTTGGGCGCAGCCGGTGGTTTCGTGTGCGGCTCAAAGTCAATGATCGACTGGCTATCCAACCGTGCCCGCACGTATGTCTTCTCAACGGCGCAACCGGCAGTCTCCGCCGCGGCGGCAGCCGAGGCGATCCGCATCGTACAGACGGAACCGCAGCGGCGAGTTCGACTGTTGGCGGCGGCGGAACGCATCCGCCACGAACTCGCCGATCAGGGCTGGAACACGGGCCAATCGACGAGCCAGATTATTCCGCTGCTTGTCGGCTGTGCGGAAAAGACGATGCAGGTGGCCAGGCAACTTCGCGAACAAGGCTACTGGGTGCCTGGAATTCGACCTCCTTCGGTTGCACCGGGCAATTCACTGCTCCGGCTCAGCCTATCGGCCTCGCACGACGAGCAAGCGCTCGCGGGAGTTGTCGAAGCACTTGGCGCGCTGGTGCCGACCTGAGCCGACTGGCGGCGGCACGACGACAGGTGCAGTTGGTCCGCCTATGTCGAATATGTGGTCGAAAACGACGCCGAAATTGCCAATGCAGCAGCAAAAACTTGACGATCGACGGGGCCCCACTTACGATCGAAACTATAAGACTCTACCCAAATTGCCTCGATTCACATGACGTGCATCTCGCGACGACGGCAGAGGGTCTTCCCGCAGGGCCGGTACGGGCCCCGAAACTAGGAACAACGTCGGCGCTGCGTCAGCTGTGGCACAGCCGAATTGAGAAGGACATTTCGTTGACGCTCATCGTCCAAATCGTGTTGGGTCTGCTATTGGTGGTCGGTCTCGTGACCATCATCATGAGCAACAAGAACTGGCACTGGACCAAGTTGACGCTGGTGCTGCTGATCTTTTTCGCCGGCGTTGGCTACCTATTCTTGGCTGCTGAAACGGTGCGCATTCATCAGAATCTGCGGAAGAACATCCCGAGATTCCAGGATCAGATCGCGACGCTCGAAAAGCAAAATTACGAGCTTGTGAACGGCGTTCGCGACGAACCGGGCATCAACGAACTCGACCACCGACTGCAAATCGTCACGCGCGAACGTGGACGAGTGTGGCGAAATGTGATGCCAGCAGGACAACTCAATCCAGAGGGTGCCCTCCCGGTAGAGATCACCAGTCCGATACCGCACGGCCTCGAACAAGACGCGATCGTCTACGCGTTTGAGTCTGGCAATCCTAACTCAGCAGATCCCTCTGGCGGTCCTCAGTACCTCGGCGAATTCCGCGTCAAAGCGGTGCAGGAAGGCGGTGCCCTGCTCGAGTCGGTATTGCTGCTGGGCAATCGCGATCGACAACGGCTTGGCAGTAGCCAGGGTCCCTGGCGATTGTACGAGACCATGCCAATCGATCGGCACGCTCTTTATGCCGAACTCGGCGAAGAAGCGCTACGACAGATGGTTCCGGCCGAATCGGCCGACGAGTATCTGCGCCACGGCACCGAAGCCACCGCTGACGACGATCAATGGCACGTGATTGGCATTGACGACAACGGCAATCGCGTTGGCCCCGACAACATCGACCAAGCGGTACGAAAGCTCTACGACCGTAGCCTGCGCGACTACGCCTTTATCTTCAATCAACTCGCAGGCGAACGGATTGTTGCAATTGCAAAACAAGCGGCCGTCGCGAAAGACAACGAGAAGCTGCTCCAATCGCTGGAAGGGGCCGAAGCAACGGGCAAGTTCCGCCAGCAGCAGATCGATTCGCTCAATCGCGATCTCGCCGGAATGAAAACTGACCGAGAGGCGATCGAATCGCACCGCGACGCGGTGCTCGGTCTGCTAACTCACTTCGAAGAGAGAATCGCCGGGTATCTCAAGGCGAATTCGGAACTCGCCAAACGGTACACCACCCAGCAACTGGGTCTGGCAAGCTACATCGACCGCGTTGCTCCTGCCCCTTAGCAACTGCTAGCGGACGATCGATTGAGCCGCGGTCGACCACGATCGCCAGGATTCCACTTCCCGCCGTCGAGCGCGACCGCTATCTTTGCGGGTCCCAACGCCTATGGGGCGTGACTCACTGAATCTGCACCTATAATGCACTTATGGGACTCTACGATCGAGAATATGGACGCGACGACTATGGCCAACAGCCGGGCATACGGTTGGATGGTCCGCGCACGCTGACTACGAACTTAGTGCTGGTGACCGTCGGCGTATACGTTGCGCAAATCGTCGTCGAGGGTTTGACGGGCATGCTAGCGCTTCCGTCGGATTGGTTTCGCCGTCCTTGGGAGTGCTATCGATTACTGACCTACGGGTTTCTCCACGACACTCGAGGAATGGCTCATATCCTCATTAACATGGCCGTACTTTGGATGTTCGGTCGTGAGCTAGAAGCCAAGTACGGCAAGCGCGAGTTTTTGTGGTTTTACCTCAGCGCAATTGTCTTTGCCGGCATCGGCTGGTCGATATGCGAAGCCTTCCGCAACGAGCCTGCCGGCGTTGTGGGTGCGTCCGGCGGTGTTGCTGCTGTGATGGCACTGTTTGCACTCAACTTTCCGCATCGCAAAGTGCTCTTCATGTTCTTCATCCCAATGCCCATGTGGGTCGCAGCGGTGATCGGCATGTTGTACGACATCAATTTGTCGCTTGATCGATCGAGCGGCATCGCGGGCACCGCTCACCTGGCGGGTGCTCTGTTTGGACTCTACTACTACCGTTTCAACTTCTCACCAGGACGTTGGCTGGCTGACGTAGCTTCGGGAATGAATAATTCTCGCAGACCGACGCTGCGCGTTCACCACCCCGAGTCCGATTCGGCGTACGACGATCGCGAGTCGGAGATGGATGCACGCGTCAATGAGATTCTCAAGAAAATCAACGAACAAGGCCAAGATAGCCTTACCTGGAGCGAGCGTCGTTTTATGGAAAAAGCGAGCCAAGAGTATCAGAAAAGACGCTGAGCTATTCACAGCGCGAGTCGTTCAATGGCAGGAAGCCGAAAACGAATTTGGTTAGCCACGTTGTTGCTGTTGCCCGGCTCACTGCTGCTGGGTGTCGGGCAATGGTTCCGGCCACAGCAAACGGTAGAAGTCCGTACGCCGACGCCGATTGAACTGCCCACGTCCGAAGGCATGATTCGCTTGCCCGGTGGGGTGTTTCTGATGGGCACTCCTCTTTCAAGTGATGATTCGCTTGGCCAGCGCGATTCGCAGCCGCTGCATCAAGTTCGTCTGGATCCGTTCTGGCTCGACGCGCGATCCGTTACCAATCATCAGTTCGAAACGTTTGTGCAACAAACTGGCTATGAAACCGAAGCCGAGCGACGCGGCAGTTCGCTGATTTTCGATCGCAAACTCAAATCGTGGCGTGAGGTCGTCGGCGTCAACTGGCGACGGCCCGAAGGACCCGATAGTTCACTGGTTGGCAAGCGAGACTACCCCGTTGTGCACGTCACGTGGCGAGACGCCGCGACCTACGCCGACTGGGCAAACAAGCGTCTCCCGACGGAGGCCGAGTTTGAGTTCGCGGCACGCGGCGGGCTCAGCGACTGCCGCTACCCGTGGGGCCGACAGCTGCGCCTCGACCAGCAGTATCTGGCTAATAGCTGGCAAGGTCACTTTCCCGACGAGGACAACGGCGTCGATGGCTTTCGTGGCATCGCACCTGTAGCGCAATTCCCGCCTAATCGCTTTGGACTCTACGATATGGCGGGCAACGTTTGGCATTGGTGCTTCGACTGGTACTCGCCGACTACTTACGGCGCGAGCCTCGGCGAAAGACCGCAAGGACCAAATACAGGTGAGCGGCGCGTTCGGCGCGGTGGCAGCTGGCTGTCAGCAGCAAACTACGCAGGCAATCTACGTGTCGATTTCCGCGACCACGCATCGCCTAACGAAAGTACGAATCACACGAGCTTTCGTTGCGCTCGTAGCGTAATCACCCGCTGAGTTAAGCTTGCGGGGTATGCTGCGGTTATACGGCAGACCACCACCAAAACCCTTGATATCGAGGAACTCTATGCCTGATTCCAGCGACCAACCGACGATTGTCATCACTGGCGCGAGCGGACTCATTGGCACCAAGCTGACTAAGGCCTTCGAGGCAGACGGCAAGCGCGTGCTGCGCGCCGTTCGACGAGAAGCAAAAAATGATCAGGAGCTGAGTTGGAATCCCACCACCGGCGATATCGACCGTGACAAGCTCGAAGGTGTTGACGCGGTGGTCCATCTGGCGGGAGCCGGAATCGCCGATCGGCGCTGGTCGGAAAGTTACAAACAATTGATCCTCGACAGCCGAGTCGACGGCACGACCCTGATCGCCGAGACGATCGCCGGGCTCGATCGCAAACCGCGGATCTTCGCGTGCGCCTCGGCAATCGGCTACTACGGCGATCGCGGCAATGCCGAACTCGAGGAGTCCGCCGCATGCGGCGACGGCTACCTACCGGAAGTCTGCATGCAATGGGAACGCGCTTGCGAAAAGGCAACCGACGCTGGCATTCGCACCATCAATATGCGAATCGGTGTTGTACTGAGCACCGAAGGCGGCGCGCTCAAAGAAATGCTCACGCCGTTCAAGCTGGGTGGCGGAGGGATTCTTGGTAGCGGCAAGCAGTATTTCAGTTGGATCGAACTGAGCGACATTGTTCGTGCCATGCAATTCATCGTCGACAGTGATTCGCTCAGCGGTCCCGTAAATCTCGTCTCACCTAATCCGGTTACGAATCGAGAATTCACAAAAACGCTCGGTCGAGTACTCTCGCGACCGACGATCCTGCCGATGCCGGCGTTCGCAGCACGTCTGCTGTTTGGCGAGATGGCCGACGCGCTGCTGCTCGCCAGCACGCGAGTCGTGCCAAGTGCACTGACCGCGGCAGGTTTCAGCTACCAATTTGGTGATCTGGAACCAGCATTGCGCCACATTCTTAGCCGCGGCTAGCCGCATTTTACCGCTCAAACCGAAACTTCCCGCCGTCGGCAGGGTTGTGTTAGAATGAAGCTGTGATCGGCCTGGGGAGCGTGTAGGGACAGGCAAGTTCTGCTTCTCGATGGAACAAGATTGGCTAAGTTTTTAAGGGGGCTTCTATGCGCTCGTTACGCCCTGCTCTGGCTCTACTAATCCTGCACGCATTCAACGGTGGTGTTTGTGCTGCTCAGTCGCCTGGCGTACCAGCATTGCCGACGACCAACGCGGCTTATGTCGACTACGCCGTCAACAACCTACCCAACTACTTTCGGGCCGGCACCGATGTTGGCGACACGGACAATACTCCGGCAAACAATCCAATCACCGATCCCGGCGCCACACTAGGGCGCGTGCTGTTCTACGACAACCGGCTATCGCATAACGATTCGATTAGCTGCTCCTCTTGCCACAAACAGGAGAACGGCTTTTCCGATCCTGAACAATTCAGCGTCGGGTTCGAGGGCGGCCTGACGGGCCGACACTCGATGGGATTGTCGAATGCCAAGTTCTACAACAATGGTCGCTTTTTCTGGGACGAACGCGCAGACACGCTCGAAGATCAAGTGCTTGGGCCAATTCAGGACTCGGTCGAAATGGGTACCGATCTGAATCAACTTCGCGAAGAGCTCGCCGCGACTGAGTTTTACCCCACGCTGTTTGCGAATGCGTATGATGGAAGTACGGAGATCACCAACGATAAGGTCGCCAACGCGCTGGCACAGTTTGTGAGGTCAATGGCTTCGTATCAGTCAAAATTCGACACCGCTCGCGCGCAGGGCGAAGTCGGTAGCCCTGCGTTTAACAGCCAGCTCACAGCACTTGAAAGACAAGGAAGTGCGCTTTTCCATGGTGCCGGCAAATGCAGCCAATGCCATGGGACCGATGCGCACATCGGTGACGCACCCAGAAATATCGGTCTCGATCTCACCAACGACGCCGACGTGGGCGTCGTCAATGGTCGATTCAAAGTGCCGTCGCTGCGTAACATCGGCGTCCGCGATGGATTCATGCACGACGGAAGATTCGATACGCTCGAAGCGGTGATCGACTTCTACAGCACCGGAATCCAGGACAATCCGAACCTAGACAATCGGCTGCAAGTGAATGGGAATCCGATTCAATTCAACTTTACGCAAAACGAGAAGGATGCACTGATTGCCTATCTAAACGCCCTGACGGACGACACCTTCCTGACCAGCGAGTTATTCAGTGACCCGTTCGTCGATCTGCCCGGCGATTTCGACGGAAGCGGACTAGTAGATGCCGCCGATTTGCAATTCTGGCAAGACAACTCCATGGACGGGGCCTCATTCTTGCAATGGCAGACGAACCTAGGGCAATCGTGGCAAGATCTGTCGATCGGCGCTAGCCTGGCCGCCGTTCCTGAACCGACCACCGGACTGCTGGCGACCTTGGCGGCAGTGTTTGCGCTGGGTCGCCGCCGACGCGGCTGGCCCTAGCGGCGCTCACGTTCGAAATCTGGCACAAAAACCCCAGCTAGACCAATCCCAAGTGAATTCTGCTGGATAACCGAACAGCGAGCGGCTAATCTTGATGGAGCTGCAACTCTGACGAGAATCGCGCCGGGGAGGGCTGCGATGCTTTCCATCTTGTGTCCGCACTGTGGCGCAAAACTGACGGTCCAAAGACAATCGCAAGGCCAGGCGGTGACCTGCCTTGGTTGCGCCCAGAAGTTCGCTGTGCCGGTCGTGGACGCTATCGAGCGAAACACCGAGGTGAACACTGAGCAGCCGGTGATCGTTGCCGCGAAATCCCCCGTTGTGCGCAGGCGACGACGGTCTGTCGGCAATCGTATGATTAGCCTACTGCTGCATCTGTCGATTACTGGCACCACGGTTTATGCCGGCTATTATCTGCTACGCCAGCACCGCGCCGACAGCAGGCAACCACCAACGAGCGTCGCCAGCAGGTCAGCGCCCGCGCCGCCAGTTATCAACAAACTGGATGAGCCTGCGAGTGTTGCATTAACGCCGCCAAGCGTTGAGACGATTGACAGTCTGGTTACACAACCTGACGAAGCAGCAGCAGAGCCTACACCCGTCGTCTCGCCATTCGAGTCTGCGCCGCAAACGGTAACGCTGCCGTCCACCGAATCTCAGGCACCCATACCGCTAGTTGTAGGAGCAGCCGGTGCGTCATTCAATTTCCATAGCAACTCGCCCGAACTTGCTTGCGAAGCGGGCAATCTGCTTTGGAAAAACCTCGACAGTACCGTCAGCAATAAGATCGCGGTAATCAAGCCTGATGGCGACGATCTCGAATTTCGCTGGCTGTCGTCAGTTCCCGCCGCCGCCGAAACGGCCGTACGTAATGCGATCGTTAGACTTCAACTGGGCGAGTATCAGCACGTACTCTGCTTGCGCGAGCCCGACGCAGTCACTGGCATACAAATCGACCTCGCCAAATCTCCACAACGCATCTTTAGTAAGTTCGCTCATCTGCCCCAACCTACCGATATCTGTCTCGAGTTGCTCAATCTCGACAAGCTGCCACCTGCGACCGTGGACGGCGTCGACTTGACCCAGCTGCGTTACCAAGAACAATCCACGCTGCGCTACCTTGAAGCGCCCGGCACGGTCACACAAGTGAGACTCAGCAAGCGTGGGAAAGTCGCAGTCGTTGAGTTAGAAAACCGCTACTCACTGCCCTCCGGCGACGAGCATCCAATGACGATTGTACGCGGTAACAGTAAACTCAAAGAGCTAACGGCAATCTACGAGACGATGCAAGCGGCGGAGAAAGCGATCGGATCACTACGCGATCAGCTGAAGCGACTTCAGCGCGAAGCGAAGGCCGTGCCACGGTCGCGCGCGACCGCCACTGCCAAGGCGATTCAGTTGCAGCGGCTCCGACAGAGCATATCCGCGACGCAACAGAAGATCGGATACGCCGAGAGACTAATCTCGCAGAAACAGGCGATTGTTGCCGATTATCAGGCCATTCAGCAGGTCGCCAAGTTGGCACAGCAACTTCACGAGACCCGCCTGGCCTACCGATTCTTCACAGTGGTGGATGGCCACCAAGTCGATCTGCTAATTGCGAATTGACGCCGCGGCCAACCATCCGCTTTGGGAATCACAGCGGTTTCTGCGGATTTCTGCCGCCTTAGATGCCCATTGTTAGTCAGCCCAAGTGCGGTAAAATAGGGGATTCTGAAGTCGATAATGAATCCACCAGTGACGAACGCCCTCGTCATTAGTTATCTATCCCCAAGGCTCTGATGCATTCACAAGTTGTCGTACTAGGTGGTGGCCCAGGCGGATATGCCGCGGGTTTTTTGGCCGCCGATCTGGGCATGGAAGTGACGATCGTCGAAGCGGACCCTCGCTTGGGCGGCACTTGCCTGCTACGTGGATGTATTCCGTCGAAGGCCTTGCTCCACGTGGCAAAAGTCATCAACGAGTCGCGCGAAATGGAAGAATGGGGCGTCGCGTTCGGCAAACTCAAGATCAACGTCGACACGATGCGCGCCCGCAAAGACAAGGTGATTGACACGCTCACCGGCGGGTTAGCGCAGTTGGCCAAGCGGCGGAAAGTGAAAGTCGTCCAAGCGAGAGGCATTTTTGTCGACTCCCAGACCTTGCAGCTCGAAGGCGGCGATTCATCGACCTACGAGACCGAGCGTTTGACCTTCGACCATTGCATTCTGGCTTCGGGATCCGTGCCAGCCATGCCGAAGATGTTCGATATCGGTAGCGAGCGCGTGATGGATTCAACCGGCGCGTTGCAATTGGCCGACATCCCCAAGTCGCTGCTCGTGGTCGGCGGTGGTTACATCGGCCTCGAGATGGGCACCGTCTATGCCGAGCTCGGCTCGGAGGTCTCCGTGGTCGAAATGACCGACGGGCTGCTACCGGGTGCTGATCGCGACCTGGTCAAACCGCTAGCGAAACGGATGGGAAGTCTGCTGGCGCACATCCACCTCGGCACCAAGGTTGTCTCGCTCAAAGAGGTGGGCAAGCAGGTCGAGGTCGCGATGGAAGGCCCTGATATTCAAGGCACCAAGAAATACGATCGCGTGCTGATTTCCATCGGACGCCGGCCCGTCAGTGCGGGCATCGGTCTCGAAAACACCAAAGTCACGGTCAACCAGCGCGGCTTCGTTGAGACCGACGACCGCCAACGCACTTCCGATCCGCACATCATGGCGATCGGCGACGTGGCGGGCGATCCGATGCTCGCGCACAAGGCATCGGCAGAAGGCAAAGTTGCCGCTGAGGTGCTGGCAGGCGAACCAGCTGCGTTCGACAAGGTGGCCATTCCGGCTGTCGTCTTCACCGATCCAGAAATTGCCTGGGCAGGCATCACTGCGGACGAGGCGAAAGCCTCGGGACGCAAAGTGACCATCGCACAGTACCCCTGGCAAGCCAGCGGTCGCGCGATCGCGATGGGCAAAACCGACGGATTGACGAAATGGATCCTCGACCCAGATACCGACCGTGTGCTCGGCTGCGGAATCGTTGGTAGCGGCGCCGGCGAGCTGATCGCCGAAGCGGTGGTTGCGATTGAAATGGGCTGCACCGTGCGTGATATCGCCGAGTCGATTCACCCACACCCCACACTCAGCGAAACCGTCGCCTTCGCCGGCGAAGTCCACCTCGGCAGCGCGACAGAAGTTTATCGACCAAAAAGAAAATAGCGGAAACATCCCCCTCCCCTTTACAAGTGGAGGGGTTAGGGGAGGGGTAGTAGAACCGGGTACCCGGGTTACCCCCTCCCCTAACCCCTCCCCC
>JBCDBK010000084.1:0-23395 GCA_039184115.1 Planctomycetota bacterium | reverse complement strand
TTCCGCTCGCTGTGGTGCTATTCATTGCATACGCAAGTTGGTTGCGAACCACGGTCAGTCGCTTCCATAGCGAAGACCGCGGCAGGTTCGCCAGTTGGATCACTTTGTGGGCATTGGCAATACTGGTCTCGCTCGCGGGGCTGGTGGGCTGGGGGCAGTACCAACAGCAGAATATGTTAGGGATTCTTCGACAGACGTCTTCTCGGTATGAGCGCGAGGAGAGGTGGGGACTCGCTGCCTCGTATCTGCAGCGATATCTGCAGATCGATGACAGCGGCGATGAGGTATTTGAGAAGTTCGCGGAGCTGAGTTTCAAATCTGCGAACAGCCGTCGCGCACGCTTGCGTGTCGTATCTTTGCTACGCAGCGCATGGCAGCGCAATCCAACTCGCATCGACCTGGCAGAGCAAGCGGCGCGAACCGCACACGATGTGGGTGAGTATGCGACCGCGCTTACGATCTGCGAAGACCTGTTTGCCATCGACGTACCACAGGCAACGCATGAACAGCTGAAGCTGCTTTATGCCGAGGCAATGTCGGCTTTGCTCAATCAGCCATCGTCTTCGTCCAGCTATTCCTGGGAACAACTCAGCGCTGCGCTCGACTCGGCGCGGCAGGTTGCTGGAGCCAAGATCGACTACTCGGAAGAACTAGCGCGACTATGGCACGAGAAGCTGCTCAAGCCAAGTGAGGCGAGTCGTGCACTCAAGGCCCATGCCGTAATGTGCGAACTGGTCGCAAATCAACCAGCGAATCCTATGGCTTGGCTAGCGAGACATCGCTATCTGGTGAAATACGGACTGCCAGAAAACACGGAAGCACAGACAGATACTACTGAAAGCGACATCGAACGAGCAGTTGGGCTTGCTAGCGCGGCTAACGAGGTGGAGCAGAGTGACATCTATTCCGCCGCTGCCAAGCAAGCGGAACAAGCTGGTGAAGTGTTAAGGCCCAAGAGTATCTCCAGCGTGCCATCGAAGCGAGCCCGAAGTTACCGCGTCCCTACATTTTGCTCGCGGAATTGAAACGGACAGCCGGCACGCCCGCGACAATGCGCCAAGCCATTAAAGTCCTAGAGTCCGCGTTGAATGAGATCGGCGGCCGCGAACCTGCACTGCTGCTGCCTCTAGCCTCGTTGCAAGTTGACGTCCGAGATTGGGATGCAGTCGCGGACAGCGTGCGACGGATTGAACCGCTCCTAGATGAGCTACCTGAACGAGTTCGTTCGAAAGCGTCACTCGGTTTGAGCTTGATCCAGACTCGCTTGCTATGGGAGAACGCTGGACCCTACCCAGCAATTCGACACCTCGAATCGGCCGTAGGCGACGACACAGTGCGTATCCATCGGGAGCTGTCGCGGCCCCTTTTCGCGCAAGCGCACTTACTCCTCGGCCGTTTGTACAGCTCGGTGCGAATACTCGATCGAGCCACGGAGCAGTATCGCCTCGCGATGCAATTAGCGCCAGATTCGGTTGCGATTCGCATCGAAGCGATCGCACCCGCGCTTAACTCTGGCGATTTGGAAAGTGCCGAGCTGCTTTGTCGCCAGCTCCTCCGCGACGACCCCGATTGCAGCGAAGCATTGTTGGCGATGATTCGATTGCAAGTACGCAAGCAGATTCGTCAGCCTATCGAGATCCGCTCTTGGAAAGCGGCCGAGCGAGCTTACGAACTAGCACGCGATCGCAAGGTGTCTCGGGCAAGTCTTTTCCTGGCACAGGTCGAGCTCGTCGAAGCACAAGGAAAAGTCGAAGAAGCGAAACAGCTGTTGCAAGCTGCGCTGGAACTAACTCCCGAAGAACCCGCACTATGGCGCGAGTCGGCTTTGTTGTTGGAGCGAAGCGGCGAGCTGGAACTGGCGCTGCAATCGGCTCGCAAGTACGCAGAGTTGGAGCCCGATGAGGTAGAACCGCATGTCATGCAAGCCACTCTGTTGGAAAAAACCAACCGTAGCCAGGCGGCGGAGCAGCAACTTGCCCAGCTGTTGAGCCGAAGTTCCGGGCGTCGGTGGGTGCAAGCTGCGCTGCAACTAGCTCGACTGAAATTGCTACTTGGCCAGGTCGCGGAGGCGCGTTCTTTGCTGGAGGAGGTTCACTCAAGAGATGCTTCGAATCTGAGCGCCATGAGTACGCTCGCCAGCGTCGCTTGGGCGACCGGCGAAAACGATCTCTTGGCGAAGTATGAGGCATGGCTCCACGTCGTCGAAGGTGACGCGGGCACTCTTTGGCGCTTTTATCGCGGACAGCGACTCCTAGACGAGGCCAAGTCGACTACGGACCCCGACTTTAGGGAAGTCAGCCGGCTTAGTCAGGAATTGGAAGATATGCGGCCAAGGTGGTCGAAGACAAACACCTTGGCGGGAAACATTGCGCTGCGAGCTGGAAACACTGATGGTGCGATTGCCGCTTTTCGCCGTGCTTGGAATCTTGGCGATCGCAGTGCTCTGTTGGCCGATCAGCTCATCGAATTGCTAACCGCGCAAGGGCGTGATCGGGAAGCTGAAGCTTACGTCATGCAAGTGCGGACTGCGCTTTCACTATCAAGCCGATTGTTCGATCGAGCGATTCACTACTTCGTCGAGCAAGATCAAGAGTCGGCCTTAAGTCTGGCAGAGGCTTGGGTGTCACGGCAACCCGATGACCCGGTCGCGCACCTACGCCTGGGCCGCGTGCTGCTCGCCATCGCTGACGTCGAGGAGCGAGCAGCTGGTGGATATCGCGAACGGGCGACGAAGGTGTTTTTTCAAGCCTTAAAGCTGAGTCCCATGGATATTGGGACTTGGCTCGCAAACCTTGCCTGCCACCGGCAGGTTCGCGGAAGCGCCGAACCGAACGCCGTCGTGCTAGAAAACCTGGCCGACCGATTAGATCTAGGGGAGTCCACTCGCGACCAACTTTTCGCGCGCGTCCACGAAGAGTTGGGGTCGGCGCTGGCTGCACGTGGACACTATCGGCGAGCCCTTCAGTCCGCCAGGCTTTACGGTAATGCTGGCGACACAGTGAACTTGTATGAGAACGCCGCAAGATTCTATTCCGAGCGGATGCCGGAGCTGGCCATGAAGTTGGCACGTCAAGCGCTGCAACGCGACGAGAATTCGCTTACCGCTCGGCTACTGATGACGCAACTAGTTGCTGAGAGTGCTTCGGCAGCGGAGCTCGAGGAAGCGATTGCACTCTCAAAGTCCTTGCCTCTCGATGTGGATTATGGGACGGTCGATGCGATGCGCCGAGTTCGGGCGCGGTTACTCGCACAGCGGGGTCGGCCGGCGGACGTCGAAGCCGCAATCGAGCTGCTAGACACGTTGCTGCAACAGACGTCTGACGACCGATTGCTGTTAGGCAAGCTGCACGAGCGGACGGAGCGCATTGGCCCAGCATTCGATGTGTTTAGCGAGTTGGCGAGCGAAAGCGATGCGCGACCGGAAGATCACTCCGCATTTATTCGCTTCTGGCAGGATCAGTTCGTGGCAATGTCCGATCCATCGGATGACCCGCCATTTGCGGCAATCGCTGCTGCCGCCTATAGCCAGCTACTCGCGTTGCCTTCTCAGCAGTCCGAGTGGTTGCGGTGGAAGATCCGCGAACAGCGGCTCCGCACCGATCAAGCCGCCCTCGACTGGCAGTTTGTTCGAGACGCAGTCGAAACAGCAATTCAGTCAAACCGCAATTTCGCAAAGTGGCCGGCACCCGTCCAATTAGCATGGAGCCGCTCAATGCTGCAGACGCTAGCCGAGCTCGGCTTGGTCGAACACGGCATGCGGGTTGTCGAGCAGCCAAGCGAAACGCTGCCCGGAGTCGAGTTGTCAATCGCGCTCTGCCACTCCCTGATACTTGGCGGACAAGCTGACCACTCGCAAACGGCGATTGAAGAACATTTGGAAGAGCAGCTGGCAAAGCATCCGCAGCGTTCGGACTTGGCCCGAGCAGTTGGTGACTATCGTTATATGACCGGTCGATACGAGGGGGCAATCGACGCGTATCGCAAGGCGCAGCAGGCAAATCCAAGTGACAAGTTGACGGCTAACAACCTGGCTTTATCGTTTGTGGAGCTGCCTGGTGGCGCGGCTACGGCGGTAGAAATCTTGACCGAAGCGTTGCAAGAACATGGCCGCGATCCTGTATTGCTCGACACGCTTGCTGTCGTCGAGCTGGTTAATGGTCAACCGCAAGCGGCGATGCAGCTGATTGACGAGGCGTTGGAAGTTGACTCAGAGAATCCATTCACATGGTTACATGCGGCTATGGCACACGAGGTGCTTGGCAATGTCGAGCCGATGCAGGATTCGTTGGAATGCGCGCTGCTGCTTGGGATTGGCGATTCCTTGATGTCGCAACGCGATCGAGATTTTTTCGAAAGGCACTTTGCTGACGGACAATTTAAATTCTTGCCAGTGCCTGCAGATGAACGTGACCAAACCACGCCTAGCGAGGCTGAAGCGACCGACTCGGTTGGAATCGCAAACTTCAGATGGCCGTAGACTACACATGCATCGCGGTAAGAGAATATTTGAATGACTAAGCAACTTCTCGCACTGACCATCGCTCTGGCTCTGACCATCGGTCCGGCGATCCTGCATGGTCGGTTCAGCAATCGGTGGGAAACTCCAGCGAATCTGGACGAAGCCGGCGTTCGATTGCATGAGCTGCCACGTCAAATTGGTAGCTGGCGAAACCAGGAAGATCAGCGACAGCTAAGCGTTGGCGTGCGCCGCGAATTGGGACTCGTCGGTCATTTTCATCGTCGGTATTTTCACGCGAACTCGGGACAGCGATTGGATGTGTTGCTTATGGTCGGGCCACCAGGTCGATTGGTTCGTCATCCTCCAGAAGTATGCTATGCAAATCTTGCTAATGAGCGTGTTGGTGACTTGGAGACTCTCGAGCTGATTGGGCAGGCGGATGCCCACAGTTTCAGGCTTCTCAACTTCCGACGAGTTGTTCAACCTGCCGGTGGAGAATTTTCTGTCGCGTACGCATTTGCGACGCACAATGCTAACTGGCAGACGCCCAACTCACCGCGGATGGCGTTCGGCGCGCAGCCTTTGCTCTACAAGGTGCAGGTGCTATCCGATCGGAGTGCAGTGGCAGCCCGCCAGGATATCGAAGACTTTCTAGGTGGTTTTGTCGACGCGTTTTCGACGACGACAGTGGGCGAAAGTCCCGAGCAGCTGACCGCTACTACCGAGGAGGTACGTTAGAAAAGTGGAATGCCGTCGAGAATGGTATCGTGTGCTTGTCGAGCGTGTGCGCAGTTTCGTCCGCTCGGTTGGGCCGTCTGAGTCGAACACGCGTCAGATCGCAATTGATGCCTACTGTGCCGACTGCGGCGGAACGACATTGCTGCGCGACCCAAAAACTTTTCGAGTTTCTTGCCCGCAGTGCAGCCGGAGGTTCTAGGCGTGGCTACTCTTCGTCGATAGGCGGCAGCGGAATGGGGCCTAAGATGGGTCTCGGCGACGCGCTCTCGATCGCCTCGGGGTCCGGTCCATTAGTGGCAGGTGGCGGTGGTGGGTCGATTAGCGGAGGCGGTTCTGCTGGCGGCAACTCGTTCAGCGGCGGTGCCTCGGGCGCGGGCTCGAACTTGGGTGGTTCCTTCAGTGTTGGGATATCGAGTGGCTTGGGTCCATTCTCCACTGGCGGGTTCGGCTTTGGCAGTTCCGTCTCGTTGGATTCATCCTTGGGTACTTCGCTGGCTTCAGGCTGCTCGGCAGGTGTGGGGAGCGACCGAAGTGCAGGTAGCTCGATGAGTTCTGGATTTTGGTGCGTCAGGTCAGTAATGATGGCTCGGTGGTGTTGGTTACCGCAGTGAACATCACGCCAGGCAGCGCCACTTGCTGGCCAAGTTCGCCAACAGGTCGGTTTGTACCCATAAAACACGGGGCTCGGTTCGCAGGGGCATTGAAAAAGCGCATCTTCGCCGGCGCACCAAGGAACTGTCTTGCGAATGTCGGTTGGGCAGCACTTTTCTGCTTCGCGCTTCGCCAGCAGACCCGTCGATTTGCAGCCGGTAATGGCCAGCAGTGCTGAGACCAACAGCGTCAGCTTGACCAAACTAGACGCACCAGCGACGCGACGAGTCGGTCGCTGCTGGGCGCAATCGTAATCCGGTTCTAAGCATTTCCTTGCACTAAGCATCTGCTTTGATCTCCCGGAAATTCTCAATGTCACTTGTCGCGTACATGTTTTGGCTATCAGCTAGAACGTGCCGCCACGGACCGCAGATTCCTCGAAAAACGCTAGTCGCTGCGCTGTTTGGGTGCCAAGCAGGGTAACGCCGAATAGTCGCTCGATTGGCGAAACGATTTTCGCGATGGCTGTATCGAGAGCAACGAGTTTGTCTTCGGAGACATACAACCGGTCTCCCGGCAGAATCTGATAGTTGGTTTTGATGTCACCCCGCTGTGTGATCGCTACCCAATCGACGGGCAAGATCTGATCGCCTCCGCAGTCGTTGTAGCCTGGACGAGCGATCCACATGCGCGTCGAAGAAGTCGACTGGAGGCCTTGTATCTGGCCAATCGCGTCGAGCACAGTCTCGTTGCCCTTGGAGGGAATGATGACCACTTGATCGCCAAGTCC
Source organism: Planctomycetota bacterium (assembly GCA_039184115.1). Taxonomy (GTDB): domain Bacteria; phylum Planctomycetota; class Planctomycetia; order Pirellulales; family Lacipirellulaceae; genus Bythopirellula. Next base: position 16,817 of record JBCDBK010000084.1, on the reverse strand, counting down.
GGCACCCTGCGTGACGACGTAAAATACCTTGCTATTAAAGCCAAACACATCCAATGCAATCTGCGGATTATCTAGGTACTGCGATAGGTGCAACTGCACCGCTTGACGAGCTTCTTCAATCGTCATCCCTACAACGCGTACCCGTCCGTAGGTGCCAAGGTTGACTTTGCCGTCTGGAGCGACGAGATGTTCGCCCGCAATCTGCTGTTGCGCGCTAGTTTGCAACAATGTGATCCAGACTTCCGCGTTGCGAAAGTCTTTTCTCAGCAGCGCAAGTAAGTCGGCTTGAAACTGTTCGACCGTCTTGCCAGCGGCGGCGATTGACCCGTAGGTGTAGCCGAGCTGAATTGTTCCGTTGGGCTGAATGGTGTATTCGCCGCCAATGGTTCCTTCGTCGAGTAAGCCCAGGGTCGAAATCGAGACCACGTCGAGTTGGCTGAGTCGATACGGCGAGCGTGGAATAAGGCTGATCGCGTTAATCGTTAGGATATCTGGAGGCTCGATGATATAATCAGGCATCGTCACTTTCGCCTGTTCCCGAGGAATGACCTCGGGAATCGACGGCTGTGGATTGCATGGGTCGCGGGCAGGATACACGACGCGACAGCCCGTGTTGGCGAGCATCACCAATGCGAGACCTACAACGAAGCTACGGATGGTCGCTCGGCGCAAGCGTGTCGAGGGCTGCTCTGACATGGATGGCAGGTGGCATTTAGCCATGGTTGTGGGTGGGCCGCTGCGGGGGGGCTCTGGCAGGAAAATCCCCCACGAGTGGCGGATTCCGAGCAGTCGGTATGACTGGCTCTGGTACTACCATCGGAGAAACCCGGTAATTTCTTGAGCTTGAGCAAACCAGAGAGCCGAGAGTACTTTGGTGATCTGCAGGTTTTGAGAGAAAGGCGACGCAATGCGTGCTAGCAACATTCAGATTCTCATGTCGGCGCTGTGCGTGGTTTGTTGTGTTGGCGTTAAACCGCTTAGCGCACAAGGCTTACAGCGATACCAACCAGCAACGCCAACCGTCAGTCCGTACCTCAGTTTGGACCGCTTCAACACCGGCGGACTTCCGAACTACTACACTCTCGTGCGGCCAATCAATCGTCAGCGGCAGATCAACCGTCAAAATCAGCGACTGCAGCGCCAGCAGCAAGCAGTGCTGCAGGACTTAGACAGAGCGGTGAGGCAACCGGGTTTTCCCCAGTCGACGACGGGCACGAGCGGGCGATTCTTGACCTCAGGAACGCGGTCGGTCTATCGCGATACTTTGCAATTCTATCCGCCGGTCAATCCTCGACGCTAAGCGGATCGCCATCAAGAGCTTCGAGTGCCAGGCCCAGAGACTCGGGCGTTGACTCAGCTTCGGTTCGATATTCGCCCCGTCCAGTCGAACCTGTGCCTGTTCGGGTGTCAAACTCAGTTTCGATGGCTATATCATTTGGTGTTGCCGGCGTTGGACTCGCGAGGGATTGATCAAGCGCGATCTCTTCAGCTGCTTCATTGGAGCCGTCAAATGATGTAATGCCGCTTTCGGGAGCCGACACAACCATGGGACTCGCTTCTGCCCCGATGGTCACGCGACCGAGATAGACCGCGGGGCTACCATCTGCCACGGCCACTAGTGAGTGCTCGCCAAGGTCGACGCTGCCTTGCCATTGCGGCGGTAGGAGCCCAACGGTCGGCCATTCAAATTGCCAAACCTGCCAGCCCGCTTGTGGGTCAAGGAGGGAGACACTGGCGTAGTCGCTTGCTAACCCGGTGCGACCAATTTCCTGTGTGCCGTTTTCTCCACTCAAATAGACACGCCAATTGGTAGCCTCACTAAGTGCCTTCGATCTCCATTGGATCTGCAGGTCGACCTCATTCATGGTCCAAGTGGTTGGGTTCAGCTCGGCATCGACTCCAAATTCGACGCGATCCGGTACCTGCACGGGTTCGTCCAGTGGTACGACAAGTCCATCAATGCCCAGGCTGGCCGTCCCATCAAAGGCCTCGGCCGGCGCGACAGCGCTACCCAGCGCAAGTGAGAAATCGTCGAGCAATTCCTGATTAGTAAGGTCGACGTATTGTTGATAGACGCCGCCATTCATGAAGCCGGGGACATCGCTACTAGCAAACGGCACGGCGTCGGCAGCTTGGTCGTGGAAGTACAGCCGATTTCCGTTGTAATAAATCTCGTCATCTGCCGTGAATGCAGCCCACTCCGAGGCTGCCGAACTTCCACCAGCGACAGGCGCGCGTTCGAGCTGCTTCATCAAACGCACATTATACGGCGTGGCACCATCGAGCGCTTCGGCAGGCAGCGGAATGTTGAATACGTTGGTCGCGTCGATGCGACGGGCATCATCAGACTGCGAACTCGCCTGTGGTGTGACGATGAGTAGATTCTCGATATTCTGTAGCAAGACCGTGTCAATACGGGTGTGCGACTGTGTCAGTGCCTGAATGCCAACAGTGAAACCGGCCACTTCCAAGTTTTTGAACACCAAGTCCTTGCTATTGCGATTAGCAACGATTCCCTTGCCCTGGGAAGTATGAAACTCAGACGGCTCTGTCGAGCGATCGTCGAGTTCGCGATTACTAAGTGAGATGGGGTCCGCGATGTTGCCGAGAATTAGTCCATCGCTCAATGTCAGTCCGGAAGCGTAGCCCAAGTGAATACCGGCCCATTCGACGTTCCAGATCTGAAAGTTTTCGAAGACGTCGCCGTTGGTGCCTTCGGAAACTGCCGCCGTTTGACGTCTCCAGCGGAAAGCGACTCCGGCACCCGATCCGAAAACGGTGTTGCCGCTCATCTCCGCCATCGCCGCCTGATCGGTTCTAATTAGGTCGTCGCGGATGGCCGGTTCGGTGGCGTTGCCAGAAAACTCAAGCGGCGTTCCCAACGGCGTGTCGATCAGGCTCGTATAGGTCGGCAGCTCGCGACCAAACTCCGTAACGCTTCGACTGTGGACGAAGATGCCTTCTTGCGCGTGACCGGAGGCGACGTTATTAATCAGCGCGACACTGGCCGACTGAAGCCAGAACCCGTGCCCAGCGGAGCCGAAGCCATTTCCTTCGCCTTTGTCGGAAGCACCGATCGGCTGGTAAAAGTTCTTACCTGTTGAGCGAACGGCGAGATTGCTGATGAACGCACCGCGCTCGCTGCCAACCTCGGTGACGAAACCGGCACCTTTGACGTTGTAGGAAACGTTGTCACGGAAGACAACGTTGCTGTCGTGATTGACAAATCCCCAACCAGGATTGTTTTCTACGACCGAGCCTGTGACGGTGGCCGCAGTGGTTTCGCTGCCCATCCGATGGAAGTGAACGGCGTATCGCCCACGCGCGTTCAGACCGGTTGCTGGAATAAGAATCCCATTCTCGTCGAGATCGGGGTCCGTGGTTTCGACACTCTTGTCATTACGTCCGATGTGGTCGAATGAGGCATAGTTAACAGTTGCCTCAGGGCTGTGCATGAACATTATGTGGCCAGCACGCTGCGGATCGGTCGTGTTCTCTGATTTGAAATTTATGTTCCGATCGAGGTTCGCCACTGGAACGTCCAACTGCGCGCGAGGAGGAACATGGTCGTACTGCAGAGGCTGATCGAAGCCGATCGTTCGTCCGTCAGCGGAGATGGATGAGATCGTAACGATCTCATCCTCGTCGTATTGGGTCACGCCTTGATTATTCTCGAGTGGTCGAATGACACCAGGCACGAGAACCCTGTCGCCGATTTCCCATCCCTCGACCGCACTTTCGAGTACAAGCTCGGTGTCACCAGCCTCTGGAGACTCACCAACGTCGACGTGCGCGGTTTTTTCTGCCCCAAAAATCTCGACAGCGCCGTGAGAAATTAGTCCGCGGCTCAGCAGCTTCGGATCCCAAGACGTGTCGATTGGTCCATCGTCAGTGAATAAGATAGTCACGGACGCGTCCGGTGCAATCGGCGCGGCGCTGGTTCCAATGTTTAAAGTGCCGTCAACTGCGACAATGAAGGTATCAACCGCCAGCCCAGTATCGACGTCAGATGCGAAATTCAGCACGCCATCAACGCGGATTGTCGACAGGCGCGCGTCGACTACCTGGTCGACCTCGACGGTGATGCCCGCGGGAATCAACACGTGGGAGAGATCGTCTGGCACGATGCCATCTTGCCAAATTTCGATAGCGCTCCAGGGACCGCTGGCAACTGCTCGATGAGTAACCTGATCGTGCGGAACTAAATCGAGCAATGCCGCATGTTCGCCGGCAAGGACAGGGTCGTCATGGGGATTGCTGTCGCCATGATGTGGATCGGAATGTCCGTCACCGCTGGTCGCGTGATCGGCACTGCCGGACGGGTCTTGAGTAGCCGTGTCGGTTGTCGTCGAATGGTGCGAGTCTGTTGGCGACTCGCCGTGTAAGTCATCGCCATGCAACAGAATTCGCGGGGATAGTCTCTCGAATCTACAGGTTGCCATAGTTGCCTCGTCTTACTAGTTGCAGCCTCTTCGGGTCCAGCATCACTTTGGACACGACCCGCTTGGAACTGCGGGTCAACCGACGTGGTCTCGCTCTCGTGGGGCGCGTCCGCTCTGCGATGCCTATCTATTCTGCTGTCCGCCAGTCTCGGAAAGCGAAACACTCCATTCACTTTCCACCTCGGTCCTATCATGGGCCCCTGATTCTCCATGCTGGCCCAAAACCGTCGCATAACGCGACACGGGTCCAACGGTTTTGCCTACGCTAGAGACCCCCCAACAAACCACGTAGGAGCCAACGTCCTTCGATGCCACTCGAAGGTTAGGCAGACTTCGTGGCGTTCCGCGTCCCGATCCCGCCGAATAGCTGCTTTCGCCCCCAATCGGTATCGCAAAACACGTATTCTAAGCAGGTTATACCAACTGGATAGAAATTGCAGCCTCAATCTGTACAAAATAAAGCTGCCTGAGTTGGGCAACGAAGCAACGATCGCTAAAATACCCCGAATAGGGGGTTCTGGCCAGGTTGTTGCGACTTACAGATACTTGCTGTGCAAGTACGCCTGGACTTCTTGGCGCTCCATTTCTGTCAGCGCCCGGTCGTAGATTAGCACTGCGGCGACGTCCATATCAGCAAAGCCGAGGCCGTCAATTTCTTCGCCGATTTGCAGATCGGTAGTTTGCGTGCTGAACGCGTGGAATGCCGTATCGACCAGTTGTCCGTCACGATAATGGTCTAGGTTGTTAGACGATAAGACTGCCGACTGTACCAACCAGCCCTCGGACACTCCAGGCTCGGCGGATACGAAGTCGTTACCGGCGCCCCATCCCTGGACACCGAGGTTGCCTGTTGTGGGATCGGCGACCAGACCGAAAGCTTGATTCATTCCGCCATTGCCGTAGCTGACGCCGCTTAGGGCACTAACACTATTGTACTGGGCGACAATAAATATCGACCGATCGGCTGCTCCCGACGGTAGGCCGTTGAGTGCGTCCGTAGCGCCGAGTCTCGCCAGGCTGTCGTCACCATCGAAGCTGATGGCGTCCTCGCCTGACGGCGTGGCCCCCGACACAATCGTTGGATCGCCAACGACGGTTTGTAGATCGTTGCCAAGTCCAGACGAGTCCAACCATCCGACCACTCCGGTGCCGCCGTCATTGGCGACGCCGGCGTCAGATTCGAGCGCGAATACCAAGCCGTCGGTCTCCAAGGTCCCAGCGGCGACTGTGATAGTGACCGTAGCGATTCCAGACGTCGCGTTAACTTCGTCATCGACGGTATAGGTAAAGCTGTCTGACGTGCTAACGCCGCCGTCATGCTGATAGGTAACTGCACCGGTAACGCCATCGATGGTCAACGTGCCACTGGTCGGCTGGTCCACAATCGTCACGGTCGCAGGGTTGAGAACCCCGTCAGCGTCGGTGTCATTCGCCAAGATATCAATCACCGCTGCCGCGCCCGTCGCAACCAACCCCGAGTCGTCGGCCGCCACCGGCGGCAGGTTGCCGACAAAGTACTTGGTGAACAGGTAGTCTTCGACCTGCAGCCGCTCTATCTCAGTAAGCGCGCGGTCGTAAATCAGTACCGCCGCAAACTCCATTTGAGACTGGCCAAGACCACCCAACTCTTCGCCTAGCACGAGTCGCGAGTTCGGTGCATCCATCCGTGTCTGGTAAGTGTGGGTTTGTGAGCCGATTGCGACCCCATCCTTGTATTGCGTCGTCACGTCGTTAGATACCACGACCGAGTGCGTCAGCCAGCCAGCCCCTTCGCCGGCCGCTGTCGAAACTAAGTCCGCTGCGTTGACACCGCTTTGCACGGTCAGAGTTCCATCGTTCGGATCGGTAACCAGGCCGAAGGCGCGATTGAAGTTGGCCTTGCCAAATGCGACGCCTGCGGCCACGCCCTCGGCATCCACGTACTTGACGACCGAGAAGACGGTCCGGTCGTCGGCACCTGAAGGGAAGTTGTTGATAGTGTCGGAAGCGAGCCGCTCAAAAAAGTCGCCGTTGCCATCGAGAACGATAGACGGCTGGCCACCGGGCGTGCCGTTTGCGACGAGCTGGGGATCTCCGAAGGACTCCAGGTTGTTGGCGTTACCCGATCCGTCGAGCCATCCAGCAACCGTTGTTCCCGTGCTGACTGGGACTTTGATGTCTGACTCAAGCAACAGGATCAGGTCGTCGGTAATCGGCGGCAATTGCGTCGGGCCGACGTTGATTTCTGTCGAGACGGTCTGAGCAACGTTGCTGCCGTCGGTGACGACGATGAACGCGTTGTAGGAGCCGTCGTCGTCGTAGGTGTAGTCCTCGGAAATCATGCCGTCAACTGGCACGACCTTGGAACCGCTCGACAAGCCGTTGCCGAAGAAGACTTCGTAGGTTAGAGAACTGCTGTCGGGATCAGTGGCAAGCGCGGAAAAGCTGACGAGCAGCGGCGAGTCGCCAGACGTCGGCGTCACATTCAGCTGAGTGATGGATGGTGCCGCATCGATGGGTCCAACTTGAATGGGCACGAAGTCTGAGATCACCGTCTGGCTGCCGTCGTTGAACTCTACGAATGCTTGGTAACTTCCATCAACCGCATAGGTATGCGAAGCGATCGCGACTCCGTTAGCGACATTGCCGGAAACCGAGTTGCCATCACCAAAATTCCAGACGAATGTCAGCGCGTCGCCTTCCGGGTCGGCTACCTGCGCCGTGAAGTTGACGCTCAACGGCGCATCGCCTGACGAGACGTCGGCAACCGCCTGCTGAATCGTAGGTGCTTGGTTGCCTCCGCTGTGAACCACACGACGAACTTGGCCACCGATCAGCACGTAGTACAGTGCCCCGTCAGGTCCGACCGCAATATGTACGACTTGGTTGGCAACCTGCGTGATTTCGGCCGTTGGTAAGAATGGGAAATCGCCTGTCACTTCCCCTGCTGGATCGAACGTCACATAGCGAATGAAGTCGCGTGTGAAGTCTCCGTAGAAGTAGACACCGTCCCATTCGGCTGGAAATTGACTGCCACGATAGACCTCGCCGCCGGTAAGCGATGCGCCGGCACCATCGTGTGGATAGGCGAAAATTGGCTCGTCGTGAACGGTAGGATCGAAGCCGTGAGTCGGAGCGAAGGCTCCGTTCGGATCCAACACTTCCACCGCCGGAGCACCTTCGTAATAAGGCCATCCGTAGTTGACGCCCGGATTGTCGAGCGTGGCGATATGTACATCTTCGTAGGACTCGGTCTGAACGTTTCCACCCACTTCGCCGATGAAGAACCGGCCCGATTCCAGATCCCACTCAGCGCGGAACGGATTACGCAGTCCATAGGCCCAGATCGAGTCGAGATAGTCTTGGTTTCCGGCCAGGTTTGGGTCGTCGTCGACGGGGTCAATGAACGGGTTAGCGGCCCACCCATCGGTGCCGTCCGGGATCGAGCCGTCCGTGTTGACGCGGATAATCTTGCCGGATGCTGACGTAAGGTCCTGCGGTAAGTTGTCGTTACTACCGCCCTCACCAGGATTTGGTGCGGTGAACTTGTCAGAGACCGTCAGCCAGAGCTTGCCGTCAGGGCCGTGGTCGAGCCCGCCTCCGTAGTGGCAGCAACTGATATAGCCGTCGGTGTCTTCCCAAATCAGCAACTCGCTGCTGAGATCACCGGTGCTTGTCAGTCCGCCACTGTTTTCCTGGTGAGTGAAGCGAGCTATTCTGGCGCGGCGCGGTGTCGCGGGAGTGTAGTACAGGTAGATATAGTCGTCACCCGGCGAGTCGGGGTCGAAGTCGGGCGCTACGGCGATATCGAGTAGACCTTTTTCACCACCCGCGTCGATGTTGGTGAGCGTCATGTACGGACTGATAATCCCGCTGTTGGGATCGACGATGTGAATGACGCCGCCCTTCTCTAAGATCAGCATGCGTCCGTCAGGGAAGAACGCCAGCGAGATTGGCTGGTTAAGACCCGTCGAGGTAACCAATTCTGATGAGAATCCAGCCAACGACAACGGTTGCTGTCCAATCAATAAGTTGACGGTTGCTAAGTTTGATATCTGGCCGAGATCATCCAGTACCGTGTAAGTAAAGCTGTCGTTGATGCCTGAACCATCGTGCGTGTAGTCGACTTCTCCAGTGATCGGATCCACGGAAAAGCTCGACGCTTGCGCGGGTTGGTCGACGATGACGACACTCGTTGGGTCAACGGTACCGTCGGTATCGATATCGTTAGCCAAAATGTCTATCAGGACGTTGGCACCGTCGGCGATAGATTCGGAGTCGTTGATGGCGATAGGCGCTTGATTCGTCGTTGTGACGCTGATGGTCACGGTCGCGATATTGGACACGGCTCCATCCTCATCCAAGACGGTATAAGTAAAGCTATCGGATGCGCCCGAGCCATCGTGGGTGTAGCTGATTTCGCCAGTGATGGGGTCGACTGAAAAACTGGTCGCCTGCAATGGCTGATCGATAATGACGACGCTGGTCGCGTCAATAGTGCCATCGGAATCAGTATCGTTTGCTAGAACATCAATCAGAGTCGACGTGCCATCGTCAATCGTCGTGCCGTCGTCGTTCGCCGTGGGAGCCTGGTTCGCTGGGTTAATCGAGATAGTAACCGTCGCGACGTTCGAAACCGCGCCGTCATCGTCTTGCACGGTGTAGGTGAAACTATCCGGACTGGCCGAGCCATCATGCGTGTAAGTGATCTGACCCGTAAGCAAATCGAGGCTCAGACCGACGGCATGCTCCGGAAAGTCGACAAGACTAACCCGTCGCGGATCGACGCTTCCATCCGAGTCGACATCGTTCGCGACCAGATCGATCACCACCGTCGCGCCGTCATCAATGGCGACGGAGTCGTCATTGGCAGTCGGTGCGACATTGTCCGGGTTCAGAATGATCGCGACATTGCCAACGTTGGAGATCGCTCCGTCGTTGTCACGAACGGTATAGGTAAAGCTGTCGTTGAATTGCGAGCCGTTATGGTTATAGGTGACCGCGCCCGTAACGGGATCGACGGAAAGCGTCGCCTGTGTAGCTGGCCCACTGATAGTCACCGTCGTTGGATCGATGGTTCCGTCGCTGTCAGTGTCGTTCCCGATCACGTCGAACACAGCGGACTCGCCACTATCGATAAAGAAAAAGTCTTCGACCGCCACGGGTGCCTGGTTGGGTGCCGACAGATTGATCGTCACTGTGGCGATATTGGAAATGTCGCCGTCATCGTCAAGCACTGTGTAGGTAAAGCTGTCGGTGGTGCTAGATCCATCGTGCGTATAGCTGACGACACCCGTTGCCGGATCGACCGAGAAAATGGTCGCCTGCGTCGGTTGATCGACAATTACCACGCTCGTCGCATCAATCGTGCCGTCGGAGTCCGTGTCATTCGCCAAGATGTCGATCGTCGTCGCGGAACCATCGTCAATGGTCACCACATCGTCGACGGCAGTAGGTGGCTGATTGTTAGTGGGCGTTAAGTACTTATCGGTTAGATAGGTTTCGACAGCTTGGCGTTCGGTTGCGTCCAACGCCTGGTCGTAGACAGCCCAAGCTGCGATATCGAGTTCGATAAATCCTTCTTCTTTGATTTCTTGGCCGATCACCATCCGCGCCGCTGTATTGCCATTCAGGTCGACGGTGCTCAGTAGTTTGGTGTTGAACTTATGATCAAACGCGCCGATTTGAGTGCCGTTCTGATAGTAGAACAAATTGTCGGCAGGATCGTTGTTGTCTTTCGTGTGGACGACGCTAAGCAGCATCCAGCCGCTGCTTGTGCCAGGCGGGTCAAATGCTTTCTCGGCGGTCTGAAAATCGTTGCCAGCGCCCCAACCCTGGACCACAAGGTCACCGGAGTTGCCAGCTACACCAACGCCAAAAGCTTGATTGATAGTTCCTCGGCCATAAGTCGCGCCGCCGAAACCAGAAGCGTCTTGAAACTGAGCGACCACAAATACCGATCGATCTCGATTGTTGGTCGGCAGATTACTGATTCCGCCTGGGTCAGTCAGTGTCCTTAACAACCGGTCGTCCACCCCGTCGAAGCTGATTGCGTCGAGGCCAGACGGAGTTTGTGTCGCGCCGTAAGCGGGCTGTTCGCTGCCGATGGCCTGCAAGTGATTACTAGAACCCGACTGATCTTGCCACTCAGAAACCGCACCCGTGCCCGAGTCGAACACAACGCCATCGGAAGCTTCTAGGCCCAGTACGGGAGAGAACGGCAAGTCGCTCGCCAACATGACGCGCGTCTCGAGCGTTTCATAGCGCAGCAGTTGGCGCTCTGCGGAGCTGAGTGGCGGGCGGCGTTTCTTACGCAGGCGAGATTTGGATGTCGACATACGAAGTAGTCGCTGATACGAATTCATCGGTGAGAACTCTAAAGAAGAAGCAGAAGGGAAAACGGAAGGCGGGCTGGATAGGAAGGTAGGACAGCAGCCACTGCGCTCCAAACTCCAGAGTATCACTAGAATGGCCGATTATCCAGTTTTTGGCTGGCACCAGCGCGATTTATCAAGCTGAGAAATAGCTAGGTATCCTTCGATATCGCGCGCGTCGAGGCTTGTCTTGCTTTCGACGCATTAGCACCGGAAGCGTGGCCCTAAGCATCGAGAATTTGCCGCAGCGTTCTACTAAGGGCCGCCGCTGCATCCTCATGCATCTCCGGCGAAGGGTAATAGCGGTTTTCCTTCCAAGTCTGCCCCGCGAAATCAGCACGGTCGCGTCCTAAGTCGACCTCGACCGCCGATCCATCGAACCGACTTCTCAATGGCTGCGGAGAACCCTTCTGAGTTGAGCACTCGACATAGAAATCCGCGTAAGGACGAATCGCCTCGACCATGTTCCTCGTGACCAACTGAGGATAGATGCCCATCAGCCGATGAAGATCCTCGTAGGAGTCTTCAAAGTCTGGTGTACGCTTGGAGAACCAGAATAGAACCGTCGGCACTTCGATGGACTTGAGCAGCTGGCAATAACTGCTAATCCAGTTTTCACGAGTTTCACGGAGCAGCTTCCGCGCGTGCGACGCCCCGACCCGCCGGCAAACGCTTCTTGCCAGGGCACGTCCCAGGGGCATCTTTTTCCATGCGTAGCGCAGTTCCAAAATGGAACGCCACGCGGCGTCCGCGCTCATTGATCGTCCGTCACTGCGACGCGTCAGGACTTCGAGGCCTTTGCTTTCAAACTTCGAATTGTCTTCGCTGCGGCCCGACATCACCTGGACAATCGCCAGGCGGCCACGGTTGATGATGTCGAGAACTTCGGGATGACGGTTATAAAACCGCGGTCCGGCACCGCCATAGCCTAGATTCAGTGTTGGAACGCGTAGCTCGCTCTCCAGCAGTTTCGGGTAGGGCTGCTCGACGAAGCACCCAAACGTCTGCGCGGCACCGAGACAGGCCACATACTTGCCCTCAGCGGTTGCTGCTGGCGGCCCCCGAAACGTCAGCTCCGTTCCGTCCAATTCGTAGAGCTGGTAGTCGACCACCTCATAGTCACGGGCCTGATAGCCCGCTAAGTGCTCAGCTGCAGCTTCTACCATGGGAGTCGACGCTCCAGCAGGTCGGCGAGGTGTTGGTTACCTTCTGAGTACTCCGCGCTTAGGGTCTGGCGGAGCTTCGCATCCAGGGGCGGAATTGCCTTGCGATTCCTGGTTTCTGACCACGACACGAAAGACTTCCGGATACCTTTGGGAAGGACGCGTTTGGCGACAGTCTTAATAATATTGTCGTCGCGGATAATGCGTCGTAGCCGCTGCCAACGCGGCGTGTGGCCCACCATCGCGCGCTGTGCGAAGTCCGGCACAAAATCCGATGCCACTTCCAAATGCCGAAAAATAGCGGTCATTGTTGCTTGCGGTTGGCTCTGCAGATCGTCTTGAAACAAAACCAAAACCTGTGCTCGATCAAAGTGCTGGTACCAACGCTGCAGTTGTTCGGCATAGCAGCCGACGCGTCGATAATGCCAGTCCCAACCTGCGCCGTCACTGACGCGCTGGTCTTCCAAAGTCAGCGCGCTGGTCAGCGATTCTGGCTCGATATGTTGACGCACATTCATGTGATAGTGCGAATGCAGTCGATCGATGGGGTCTCTGAGGAGAACAATCAATTTCGCGTCTGGCGTGTGCGCTGCTACTTTCGCTGGCACATGCGACTCGTAAAGATAGCGCACCGACGCTTCGCCTCGTGCCGCGCAGTCCGCACCTCCCGAGAACAGTTCCGCGTACTCCTCGGGTGAGGTAATCGTATACTTCAGCAGTAGCTCGAATAGCAATTTGGTATCGGCGGGACCGACACACGCAGGAACGCTATTTGGCTCGAAGGCAAAAAAATTCGGTTCCTTCGGTTTCGAGACATAGATTTCGGGATGCTGGTCAAGATACTTGGCTACGGAAGTCGTACCGCATTTGGCCGCGCCAATCAGAAAAAAGTTCGGTTGGGTGCCATCGCATGCGACATTCATGAGGCGTTTTCCGCCAACATGCGAGGATTGAGTTTCAACTCGGGTGCCCTTTGTCGAAGTGCCGCAGTGATGTGCTTATTGAAGTTCTCGGTGGTGTGGTAGCTCAGAAGCCGATCAAGACCCTCGGCATCTGGATGCCAATTCTCGGTTCCGTGGAACCAGGCTATCGCCTTGCTCATCGACTCGAGCTTGCCAGGAAATGTACGTCCGAGCCCATATTCTCGTGTTAGCCAGCCGACCGCGCCATAGTCGGAGGCAATAACCGGTCGTTTTGCCTCAGCTGCATAGAGCTGCGTACTGGCAACGCCGACTTGATACGGAAAGCCCGCCCAAATCGCGTCCATCGCGTAGAAGAAGTTGCGGAAATCGTCGTTCGAGACAAAGCTGTCGCGATAGATAATCTTGCCCTGCTGGATAAGCTTCTCGTGCTTCTTCAGGACGTCTTTCGCAGTGCCCGATAGAAGGCCAAATAGTATCAGTCTATCGGTATCTCCCGGATTGCTTCGGGCGAAGCTCTCAATCAGCAGCTCAGTACCTTTTCGCCTGCCGAGGTCGCCGATCGAGCCTAGAAATTTGCCAGATTCTGGTAAGCCGAGCGCCAGTCGCGCCTCGGCTTGGCTTGGGGCGTGCGCCGGTATGTCGCGGAAATGAGGCAACGGTTGCACCGGGTTTCCAATCAATGCCATGTGAGACACGGACGCAGCCGAAGTCGCGAATGGATCGACCGTCAGCAATCGAATTCCCCGGGCCAAGCTAACGGCCAAGCGGTCCAAGACGCATTTCGTTCGTTGCCGAATGCCGAGCTTGGGATAGACTTGCTGACAGTTATGCATCACCAAATCAACGCCTGGCATAGACTTCAGGCGACGCCGAAGATCGCCATTGCTCAGCAAGCCAGCCAGAACGAAGTCGCCGCTAGGCAGAACAAGATGGTCGGTTGGCACTCGATCAAGAGCGACGGTTAGCGCCGCAGTTTCGAGCCGAGCATTTTCCCATTTCTGATAGAGCTTCGGGACTTCTACCTCAAAGCGGACGTCGACATTCTCTGGAAGGTTGGCTAACTTGATCTTGGCCTGAGTCGTCTCGCGCGCTAGTGAGGGCACCATCATGGTCACGTCACAGCCCAGCTCAGCGAAGGCCTCAGCTGCGACGGATGCAAAGCCAAGAAAATGCCCCACGAACTTTGGTTCGTAGATAAGGACTCGCATCAGTCAGAACTCGTCGATACCGTCGGGGAGAGGAGTTCTTGGACAACCTGTTGGGTGCGCGAAGCCCAGTGGTCCCAATTCAGACGTTTCCGAAAATCGAGGACCGCGTTGGTCTGCATCTCCTCCAGGAGCCCCCGATTGGCAAGTAATGCCTGCACGTTTTCGGCGTAGTCTTCCGGTAGTGACTCGGGTGGCAGCAACACCCCAGTTTCGCCGTCAATCACGCACTGAGAAATGCCACCTGTCTGCGAAGCAATCACCGGTATGCCAAACCCAAGCGCTTCACATAAGACATGCCCATAACACTCGGCCCGCGCTGGGTGGATATAAAAATCAGCGGATTGGAACAGCTGATCGAGCTGTTCGCTCTCGTCGGGATTGGCACGATTGAGCATACCGACGCTGCGGACGAACGGACTGCGGTGCTTTCTTGGGATTTGAGCACCCACGACCGTAAGCGTGGCTTGAATGCCAGAGGCTTGTAAGAGTTCGATCGTTTCGGTGGCGATGTCACCACCCTTTCGTTCCCAATCGAGGCCGACGAACAAGAAACGAACGGATTCGCCTTCTCTGTGGCGCACCTTGTCGGTCAGGTCAGGAAGGTTGTCGATGTTGCCTCCCCACTCGATAACATGGATTCGCGACGGCGTGGCGGCGTAGTCTTGCAAGGCAGAATCGGCTGCCCACTGTGTCGGAACAACTACGGCATCCGAACGAGACAGCGTTGTTTGCTCGCACTCATGAAGCCATTGAACGTCGTGCGAAGAAAGCTCCTGACGTTTCGGGTAGTAATCATTCAGCAGTGCCGCCGTGGCGTCGGTAACATAGATTAGCGGACAGCGAATCTCTAGGGCAGGAATGACCGTTGACGCATGTAGCGCGATGATTGCGTCGTAGCTGTTGCGATCGATATCCTGTCGAATGGCTTCTGTCAGTTCTCGCGTAAACGGCGCTGGCTGCTTACCCGAGTTCTTGCGCCCGTTTCGCCTGATGTTATAGCGGCTGTGATGTGCAGCGATCTCTTTGCCAGCAATATGAACGGCATCTATGCCCAATCGGCGAAGCGCACGATAGATATAGAAATGCGTGCTCGCCCAAGGGCTGCAGAGATTCCGATTTGTTATTACGCCAATTCGCATTGCGCTTTGCAGCCCGGTGGCCTTAGCAGGCGGACGCTGCCTGCATATCCCTGTCAATCTCTCATACTAACCTAGGCTTGCAGGTTATGCCATCTTTTCAAGACGCGTTTTGTTGCTGACGAGGCATGCTTCTTACGCACAGACTCGCTAACCTCGGAACGAGGTTTTTCCCTATTCGTAACGTCTCCGGGAGCGATCCGGTTAGGCAAGTTGGGCACTCAGGATTTATCATTCTGATTATTGATGACTAGCAGTGCTGGATCACACAAAGAGATGGCTCGCAGCCGGTTTTAAACATGGACAGCCGCATGGCGATCGGCCAGATTGCAGAGAATCATGGTCAGACGAATCGTTTTGAATGATTGCGATGATCGGCCAAAGCAATTTTGTGGGTGTACAAATGCATCGTTTCCCGGTCATTCCGGCAATGCATTAGTCTATGGCGTGTCTAGCCCCATCGAGACAACGCTAAGACGGCAGAGCATCCGACCCTGCACCTAATCACGACTAGCGAGCGACAGGATATTCGCATGGCAAATCCTTGGCCAATTGGCATTTTCACGAGTGTCGGCGCTGGTCTCGGTCTCCCGCTGGCAACGGCAAGCGAGCTAGGAATCACGACCATTCATTTGCACGCGCCGCATCGAGGCTCGCGGTCGCCAGACCAAGCCAAGGAACTGGCAGCCCGCATCACGGAGTCCGAGATCTCTGTAAGCTGCCTATTCGCAGGGTTCGACGGCGAGAGCTACGAGGATATTCCGACCGTCGAACGCACTGTTGGTCTCGTCAATCCCGCCACACGCAGCGCTCGTCATAGCGAACTCAAGGAGATTTCCGATTTTGGCAGCTTATTGGCAGTCCCGGCAGTCGGGTTGCACGTTGGATTTGTTCCGCACGACACCGCGTCAAAGTCCTATGCTGATCTGATTGCCGTGATGCGAGACGTCTGCGATCATTGTGCGACCAACCAGCAGTCCGTGTATCTAGAAACTGGGCAAGAGACAGCCGCGGCACTGCTAACTTTTCTGAGCGACATCGATCGTTCCAATCTTTTCGTTAACTTTGATCCGGCGAATATGATCCTATACGGCGTGGGTGAGCCCTTGCCTGCCCTCGAGGTTCTGGGGTCGTTCGTCCGAAGCGTGCATTGCAAGGACGCACGATGGTCTGATCAGCCGGGCGTCACCTGGGGTACGGAAATGCCTCTCGGCGAAGGCGATGTCGATGTTCGTGCGTATCTCACGACGCTGAAGAAAATAGGATATGATGGCCCACTCACCATCGAGCGCGAAATTCCGCAAGATCCAGAACGCCAACGTCGCGAAATCGGAGCAGCGGTAAGTCTCCTCGAAGAACTCAAGCAGGACTTAATCCACTAGCTAGGAAGTCAAATTGCATAGTAATAAACTTCGCCTTTCGATCATGATGTTCCTGCAATTCTTCGTGTGGGGAGCGTTTTTCGTAACTCTCGGCAGCTACCTCAACGTCTTGTTTCAAGACGAAGAGAACTTGAACACCATTATTGGCGACATCTATTCGACGCAGCCTTGGGCTGCACTATTCGCTCCCCTGATCGTCGGGTTTATTGC
>JBCDBK010000083.1:0-23592 GCA_039184115.1 Planctomycetota bacterium | reverse complement strand
CCTTGCGACGGTGGTGGCTCGGCAAGTATCAAAGCGTCTGATGCTCAGTTGAAGTTAGGCAGCGTGGTGCTGTCGCTCAGCACCGTCTTTAGCGAAGACGTACTTCTCAATATACTCCGCCGCTCGCTCCGAAGCGCCACCCTGAGCAACTTGCTCTTTAAGCTCTTGTAGCTGTTCCTGCAGCTTCCGGTATCGCGATTCGTCACACAGCCATTCAACGACGTTATTCGCCAACTCGCTCGTCTTGTCGCCTTGGGTCAAGTATTCGGGCATCAAAACATGTATGTCACGTGGATCGTCAGGATCGTAGATTCCGGCGGACTGATCCGTGAATGGGTCGTCAGCAGTTAGTAGGTTCACCAGCGTAATGTAGCGTACTTTGCGAAAGACCCACTGCACCGCGTAACCCAGGCGCGAAATCTGATACAGAATCGCCGATGGCTTCGTGTGATAAAGAAGTTCAAGCGAAACCGAGCCAGAACAAGCCAAACAGCACTTGGCGGCGTGGATGAGCTCTGGTGTCCGATCCACATACACCGACAGCGGAAAATCTACAGGCAATTCCGCTTCCTCGATGAGTTCTCGCACCATGTCGAGCTGTGTTGACTTGTAAACGGCAATAGAAAAACGCGATTCCGCCACTTGCTTGTGAATCCTTTTGACAGATCGCAGAAATGGCATCAGGTTGCTCTTCACCTCCTGCGAACGCGAGCCGGGCAGGATCGTCACCAACGGCAGCTCAGAGCATTCCAGCTCGGCCAAGAAGGCTTCGTCGAGCTGGCGGGATCGCAATTCGTCAAAGTACGGATGCCCGATGAACGTGGCGTGACAGCCGCGATCGCGAAACCATTTCTCTTCGAATGGGAGTTTGCAAAGCACATGATCCACGAAACGTCGCATCTTGCTCACGCGCCAGCTTGCCCAAGCCCACAGCTGTGGAGTTCCGTAGTAAACGACCGGAATGCCTTGCGCCTTCGCCTTGCGGGCAATCCACCAATTGAAGCCGGGATAGTCGATAAGTACGACCAAATCAGGTGGACTCTCACGGAAATACTCTTCCGCCTGATTCAGCAGAGCGAGGAACTTACGAATGTTCCAGATCACTTGAGCGACCCACATCACGGCCAGCTGCGTTAGATCGGCGTGCAACTGGCATCCTGCCGCGGCCATTCGAGGTCCGCCATAGCCGACAAACTCGCAATCAGGCCGACGTTGCTTGAGCGCCTCGATCAGGTTTGCGCCGTGCAAATCGCCGCTTGGTTCGCCAACTGAGAAGAATACTTGCATTGCCGTAGCCCCGGTCCGATTGAATCACGCGGGGCGAAGTATGGCAAAATGGTAAAGCTTGGGGAAGTTCAATTGCTACTGCGGCCCTAGCAGCAGCTCGAGGTAGCTCCGCCTTTCGGCGCTGGCAAGCGGGAGCTCGTCTGCCAAAGCTGCCAGCAACGTCTGGGCTGACGCAATTTCAGACTCGTTATCGACAACGATTTCGATCTCGATGAAATCGCCCACGTCGCGCACTTGATCAAGAGAAACTTCGATCGCGGCGCTATCGCGTACTAGCTGATAGATTTGCCGAATCTTGCTCACTTCGGCCACGCGCCTAAAGCTCAATGCATCGAGAAGCTCGTCATAGCCCTCGGCTGACGCGGCCCCAGACGCCAATGGCAGTTCAACCTCACGCCGCGTCTTCGTGGTGGCATCGAGCTTCGGCCCCTTGTAGGTGATAAAGTTCGACTCTCCCACGCGACGAATTCGTAGGGCTTCGTCGGTCGCGGCAAAGTCGCGATTGGGATGCGAATAATAGGTGTCGATCTGATGGACAACGTGTTGCGACTGCGCGCCAATCCGGGCCAGAGCAGCAAGCACTGCGTTGGCATCATCAATTCGATACTTTTGCTCGACTTCGATGGGCATCGTCAATAAGCTGTATAACGAAGTAGCGAAGCTTGTTCGTCTGCTGTCGCTTCGCGATTGATTGCTTCGTTGCGTTGTGCCGGGGGAAGTTGCGACGCTTATCCGGCGAGATAGGTTGCTTGGTCAAAGCGCGTTCCTTGCTCTACGCGCTGGGCGACTGTTGACTCATCCAGTGCGTACAGCGGACTAATCTCGACGTCGGCCTTGACGCTTGCGCCGGCTGACTCCAGCCAGCGTCGATGTTGGTCTAGCATCATGCTCTGGACATATTCCGCCGTATCTTTTTCGGCGCCAGGCGCGTTCTTGAGCGGTGCAAAGCAATCGGCCTCAGCATACTCAACGACAACTGGTCGCTCAGCAGCCGGCAGTAAGTCGAAGATAAACTTCTCGAACTTCAGCGCATTCGGCTCGGACGGCTTTACCGAGTGTCCGTCCGCTGCGATATGCGGTACTTTCTTGCGGGCGATGTGAAATGGCAGCGTATCTTTGAGCGACAACGACCGTTCCAGCAGCGTGCGTTCGAACACGTGCACAGCGATGCTACCCGCCCAAAATCGAAGCCCGCCCAGCTCGTCAGTCTGCTCAGCCACATCGTCGGGCAAGTCGCTGTATTCGATCACGTGCAGTCGACCGTCGATCATTGCGAAGTTGCCCAGTTTGTCTTGGGGCTGTTGCTTGGCTACGGTCAGCGACGCCAACTCAGACTGGGCCAGAATGTGGTAGCCAATAAGCGCCGCATCGCAAATAGGAACCAACGGGTTGTCTACCTGCAAATAGAACAGCTGCTCGATGCCGCGGGACTGCATATCCGCGATTGCCCCGCTAGCTTCCAGCGCCGCGATGGTGCCGCCGTGTCCGTCAGGGCTCAGAAACAACTTGCCCTTCTCCGCCAGTAGTAGTTTACCGGTCTCGATATCGACCGCCGGCATTGTACCTTGGCAGAAGACGGTAAGATCTCTGGCTTCGAGTCCGAAGTTGTCGTTCTCTGCCAGAAATCGTACTGTGTCATCATGCGTCGCTGGACTTGTCATCAAATAGAGGGGCACCCGCACTTGGTACTTGGCGGACGCGGCGCGCACTTTCTCGATATGAATCTGCAGCAGCGTCGCCGAGGATCGCGGACCAATCGGATACATGCTCTTGGGCAAATCAAAGCCGAGACGACTGCCCTGCCCTCCCGCAGTGAGAATGACCCCAACATTGCCTGCACGCAACGCTTCTTCTCCGTGCAAGATGGCTGCGTCGTCAGTGATGCCTAAGTCTCCGCCTGAGCCCGAGGCACGATCCGTCAGCCGAACGGCGGGTGGCGGCGTTGCACCGCGAGAGAGCTCAGCCCAGTCAGGCTGATCGACCTCGCCTCGGAACAACGAATTAATCAATGCCAGATCAAGCGATCCAATCTGCTCGGCCAAGCTAGCCTGCTCTGCAGCAGATAATTCGTCGAAGAAGGCTAGTAGGTGAGTCTGATCGAACGGTGCTAGTAGCTCGTTGAGTGGTTGTTTTTCAAGTGCCATTTTGCATTGAGCCGGGCGGTCCTAGGCATTCAGAGCCTACTCAGCCGGCTAGAAAATCCACTGCTGTACCCAGGCATACGCCAACAAACACAGCAACGGAAAGCCAAGAAATATTAGCCCGTAGGTGAAAATCGATGTCCAAACGTGTCGCGGCCAGCGGGCCATAACGAGATCGCTCCGTGCCTTTATCGGTCAGTTACCAGCGTATCGAGACTCTCATTATCGCCGCCGGAGCCAGCGTGGCTAGTGGTTGCCGTTGGTGGCGAGCCTCGATTTGCCGCTCTGTCGGTTGAATAGGACCACCGCCGATGCCTATAATCTGAGGTTTACCACTTCTTCACGACAAGCGGAGAGACACCCGTGGCATCCGGAAAGTACCTATTTACCAGCGAAGCTGTCAGCATGGGGCACCCCGACAAGCTGGCTGACCAAATCTCAGACGGTGTATTGGATGCGCTATTCGCCCAAGACCCGATGAGCCGCGTGGCCTGCGAAACGATGGTCACCACGGGCGTCGTTGTCATCGCTGGCGAGATTTCTACAGAAGCAACCGTCGACATGCAGTCGATCGTGCGCAACGTCATCCGCGAAGTCGGGTACACCGACGCCAGCATGGGCATTAGCGCCGATCACTGCGCCGTGATGGTCGCGATCGACGAGCAAAGCCCTGACATTGCGATGGGAGTCGACGATGACGCCGCCGCAGGCAAAGAAGTCGGTGCAGGCGACCAAGGCCTGATGTTTGGCTACGCCTGCAACGACACTGAGGAACTGATGCCGCTGCCGATCGCGTTGTCGCACCGGATTATGAATCGCATGGTCGAGGCGCGTCAAAGCGGCGAGATGTCGTGGCTGCGTCCTGACAGCAAGAGTCAAGTGACCGTCGAATACGATGGCACCACGCCTGTTCGGATTGATACTGTTGTCGTGAGCACGCAACACGACGAGAGTGTGCTAACCGACGATGGTAAGCTGATGAATGACACGGCCAAAAACGAGATCATCGAGAAGATCATCAAGCCGGAGCTTCCTTCTGGACTAGCAGGTGGCGATATCACCTATCACATCAACCCGACGGGCCGTTTTCTACTCGGCGGTCCCCACGGTGACTGTGGCCTGACGGGACGAAAAATTATCGTCGACACCTACGGTGGCTGGGGCCGCCACGGTGGCGGAGCCTTCAGTGGCAAAGACCCCACCAAAGTGGATCGCAGTGCCGCTTATATGGCTCGATACGTGGCCAAGAATATTGTCGCGGCCGGGCTGGCCGATCGTTGCGAGGTGCAGCTCGCCTATGCCATCGGCGTGTCTGAGCCTGTCAGTATCTACATCGATACCGAAGGGACCGGCAAAGTCGAAGATGCCGAGATCTGCGAAGCCGTGAAGAACATCTTCCCGCTAAGCCCTGCTGGCATTATCGATCATTTGCAGCTGCGTCGGCCGATTTTCCGCAAAACGGCGGCCGGTGGTCACTTTGGACGCAGCGGACCCGAATTCAGCTGGGAAAAAACCGACATGGCCGTCAAGCTAGCCGAAGCACTCGGGCAAGCCGCCGAAGCTTAGTCGACGCGAATGGTGTAGGACGAACGTTCGCACTCGCGGTATGCTTAGCGTCCGTCAGACGTCCAGCATTCCTTGCGCGTGGCATGCCTTTGTTTCCGTCATCGTCCAACTCAAACTCCTTGGGTGCCGCAAACCAGCGCATCCCCTGGCAACTTCGCCTGCGCCCCGCGCTGTCCGCGACGGTGGGTTCGATTGTCGCAATCATCGTCATCGTCGGTGGACTTCTGACGGTACGTCGGCTGCTTGGCCAAATGCAGGGCGAATTGCTGCCCGGAGCGATGCTCGCACTGGCGCTAGCATCCGCCGTCATAGTCACCTACGCACGATTGGCCTGGAGACGCAACTTTCCCATCGAATCGTCTACCGATCTCTCCAACGTCGATCTGATCATCGGCTGGGGTTCGTCTCTCGGTTTAGTCTGCCTGGCTGTCGGTTGTTGCTACCCAGGCTATCGAACGATCGACTGGCTAATCTGGCTGCCGATCCTGGTCGCCGACCAAATCTGGCGCCAAGACTTCTTTGATACCGGCCAACCTGGCACGCTCGGAGCAACGGACGACGAAGTGATGTATTCGCCAACTGGGACCGTCCCCTCAGAGGAGTCACTCAACGAAAGCATTGTCCAACAGCTGTTCCGCATGCGTGATGAGGGCGGCAAAGAGACGGTCTACGGAACGGTGGGCGCCGATTTTGTCGCCGGCCAACGTGTGTCGGTCGTTCACGTTGGGTTCTGCCCGCCGCTCGACTACCTGCCGGACATCGAAGCCGAGACGCTCCCCGGTTCGTTCGCCAGAATCAAGGTAGCACAGGCGCTAGCTCACGGCGTCCGCCTCGACGTGCGACTACCGCAGGTCGCGGAAGAAGACTGCCGGATCTGGATCGATATGGCCGCGCAGCCCCGTCCAGATTGAAGTTTCTTCCCAACTGCTGATGCATGCGAATTGACGGCAATTACCCGTCGCTTCACAAGCTCATTAGCGTCTATCCGCGGTTCCGGATCGTAAGAGACTCACATTGTTGCAAAACGCCGTCAACAGTATAATTCGCGCGATGCTACGAAAGCTGGGTAGTTTGAGTTGGTCCCCTGACATAGAAAATTAGTGGTATGCGAATCGGTTTCGGCGAAGATACTCACCGACTCACCGAGGGCGGGCCGCTGCGACTCGGCGGAATTGACGTACCGCATACCAAGCACGCCGTCGGGCACAGCGACGCCGACGTGCTATTGCACGCCATCACCGACGCTTTGCTCGGTGCTGTCGGATTGCCAGACATCGGTCAGCTATTCCCTAACACTGACGAAGAAAACCGAGGACGCGACTCCGCAGACATGCTGCAAATCGCCTATGAACGCGTGGCCAAGGCCGGTTACCACGTCGTCAACCTCGACTGCGTCGTGGCCACTCAGCAGCCGAAACTATCTCCATACAAACAGAAGATTTGCGGGCGCATCGCCGAAGTCCTTTCGCTCTCACTAGACCAGGTGAATGTCAAAGCAAAGACGGGCGAAGGCGTCGGCCCTGTCGGCGAAGAACTTGCCATCGAGGCACGATGCGTTGCCTTACTCCAAACAACCTAACGAAATCGCAACAGACAATCATGTCCACCTCACTAGCCAACGACACTGCCATGCCTACTTTGTCTGAGCCGCATCCTTCGCTCCAGATATACAATACGCTGACGAAAAAGAAAGAACCGTTTCGCACGGTCGAAGCGGGCAAGGTTGGCATCTACCTCTGTGGTCCGACGGTTTACGACAAAGCTCATATTGGCCACATGGTTGGGCCGGTGATTTTCGATTGCATCAAGAGGTATCTCACCTACTGCGGCTATGAAGTCAACTGGGTAGTCAATATCACCGACGTCGACGACAAGCTGATTAACAAAGCCAACGAGCGCGGCATCTCGATGCTCGACGTGGCCGAGGAAAACATCGGCGACTACAACGACAACCTAACCGCGCTCGGCGTTGACCAGATCGATCACTTTCCTCGCGCGACGGATTGCATGGACGAGATTATCGGCTTTGTCGAATCGCTCGTTGAGCAGGGCTTCGCCTACGAGTCCGAAGGCGATGTCTACTTTGAAGTCGGCAGAGACAATCAGTATGGCAAGCTAAGCAATCGAAGCGTGGAAGCCATGCAAGGCGAAGGTGGCGGCACCGCTCAGCGCAAACGTGGCTTGGCGGACTTCGCACTTTGGAAGTCCGCCAAACCCGACGAACCGTCGTGGGATAGCCCGTGGGGCAAAGGCCGGCCTGGCTGGCACATCGAGTGCTCGGCCATGAGCAAGAAAATCCTCGGGCAGACCTTCGACATCCACGGTGGCGGCCTCGACCTTGTGTTTCCACACCATGAAAACGAAATCGCACAAAGCGAGTGCTGCCATGCTGCACCCATGGTCACCTACTGGGCTCATAACGGACTCCTTCGCGCGTCAAGCGCCGCAGGCAAGGTTGGCGGCCGCGGCGAACGCGAACACGAATCAGCAGAAGAACAAGCCAGCGGCAAAATGAGCCGAAGTAAAGGCGCCGGAGGACTCGCTGACTTAATCGAACGCCAAGGTGGCGAGCGCATCCGGTTCTTTTTGCTGCGAACGCACTATCGCAGCACCGTCTTATTTAACGAACCGGCTATCGAAGAAGCAGGCATCGGGCTCGAAGGGTTCTATCGCTTGTTCAAGCGCTACACGCGCGTCACCGGCAATGACTTTTACGATCTCCAGGCACCCGCAACGCGCGACGCGGGAACGATCGAAGCCGGCGACGACGAAACACTCAAGACTGCAGCCGCCTGCCGTGACAAGTTCCTCACCGCGATGGACGACGACTTTAACACGGGCGGCGCGATTGGCGAACTGTTCGAGCTGGCCAAGATCACCAACAAGTTCAGCGACGACGCGGGACTCGAAACCGGCACGAGAACCGACGCCAACATCGCAAAATTCACGCAGCTGCTCACCACCATCAAAGAACTTTCCAGCATCTTGGGCATCTTCATCCAGCAACCAGCACAAACTGGTGATTCGGCGGATGAGCTCCTCGGTCAGATCATGCAACTGGTAATCGACCTCCGTGCAGAGGCAAGAGCCAACAAAAACTTCGCCACGGCGGACGCCATCCGCGACGGGATCGGACCGTTAGGCATCCTGCTTGAAGACCGTGCTGGAGGCACCGAATGGACGGGTGGCAACGACGACACACTCAACGGCATCATGCAACTGCTGATCAGCCTCCGACAGACGGCTCGCGAGAATAAAGACTTCGCCACCTCTGATACCATTCGTAACCGCCTCGGCGAAGCAGGCGTGACGCTAGAAGACCGCGCCGGCGGCACCGAATGGAGTAGGAGCTAAATCCTGACTTCGGATTGCGGAACGAATTCCCATTCATAATCCAAGCTCCCAACTCCGAACGCCCATGCGTATTCTTGGCATCGATCCTGGACTCAACACGACCGGTTACGGAGTGCTTGCAGTCGCCGGTAATAAACCTCGCCTGGTCGAAGCAGGCATCGTCCGCGGCACGGCACGTGGTTCCGTGACGGCTCGGGTGAAGGAAATCTACGCGGGCGTAACGGACGTGATTCGCTCGCTAGAGCCCGACGTGCTCGCCCTTGAGAAACTCTACTCGCATTACGAACGCCCGACGACGGCAATCTTGATGGGCCACGCACGCGGTGTTATCTGTCTTGCCGCCGCCAACGCCGGCATCCCGGTCGAAGATTATGCTGCCACGCAAGTTAAGAAAACGCTGACGGGCAATGGACGGGCACCTAAGGAGCAGATGCAACGCGCCATCCAACTCGAGCTCGGCTTGTCTGCTGCCCCTGAGCCCGCCGATGTTGCCGACGCGCTAGCAATCGCATTCTGTCATTTCTGTACCCGTAGCGAGGTGGGAGACCAGAGATCAGAGGTCAGAGGGTGAGGGTTGTGGCCTTGCACGAAGCTCTACACATACTCTAGATTTTCGGCCCTTGCTTTTTTTCAGCTCCTGTCCCCATTCTCGGCCATCTCGCCTCCAATCTGCCCTCATGATCACCAGAATCACCGGAACCCCCGTCGATGCCGCAAGCGAAGCACTCACGCTGGCCGTAGGCGCGTTTGAGTATGAAGTGCTGATCCCTGAGTTCGCTCGTCACTTTGTGCAGGAAAAAATCGGTCGAGAGATCAGCCTGCACACGATCGAATATCTCGAAGGCAATCCAATGCAAGGTCGTATGACGCCGCGTCTCATCGGTTTTCTGAGTTCGTTCGAGCGGGAATTCTTCGAGCTATTCTGCCAAGTTGACGGCGTAGGTGTCAAAAAAGCACTGCGCGCGATGGTCCGCCCCGTCGAGGAAGTCGCGCAGATGATCGAAGATCAGGACGCCAAAGGGCTCAGCACGCTACCGGGCATTGGACCGGCAACGGCCGACCGTATCGTTGCCAAGCTGCGCCGCAAAGTACCAAAATTCGCACTCTTGGTCGGACGCGAGACTCCCGCTGGCAGCGAACTGCCACGCGACTTGGTTAGCGAAGCGTTTGAAGTCCTCCGCGCTCTGGGTCATAGTGAGGCAGAAGCACGTCGCCTGCTTGATGAAGCCACTGCAAAGAAAAAGAAGTTCAAAGACGTCGAAGCCCTCCTGCACGCCGTCTACGAACAAAGGCGGTAAGAACCGCCAGCTTATGCGAGCTTCCGCTCGTGCCCTCGTAGTCCGCTTCCGCTGGTCGCTTGCAGGATTGCAGCAGCGTCCTCCTCAATCCTGATAACTCGCTCCCAACACGCCTCTTTCATGCTCCGCTTCTTTGAACGCCTGCTAGTTTTTCCCGCGCCGAGCACCCGTGGCGTAGACTGGCAACCGAACAATCTGGTGTTTGAAGATGTCTACTTTGACGCAGACGACGGCACTCGATTGCATGGTTGGTTTGTGCCCCATCCCAATCCTCGAGCCGTAGTCCTCTATTGCCACGGCAACGGCGAACACATGCCGAAACTAGCCCAGCGACTCGCCGCGTATCAGCAGCGGCTCGGAATCGCCATATTCGCCTGGGACTACCGCAGCTATGGCCGCAGTGAAGGAATTCCACACGAAGACAACGTCATTGCCGACGCAAGGACGGCTCAGCTATGGGTCGCCAATCGTACGAGCATCGACCCGGCCGCCGTCGTGCTGATGGGTCGTTCGCTTGGCGGAGCCGTGACGGTGCAACTCGCTGAGCAACATGCCGTACGCGCGATGATTCTTGACCGAACGTTTTCGACATTGGCCGCAGCGGCAACGCACAACTTTCCCTACCTACCGGTCCGCCTGATCATGCGAAATCGTTTCGCCTCGACCGAGCACATCCAAAACTATCACGGCCCATTGCTCCAAATGCACGGTACCGCCGACGAAGTGGTCCCCGCCCACCAAGGCGAACAACTCTTTGAAGCTGCACCCAGTCAGCAAAAGGAGTTCATTAGGGTTCCCGGCTGGAACCACAATGCGCCAGTACCCGATCAATGCATACAGGCGATCGATGAGTTTATCGAGGCGCTTCCACCCATAGCTAAATCATGAGCGAGCATGAATCGCAATCGCCAACCAAGCGTAACCCGCTTTGGAGATTCCTAAGAATCGCAGTCGGTGTGTACTTTGGACTTTGCATCGTGATGATGGCATTAGAATCTCGGCTAGTCTATCCACGACCTCGCAACTCTTCGCCCAGCGACTGGAAAATCAGTCAGGCAGATCAGACTGACGTGATGTTCGCGGCGGAGGACGGCGTCACGCTGCACGGATGGTTTTTCGCCCACGAAGATCCGGACTATGCGATCCTCTATTGCCACGGCAACGGCGAGAATATCTCACACAATGCCGCGTACATGTCGTTTTTACGCGAACGACTGAAAGCATCGATCTTTATCTTCGACTACCGGGGCTACGGAAAAAGCAATGGTTCACCAGATGAGAACGGGCTCATATTGGATGGTCTCGCAGCCCAAATGTGGCTCGCCGATAATATGCAGATCGAATTGGACGAGGTAGTCCTCATGGGTCGCTCGCTTGGCGGCGGCGTGGCGGTGGCCATCGCCGCAAAGCGAGGTGCGCGTGCTCTTGCATTGCAGAACACGTTTGCCGCGATGTGGGAAGTCGCGGCCGAGAAATTCCCATGGTTGCCGGTCCAATGGATCATGAGCAACCGCTACCCGTCTGCTGATCGAATAAAACAGTACCAAGGTCCGCTGATTCAAATTCATGGAACCGAGGATCGCATCGTTCCTTACACGCAAGGGAAGAAGCTTTTCGCCGCCGCACCTGGCAACAAAAAGCTCTGGATTGATAACCCAGATCAAGGACACAACCAACCACTGCCGCGGAGCTACTTTCAAGCCTTAGCAGAGTTTCTGAAGGAAACCGCAGATTGACCGATTATACAGTCACCATCGTTTCAGGCATTTCACGCAAGAAGAGATAAACCATCACGGCCAGGCCGAGCACGTCGTTGACCAGCGAGTCGAAAGCAGTGGATAATCCCGCCGTCGCGCTAAGGTAGACGAACGTCACGGCCAGCATCAACGACAGACCGCAGAGAAAATTTGCCGAGAGGCTCACCGTGTCCCCTTTCTTGGTGCGTAAGTCACGCAGCTCGCGAAAAAACTGATAAACCACCAACGCGAACGCGATCGTGCCAAACAGCGAATACTCCGCAAGAGCCGGCAAAACAATAAACGCGTCATACAGTCCATGGGCAATGATCAACATGCCGAGGATGCCCAACGCGTGCGGCGCCCAACCCTGCGGATTGCGAAATACGCGATAGAGCATCAATCCACCAAGCCCGGTTAACGTGATATGAAACGGATTCGCCATCAGAAATCGTCCGACCGTACTTGTGCCACTGGTGCTGGCGAAGTAGTTGACGTTCTCCTCCATTGCAAAACCTAATCCGACACAACTGCTCACAATCATCGCCGTTAATTCACTGCGCATCGAGAGTAAGATCGGCATCAATGGCAGGACGCAAGCCAGCTTCGCAAGTTCTTCTCTCGCACCAACACTTAGCACGAAGTATCGCAATCCCGGAATCAGATTAGGACTTGCCGTCAGATTCCAACGCTGCTCCAGCCAGTAGTCAAAGAAAACAGTCGGCCAGATGCTCAGTACTCCGAGCGGCAACGCAAGCAACATGGCCCAAAAAGCTCGGCTGCCAAGTTTGGGCGTTTGCATCGCGTGCCACAGAAAGATCAACCAGCAGCTGCCAGTAAAAGCAGCCAGCCCAACAGCGCCGAAGTGATCGTAGCGATAAAGGCGTTTGGGTAGCCCCCACCACAGCTGGCCCCAACGACCTGACTTGGCTAACTCGTCTGACGATGGCTCGTCTGACAGCTCCTCGGGGATTTCGATGCTTGCTGGCGCACGTACCGACTGATGCGGCTGCCAAATTCTCTCGGCAACGTACCCCAGTCCAATGCCAGCAGCCAGAATCCAGATCACCATCCGCCACAAGAATTCGGGCGATCGCGTGCGCGACTGTAGATAGCTATGCCAGTTCATCCGAACAGTTTAACGCGGTTGGCAAACAGCCATACGGCAGAATTCATGGTTTTCGCGATTTCAGCCGATCTGATATAGTGGCGTACATCCGTTCAGCAGCTACATAAACTTCGCGTCACTCCCTTTCCGCTTTCCAAATTCCACTTTCCGCTTTGCACGAATGTCTCGCGAACCGATTCTCTCTGCCGAAGATGCCACCACTACGTCCGAGGTGCCCGCCGGGCAGGTGCTTTCGCAGGAAGAGTATAATGCAGCGCTCCGGCCTCGGCGGATGGAAGAAATGGTTGGGCAGCGCAAAGTCTACGAGCGTCTGATGATCGCCGTCGAAGCGGCGCAGATCCGCCAAGAACCGCTAGGGCACATCCTGCTCGATGGGCCGCCCGGCTTGGGCAAGACTACGTTTGCCACGTGCATTCCGCGTGCACTCGACGTGCCGCTGCAAATCGCTAGTGGCGCGGCGTTGGCGGCGCCGAAAGATCTGCTTCCGTACCTCACACAAGCAAGCGCGGGATCGGTGTTGTTCATCGACGAAATCCATCGTCTGCCCAAGACGGTCGAGGAGTTCATGTATCCAGCGATGGAAGACTTTCGCGTTGACATCACGCTCGGCGAAGGCGTTAGCGCCCGCACGGTCAACATGACCCTCAAGCCGTTTACTATCATCGGCGCGACCACCCGCACCGGCCTGCTGTCGAGTCCGCTACGCGATCGTTTTCAGGTACGCGAACATTTGGAGTTCTATGAGCTGCCCGAGCTAACCGAAATCATCACGCGCAACGCGGGCAAGCTGAAAGTAGAAATCGACGCAGATGCCGCCACACGTATTGCCGATTGTAGCCGCGGCACACCGCGCATCGCCAACAATCGTCTGAAATGGGTGCGTGACTACGCTACCACCAAGGCGGACGGAAAAATCACCGTCGACGTAGCCAACGCAGCGCTGCAGATGAGCGACGTCGACCGCATGGGGCTCGACGCGCAAGATCGCAAGTATCTCGACACAATCTTGCGAGTCTTTCAAGGCGGCCCAGTCGGCGTCGAGGCGATTGCACACACGCTCAACACAGCGACCGACACGCTGACCGACGAAGTCGAACCGTTCTTGCTGCGCGCAGAACTTGTCGTCCGCTCTCCACGCGGTCGCCGGCTGACGGCTCAGGGCTACCGCCACCTGGGGGTCACACCGCCGCCTGATCTGACGCAAACATTACTCGACGATGTCACAGACGATGCGCTATTCGACTAGCGTGCTTTCTTCGCGTTACAAGCGCGCCGTGTCAATGACTTCACCATCGGCGATCGTAGATAGGTGCTCAAGCGTGTCTTGGTCTACGCTCAAGTCTAATGCCGAAACGTGTCCATCGAGGTAAACAAATTGGACGATGTCAGGGTGCTCGCTACCGAATTTCATATCCGATTTGTCCTCGTAGCCAGAGCCAAGCCCTTGCTCAGTACCGGCGAAAATCGTGCTCGGACGATCGGCAGCAAAATAGGCCGTGTCGCCCGAGAACTGATCTTCTTGCTCAGATGGCACGTCCAGATCTTGCGGAATAAATTTCTCGCCAACCGCGAAGGTGTGTGATAAACCGTCGGTCACTTGCCGCGCCTTCACACGCGAAAAGGTGTGGATTGGCCCTGCAACCAGCGTCGGGTCTTCATCTTCCAGCACATTCGCGTTGGGCGTGCCGTAGAGAAAACTCAGTCCTGCATTCGCCGCGTAATCACCGCCGGCGCCTGCGCTACTGACAACAGGTGTTGCATCGTTGTTGTCAAAGTCTCGATCAGCTTCTGGAGTCCTGCGGCTGGGACAGACGAAAGTCTCGACCGGCGTACGCATCGCTTGAGCGTTGAGGTCGTCGAACACGGGTACCGAACCGTTGTAGGAATCGAATAGGCTCTCCTGTTCGAGGTACGGCAATAAACGAAACGCCCAAGAAAACCCTTCCTGGTTTGTACTTAGTCGTCCCTGCGGAAATGTGCCGCGTACGTCGTGGTAAGTCTGCACGGCCAAGCCTAGTTGCTTGAGATTGTTGACACACGAATTACGTCGAGCTGCCTCTCTTGCTGACTGCACGGCAGGCAATAGCAGCGCGACCAACGCTCCAATGATCGCAATCACAACCAACAACTCAACTAGCGTAAATGCATTGATATCACGCGAAGAAACGGACGATCTGCCTGGCATAGCTTTGCCTCCTAATCTGGCGGGCACCTTCCCATGATTGCCGTTGGGCAATCTCCTCGGGCGAAGATGTGTCTTGAAGGGACATCGTTGAGGTTAATTTACCTCATATGATATGCTGATTATTGTATAAAACGGCCGATCAACACGTCAATTTGGGTTGGCGAACACGAATCGTTATTGCGATACATAGGCGTCGTATCGCGGATTTCGCCATCCCGACAGAACACGCATCCTTACACCATCGATTGCGCAGAGGTTAGGCGAGCCGCGCCAGTTGCTTCATTTGAGTGGTTTGCGTTGGACCTTCGACAACTGCTGCCATTTCCGTCAGTCAGAAGCACTCCAATCCGCTGTCCGCTCGACGTCAGTCACAAACATCCCATGTTGAGCAAGTTCGCGATGGTATCGGTTTTCGAGCTTCTTATTCCAACGATTGCCTATCAATAACCCCAACCCTCCAACCGTCAGCGAAATCAAAGTCATGAGCGAGGCGTCCACATCGTAATTGGACCACAGGTTCTCGAAGGTACCAAATATGCCAACGAGGCACACGATTGCCGATGCGCACCAAAAGGTCATCAACGCCAAGACAGCTGAGAGCGTCCACAGAAATACCTTCACCTTTTCGACAGACTTAACATCGTGTCCGCTGTGCAGACGCGCCTGCACGATGCGGATTGTTCGAAAAAGGACAGGAATCGAAACCACAACCAGCGGCACACCGATCACGGGATAGTTAACCGTCAGCCCCAGGGCGACTGCGATCAATGTCGTGACCAAGAACATGGTCGAAAGCGAGAATGATCGCCTGTTAACCGATGATCTGAAATGTAGGTACTTGACCATACCAAGGGTACTTCGTTGTGGACTCACGGCAGGTCGCTCTTACAAATTATATCGCGTGACCACCCAGGGGTCCTCAGGGTGGCAGACTTTACCTGCGCGACAGATGGTTCGGCGTAAATTGCTTGCGCTGACCGGCTGTAAGCGTTGCGTTCGGGGAATTTGACCGAATCGCACCCCGTTGACCCCGATTGCAGGTCCCG
This sequence comes from Planctomycetota bacterium, assembly GCA_039184115.1. GTDB lineage: Bacteria > Planctomycetota > Planctomycetia > Pirellulales > Lacipirellulaceae > Bythopirellula. Next base: position 7,850 of record JBCDBK010000083.1, on the reverse strand, counting down.
GTATCCTGTGTGATTCGATTTCGTCCACGAGACACAACAGATAGGGAGCCGTCCGATGGCCGTCCCCAAGCGAAAACACTCCAACTCGCGCACTGGCAAGCGTCGCTCGCACGATCGCATCACTGCCAAGCAGCTTCAAACCTGTCCGAAGTGTGGCACTGCCACTCCTACCCACGTGGCCTGCCCAACGTGCGGATACTACATGGGCCGCACGGTCGTTGAAACCGAAGACTGAGCGCTTCGCAATTGGACGATAGGACCGTAGGACATTTGGTCCATGAGAATGAATCATGGTGCGGAAGAATCGTCGTCGATCGGCTGGCTCCACTGATCCATAAGCTCCGATGGCCCAAAAGTCGATGTTCCTATCGCCCGCTAGTCCTCTAGGCTAATAGTCTTACCATAGTCATGCCCAAGACCGCCTTTCTATTTCCTGGCCAGGGTGCCCAAACCGTTGGCATGGGTGCCGAATTGGCTGCTTCCCTGCCTGCGGCGAAAGCGCTGTTCGACCGCGCGAGTGACATTCTTGGCTACGATTTGCTCCAGCTCTGCGCCAATGGGCCTGCCGAACAGCTCAATTCCACGGTCCATAGCCAACCGGCGCTCTTCGTTTGTAGCCTGGCAGCACTTGAGCAACTCAAGCAAGATTCGCCCGACGTGGTTGAAGGTTGCGAGATTACGGCTGGGCTGAGCCTTGGCGAATATACGGCTCTTGTGTTCGCGGGCGCAATCGGATTCGATGCTGGACTGCAGCTGGTGCAGACACGCGGCCAAGCGATGCAGGACGCAGCGGACGCAGTAAGCAGCGGGATGGTCAGCATTCTGGGCATGGAACTCGATGCAATCAAGAAACTCTGCGACGAAGCACGCGGTGACGAGGTGTTGCAGGTCGCGAACTTGCTGTGTCCTGGCAACATCGTCGTCTCGGGCAATTTGGCGGCCTGCGATCGCGTCGCTCCGTTGGCAGAGTCAGCGGGTGCCATGAAAGTGATTCCGCTGACCGTCGCCGGCGCATTCCACACGTCGCTGATGCAACCCGCCGTCGAGCGTCTGACCGCGGCGCTTGCCGAAGTCGAAATACGTTCGCCGCGCATCCCAGTCATTTCCAACGTCGACGCGCAAACTCACAGCGACCCCCAAGACATACGCTCGTTGCTAGTCAAACAGGTTGTCAGCCCGGTGCTGTGGGAGACGTCGATGAGCTGGCTAATCAACGATTTTGGCGTTGAACAGTGCTACGAGATCGGGCCCGGCAAAGTGCTACGCGGACTGCTTAAACGAATTGCACGCAAGCTGCCGTGCGAAAACATAGCCGCCTGACGACAATGTAAGCGTCAACTAACACGGCGCCTTCGAGGTACTCTAGGACGGAAACGAAAAAATGTCTGACACCGGATCACGCATACAGGTCGATCTCGCTGGACAAACTGCACTCGTCACAGGCGCGTCACGCGGTATCGGCAAAGCGATTGCGATCGCGCTGGGTAAAGCCGGCGCGAAAGTCGCCTGCGTCGCGCGCAACGAGGAGAAGCTCAACCAGACCGTTAGCGAAATCACTGCCGCCGGCGGCACGGCATCTGCATTCGCCATCGATGTGGCGGATGCCGAAGCGGTTCCCGCGCTAATCGACAAGATCGCCGACGAGTGGGAACATCTCGACATTCTGGTCAACAATGCGGGTATCACGCGTGATACGCTGTTGCCTCGCATGAGCGATGACGACTGGGATTCGGTAATCGCTACGAACCTACGCAGCGTGTTTCTCTTCAGTCGAGCTGCATCGGGCGTGATGATGCGTGCAAAGAAGGGACGGATCATTAACATCAGCAGCACCTCGGGCTTGGCCGGAAATCCGGCACAGTCGAACTACTCTGCATCTAAGGCAGGCGTCATCGGATTCACGCGGACCGTCGCGAGAGAACTGGCGAGCAAACGCCGGCGGATCACCGTCAACGCGATCTGCCCAGGCTTTATCGCCACGGACATGACAGCCGCATTGAAAGAAGCAGCCGGCGAAGATGCGGTCGTGCAGCGGATTAAAGAAATGGTACCGCTGCAACGCCAAGGCGAGGCCGAGGAGATCGCCGACGCCGTATTGTTCCTGGCAAGTGATTCCGCTGCCTATATTACTGGCCAGGTGCTAACGATCGACGGCGGCATGACCGCCTGAGGCGCTCTCCAAGATTTGGGCCTAACTACTTAGCTTGCCTGAAGTTGGCGACCTGCGGAAAGACCCAAGGCGACCTAGACACTCCATGTCAGAAACGGTATATCTTGACCTCGCTTGCGGAATCGTTCTATTTTGAACGGCTTCGCTTGCCTGCAAGCAGAACTAAACGGACAACCAACCATCGGGCCGCATCGACCGCCCATGAGGCTCGAGCGGCTAATTTTACCGACTAGAAATATCCTTGAGTATTGAAGGAGGACCATCAACGTGCCCTCAGTTTTAGAACGTGTTACTGACATCGTGTCCGAACAACTTGGTGTCGATAAAGACAAAATCTCAGCGGATACCTCGTTCGTTAACGACCTGGGTGCCGACTCGCTCGACACGGTCGAATTGGTCATGGAACTTGAAGAAGAGTTCGACGTGAACATCCCGGACGACGCCGCCGAGAAGATTCAGACGGTTGGTCAGGCGGTCGAGTTCATTGACCAGAACTCCGGCAAGTAGATAATTGTCTAGTCCGATGTCGGCCGCCGTCCAATAGCGTCACGACGGGCAAGTGCTGGCCGTTGACGAAGGCGGTTTCCGCACGCCGGTTGGCGTGCCTTTCCCTTCCTCTCTATCCCTCTCGACGAAGCGATGCAACGACGCGTTGTCGTAACCGGAATGGGTGCCGTCACCTCGCTTAGCTGCCAGGTTGGCGAGTTGTGGCAGAAGATTCTCGCTGGTGAAAGCGGCATTCACGAGCTGCGCGCCTTCGATACCACCAATCACAAAGTCGTCTTCGGTGGCGACATCTATGATTGGTCGACCGAGGGCTATGTTCACCCAAAAGACGCCAAGCGACTCGATCGATTCTCGCAATTGGCGATGGTTGCTGGAATCGAAGCTGTCAGCGATAGCGGTATCGATTTCGAGAAGTACGATGCGTTCCGGATGGGCGCGATCGTTGGCTCGGGAATCGGCGGCATTACCGAGATCGAAACTCAGGGCGAGCGTCTGCTACGCAAAGGCCCGGACAAGGTCTCGGCGTTTACGATCCCGAAGATGATGCTCAACGCCGCAGGAGGTCATCTTTCCATTCGCTTTGGATTACGAGGTATCAACTACGGCGTTGCGACTGCTTGTGCAAGTGCGACCAACGCGATGGGCGATGCCTATCGATCGATCCAGCACGGCGAAACCGATGTCATGATCACTGGCGGCACGGAGGCGGCAGTTACGCCAATGGGCATGTCAGGCTTTGCGAACATGAAAGCTTTGTCGATGCGCAACGACGATCCGGCGTCCGCAAGTCGCCCGTTCGACGCCGATCGCGATGGCTTTGTGATGTCCGAGGGTGCTGGCATTTTGGTCTTTGAAGAACTGGAGTTCGCCAAAGCACGCGGAGCTAGGATCTATGGCGAAATACTCGGCTTCGGTGCCAGTGCCGATGCCGGCCATATTACGCAACCCGATCCCGCAGGCTCTGGCGCCGCTCGCGCGATGAGCAACGCGTTGGCCGATGCCGAGTTGAATCCTTCTGCCATCGACTATATCAATGCGCACGGCACGAGCACGCCCCTGGGTGACAAGGCCGAAACACAGGCGATCAAGCGCGTGTTTGAAGATCAAGCCTACAAGGCTAATGTTTCGAGCACGAAGAGCCAAATTGGTCATCTCCTTGGTGCAAGCGGCGGCGTCGAATTGGTGTTCTGCATGCTGGCTCTGCGCGATCAGGTGGCCCCGCCGACGATTAATCTGCAGACGCCCGATCCAGAATGCGATCTAAACTACACACCAAACACGCCCCAAGAGCGAGAAATTCGCGCCGCAATGAGCAACAGTTTTGGCTTCGGTGGGCACAATGCCTCGATCATCGTGGGGCAACTGAAGTAGCTCTTCTCCGTTCGACTCAGGCGACCGCATTCGTCTCAGCCGATCGCTTTGCGATCCATCTTCGGACGAACACGGCCGTGAATCCGCAACAGATCGACGCAAACAGAAACACGAACATACTCAGCATCAGCGCTGGGCCGATGTTTTCCAACATGCTGAAGATGTTGCCGATAAACTCGAATACCGAGTCGTTCGAACTGGGCCGACGACGACCGCTGTTGAACGACCGTTGAGTAATCATCACGGTCAGCCAGTTACTCCAATTGCCCATTCCAGCGCCACCTGGCAACACTGACTGCGCGAATGGAACCAACCCTCCAATCGAAAATGCGCGCAGATCCTCCGTGCCAGCAAACGTGCCGATCACGAAGGCGGCAATCACGCACGGCTGCAGAAAGATACACACAACAGCACCGATGCTCGGCGGCAGTGCAAATACCACAGCACAGACGACAGCAAGCATCGTCGTGACTGCCATCATGCCCAGCAAACTAAATCGCATCAGAGGGCGTGATTGAGTGTCGCTCGACTCAGCAGGTTCGAGGTTTTTCTGAATGAAACTTTGAGCGTCCGTCATGCTGATCCTCTGCGCTTGCGGTGAGACCAAGAAGATAAGCCTACCGGTGCTAGCAGCTCGTCGCAACTTTCGAAACTGGCCGACGAATCAGCACTCGTCACAGCCGCTAGCAGCCGTGTTGCTCCCGACCTTGTACTCATGCAACCTCCTGCCTATACTCCTCGCCAATTTGCCGCTGGCCTTTTCACTTAGGAGAACTCCGATGCTCTTTCGCATCGCGGTATTCATCACAAGTCTCGCAACCCTGCCAACACTTGTTTACGCTCAGGCAAGTGGTTGGCGGCCATCAGGTGGCGCGGCAGCGCCGCCGAACCGTTACGGCGCGCCGACGGCAACTGCCCAGCAGCTCTCTGTCGCACAAGCAAGTAGCCCGGTGACGCCGCAAACTGCTCAGCCACAGGCATCCGCACCTGTCACTTCGACCGGTCAGAAGATCACTCGCGCACCAGTCAGCAAAGGCTCCGGTCAGCTTCCAAACGACCACGGCCAAGTGTGGCGCGAATACGATATCAGCTCCTACTCGTTGCGAGATCAGTCTAGCGAGAATCCCGAACAGCGCATCGTCGACTGGATTCTGCGCGAAACTGGCTACGAAGCTTGGCATTCAACACCAGTCGGCCTACTGAGTGCCGATAGCCGCACGCTGCGCGTCTATCACACACCGCAGATGCAGTCCGTTGTTGCGGATATCGTCGATCGCTTTGTCAATCGCGCCGCCGAGACCCACGGCTTTGGCCTCCGCATCATTACAATCAAAAATCCAAACTGGCGCGCCCGAGCATTGCCACTGATGACAGCGCTTCCCGTGCAATCGCCCGGCGTACAAGGTTGGATGCTGGCCAAAGAGGACGCCGCGTTGCTCATGTCGGAACTGCAACGGCGCACCGACTATCGAGAACACAACCCACCGCACCAGATGGTTCAGAACGGACAGTCGCTGGTCGTCTCGACGATGCGTCCGCGTCCCTACACGAAGGGCATCATCCGCACGCAACAGACCTGGCCCGGCTATCAACCCGAACTCGGGCAGCTCGACGAAGGCTTTAGCCTCGAGTTCAGCCCACTGCTCGCGATGGACACGCGCACCACTGACGCGGTGATCAAGCTTCGCTTGGCGCAGGTCGAGAAGATGCTACCCGTCAAACTGGACGTGCCTAACAACATCGCGCCCAACCAACGCGCCGAATGCCAAGTCCCCCAAATGACCATGGTGCAGCTGCACGAGCGCTTCCGCTGGCCTACGGATCAGGTCTTGCTCTTAAGCATGGGCGTCGTCGCGACGCCAGGTCCGCAGAAATCCAATGTGATCGCCGATGCGTTTCAGTTTGGTTCCGGCGCACCGCGAGCTGACGCACTGCTGTTCGTCGAGAGCAAAGGTCCGGTCGCTCCCTCGCTGCCAGGCGGTGGGCCGCCGATCTCGACCGCGACCCGCCCAAACCAGACCTTCCACGGACGGTATTGAGGCTAGCCGCTCTAGGCTTTAGGCTGTAGGACTTGCCATCATCGCACGCGAGTGTGATGTTCCTGCCGCTTTCGACTCCTGAGCCAACACCTCCACCAAATGACCGCAACTGGCAGCTCTGATCGACGTGTCGCAATCACCGGCCTAGGCGTTGTCTCGCCGCTTGGCAATTCGGTCGACACGATGTGGAACGCGATGCTCAATGGGCAAAGCGGCGTCGCGCCTTTGCAACTCTTGCCGCCGCTGGAAGGCGTCGTCCACTTTGGTGGCGAGGCAAACGAATTCACCGGCGCAATCGACAATTTTGGTGAACTGCCCAAAGATAAGAAGAAAGCCATTCGCAAGGCGCTGAAGGTCATGTGCCGCGAGACCATGATGGCCGTCTCGGCTGCGCAGCAAGCCGTCGCCGATGCAGGGGTCGCCGAATCGCCGATAGATCCGGAGCGGTCCGGCGTTGTCTTTGGCAGCGACTACATGCTAAGCCCGCCCGAAGACTTCACCGATGGCATGGTCAAGTGCGGCGTTTCAGACGAAGGCTTTCATTACGACCAGTGGGGTCAAGACGGACTCCGCGAAATGAACCCGCTCTGGATGCTCAAGTACCTGCCGAACATGCCCGGCAGCCATATCGCAATCTTCAACGATCTGCGTGGCCCCAACAACTCGCTGACTTTGCGCGAGATTGCTGGAGTGATGGCAATACGCGAAGCGGCACAAACGATCGCGCGGGGCCACGCCGACCGCATGATCGCCGGTTCCACAGGCACACGCATTCACTCCTTCAAAACCATCCACGCTACCCAGACCGAGCAACTCGCCGATCCAAACCTGGAACCGAGTGTTGCCTGCCGGCCCTTCGATGCGAGTCGCACCGGTATGGTCGTCGGCGAAGGCGCTGGTGCTATCATACTAGAACACCTCGACACCGCAATCGCCCGCGGTGCTACCGTCTATGCCGAAGTCGTTGGCAGCGGTAGCAGCACCGTTACCGATAGCAATTTGAACGGCAACCCTACCGAGGCGATGGCCAATGCCGCAAAGGCGGCCCTCGCCGATGCCGGAATCGACCCGGAACAGATGGGCCATGTCAACGCACACGGACTCGGCACAACCGAAGGCGACGCGAACGAGGCAAAGGCGCTCGCCAAGGCACTCGGCGAATCGGCAAGCCATGTGCCCGTTGCTGCCGCCAAGAGTTATTTCGGTAACCTCGGTGCCGCCAGCGGTGTCGTCGAACTTATCGCCAGCGCCAAAGCTCTACATGAGCAAAAACTCTTCCGCACGCTCAACTTCGAAACGCCTGACGCAGCGTGTCCACTGGCAATTGCAGCCGAGGACGACATCGCTCCCGGCAACAGCTTCCTCAAACTCAGCGTCACGCCACAGGCACAAGCGGCCGCTGTCGTGGTTCGCGGTCTATAGCCGATCGCAACCACCTGCCGCTGGTCGGCCACTCACGCCCTGTCAGTATTGCGAGGTTCCGAGTTATGTAACGGAATCTGTTTTTGTTTTCAAAAGTAACCCCTCTCTTTTGTCACTCAATCCGTTTCGTCCATCGGAACCAGTGGTTTGCGAAGTCTCTTCTGCTGCTGAGCCCTGACATTTTGAAAATCTACGGTCACGCAACGTTACAAAACCCCACCACCTGCCGCTCGGAATCCCCTGCCCTTCAGCAACTTTCAGTAGTTCCAAAATGGAGCTTCTTTAACTTGAGCCGTCGTCGCTAGCCGCGGGTGACCTGCTAGCGAAGTTTTCTCGTGGTT